>NZ_CABPUT010000001.1:0-78070 GCF_902460625.1 Campylobacter concisus
ATATAGAAGTGATGCTTAAATGCAGATAAAAATCAGGATAATTTTTAAAAACCCATAAAGAAATTTTGAAGTCCAACTTTTCCATTAAATATAATATCTTTTTTGCTTGGATCATATTTAAATTCGCTTATTACTTTTTTATCCTCTTCCTTAAAATATCCAGCAGATATCAAAGTAGGCTCAACAAAAGCTACTTCTGGTACTAATGTATCAAAAAAATTCGTCAGACTTTCATCGACGCTTATTTTTCCACTAAGAGATAATTTATCAAAAATTTCTGACTGGTTTGTTCCCTTTTTAAAGCCATTTACTGCTGCATCCAAATTTAGCTTTAAAGTCTTATCTCCTTTTTTAAAGCTTAATGTATCTATTTTTATACTTGGATTTTTTTCTAATATTTGATCTATTGTCTCATCAAAATTTAATCCAGCTAAAACATTATAATTTTCTTCATTATTTAAATTATTAAGCTTGTCCAATACATTATTTAACGCAGGCACATTGATGTTTGAGATTTTGCTATCAAAGATAAAATCTGTATATTTTATTTTATCAACTGCCACTATACCTATTTTTATAACATCGTCTGATCTTCCAAGATCATTTGAGATTTCAAATTTTGAGTCATACTTAAAGTCATCTATCAAAATATTACTTATATCGTTAGACGCGAAAGACACCTTTTTAAATTTAACTTTTGCTAAATAAGGTACAAGCTGACTCTCTAAAATTTTTGAAATCTTAACTGGCTCTTTATAACTTGAGTCAATATAAAATCCTTCGATATTTAGATCAACTTTGTTGTACTCACTAAAATCTTTCAAAACAATCTTATCTGCTTCAACTTTTAAGCTGTTTATACTATCTTTTGAATCAAGCGTCATACCAATCTTTATATCTTTTGTATTAACGGCAGTTTTTTGCTTATCATTAAATTCAATATTGCTAAATTTAATATCCACATTTTTATCGCCAGTTAGGCTAACTTTTGTTTTAGTTGTTGCAATAACATTTGATCCCATAAATGTTGCGATAATGTTTTTAATCATATCGTTTTGGATAGAAATTTTTGAGTCTATTTCAAAGCCATCTATAAAAGCAAGCACTGTATGAGAAATTTCATTTTCTACTTTAAAAACCAAATCCTCATTTACATTTTTACCAAATATATTTTCCAAAAGATCTTTTGAAACACTAAAATCAAATGATCCTTTTGAGCCAAAAAAACCTTTTTTGTAATTGTTATTAGAAATTTTAAAGCCCTTAATATTGTTTAGATCATTCACTATCCTTTGATAGTTTTTCTCCACCTCATTTGAAGCAAAATAAACCGCTCCAATGGCCACCACGATAACTACGATTAAAGCAGATATAACCTTTTTCATGCTTTTCTCCTTTTTGTAATATGTTGTAAAAAAAACCAAATTCCAAGCAACAAACAAACCATAGCAAGAGGCATAATATATCCATGCTCGCCAAGATAGTCGCTTGCACCTACAAAATAATCACCCGCTTTAAAGCTGGCAAATCCGATAATGATCGCCCAAAGTACTGACGAGATCAAATTTATAATGCTAAATTTATAAAATGAATACTTCGTAAGTCCAAGCGCGATAGGAACCAAAGTTTTAACTCCGTAAATAAATTTTTTGATAAATATTATCTTATCACCGTGTTTTTTGGCCAAAATTCCTGCATAAGCAAGCTTTCTTTTATGGTTTTTGATATAAGGCATAAGTGAGTTTTTATTAAATCTTGCGACATAAAAAATTAGCGTGTCGCCGATTGTATTTGCCACAGCAGCGACAATTATACTAAGAGTAATATCCATCTTGCCAGCAAAACTTAAAATTCCAGCAGCGATTAATGCAACCATACCGCCACCAAGGCTATAAAAAAACAATACAATATAGCCGTATGTTGAAACTGAGTTTATGATATCTTGCATTAATCTCCTAAAAGTTTAGATGCAGAGGCTATTAGCTGTTCGTATGCATAGCCACTTTGCTTTAAAATTTCTTCTCTTGCGCTGATGACTGCTCCACCAAAGCTAGCTCCCGCAAAGAAACCATCATTTGCAGCATAAGCATAGATATCACTTGAAAATTTAAAATCGCTTACTTTACTGTAATTGCGTCCAATGTCACCAAAAGCTACTGATAGCTTTGCATCAAGCGTGATCTTGGCATCTTTAATATCGTGGATAATACTATCTTTAAATATAAAAAGTACAAGTGAACTATCTTCATAACCAAGCTGTATACCGATGCTACCGCCACTTATGCTAACTGGTAAAATTTCACTTGGCGAGTTAATGTTACCAACAACCATGATGCCATCTCCGCCCATGCCACCAACGACAAAACCAACCTTTTTAACACTTGGAAAGATGATCGTCGCTTTTGACTGCTCGATTAGCTCTTTTATAGGAGCGTTTCTAGCGCCTCTCATAGTTGTTATAAACGAGTTTGCCGAGTCCAGCACAAGCTCCTCGCTGGCAAAGCCAATTGAGAAAAATAATAAAATTGAAAAAAGAAATTTCATATTTTGCCGTTATTTTGCAAAATCAACAGCACGAGTCTCTCTGATGACGCTTACTTTTATCTCACCAGGATACTGCACCTTGCTCTCGATCTCTTGAGCTATCTCTTTTGCTACAAGCACTGCCTCGTCGTCATTTATGAGCTTAGCGTTTGCTATGACGCGAATCTCACGGCCAGCGTTGATTGCATAAGCTTGTTTGATACCGTCTTTACTTTTTGCGATATTTTCGATCTCTTCGACACGCTTTAAGAAGCTCTCAAGCACCTCACGCCTTGCACCTGGACGAGCTGCACTTAGTGCGTCAGCTGCGCAAACAGCCGCACTTTCTATGCTTGTTGCCTCTTCGTGGCCGTGGTGAGCGTAGATGGCATTAATGACAACTGGATGCTCTTTGTAGCGTTTGCAAATTTCAGCTCCAAGATCAACGTGGCTGCCCTCATACTCGTGAGTTAGCGCTTTACCAATATCGTGAAGTATACCAGCTCTTTTTGCAAGCTTCTCATCTCCGCCACACTCAGCTGCGATGATACCAGCAAGGTGAGCTACTTCAAGGCTGTGAGCCAAGGCATTTTGACCGTAGCTTGCTCTAAATTTAAGCTTGCCTATTAGTTTTACTATCTCTGGATGAATTTTATTTAGACCAAGATCCATGACGATGTTTTCGCCCTCTTCTTGTATACTTTGCTCAAATTCTTCAGTCACTTTTTTGTGAAGGTCTTCTATCCTCGCAGGTTGGATTCTTCCATCCTCCACCAAAAGCTCGATCACTCTTGTTGCGATCGCACGTCTGTAAAGGTTGAAGCTGCTTAAGATGATCGCATGCGGTGTATCGTCGATAATGATATCAACGCCAAGCACCATTTCAAGGGTCTTGATGTTACGTCCCTCTTTGCCAATGATCCTACCTTTTAGCTCATCATTTTTAATATTTACGACATTTATCAGACGCTCAGCCGCAAATTCTCCAGCAAATCTTGACGTAGCCTGCGCCAAGATGTAATTAACTCTCTTTTTAGCCTCTCTTTTAGCCTCTTCTTCATATTTTCTGACGATGTGAGCGATATCCGCACGTGACTTCTCTTCGACCTTTTTAAGCACGACCTCTTTTGCCTCTTCTTCTGTTAAGCCAGCAGCGTGCTCAAGTACTCTTATCGCTTCTTCTACCTTGTTTTGATAAGTCGCTTTTAAATTTAAACCCTCTTCGTAAGTTATCTTTGCGTCTTGCTTTTCTTTTTCAAAAAGCTCTTTACTTTCGTTTAAAAGCTCTTGCTCATTTAGCAAAATTTTCTCTTTTTTGGCTAGTTCATCAAATTTACTTGCATACTCTTTTTGAAGCTTTGTCGTCTTGTCATCGTATCTTTTTTTAGCCTCAAATTCAGCCTCTTGTACTGAAATTTTAGAATTTTTAAGCGTTAGCTCAGCTTCGTACTCGATAGCTTTTGCCTTTGCTTTTGCTTGTTCTAAGAAGATGTTGTAGTTTGCATCATTTATCTTTTTGGCGTATAGATACCCTGCTCCAACGCCAGCCACACCGGCTCCTAAGCCTATTAAAACCTCTATCATTTATTCCTCTTTTTATATAATTTTTATTTGGGGTTATATAAAAGTCTGCTACCGCGTCTTGTGTATTTGAAAGCACATCTTTGGTATAAAAGTCTTTTATCTCAAGAAAAACTATCCGTTTTGGCTTAATGGGCAAAGAGTCAAAAAATCTATCATAAAATCCTTTTCCGTGCCCTATCCTAGCCATAGCTCCATCAACCCCAATCGCTGGAACTACTGCCATATCAAGTCTAACATTATCCATTTTTTTGCCAGATGGCTGTCTGACGTTAAATTTATAAGTTATAAATGGCAGTCGCAATCTTACCATCTTTAAGCTAAGACCTACCATAAAAGGGGCAAAAATTTCACATTTATGTGATAAATTTCGCCTTATTTTAAGCACATCAACTTCGTAGCTAAGTGGCAAATAAAACAATACTTTCTTGGAATTTGTAAAATTTATCAAATTTAAAAGAGTTTTCGTAGCTTTATAGTGCGAGCATTTGGCCTTAAATTTAGTAAGTTTCATTAAATTTGCTCTTGCATTTTTTCTAAATTCATTTTTTTCTAAATTAACGCTCATTTTATGCTCTTTCTTGTATAATCCTGAAATCTTATTCAAAAGGAATTTTATGACATTAAAACGAGCAATTATAACATCACTTTGCATTTTTGCATTTTTTGGATGCGGCGACGAGAACAAGCAAAAAAAAGAGCAAAATACAAGCGAACAAACGCAGGGCAAAATTTTAGATAAAAATACTAGCAAAGACGAAAATTTAAGCAAAGATTCACTCACTCCAAAAATGAGTGAAAGTGCCCAAGAAAACGAGATAAAAGAGATAAATCTAAAGCTGCTAAGTGGCACAACCATGCAGATTACAAAAAGAAGCAATGGCTTTGATGTAAAAGATGGTAAAAAAGCAACGCTTTACGTATTTTTCGCCACTTGGTGCCCACCTTGCAAGGCCGAGATCCCACACTTAAATAACCTAAGCGAGAAATTTAAAAACGAACTAGATATCGTTGGTGTGCTACTTGAAGACAAAAGTGAAGATGAAGTAAAAGATTTTGCTCAAAAATATAAAATAAAATACGAAGTCGCGGTTGGCGAGGGAAATTTTTTATTTGAAAAAGCGATGGGCGGCATAAAAGGTTTGCCTGCGTCAGCACTTTTTAAAGCGAATGGTGACTACGTTCAAGGCTACATCGGTCTTGTGCCTGAAGAGATGCTTGAAAATGACATAAATAGGGCAACAAAATAATGCTTGATTTTCTAAAAAAAGGCTTTGAGAAGACTTTTGGAGCGATAAGCTCAGCTAAGAAGTCGAAAAAGATAGACAAAGAGAGCTTAGAAGAAATTTTACTTGAAGCTGACGTAGCCTATGAGATCGTGGAAGAAATTTTATACTACTTGCCGCCACAAGATGAAGTGAGCAGAGCTGATCTTAGGCGCGTTATGAGTAGCTATTTTATCTACGAAAATGAGCGTGTGATCGAGCCTGATAAGCCATTTGTCGATCTTATCCTCGGCGTAAATGGTGCTGGTAAGACGACAACCATCGCAAAGCTTGCAAATTTATATAAAAATAATGGTAAAAGCGTCATTTTAGGCGCTTGTGATACATTTAGAGCTGGAGCGATCGAGCAGCTACGCCAATGGTCAATCAGACTAAATGTGCCAATAGTCGCCACACAGCAAGGGCATGATCCTTCGGCTGTTGCTTACGATACGATTAGCTCAGCTCTTGCAAAAGGTATTGACCGAGTCATCCTTGACACAGCCGGCAGGCTTCAAAACCAGACAAATTTAGCAAATGAGCTAGAAAAGATCGTTCGTATTAGCAAAAAAGCTTACGAAAAAGCACCTCACCGAAAAATTTTGATTCTTGATGGAACGCAAGGTAACGCCGGAGTTGCGCAAGCAAAGGCATTTAACGATATCGTCTCGCTTGATGGCGTCATCATCACAAAGCTTGATGGCACTGCAAAGGGCGGAGCACTATTTGGCGTGGCAAGAGAGCTTGAGCTACCTATATTTTATATAGGCGTTGGCGAGAGCATGGATGATATCATCAAATTTAATCCAGACGAGTTTTTAGACGAGCTAATGGACGCCATTTTTGAGTAGCGTAAAATTTCTTAGTAAAATTTGCTTTTTCGCTGCTCTTTTGGCAATTGATTTTCTTGCATTTACTCCAAAATCTCCTACTATCATCGAAAATTCGTGGGACAAAGCAAATCATTTTTTAGCTTTTTGCGTCCTATACATCCTGCTTTATCTTGGCTATGAGTTTAAAATTTTTAAAAATTTAGCCCTACTTTTAGCCTTTGGCGTGCAAATAGAGCTCGTTCAAGCGTTTTTACCAAACAGGAGCTTTAGCCTGCTTGACATCGTGGCTGATATGATCGGAGCGACTTTTGGAGTGATAGTAGTTGAAATTTTAAAAAGGATAATTTATGGCAAAAGCAAAGCCAGTTTTTGAGTGTCAAGCCTGCGGAAACCAGCAGAGCAAATGGCTAGGTAAATGCCCGCAATGTGGAGCTTGGGATAGCTTTGTCGAGCTTAGCCAGCAAGAGATAAAGATAAGCAAAGAGATAGCAAAAAGTAGCGGCGCACCTAGCAAGGCCGTAAGCATCGACGAGGTAGAAATTCAAAATTTCACGAGATTTAGCACCAAAGATAGCGAACTCGACCTTGTTCTTGGTGGCGGTGTTGTGGAGGGGTCGCTAGTTTTAATAGGTGGTAGTCCGGGCATCGGCAAATCAACATTGCTTTTAAAAATAGGCTCGAATTTAGCAAAAGACGGTAAAAAAACGCTCTATGTAAGCGGTGAAGAGAGTCAAAGCCAGATAAAAATGAGAGCTGACAGGCTAAATGCGGTGGATAAAAATTTATACCTGCTAACTGAAATTTGCCTAGAAGATATCCTGCTAGAGGTGCAAAAGAGCGACTACAAGGTGCTAGTCATTGACTCCATTCAAACGCTTTATAGTCAAAATATAAGCTCTGCTCCAGGTTCGATCACACAGGTTCGCGAGATCACATTTGAGCTGATGAGACTTGCAAAGAGTCAAAATATCTGCGTTTTCATCATCGGCCATATCACAAAAGAAGGCTCGATTGCAGGGCCTAGAGTACTTGAGCACATGGTAGATGTGGTGCTTTATTTCGAGGGCGATGCGAGCAGAGAGTTAAGAATTTTGCGTGGATTTAAAAACCGCTTTGGCTCGACAAGTGAGGTTGGCATCTTTGAGATGAGCCAGCACGGACTAGTGAGCGCAAATGAAGTTTCAAGTAAATTTTTCACACGTGGTGGGGCAATGAGTGGCAGTGCGATAACTATCATAATGGAAGGCTCAAGGGCGCTTAGCATCGAAATTCAGGCACTTGTTTGCGAAAGTGCCTATCCAAAACGAAGCTCGACTGGCTTTGAGAGAAACCGCCTAGATATGCTGCTAGCACTTCTTGAGCGCAAGCTTGAAATTCCACTTGGGCACTACGACGTCTTCATAAACGTTTCAGGTGGCGTTAAGATAAGCGAGACTGCGGCCGATCTAGCCGTCATAGCAGCGATAATCAGTAGCTTCAAAAACCGCCCTATTAGCAAGGATAGCGTATTAATCGGTGAGCTAAGTCTAAACGGCGAGATAAGAGAAATTTTTAACCTCGATCAGCGACTAAAAGAGGCGAAAACGCAGAAATTTAAAAATGCTATCATCCCAAACAAACCGCTTGACACGCAAGGATTAAAGTGCTTTTACGCAAAAGATATCATGCAAGTGCTTGAGTGGATGTAAATTTATCTTGCTAGCGACTTAATATCAATACTTTGCTGGCTAAGCCATATTTTTTATCTTTTGCATAAGTCTTAGGATATCTATGCTTTTTTCTTTGAAATTTAAATTATAAAAATTCCATTCTTTGCTTATAAAATACCTATGCCTTCTTATCCACTTTAAGCTTTGCCACTTTTTCTAAAATTTCAAACATACTCTTGCCACTATCAAATTCACTCTTTATAAATTTATAAAGCTCTTTAAATCTCTCATCAGCTTCAAGCTTATAGGTTTGAGACTTTTTAGTAACTTGTATAGGTGTAAATTTCTTATCTTTAGCGTTGTCTTCTTTTTCAAGATTATCTATATTCTGAATACCTTTTTCGTTTAGCTCTTTTAATATATTAACAGCATTTTTAGCATCTTCACTGGATAAAGTTAAATTAAAACGCTCTTTTAACGCATATTTAGCCCACTCCTCTTTAAACTCATCGATGCTCATATCGCTATCAAGCAGATCAACAGTCCTTGAGTTTTTAGTAAATAGCAAATCGCTATTGCCGCGATATTCATTTAAAAATTCATTTACAGTGTATGGGGTATCTCTTAAAATTTTTGGCTTATCATTGTCTGGTTTTGCTTGCTGACCTTGTATATACTCTACAAACAAGCCCTTGCTTTCATTTATGAAATTTTTAAGATCTGATAACTGCTCACTTGTAAAATCAGGATCATAACCTCTAAGCTTTCCTATGATAGTGACTTTTGCTTCATCGCCCTTTGTAAAGCCAGATAGTGGATATATATGTCTATCATAAGACACAGCTTGAGCTTTTCTATCAAGCCTTGCGTATTTAGGAAAGCTCATACCATATCCCATATCGTTACTAAGTATCTCATTTATATCGTTAAATTTAAATCCCATCTCTCTTGCTATGTTTTCTCTTGAGAGATAGTTAGTAGTTGGGAGGTTATTAGAAATTTGCATTTTACTATCCTTAGTTTCTTTAGCTCCATTAAATCTTAATTAAAGATATCGTCTTTTCTTTAAAAAATTTTATAAAAATACGTTTTTTAAATTTATCAGAAGTAGCTAAAAGATATTAAAAAGCTTTGTAAAAATGTATAAATTTTAGACAATCATCACTGCAGCTACGGCAAATCCGCCATCGTGAGTTATGCTAAGGCTTGCTTCTTTGATATTAAAATTTGTATAAATTTTTGGGCTAAATTTTATCTTTGGTGCGTTTTTTGCGTCTTTGCTAAGCTCAATGTCCAAAAAGCCACACTCTTTGCTGATGCCCACACCAAGAGCTTTGCTAGCTGCTTCTTTGGCCGCCCAAAATCCAGCCAAAGTCGCATCATTTTTTACTAGCGCGATCTCGTCATCACTAAGAATTTTTTTTAAAAAAAGCTCGCCATAACGAGCTTTAAGTCTAGAAATCCTATCTATCTTAACGATATCAATGCCTATCATTGCACCACAAAATCAGTAAAAAATATGTTTTTAATGTAGCCATCATTTAGCACTTCATTTAGCTTGCCGACGATCTCGTCTTTTAGCCTATCTTTGCCTTTTGCAGTGCTTACTTCTTCGTAGGTTTTTGATGAAAGTGTTCTTATAATAATATCTCTTAAAAGTGCTTTTTTCTTATCAAGCTCAGGAGTTAGTAACTCATCGCTTTGCTCCATATCGATCTTAGTTTTAAGAAATCTTGAGCCATTTTCGCTAAGTAAATTTACAATGAACTGATCAAGCGGATATATCGGTCCCATATTTGAATAGTCGTTGCTACCGTGCTTTGCTTTATTTTGAGCTGGCATGGACTGCGTTTGAGTCTGAGCTGGTGCTTGCATCATGTTTGCCTCTTTTGGCTCGTCAGAACTAAGCATCAAAAACGCGACTAGCCCTCCAATAACTAGCAGCAAAACAAATATCGCAATGATAATTATCATTAATGCACCATTGCCACCTTTTTTTGCCTTTTTCTCTTCAACTTCTTCAGCCATCTTTCCTCCTTTAAGTTTTGGCTATAATTATACAAAAAATTCGCAAAAATGAGAAAAAATGATACATAAGACAAATGCTGCCAGAGCTTTAGATAAGCTAAAAATTAATTATGAAATTTTAGAGTATGAGGTCGATTTAAACGATCTTTCAGCCATTCACGTAGCAGCTAGCACCAAACAAAATATAAAGCAAATTTATAAGACTATCGTTTGCGAGTGTGAGCCTAAAAATTTCGTTGTTGCTTGCTTGCAGGGCGATTTGGAGCTTGATCTAAAAGCACTTGCTCACGCGTGTGGCGCCAAACGCTGCGAACTTATAAATTTAAAAGACTTAGAAAAGATCACTGGCTACATCAGGGGTGGCTGCTCACCGCTTGCTATGAAAAAGTACTTTGCCACATTCATCGATGAGCGAGCAAAAGAGCAAGAATACGTGTTAGTAAGCGCTGGAGTAAGAGGCAAACAGATAAAAATAGCTCCAAATGATCTTTTAAAGGCTTGCGAGGCAAGTTTTGTCAATATCGCTAGGCTAGCTCTTTAAAAACTCTATAAATTTAAACTTCTCGCCTAAAAACTCGGGTGAGAGTAGAATTTTTGCCTGTTTAGCTGCATTTTCATAGGCTTGCTTGCTACCATTTTCAAGCACTAAAGATAAAATTTCATCCACTCCAAGATCGCAAACTAAAGCTTCGTTTTGTTTTTTAAATTTAAGCATCTCAAAGCCAGCCTCGCAAAAAGCCTCTTTTACTTGCTTAAAGCAAAGGCTATATGTTAGATCTGAGCTTTTAAAGTATAACGCTAGGTTTGAAATTTCAAACAAAGAAAAAACTTGATGATCTTTAAAGACTCTTAAACTAAACTCATTTTTTGGCTCAAATTCGCCGTAGTCAAAGCTTAAAAATCTAACCTTTTTTGCTGCATTTGCAAGCTGGAGCACAAATTTAGCGTAGCTAGTTGATATCTCGCCCTTTTTTATATCAAATTTCTTTGCAAGTGCTAGTAAATTTTGATCTGCTTTTTGCCAGTGAAATTTTAGATCATCATCCACAAAAAGCATATTTTGTCCGTCTATAACTTCGCAACTAAATGCGTCAAATAGCTCATTTGAGATGGCAAAAATTTCATCAAACGAGCACTCGCCCAAATTTTCATAGTGCTTTATTTTTACTTCGCCACCAAAGCGTTTTGCAAAAGTCTCAAGCTGTTTTTTACGTAAAATTTCATGAGGTTCGATGATGATAAGCTCTAAATTTGACAAAATTTCTGGCTCAAGCGTAAAAATTCCTTGCACAAAGTCAGCTAGCATATCGCCTGAGTTTGTGCCGATCTCTACGACCTTACAAGAGCTAGAAATTTCGCCGTTTTTAAGCAGCTTTAAAAAGTAGTTTGCAAGGCAGGCGCCAAAGAGATAGCCAACGCTTACATTTGTGTAAAAATCGCCCTTTTTGCCGATATCTACGCCAAATTTATAGTAGTTTTCATTGACCCAGATATCAAAAAACTCGCTAAATTTCATAGATCAGGTAGCTTCCAGCCTCTGTAAAACGCAAACATCCTAACTGTAATGCCAGCAGCAAGCAAGAGCATAGTAAAAAATATGTTGGTAAGACCTAGATGATATAGCACAAAGTAAGCAAGCCCCACACCAAGGCTTATCGTGCCGTAAAGTCCGGTGCGTAAAAACCATGGAATTTCATTTAGCAATATATCTCTTAAGATACCGCCACCAACGCCGTTAAAAAAGGCGATCATCATGACGCCAAAGACGTTGTAACTATACTCGATGGCAACCATTGCTCCAACGATCGAAAAACAAATAACATCGATCGCATCGGCGAAGATAAATACAAATTTTCGCTCCAAACCTTCCCTTTTTATATGTAAATTTGCCACTCTTGAAACAATCAACATAAAAATAACAACGCTTACTGGCATATAGTGCGTAAATGAATAAACCGCCCTACCAACGAGCATATCACGCATGATACCGCCACCAAGTGCGGTCAAAAATGCAGACAAAAAGACTCCAAGCCAGTCGCACTCCTTTTTTACTGCAAATAAAAACCCGCTAAGTGCAGCTGATGCGATACCGACGTATTCGACAAAAAGTATTAAACTCATATTTTTCCCTTAAAAGGTCGCATTTTATAATGAACTCTCATAAAAAATCATTAATAATATTTTTACCATTAGTTTATTTTAGGCTATAATAACGAAAAATTTAAGGAAGGAATTTTAATGAAAAGACTATTAATCATATTTCTTGCTGGTTTATTTTTCACGCCATACTTAAATGCTGATGTGATCCAAAATCAAAAGCTAAAAAATGCAATAAATATTTTAAACGCTTTTGGTACAAGAAATTTAAAGCCAAACACTAAATTTGAAGGCATAAAAGCGATTGCCATAATCCCTGATGTGACAAAAGCTGGCACTATCGTTACTGGCTCAACAGGTAAAGGCGTATTTATCGCTAAAAACGATGACGGTGAATGGTCAAGCCCATTTTTTGTAAATTACACATCTGGTAGCATAGGCTTACAGCTTGGTTACAGCTCAGCTGATATGATCATTTTATTTAAAAATTCAGAAGCTTATGCAAATTTATTTAATGCAAAAGATACGATCAGTCTAAAAGCAGAAGCAACTGGCGGCGTTGGTAATGAAGTAGCGATCACAAGTGATTTGCCTGAAATTTCAGCATTTGCTGAGGAGCGTGGCAAGACAAGTGGTGCTTTTGTAGGCGTTAGCCTAGATGTGGCAAGGCTTAAAATAAATATACAAGATACAAATGATTACTATGAGCGAATGTATGATTTTGAAAATATCTACAACAATAGCCCAAAAGCTAGTAAATACACTCTAAAATTTAAAGAAATAATCTCAAAATACTTCTTATAGCTCAAATTTCTTGGCTCATTAAGTGAGTCAAGAGCTCTTTTTATTTTTAATTTTATAGAAGTTATGGCTTAGCTTTTTGCTAAACCATAAATAGTGAAACAAAGCGTTTTTTAGGGATTGGAGAAAATTGAGTCATATACTCAAACGCTTCTTCGTAATCGCCATCTGTATATTGTGCAACTTGTTCGATGAGCTCATAAAGCTCCTCATCGTCCATAGAATCAAAACTGCCTCTATTTTCTAAAACCTCTAACAAAACGGCGTCTAATTCAAGCTCGTCGTAAGTCATTTTATTCCTTAATTTTGATTTAAAAAATGCGACACTATACCAAAACAATCTTATAAAATACTTTACTTGAAATTCGTAAGAAATTTTATGCTTTTTTTATAAGTAAAGTTGTAAAATCCTTATATTCATTATCATTTTAGTTAGGTTTTTGTGGATAATTTTGAACTATTTTATAAGCATTTTAAAGAGTTTTTGGAAGCCTTTGGGCAAAAAAGCTCAGAGTTAAAAGAACAAATTTTGCATGTACTTTTCATTAGCAACT
Source organism: Campylobacter concisus (assembly GCF_902460625.1). Lineage (GTDB taxonomy): Bacteria > Campylobacterota > Campylobacteria > Campylobacterales > Campylobacteraceae > Campylobacter_A > Campylobacter_A concisus_AD. The sequence goes on from NZ_CABPUT010000001.1 coordinate 13,332, forward strand.
CTCATCTAAGTGCTCAAGAAATTTCTTCAGAAATTTACAAAATACACAAGAATGAAATTTCAATGACATCAATTTATTCTTTTTTAAATTTTCTCGAAATGCATCATCTTGCAAACTGCTTTGAAGAAAATGGAGTAAAGAAATTTGAGCTAAATTTAAAATCCTCGCACGATCATTTGATATGTGAAATTTGTGAAAAGATAGTTGATTTTGAAGATGAGATGATAGAGCAAAGGCAAGAGCAAATTTGCAAAGAAAAAAATTTTAGCGAGCAGTCGCATACGATGATACTTTATGGTATTTGCAGTGATTGCCAAGAGAAAAATGGAAATTAAATTTTATCATTTCATTTTACTTTTTGATAATGAAAAACAAAAAAATTTCAGATTTATTTAAGCTGTGAAATAGATAATACGCAATTAAAAAAGGATGAAAATGGATATAAAAACACAAACTTTAGCACAAGTTGCAAGCTATTTTTCAATGATTGCTCACACAAACGGTAGACTAAGAGTAAGAGTTAGCCCAAAGATAAAAGAGCTAAGTAGTAGCGTAAATTTAGCTAGCCTAGATGATGTGATAGCTCAGATAAATGGTATAAAAAATGTAAAATTTAACAAGCTAATCGGCTCTGTAACGATCGAATATGATCATGAAATTTTTCCAAAAAACCTTTGGGAAGATCTTTTAAAAGGGCAAAATTTAGAAGAGATCTCAACTAGGGTAAATGAAGTTGCAAAAGAAGTGAAATATGCTTAATGAACTTTTAAATGCATCATATACCAGCGAAAAAAACGCACTTAGCTTATATGAAAATTTAGCTTCATTTGGTGATGTTTTTAACGAGATCGCAAATATCAGAAAAAATGCGATCATCTTGATAGAAAAATTTGCGAGTACACATGATTACGAGCTTGCTTGCGAAAATGAAGCTATATTTTTGCCAGCAAAAAATAAAGAAGATGCGCTGATACAAGCTTTAAACTATGAGTTAGAGCTAAATAAAATGTATGAAAAATTTTGTGAAAGCTTAGATGATGAAGAGCTGAAAGATCTATTTTTTAGACTTTGGGCTACTTCAAATAATGAATATGTCACCTCTTTAAAACAACGCTTAAAAGAAATTTATAGTGGCTGCGAAATAAAAAATGAGCTAAATTTAAATGAAATTTCACAAAATTTTGAGCAAAATGGCATAACAAATATTTTAGAAAACTATCAAAACGACTTTAATGAGATAACTAAAAGCTTGCAAAATATCGCAAGTGGCAAAACTGATAAAAGCGAGTTAGCAAAGATAACTAATAATCCAAATTTCTCGTTTTTTAGCGGACTTGCACTTGGGGCATTAGGCATTTCAGTAGTTAGCAAAAATTTTAATAAGGATGAAGAAAATGAATAATTTACAAAATCAAACAAAGAAAGGATTTAAAATGGCATTACCATTTTTAGCAGGTTTAGCAGTAGGCGGTTTAGCAATAGCTGCTTGGAATAAAAGAGATAAGATCAAAGAGTACGCCCAAGAAGGCTTAGATAAAGGCAAAGAGGCTGCAAAAGATCTTTACAAAAAAGGTAAAAGTGTTGCAAAAGATGCAAAAGACTTTATAGTAAAAGAAGAGAAAAAGGCAAAACGCGGTGCTAAAAAAGTAGAAAAAGAGGCTGAAAAAGTGGTAAAGAAAACAAGAAAACCACGCGCTAAAAAGCCAGCTGCTCCAAAAGCTATCACACCAAACGATATAGCTTAAGGATAGAGAATGCAAGAAAATAGTCTTTTTACACTTTCAAGCACAAGACTTCCATTTGATCACTTCATCAGCGGAGCTTTAATCGCTGGCATGGGTGCAGCTGCACTTGGCTTTAGCGACTATCTAAATAATAGAGCAACTAAAAAAGATATCGCTAAAAAGATAGCGAAATACGCTGTAACAGGTGGTTTTGTAGGTGCTGTTGGCATTCATGCTTCAAATTTAATAGCACAAAAAAAATATCTAAATGCAGCAGCTTTTACAGCAGCTGGTATCGGCGGTCTTTTGATAGCAGAAAAACTAATAAAATTGGAGAGTAAATAATGAATAACCCTTACATCAACGAAGAAAACGTAGCAAGTGAAACTGCGGCTAACAATGCAGCAGCTACTCAGCCAAGCGCAATTGATAACGCAATAAATAATGCAGCTCAAAATTTACCATTTGTACCTGAAAATTTTAATGCTGCTGGCTTTGTAAAAGGTCTAGTTCTAGGTGGTATCGCAGCTTATGTACTGACTAATCCAAAAGCACAAGAGTGCGTATTTAAAGCGATTATCAAAGGTGGCGAGCTTATAAATGCTGGCATAGAAGAACTAAAAGAGCGTTTTGAAGATGTCAAAGCAGAACTTGACTCACAAAAATAAGATCACTCTAGCTCATAAGAGTAAAAATAGAGCCAGGTTTATTTGCGAGAGCTTAAACGCTAGAAGCGACGTCAGCGCTATCGAGGCTGCGATCTCAGAGCGAACTGATGCACTAAGTGTTCGTGTAAATAAATACGCAAAAAGTATTATCGTTGAATACAATAAAAACTACGATAAAATTTTAAACTTTATAAAGAGCTATGAATTTCCAACAAAGGCAAAAGATCCAAATTTGCCAAGCAAGGCAAATATCTATAAGGCTGCTGCCGCACTTGGTATAACGCCATTTATGAGCAATAAAACTCTAAAATCAGCCGTGACTCTTTACGCCACAGCACCAAATTTAATAGAAGGTGCAAAAGAGCTAAGGCATGAGGGCGTTACTTCAAAAGTGCTTGAAGCAACAGCTATTGGCACTAGCCTAGCAATGGGCGATCATTTAGCAGCAAATAGCACAAATTTGATGATAAATATCGGCGAATATATGGAAGAAAGTGCTAGTCACAAAAGCGATGATCTCATCAAAGAGCTAGCCAAACCAAATATCGAAGAAGTCTGGGTCGAGAGAAATTTAAATGGTGAAAAGACGCTTGAAAAAGTAAAAACCGAAAATTTAAAAAAGGGCGACATCGTAGTAGTCGGAGCTGGTGAGACGATAGGCGTTGATGGTTATATCGTTGAAGGTAACGCCGATGTAAATCAAGTCTCAATGACCGGAGAGGCTGAGCCTATACCAAAAGCTAGAGGCGACCGTGTTATAAGCGGTACCGTGGTTGATGAGGGTAGGATAAAAATTTGGGCTGAAAATGTAGGTAGCGACACAGCGACAGCTAGGATCAAAGAGTACATACAAACTTCACTCAATGAAAAATCAGCTATTGGTGTAAAAGCGTTAAAACTAGCTGATAAACTTGTGCCTGTTACACTCTCGCTTGCTGGACTTTCATACATTATAAATAAAAATATGAATAGTGTTGCTAGCGTACTTCAAGCGGACTATTCTTGCGCATTAAAGCTTGCTACACCAGTTGCTTTTAAATCGAGTATCTCAAAAGCAGGCAGAAACGGCATTCTTGTAAAAGGTGCAAAGGCGATCGAAGCTTTAAGCTCAGTTGATACTTTTGTATTTGATAAGACTGGCACTCTGACACATGGACGCCTAAGCGTAGTTGAAATTTATTCATTTAAAGAGGGCTTTTCTCAAAATGATATATTAAATTTAACTGCAAGTGCCGAGGAGCACTACTTTCATCCAGTGGCCGAAGCAATAGTTGAAGCTGCTAACAAGCGTGGTTTCCACCATATTCATCACGATGAAGTTGAATTTATCGTAGCTCATGGCGTAAAAACTGCGATGCACGGTAAAGAGGTGGTTATAGGCAGTAGACACTTCTTAGAAGATGACGAGATGATAAGTTTTAAAGCTCATGAAGCTTTAATAAGCAAAGCATTAAATAGCGGACTAACCTTACTCTATGTAGGATATGATAAAGAGCTAGTCGGCGTCATCGCTATGAAAGATGATATGAGAGAAAACGCAAAAGATATGGTTAAAAAGCTAAGAAGCCTTGGCGTAAAAGAGGTCGTCATGCTAAGTGGTGACATCAAAAGCAAGGCTGAAGAGGTAGCACGCGAGCTTGGACTTGATAGAGTCTATGCGGAGTGCTTACCAACAGATAAAGCAGCTATCATCGAAGAGCTAAAGAGTGAGGGCAAAAAAGTAGCCTTTGTGGGAGATGGTATAAATGATGCTCCAAGCCTAACTAAGGCAAATGTGGGCATAAGTATGCACAAAGGTGCTGATATAGCTAAAGCGACGGCTGATATAAGTCTTTTAAAAGACGATATCATGAGCGTAGCTCTTGTAAAAGAGCTAGCAAATAAAACAATGGATTTAATTAGCTCAAATTTCCGCTCAACCGTTGGCGTAAACACAGCTATACTAAGTGCTGCGACACTTGGCATGTTAAATCCAATAGCAACTGCCATGCTTCATAATGGCACAACGATTTGGCTTTTATTAAATTCAATGAAGGGCGTAAAATTCAAATCAAAATAAATTTGAAAGGGTAGATGGTGCTTGATAGTTTTTTAAATTTTTTAAACGGCAAAATGGACGTAGCCAACGACTTTTTATATGGATATTTTTTAGTCATTATTCTTGTGGCTACGGGAATTTATTTTAGTTATTTGACTCGTTTTGTGCAGTTTAGGATGTTTTTTGAGGCTTGCAGAGTCTTAGTGGAAAAAAAAGACAAGTACAATAAGCACCATTTAACGCCGTTTCAAGCACTTATGATCTCGACTGCTTCGCGCGTTGGCATAGGCAATATCGCTGGAATTTCAGCTGCCATCGTCGCGGGTGGTCCTGGTGCTCTTTTTTGGATGTGTTTGATGGCATTTTTAGGATCAGCTTCAGCTTTTATAGAGAGTACGTTAGCGCAAATTTATAAGACAAAAGACGTTTTTGGATTTAAAGGCGGTCCAGCTTATTACATCAAAAATGGCCTTGGCATAAAGTGGCTAGCTTCGCTTTTTGCGGTTATTCTCATCATCACCTACGCATACGGCTTTAACGGACTTCAAAGCTATACCATGACATCAGCCTTTGAAATTTACTATGACAAAGCTGGTAGCAACGTTAGCTTTGCACAAAGCGGCCTACCTGTTGGCATCGGCCTTATTCTTACGGCATTTGCGGCGGTTATGTTTTTTAGCAAAAGCCACATCATCGGTAAAGTAAGCTCATACATCGTGCCTTTCATGGCACTTGCCTACATCTCGCTAGCACTTATTGCTATCGTTTTAAATTTCAAAGAAATTCCTGATGTTGTTAAGATGATTTTAGAAAATGCCTTTGATTTTAAAGCGATATTTGGCGGATTTGCCGGCAGCGTGATCGTAATAGGCATCAAAAGAGGCCTTTTCTCAAACGAAGCTGGTATGGGTTCAGCTCCAAACGCAGCAGCCGCAGCACATACTAGCCACCCAGTAAAACAAGGCCTAGTTCAAGCGATGGCAGTCTTTATAGACATGACAATATGTATCGCCTCTGGTATGATCGTGCTATTTTCGCAGGCATATCTTACGAAGCAAACTGGCTCAAGTGGCGAGGTGCTAACCGCCCTTCCTCTAGTTCAAGCTGCAATGAAAGAGTATTTTGGTGAATTTGGAGTTCATTTTACCACTCTTGCGGTCGTACTTTTTGCCATCACTTCGCTTATTGGCAACTACTACTACGCTCAGGCAAATATGAAATTTTTAACCAAAAACCACAAGCTTACATTGCTATTTAAGATAACGGCCGTCGTTATGATATTTATTGGTGCTCAAATGAATTTAAAGCTCGCTTGGAATATCGCGGATATCACAATGGCTGCAATGGCAACTATTAACATCATCGCTATATTCTTACTTTCAAAAGTAGTGATAATAGCAGTCAAAGACTACGAAGCTCAAAGAAAGGCTGGGCTAAATCCAGAATTTGAGCCAGAAAGCCTTGGCATCAAAAATACAAGTTGCTGGAACAAAAACTAAATGGAGAAGAATTTGAAAAACGATACAAAAATAAGTGGCAAACTACTTGATATACACACTCATAGACAAGTATCAAAAGTTGGTATGGGCATCACTTTAGCCTCAGTTTGCTTAAGCGCCCTTTTTATGAAAAGAAATAAAAGCGTTAAGAAATTTCACGTTGCTTCAGGCATTGCATTTACTTGCTTTGCTCTTTATCATGCTGGACTTTATGACAATGGAATCTTTAAAAAAATGATAATAAAAGCAAAAAATGAGGTAAAAAAGGCATAAAATGATACTTAGCGACGCAGAAATTCTAAGCTATATAAATGAAGATATACCTTACTTTGATCTTACTACGTCGCTTCAAAATATCGATAAAAATGCCTCACTTGAAATTTATTCACGTGATGAAATTTGCGTTAGCTGCGTTGATGTGGCCGCAAGTGTTGCGAGGCTACTTGGGTGTGAGAGTAAAATTTTTGCAAAAAATTCTCAAATTTGCAAGGCTGGCGATGTAATCATAAAAATTTATGGCAGCTACGAAGATGTGCATAAAGCTTGGAAACTAGCTCAAGTCGCACTAGAATATGCCAGTGCCATCGCAACTTATACAAACAAAATGGCAAATACTGCAAAGAGTGTCAATAAAAAATGTGAAATTTTAGCAACTAGAAAGAGCTTCCCATTTGCTAAGAAATTTTGCGTAAAAGCCGTACTTGAAGGCGGTGGTGGCATCCATAGGCTTGGGCTTAGCGATAGCATTTTATTTTTTAAAAACCACATGAAAGCCTACGGTAGCTTTGATAAATTTTTATTGCATTTGCCAGAGTTTAAAGCAAAAATGGCTGAGCGAAAGATCTGCGTAGAGGCTGAAAATTTAGACGAAGCAAGCAAGCTTTTAAAAGCAAATTGCGACGTTGTGCAGTGTGATAAATTTAGCCCTGAGCTTATCAAAAACGTACTCTCTTTAAGAGATGAAATTTCGCCAAATACAATGATCATAGCAGCTGGCGGCATAAATTTAGCAAATGTAAAAGATTACGCAAATGCCGATGCGATAGTAACATCAGCGATGTATTCAAAAGGCGTTGCTGATATCAGCACCAGACTTGAGATTTTATAAATTTTTACAATGACCGATACAGCAAAACATCTATCAAAGTTAAAATTTACAAAAAATGCATTTTGGCTCTGGAATTTGAACGATACGCAACAAAGAAAATTTAGCATTTTTTATTTCAAATTTATCTCATAGCTACAAGCAAAAATATAAACTAATAAAGTTAAATTTTCTAATTTGTTTTCTCTAAAAAATAAGGACACTTATATCTTGCTTTACACCACGTGTATAAAACACAATTAAATTTTAAAATTTATAAACAAGCATATTATGCTTTCAAATTCAGTAACAAACGATAACGAGTGAGTAAGATTTACAATTTGCCTAGAAATTTTCAAATTCCAGGCAAATTTCAGTCAAGTCTACCTTCTAACGACATGCAAGAACTGCATGTGTTTGCGGTATTGCTCGATGACGTCGTTTATCAGCGTAGCCTCGCTCCAACCAAGCACGTCGTAGTCTTGACCGCCCTCTTTTAGGTATACCTCGGCTCTGTAATAAAGATCGTCGCCCTCAAGCTCTCTGGTGTAGTCCGGGCTCTGGCTTTTGGTGAGATATACGCCGTATCTAAAATCCATCTCGTCGCCAAGTCCGACGTTTAAATTTACGAAATTTTCAGCTTTTGTTACATTTGCCTCAAGGCCGTTTTTGGCAAATTCCTCTTTTAGCTCGTTAAAGGCTTTTAGCACGACTTCGTTTAGAAATTTACTGCCGTCTTTTTTGCTAGGTAGAGTGATGATAGCGCTTAGTCTCTCTTGCCAAGGCTTTGAAAGATCGCTAAGAGGCATGTTGTTAAAGTTATTTGTCTCTTTTTTGGTCACATCGACGCGCAAGGCTTTAAATAGCCCGTAAATGGCGCCAAGTAGCACGATCGCAAACGGCAACGCCGTAGTTATCGTAAGTGCTTGAAGCGAGCCAAGTCCGCCAGCTAGCATCAAAAATGCCGCCACGACGCCCACCGTAACGCCCCAAAAGACCTTTTGCCAAACCGGCGTATCATCCTTGCCGTTTGAGCAAAGCATGTTCATCACGATCGCCGCTGAGTCGGCCGAAGTGACGAAAAATATGACGATCATAAAGACCGCGATCGTGCTTAGCACGCCTGAAAAGCTAAATTTCTCCAAAAACATAAAGAGCGCCGAAGCCGAGTCAGAATTTACGGTCGTTGCTAGCTGGCTAAAGCCATTTTGCACGAGCGAGATCGCTGAGTTACCAAAGAAGCTCATCCAAGCAAAAGTAAAGCCAGTTGGCACTAAAAGCACGCCTATAACGAATTCTCTTATCGTTCTGCCTTTTGAAATTTTAGCGATAAAAAGCCCCACAAACGGCGACCAAGAGAGCCACCAAGACCAGTATAGCAGCGTCCAGCCGCCAAGCCAGCTATCATTTTGCTTCTCGTAGGCGTAGAGGTTAAATGTGTTTGAAATGAGCGTAGAGACGTAGTCGCCGCTATTTTGCACAAACGACTTTAAAAGCTGCGTCGTATCGCCTAAAAATAGTATCAAAAACATAAAACATATAGCTAGCGCGATATTTGAGTTTGATAAAATTTTAATCCCCTTATCCACGCCGCTTGCCGCTGAGATGGTCGCTGCAAAACAAAGCACGATAAGAAGCGTGATATGCATAGTCGGCAGCCCAAAAACGTGCGTAAGGCCCGCATTTACCTGAAGTACACCGTATCCTAGCGATGTCGCCACGCCAAATAGCGTCGCCACGACGGCAAATGTGTCGATGGCGCTACCTATCTTGCCGTAAATTTTATCTCCGATGATCGGATAAAATGCCGATCTAAGCGTGAGCGGCAAGCCGTGTCTATACGAGAAAAAGGCGAGAATTAACGCCACTATAGCATAGACCGACCATGCGCCCATACCCCAGTGAAAGAAGGTGATGTTCATAGCAAGCTTTTGCGCTGCGATAGTTTGCGCGTCGCCAACCGGCGGGTTTAGATAGTGCATGAGCGGCTCAGCCACGCCAAAAAATACAAGCCCGATGCCCATGCCGGCGGCAAAAAGCATAGAAAACCACGAGATATTTTTGTGCTCCGGCTTTACGTGATCGGCTCCCAGTTTGATCTCGCCAAGCTTGCTAAAGCCAAGGATGATGATGCTTAGAAGTATGACGGCGACGGCCAGGATGTAAAACCAGCCAAATTTGACCGCGATGTAGTTTTGCATACCTTTAAAAAACTCATTTGAGAAATTTGGAAATATCGCTGCAAATGCCGTTATTAAAAATATGACAACAAGCGATGGGATAAATACCGAGTTGTTAAATTTTGACCTTTGAAATTTGATCATTTTTCTCCTTTTTATAAAATTTAGCTTCCCTTTAAAATAACAAAAAAGAGTAAATAGGTCAAATTTTCTCTTTAAATTTTTTATGAAATTTTAAGCTCTAGCCACCAAAAATAGCCACTTTGAAATTTATCTCAAGTCTCTTTTATCTCTCTTTGGTTTTGCAAGAGTTGTTAGCACTATGACGACAAAAGCAATGCCAAATGTGATATACAAAATGATCTTTGGCGAGTCATACTCTATCCTAGATCTTGCGACCTCTTCGCCGCTTGCCTCCACTAACTCGCCGCGCTTTATCATACCGCTGATATCTTTTGCGCTAAGCTCTTTAGACGCTCTTGTTAAAATTTCTATGACGCTAGGACCCGCCACCTCATAAACGCTATGCTTTATGCCGTAAAATGGCTTTATGTTGCTAAAAAAATAGACCTTCTCGCCGTTTGCATAAACTGCGCCATACTCGCCATCTTTTACCAGCCCTATCTCGCGCCAAGATGAGCTTGGGGCAAATTTATATAAAGAGACGGTTTGTGCCACTAAATGCCTGCCGTGCTTTGAGCGCTGCCACTCTTCGCCTTGCTGTAAAAAATAGGCTGAGCTCTCATCTACAAAAACGTCAGCATAGAGCCTTTTTAGCTTGCCTTTTAGCTGATAGTCTGAAATTTTAGTTTGTTCGTTTTTACTGCCATCCCAAAAGTAAATTCCATCTTTGCTGGCAAAAAGTGGCCAAAAAGAGTGCACGTTATCCACGCTATAAATGGCGCTATAAGGCATATTTTGAGCGCTAAATTTATGCTCATTTGCAAACACAGCCCCGCTTTTTGGCTCAAAAAGATATTCTATATCGTGTTTTGGGTCATAACATATCCGGCGCGTCTCATCTGAATAGCTTGCATCAAGCCTATAAAAGCCCATAAACAAGCTTTTACCATCTGTGTAATATCCACTAGCAGCGCCGCTTTCTGTCGTGATGTATCTTAGCTCGCTAGGATCAGCGTCAAGCTTTTCGCCCTTGTAGTAAAGCGTAGCGCCGTCTCTTGCAAAACCAGCGTCAAAGATAGGTTCTAAATTTGTGCTTTCGACCCTTTTTGTCCTGTAAAAATAAGGGCTATCATCGTAGCTTTTGATAAAGGTGTGAGCAAGGTTTTTCATAATGGCGCTAAATTCGCTAAATCCCGCCTCTTTCTCGCTTCTAGTGCCACAATAATAGCTTATCTTGCCATCACTTATATAGCCATTGCCAAGCACTTTGGCACTTTTTGGATCAAGTCCTGGCAAAATTTCTCTAGTGCAATAGACATGATTTTTATCAGCCGCCACATTTGAGTAGTCGTATGCGTGTTTTAGCTTTAAGACCCTAAAACTAGCCTCATCAACGCCTTTTAGCTCATACTTGCCACTACCTGAAATTTGAACGTAAATTTTACCCTCAGGCGAGCGGTAAAACTCGCTATTATCAATGTTTGCAAAGCTTCTTTGATACTCGCCCTCATGCCATAGATAAAGCATCGCCAAAACAAAAAATAGCGTCAAGATGACTAAAAAATAAACAAACCTAATAGTAATTTTTCTCATTATCTATAATCATCCACCCTTTTTTTAAGCTCGCTTTTTTGCTTTTTGTTTTTAAAAATAGCGCCAACTACCGAGACTATAAATGCGATGGCTAAAAATATCCAGTAAGCATATTTTTGCGAGTAATCATCAAAGTCGCTTATCGCATCGATCACCACCTCGCCCTCAGCTGGCACCATAGCGCCTTGATCTACCATTTTTACTATCTCATCAAGTTTTAAATTCTTAACATTTGAGCCATAAGGACGAGTGAGAATTTCAACCACACCAAGGTCGTTTATATCATAAACGCTGCTGTTAAAATGCCAGCCGTAGCCGACGTTATCAAAATAATAGGTCTTATCGCCGTTTGCATAGACCGCTCCGTAGCTATCGTTTCTTACAAAGCCGATCTTTCGCCACTGCTCTTTTGTATCAAGCATTACGATGCAAGTGTGGCGTGAGCTTAGGCTGTGGTTATTTTTTGTGTTGTGCCAAATTTCATAGGTTTTTAAAAAATATGTCTTGCCATCACTTATCACCACGTCGCCATATAGCGGCGTTATCTCGCCTTTAAATGGATCATCTCCGTCCCTTACAAACTCGCCTTCATCTATGCTGTTATACCACTGCCACTTTCGCTCCCAGTGATATATACCGCCTTTACCACGAAAGAGCGCATGATAGGAGTGCTCATCTTTTAGGTTAAAAAGTGGCTCGTATGGGGCAAATTTTGGGTCAAATTCATGATCATTTGCATAGACCATGCCAGAATTTGGCTCATAAAGATAGCGAATGCGCCATATCTCGCCAATATCACGCATTTGTGGGCTAAATTTGATCCCTAGCTTTGAGCTATCATAATAGACATTTTCCCCATCAGTCGTAAAATGCACGCTCTTTCTGCCAGATATCTGCTCGATATAACGCATTTTGCTGGCATTTGCGCCCTCTAGCTCTTTGCCCTCATGATAGACTTTTACTCCGTCGCTTGCGTAGCCAAAGCCCAAGATCGCTGCTAAATTTGCGTTATCAACCTGCCTAAATTTATAGATATGAGTTTGCGCTTTTGGGGTGTTAAACATTTTGTGTGAGACGATGTCCCAAAACTCTTTAAGTGCGGAAATTTCGAGGTTTGTCTCGCTTACGCTATCGCAAAAATATGTAATCTTGCCGTCACCAAAATAGCCATTGCCAAGCGCTATAACGCCATTTGGATCAAGCCCACTCATCACGAGGTTACCGCAATATACAGCCTCATCGCTAGCGCCAACGTTTCTGTTGTCGTATTTGCCGGTGTCAATGTATCTAAATTTACTGGCCCTCACGCCTATTAGCTCAAATTTACCGCCGCTTGGTACCATGGCATAGACCTTGTCATATTCGGTGGTATAAAACACACTGCCTCTTATATCTTTAAATTTTTCTCTATCTTCATCTATATAGCCAGCGGAAATAAACATAAATATATAAATACCAAGCAAGATAAAAGCAAAAAGTAGCACTATGACAATTATTGGGTATTTTTTTATCATTTTAAACCTGCAAATGACTTCATCTTGCGATACTTTATCTTCCCTACTCCAGTGCCTCGGCGATCTCAAGCACTTCAAAGTACTCATTTTCTAGGCACTCAAGCTCAGTTTTTGCCTTTTCAAGTTCTTCATAAAGCTTAGTTAGCCCCACTTCTTGATAAATTTTTGGATCGCTTAAACCTTCATTTAGCTCAGAAATTTTTGCTTCAAGGGCCGAAATTTTATCTGGATATGTATTTAAAATTTGCGTTTGTTTGTAGCTTAGCTTTATGCCGGTTTTGCTCTTTTGCTTGGCTTCATTTTGGTTATTTGCAAGCTCTTTTTCAAATTTATCAAGCTCTTTTAGCTCATCTTCAAGCTCCAAATAGACGCTATACTCTTCATACAAGACATTTATCTTTGTGCCCTCAAACGCCCAAAGCTTATTTGCCATCTTATCGACAAAATACCTATCGTGGCTAACTAGCAAGATCGCTCCCTCAAAGCTTTGCAAATAATCCTCTAAAATGTTAATAGTTGCGATATCAAGGTCGTTTGTTGGCTCGTCGAGCACCAGCACGTCGTAGGTTTTTATAAAAAGAAGTGCAAGTGCCACGCGGTTTTTTTCACCGCCACTTAAAACACCTATCTTTTTATCTAAAAATTCTTTTGGGAAAAGGAAATTTTTAAGATAGCCATAAACGTGCATATTTCGCCCACGAACTAGCACGTGGTCGCCACCGTTTGGGCAAAATGTCTCGATCAGGCTCTTATCGTCATCAAGGACATTTCTAGCCTGATCAAAATAGCCGATACTCACCTCGCCTCTTTTTATCTCGCCGCTACTTGGTTTTTCAAGTCCTAGCAAAATTTTAAGTAGCGTGCTTTTGCCGCTACCATTTCGCCCGACTATGGCGATCCTCTCGCCTTGCAAAACTCTTGCGTCAAATTTTTCAAAAAGCACCTTACCATCTATGCTTTTGCTTAAATTTTTAAACTCAAAGAGCATTTTTTTGCGGTTTTGACTCTGCGTTTGGTTGAAATTTTTACTCGCACGCTCCAGCTCAAGCCTCACACGCCTTATCACGCCTGGGTTTTTCTTAGCCTCCTCGCGCATAGCAAGCACCCGCTCTTTTCTACCCTCGTTTCGCTTTAGCCTAGCTTTCACGCCGCGTCTTAACCACTCCTCTTCAGCCTTTAGCTGTTTTAGCAGCGTCTCATGCGACTTTGCAAGACTTGCTAAAATTTCCTCTTTTTTGGTTAGATAGTTTGCATATCCGCCCTCGAAATTTTTTAAGCTTGCATCCTCGACTTCAACGCACCTAGTTGCTAGCGTATCGATAAAATACCTATCGTGGCTTATAAAAACTATGCTTTGATTTGAGCTTTTAAGCATATCTTCAAGAAATTTGACCATATAGACATCAAGGTGGTTTGTAGGCTCATCAAGCAGCAGCACATCTGACTTTTTAAGGATGAGCGCGCCTAGTGCCACGCGCCTGATCTCGCCACCACTTAGCGAGCAAATGGGTCTATTTTCATACTCTTTTAGCTTAAATTCTTGCAAAATTCGCTCGATCTTATGCTCGATATTCCAGCCGTCTTTTGCCTCTATAAATTTTAAAAGCCTCTCTTGCTCTTTTAAAATTTCTTTGTTCTCTGGGTCGTTTGCTAGCAAAACGCCGCTCTTTTCATATTCGCTTATCGCGTCAAATATCTCTTTTAGCTCGTTATTTAACGCCTGCCTTACGGTAAAAGTTGCGTTAAAATTTGGAGTTTGAGCTAGCATCTCGACGCTTATTAAGCTCTGCACTATGCGTCTACCACTATCAGCTGCCACCTCGCCAGAGATGATCTTCATAAGCGTACTTTTACCGCTACCATTTTTACCGATGATCGCTATTTTCTCATTTTCATTTACACTAAAATTTACAGCGTTTAAAATCTCATTTGCGCCAAATTTTTTACTTACGTCTATCAGGTCGATTAATGCCATTTTTCTCTCATTTTTTAAATTTCTCGCGATTATATCAAAAGGGAGCTAAAACCTAATTTTGGCTATAATCGCCAAAATTTTTAAAATAATTAAGGAAAATTTAATGAACTTATCTATGAGAAAACTCGTAGTTCCGATATTTTTAGATATGTTTTTACACTTCATTACACTCATCATCAACACCTACATGGTTACAAAAGTGAGTGTGCATCTAGTTGGTGCAATGGGTGCTGGCAATCAAGTGATGGATCTTTTTATGACCATTTTTAACTTCCTAAGCATTGGCTGTTCAGTCGTCGTCGCCCAAGCGCTGGGAGCTAAAAAGAACGATCTTGCCTCAAACGTTATACACGCAAGTATCACGTCAAATACGCTCTTTGGTATCTTCTCAGCTATCATTATCTACGTCTTTGGCTACAACATCTTAAATTTACTAAACGTGCCAAAAGAGCTTATAAATGATAGCTTCTCATATCTTCACATCCTTGGCTTTGCCCTACTTTTTGATGGCATCGGTATGGTGCTAGCTGCAGTACTTCGTGTTTATAACCTGGCAACTGCTGTAATGCTAACCTCGGTTTTAATGAACATCATCACCATTTTTGGCAACGCTATCTCCCTTTTTGGCTGGTTTGATCTGCCAAATTTAGGTCTGCAAGGTGTAGCTATCTCGACACTTGTTGGCAGACTGGTAGGCATTTTTGTGCTAGCTTATATGCTAAGTCAAAAGGCAAAAGTTAAAATTTATTTTAAAAAGCTACTTGTCGTACCATTTGAAATTTTAAAGAAAATTCTCTCAATCGGCCTTCCAAGCGCAGGCGAAAATTTACTATGGATGGCGCAATACATGGTCGCTTTTGGCTTTGTGGCAAGCATGGGCGAGGCTAGCCTTAGCGTGCAGACCATTTACTTTCAGATCACGCTTCTTATCTTGCTTTGTGGAGCAAGCATCAGCGTGGCCAACGAGGTCATTGTAGGACATTTAGT
The DNA here is from genome assembly GCF_902460625.1 of Campylobacter concisus. Classification (GTDB taxonomy): domain Bacteria; phylum Campylobacterota; class Campylobacteria; order Campylobacterales; family Campylobacteraceae; genus Campylobacter_A; species Campylobacter_A concisus_AD. The sequence continues at coordinate 28,717 of NZ_CABPUT010000001.1, forward strand.
TGGAGCAAGTGAGTTTAACGAGGCCTATACAAGGACATTTAGAGCGTTAAGACTTGGAGTTTTTATCACACTCGTAGTCGTGCTTATAGCTTATGCACTAAAGTATCAAATCATGGACGCACTAAATTTAAATGAAAATTTACGTGCGATCATGCTACCGCTTTTTACACTTTCGATATTTCTTGAAGCGGGTAGAACCTTTAACATAGTCATCGTAAATGCCCTTCGTGCAAGCGGTGATGCAAAATTTCCTCTTGCGACTGGCCTTATCTTCATGTGGGGGCTTTCACTGCCACTTGGATATTTTTTAGGTATCTATCTTGGTTGGGGAATTATCGGCGTTTGGATAGGGTTTTGTGCTGATGAATGGCTAAGAGGCCTTGCAAATACGTGGCGTTGGAGAAGCAAAAAATGGCAAGAAAAACGCCTAGTTTAAAGCAAAAGAGCATAAATTTAGACTTTTATGGGCTAAACGTTTTAATAAATTTTAAAACAAATGTAAAATCCATGCGTTTAAGAGTTGGCAAGGACGCTAAGATCACGCTATCTATGCCATTTTACAGCACACACAAGATGGCTCTTAGTTTTCTTGAGATGCACAGAATTTGGCTTGAAAATACTTACAAAAAAGCTCTTTTGAATTTACCAAAAGATGATGAGATGAAATTTCTTGGGCAAGTTTATAAGATAAAATTTGATGAAAATTTTAAAGAGCCATTTTTTGATGGCGAGTTTGTCTTTACGCCAAATTTAAAAAGCCTTGAGCGTTTTAAAAAAACAAGAGCAAAAGAGCTATTTTTAGAGCTTGTAAGCCATTTTCAGCCTTTTATAAATAAGCCAATCAAGCGTATAGTCATACGAAATAGCAAAACTCGCTGGGGTAGTTGCAACCACAAAAAAAGCTACATAAACCTAAGCCTAAGACTCATAGAAAAGCCGCTCTCAGCCGTGCGCTACGTCGTTCTTCACGAGCTAACACACCTACTCTATCCGCATCATCAAAAAAGTTTTTACGATTTTATAGAAAAAATCATGCCTGATTATAGAAAGCAAGAGCAAATTTTAAAAGCGTAATTATTTTTCATCAAGTAAGTGTAAATTTAATATGATAAAATTGCGAGAAATTTTACAAAAGGAAATTTAAATGAAAAAAATGATTCTTGTTTCGCTTTTAGCTGCTTGTGCTTTCGCAGGCGATTTTGAAGATGGCTTAAAAGCATATGCTGGTTCAAATTTTAAAGAAGCTTTGGCTAAATTTGAAGCAGGATGTTTGGCAAATGATGTAAAATCTTGCGTAAAAGTTGGAGCGATTTACCAACTAGGAAAAACAGCTCTACCTAATCCAAGCAAGGCCTTAGAGTACTATAATAAAGCTTGCGAAGCTGGTGAGGTAGAAGGTTGCTCGGCAGCTGGTGGGCTTTATCTAAATACTGAACCGCAAAAAGCAAGAGAGCTTTTTAATAAAGCTTGTGAGAAGAATGATGGATATTCTTGCGAGATGGTAGGTTCTATCTTGATAGAAGCTAAAGAATTTAAAAAAGCTTATGAATTTTTAGTAAAAGGCTGCGAATTAGGCGATAAGATGTCTTGCGAATTTGCAGGCGATCTAAGACGCTCAAAACAACTATAATTTTTAGGCTTACGAGCCTAAAAATTTCTTATTTAAATTTATTACACCAATATCCTTAAACAAAAAATCCAAAAAAACACTTATTTTAAATAAAAATTACTCAAAGTATAAAGGTGGCTCTAAAAATCTACATTAGAAATTTAGGCAAGAGTGCTCTTGCCTAAGATTAGATTATTTTTATTTGATCAAGTGGTTTGTCTTTAATGCCCCATTGAGTCATAAAAACAAATCCATAAAGTACAGCAGCTACGATATAAGCAGTGTATTCGTTTGGTATAAGATTAAATTTCACACATATATTTGGTACAAGAGCTAGTGGCACAACAGGGATCAAAAGAATACGCTCCCAAATTCTAAGCTTTGTGACATAGTAGCCTTGAAGTAAGCTTGAAAATGCAAACATTCCTACGATCGCCATACCAAAGACAAGTAAAATTTCAAGCGGATTACTCATCCAGATTATTCCTTTTGAATCAAGCGGATCGCCCTCATTTACGCTTTCTATTAGCATAAGTTTGTTGTTAAAGAAAAAGGCAAATGGTAAGATCGCCGTTCTTAGATCGTAAAAGAATCCTTGAACGCCAACAGTTATAGGATTTGCTTTAGCGATACCGGCTGCTGCATAAGCTGCGATACCAACTGGTGGCGTATCATCAGCTAAAATCCCAAAGTAAAAGACAAAAAGATGCACAGCAATGGCTGGAATTAAAAAGCCATTTTTGTGCGCTAAAAATAAAATAACAGGTGCCACAAGACTTGAAACTACGATGTAGTTTGCCGTCGTTGGAAGACCCATTCCTAGTATTAGCGACATCATAGCAGTAAGAAGCAATATCATAACTATATTATCACCAGCAAGTAGCTCAACTAGATCTGAAAGTACTTGGCCAAGGCCAGTTAGAGAGATAGAGCCCACGATGATACCTGCAAGCGCGGTTGCTATAGCGATCGTTGTCATGCTTTTTGCGGCTGCAACCATCGCCCAAAATATATCTTCAAAGCCTATTAACACATCATTTATTCCAACTTTTTCGCCACTTGCTAGTTTTTTAACTGGCTCTTGAAAGATCATTATTAAAAATAAAAATCCAATCGCATTAAATGCTGCAGCGATGGCTGACTCTTTTGCGATTAATAGCGTATAAAGCAAAATCAAAATCGGAGTTATATAGTGAAGTCCGCTTACAAAAATTTTAAATCTTGAGTGAAACTCGCTTTGATTTATACCTTTTAAGCCAAGCTTCACGCTTTCTAAATGAACGATAAAAAATAGCGACAAATAACAAGCAAACGCTGGGATAACCGCCGCCATCATGACATTTGTATATGTCATGCCTAAAAACTCAGCGATGATAAAAGCAGCTGCGCCCATGATAGGTGGCATGAGCTGTCCATTTACGCCAGCTGCAACTTCGATGGCTCCAGCTTTTGTGCGTGAAAGACCAGCTTTTTTCATAAGTGGTATGGTAAATGTGCCAACGGTTACAACATTTGCAGTGGAGCTTCCTGAAACCATGCCAGTTAGACCACTTGCGATGACCGAGGCCTTAGCTGGACCGCCTCTATATTTTCCAAGAAGAGAGAAAGCTAAATTTATGAAATATTGCCCAGCACCTGCCCTCTCAAGTAATGAGCCAAAAAGTACAAAAAGATAGATAAAACTAACGCTAACTCCGATAGGCACACCAAAGATACCCTCTGTCGTTAAAAACATATGACCTGCGATCTTTTCAAAGCTGGCACCTTGATGAGCGATGATGTCTGGCATATAAGGACCAAAGTGATCATATATCAAAAATAATATACAAATAATTGGAAGTGCTGGTCCCATGACACGCCTGCCAGCCTCAAGCAACACAATGATCGCTAAAAATGATATGACGATATCTTGTGTGATGTAGTCCCCGGTCCTATCAGCTAGCTCATAAAAATAAACCGCCGGATAAAGCACAGTAACTACGCCTACCACGCAAAAGACTAGATCGTAAAATGGCAAACTAGAATGTGCCTTTTTATGAAAAGTGACTGGATAAAGCAAAAATACAAGCCCAACCGCAAAGGCTAAGTGTATTGAGCGTGAAATGTTAGTATTTAGCGGAAAATAAGCTATATAAAGCTGAAAAACTGACCAAGAAAAGCATACGATCGCAATGAAATAGTTGTAAAAATTGCTATTTATCTCCCTTGTTTTTACTTCGACAAATTGTTCTTCGTTGTCTTTGACTTCGTTCATCTCTCTCCTTTAAAATTTAAATATAAAAATTAAAAAATTTGCATATTTAAATTTTATCCAGAGGCAAAGCCCCTGGAAATGGATTATTTTAAGATGCCAGCCTCTTTAAATGCAGCCTCTGCAGCTGGGTGAAGCGGAGCTGAAAGACCTTGAACAAGATCTTCTTTATTTACTGATTTTAGTGCTGGGTGAAGAGTTTTGTACTCATCAAAGTTGTCTAAAATAGCTTTTATCACAGCTTTTACAGCCTCATCTTTTGTATCTTTATTAGTTACCAAAACAGCTTTTACACCTATAGTATTTACATCGTGATCAACGCCGTCATATGAGCCTTTTGGGATCACACCTTTTGCAAAGTATGGCTTCTCTTTAAGAAGATTATCAATCTCGCTACCTTCGATATTTAGGATATCGATCGGCAAAGATGTCGCAGCATCAGTGATGTTTGCAGTTGGGTGGCCGACGACAAAGCTATATCCGTCTATCTTTTTATCTTTTAGTGCATGTGGGCATTCGCCAACTGTTAAAACACCGCGGTATCCTAGTTTTGAAACGTCAAAGCCTTTTGCTTTAAAGACTTCAAGTGTACTCACTTCGTTGCCACTGCCTGGGTTTCCGACGTTATATTTTTTACCTGCAAATGAAGCAAGATCACTTGTTAGACCGCTATCTTTTGCTACAACAAATGCAAGAAGTTCTGGATAGATAGCAACTACTGAGCGTAAATTTTCATCTTTTGCTCCGTCAAATTTGCCAGTGCCGTTAAATTTATCATAGACAACGTCACTTTGAACGAAGCCAAATGTAAGCTCTTTTTTCAAAACGTTATTCACGTTATAGACTGAGCCGCCAGTTGATTGGACTGAGCATTTTACATTAGTATTTTTGTTTGCTAAACGGCAAATCGCTCCACCTATCGGATAATAAGTACCTGTCATGCCACCAGTACCGATACTGATAAATTCTTTTGCTGAAAGAGTTGTTGCTAAAAGCAAGCCAGCAAGTGCCAAAGAAGTAGTTTTCATCTAAGATCCTTTCAAGAAATTTAAGGCTATTTTATTCTATAAATTTAGCTTTTTACCTTATTTGATATGATATTTTCATGCCGTTTTAGTAAAGTTGCAACCATTCTACACAATCAAGACTTAAAAAAATATTTTATTAAGATTAAATTTATATTTCTTTATCAGCCAAAATAAATTTGATAAACCGGCTATTTAAATATCATTTTTTATTGTATAATCCACCGCAGTTCTAAGTTTTAGAAAAACTGTTGCAAATTTACAACTAATCAATAGCTTTTACAAATGTTAATAACAATCAAATTTTGGAGGTTTTTATGAAAAAATCACTTATGTTGGCCGCTTCAATGCTGCTTTTATCTTTAAATTTCGCTTCTGGTGCGGATGAAAAAACGCAAGTTAGCTTTAGTGGCTCATCTACTCTGGCTCCAGTCATTGCTAAAATTTCAACCGACTTTATTGAAAAGTACGAGACTTGGGACAAAGTTGATAGCTCTTTACCAAACAAAAATATCACCATCTTTGTCTCAGCTGGTGGATCAGGCGCTGGCGTGAAAGCCGTGCTTGATCATGTCGCTGACTTTGGCATGCTAGCTCGCGATATAAAAGATAGCGAAAAAGCAAAGATCAAAGATATTAAAGCCTATACGCTTGGCATAGACGCGCTTTGCGTGGCTGTAAACCCAGAAAATGAGGTGATAAAGCTAAAGGGCGGAAATTTAAGCAAAGACGAGATCGTTAAAATTTTCTCAGGCGAGTATAAAAAGTGGAGCGATCTTGACAAATCCCTACCAAATGACGAAATAGTCGTAGTTACAAGAGATCTTGGTGGCGGTGCTCACGAGGTATTTCAAAAAAAGATCATGAAAGATGTCAAAGTTAGTAAAAACGTCATCCAATCACCTTCCATGGGCGCGCTTGTCTCAAAAATAATCGAAAATAAAAACGCTATTGGCTACGCTTCTTTTGGTATCACAAACCAAAACAAAGGCAAGCTAATACCACTAAACGTTGACGGTGTGGAGCCAACTGTTAAAAACATAGTTGATGGTAAATACTACATCTCTCGTCCGCTCATTATCGTAAAAAGTGGCGATCTAAGCAAGAGTGAGCAAATTTTTGTTGACGTGCTAAATTCAGCCGAGGGTCAAAAGACTATCGAAAAAATGGGATTTATACCAGTAAAATAGTCTAATGACAGGGCAAATTTTTAAAGGCGCGATATATCTTTTCACACTTTTATCCGCCATGCTTTTGCTTTTACTCGTGGGGTTTTTACTGCTAAATTCCATGAGTTTCTTTGCAGAAGTAAGCCTTTTTGACTTCTTGCTAAATGGCGACTGGGACATTAGCACAGAGCCTTTTAGCTTTGGACTCTTTAATATCCTAGTCGCAAATTTCGCAGTTGCGTTTTTAGCTTGTATATTTTCATTTTTTATCTCGCTTGGCGTTACTATATTTATATGCTTTTTTGCGAGCGCCTGGCTTAAACACGTGCTAGACTGGATGATACGAATACTAGCTGGCATACCCTCTATCATATATGGATTTTTCGCACTTTACACAGTTGTAAAAATTTTAGAGTCAGGGCTAAAAATGTCCGCTGGCGAGTCAGTCTTGTCAGCTAGCCTCATCCTTAGCGTCATGATACTGCCATTTTTTACTTCGCACTTGCTCCAAAGTGTTGATCTGCTAAAGCAAAATTTCAAAACAAACTCAGACGCGCTTGGCGTAAGCACTGGATATTTTATAAGAAAAATCATTTTTAGAAAATCCATAAAAGCTAGCATTTCAGGCTTTATACTTGCATTTTCAAGGGCAGCTGGCGAGACGATGGCTGTGATGATGGTCATAGGCAACACCCCGCTTTTTCCACACCTGCTCTCAAAAGCTCAGACCATACCATCTCTAATAGCCCTTGAAATGGGCATGAGCGAGGCTGGTAGCTTGCACTATCACGCCCTAATAGCAAGCGGATTTGTCCTACTTGTTTTTATATTTTTGCTAAATATTTTTATCTTTAAATTTGAGAAAAACAATGAACGCTTTTAAAGATCATCTAGTCAAATTTTACGCTTATCTTTGCGTATTTATAGTGGTTGCGGTGATATTTTGGATATTTTATTTCATCTTTGCAAATGGCATCTCTCAGATAAATTTAGACTTTCTAACCAAAAATCCGCAAGGTTTAAATTTAGGTGAGAGTGGTGGCATAAGAGACGCTATCATAGGCTCATTTTTGCTAATGATACTATCCATGATATTTTCTGCGCTTCTTGGCGTTAGCTGCGCCATTTATAGGCAAATTTACTGCACTTCTAGCACAATCAAACTTGGGCTTAAATTTATCATCCAAACGATGGCCTCCATACCCTCTATATTGCTTGGGATGTTTGTTTATGGGCTTTTTATCGTTAGTCTTGATATCCCTAAAAGCCTGCTAACAGCTAGTATTACGCTTGCTTTGATGGTCTTTCCATTTGTGGAAGTTAGCACAGAAAAGGTGATCTCGCAGATAGATGAAAAGATGTTAAGAGATAGCTTCGCGCTTGGCGTTGATAAAAATTTCATGGCCAGAAAGCTTGTTTTGCCAACTATTAGAAAAAATATTATATCGATCTTGATACTAGCTGGCAGCTACGCCATAGGGGCAACTGCACCACTACTTTTAACAGGGGTCGTCTTCATGGCAAAGGCCGAAGGGCTACTCTCGCCGGTCATGGCACTGCCTTTTCATCTGCACATGCTACTAAGCCAGTCAGTCGCAACGCAAAATGCCTACGCCACGGCGCTCGTGCTCATTTTTATACTGATCATTTTGCACCTGCTTTCAGCCGTAGTTTTATTTGATATAGGAGAGAAAATTGCCAGATATTTTAAACATAAAAGATCTTAGTATCTTTTACCAAGATAATGAAATTTTAAAAGATCTAAATTTAAGCGTCGCCGAAAACGAGATCATCTGCCTAATGGGTAGCTCAGGATGTGGTAAATCGACATTTCTTTCAGCGCTAAATGGCTTTTTGGAGCAAAAGGGTGGCAGATATAGCGGAGAGATACTATTTAAAGGCGAAAATATCAAAAATAAGGGCGAAATTTGGCTAAGACGAAAGCTAGCTATACTCTTTCAAGACGCCACGCTCTTTCCTTTTAGTGTAGAAAGAAATTTGACCTATGCGATGGAATTTTACGAGGGCAGCATAAAAGATAAGCAAAAAAGAGTAGAAGAGCTCTTAAAAAGCGTAAATTTACTGGGTGAAATAAGCGATCTAGATATGCCAGCTAGCAAGCTCTCTGGCGGTCAAAAGCAAAGACTTTGCATCGCAAGAATGCTAACTACAAAACCTGAAGTGCTCATGCTTGATGAGCCTTGCTCATCGCTTGATATGAAAAATGTCTTGATCGTAGAGGAGCTTTTAAAAAGCTTGTCGCAAAGATACACCATCATCATCACCACGCACAATGAAGAGCAGGCAAAAAGGCTTGGCGGCAGGATAGTTCGAATCGTAGATAAGAAATTTACATTTTAAGAGAGCTAGAAATTCTAGCTCTAAATTTAGTCGATAAATCTTTTTGTGATATTTGCGTAGGCATCGATCCTGCGGTCTCTTAAAAATGGCCAAATTCTGCGCACTTCTTCGCTTCTTTTCATATCTATCTCAACGATCTTGCAAAGCTCATCTGTGCTATTTGCACGGAAAAGCTGCTCGCCTTGTGGCCCAAAAACAAAGCTATTTCCCCAAAATTTTATACCATCCATCACACCACTATCATCTTTTTCAAAGCCCACACGATTTACCGCAACAACCGGCAGGCCATTTGCCACGCTGTGACCTCTTTGAACTGCCACCCACGCTTCAAGCTGTCTTGATTTTTCATCATCACTATCGCCCTCAAACCAGCCAATAGCCGTTGGATAGATGAGAATTTTTGCTCCTTTTAGCGCCATCAGCCTAGCTGCTTCTGGATACCACTGATCCCAGCAGACCAAAACGCCAAGCTTGCCAAGGCTGGTTTCAATAGGCTCAAAGCCAATATCGCCAGGTGTGAAGTAAAATTTCTCGTAAAATCCAGGGTCATCAGGGATGTGCATTTTTCGGTACTTGCCAGCCACGCTGCCGTCACGCTCGAAGACAAAGGCGGTGTTATGATAAAGTCCGTCAGCCCTCTTTTCAAAGAGTGAAGTGACTAAAACAACGCCATTTTCTTTTACTACTCTGCCCCAAAAAGCGACATCTTCTTGCCAGTCGTTTGCATGATCAAAGAAATTTGTATCCTCGCTTTGGCAAAAGTATTGCGTCTGGTGCAGCTCTTGGCAAACAACTAGATCAGCGCCACCTTTTTTTGCCTCGGCGATTAGCTCAAGCGTCTTTGCGATAGTCGCCTCTTTTGTGCCTTTAAATTCTTGTTGAAGTAGTGCTACTTTCATCTCATTTCCCTTCTTTATCGTTGTATGGGTCTAAATGCGTGGTTATCTGCCACGAAAATTCCTTAAATTTCTCTCTTATCTCAGCTTCAAGCGAGTCGGCCACCTCGTGCGCATCGTAAAGCGAGATATCTTTGTCAAAAACTAAATGCAGCGTTAAAAATATGGTATTTGCGCTCTGTCTAGTGTTTAGGTAGTGAAAGTCTGAAATCCTCTGCTTTGCCTTTATCATCTTGATGATCCCCTCTGTGACCTCAGGACTTGCTGCATGATCTAACAAGATACCAAAGGCGTCTTTACCTAAATTTATAGCGCTTTGAGCGATGTAGCCGCTTATCACGATACCAAAGATCGCATCTATCATCACAAATCCACTAAATTTAATGATAAGAAGAGAAATAATGACAGCAAGGTTGCTAAAAAGGTCGATCTTATAGTGCAGCGCGTCTGCTTTTATGATAAGGTTGCCACTTTTTTTAGAAATTTGGTTTAAAAATAGCACCAAACATAGCGTCACTATGACCGAAAATACCATCACACCGAGGCTTAAACCAAGGTCTATCTCTAAATTTGGCTCGCTAAATTTCTTAACGCTCTCATAAAAAATATATCCAGCAGCCACGACGATGATGATGCACTCAAATAGCGCCGCTAACGCCTCCAGCTTTGTGTAGCCAAAGTTAAATCTCTCATCAGCTTGCTTTCTTGACTTTCTAAGCGCAAATAAATTTAAAAGCGAAACGATAAAATCAAGCATCGAGTCAATCGCCGAGCCAAGCACAGCGACCGAGCCGCTAAAAAGCCCTGCTGTAAATTTCACAAGTGCGAGCAAAAAGGCGCAAGCTCCAGCTGCGATAACTGCCTTATTTTCGCTCTGCGTGCACTCTTGCTTGTTTATGCGGTTAAACTCATAATCAAACGGACTTGACAAGGCTAAGCCCTTTTGTATCTATTTTGGCTTGAGCAGTGAAGCGAGCCATTTTGACGGACAAAAACTAGCGAATTTACACCGATGATCTTTCTATCTGGAAGCGCATGAGCTAGTAAATTTAACACCTTTTCATCGTTTTCGTCGTTATATGTTGGCACGATCAAGGCACCATTTATAAAGATGAAATTTGCATAGGTGCAGCCAAGCCTTTTGCCCTCATAAAATTTAGGCTTAGGAAGCGGCAGAGCAAGTAGCTTAAAGCCAGTTTTTTTAAGCTCATCCTCCATCTTTTTAAGCTCATCAAAGTGCTCATCACTCTCATCTTCGCAAGATGCGTAAGCGATAGTATCAGGCGTGATAAAACGCGCTAAAGTGTCGATGTGACTATCTGTGTCATCGCCTTTTATAAAGCCATTTTCAAGCCAGATGATACGCTTTAAGCCAAATAAATTTTTTAGTTTTTCTTCGATCTGCTCTTTGCTAAGTGCTTTGTTTCTATTTTCATTTAGTAAGCATTTTGAGGTGGTTAAAAGCACGCCATCTCCGTTAAATTCAACACTCCCACCCTCTAGTATCATATCAACTGGCTCAAGCTTAGTCTTGTAAATTTTAGCTAGCTCCAAATTTATCGCATCATCTTTTGAGCTCTTAAATTTACCGCCCCAAGCATTAAATTTAAAGTCGTAGCTCTTTACGCCATCTTCAGCATAAACGTCAATCATGCCGTAGTCTCTGATCCAGGTATCGTCGGTGTCAAGCTTTACAAACTCAACATTTTTAAATTTCTTAAACCTAGTAAAATTTGCCTCATCAGGGCAGATGAGCACCACCTTTTCAAAGGGCGTAACAGCAGCCACAAGCTCCTCATAGCCCGCCAAAATCTCCTCTAAATAAGGCTCCCAGTCGCTCTTACTATGTGGCAGCGATAAAAACAAAAGCTCCTGCTCTTCCCACTCTGCATACGCTCTCACGCTCTTTCCTTGTAAATTTTATAAATTCCATAAATCGTAATGATTATCCAAAAGACCTCTATCAAAAATGAACCGAGGTTAAAGTGCACAAAAAGCGAGATGATAAGTAGCACCGCACCTGCTAAATTTATTATCTGATAGGCTAGATCGCGGCTATTTAGGCGGCCGATCTGAAGTAAAAAATAGCCCATCACGATACAAATCATCCCCAAAAAGCCGATGATCTGAAAAAGATCGATCAAATTTTATCCTTTTTGTAAGCTCAAATTTAAAGCAAGATCATATCTAATTAGTTTTAAATTTATGATTATAAGATAAAATAACTCCATTTTTCAGATTGGATTAAAGTTTTATGGATTTTGAGTTTATTGAGAAATTTTATCCGCTTTATGTTAAAGCCGGAGTGCTTACCTGTGAGATCGCCTTTTTAGGGATCATTTTTTCTATTTTAATCGGTATTTTTTGTATGGCCATGAAATTTTACAAGCTAAAATTTCTATCAAAAGTGATTGACTGCTACGTCGAGCTCTCAAGAAATACACCACTTCTTATACAGCTTTTCTTTTTATATTATGGCTTGCCAAAGCTTGGAGTGTCGATGAGCGGCTTTGCCTGTGCGGTCGCTGGTCTTAGCTTTCTTGGAGGCAGCTATATGAGCGAGAGTTTTAGGCTTGGCTTTGAGGCGGTTAGAAAGTCGCAGATAGAAGCAGGACTAAGCATCGCACTTAGCAAAAATCAGCTCTTAAGATATGTTATCTTGCCTCAAGCATTTAGCGTAGCGGTGCCAAGCATTAGTGCAAATATTATCTTTTTACTAAAAGAAACAAGCATCGTTAGTATCGTAGCTCTTGCTGATCTAGTTTACGTCGCAAAGGATCTCATTGGGCTTTATTACAAAACAGACGAAGCGCTTTTTATGCTGGTTATTAGCTATCTCATCATCATTTTGCCAGTCTCGCTGGTGCTTAGCTATGTCGAAAAAAGGGTGAGAAATGCAAGGAGTTAGTATTTTATTTGACACGCAAAATTTACTAAGGCTCTTTGAAGGTCTAGTCGTTAGCACAGAAATTTCATTTATCTCTATTTTTATCTCTATAATCGGTGGTTTAGTGTTTGGCGTACTTATGAGCATGAAAAATAAATTTATCTATTTTATTTTAAAAATTTGCCTAGAAATCGTCCGTATAATGCCTCAGATCGTTTGGCTATTTTTATTTTATTTTGGTGTCAGCAAGGCGTTTGATATCCACATTTCAGCATTTACGGCCTCACTCATCGTCTTTAGCCTTTGGGGCATTTTTGAGATGATGGACATCGTGCGTGGCGCAATAACATCAATACCAAAACATCAATTTGAATCAGCCGCATCACTTGGGCTTAGTAAATTTCAAATTTACTCTCACGTCATCATCCCGCTTGCCACAAGAAGGCTAGTGCCTGGGGCTGTAAATTTACTAAGCCGTATGATAAAAACGACCTCTATCGTCGTGCTAATCGGCGTTGTAGAGGTAGTCAAAGTCGGTCAGCAGATCATCGAGCGAAATGTATTTACAAATCCTATGGCACCATTTTGGATATACACGCTCATATTCTTTTTATATTTTGTGATCTGCTATCCGGTCTCAAAACTATCAAAAAAACTAGAAGAAAAATGGAGCTAAAATGAGCGAAAACATATTAGAACTTAAAAAAATAAACAAATTTTATGGAGAGCTTCACGCCTTAAAGGATATAAATTTAGAGGTTAAAAGCGGCGAAGTGGTCGTGCTTCTTGGACCATCGGGATGTGGCAAAAGCACAACTCTTAGATGTATAAATGGCCTTGAGAGTATCGCAAGCGGCGAGATAATAATCGACGGTGAAGTAATTGATGCTAAATTTAATGATTGGCAAAGGATCCGCCAAAAAGTCGGCATGGTCTTTCAAAGCTACGAGCTCTTTGATCACATGAACGTCATAGACAACGTCCTTCTTGGGCCTTTAAAGGTGCAAAAAAGAGATAGGACCGAAGCCGAAAAGACTGCTGATATGTGGCTAAGCAAGGTTGGACTGCTTGATAAGAAATTTGCCTATCCAAAGGAGCTAAGTGGTGGCCAAAAGCAACGCATAGCAATAGTAAGAAGCCTTTGTTTAAACCCTGAAATTATGCTATTTGACGAGGTTACGGCTGCGCTTGATCCAGAGATCGTTAGAGAAGTGCTTGATGTTATACTAAATTTAGCCAAAGATGGAATGACGATGCTAATAGTCACCCATGAGATGAGCTTTGCAAGGGCGGTTGCAAACAAGATCGTATTTATGGATGCTGGGGCGATCGTGGAGATCAGCGAACCAGAGGAATTTTTTACCAAACCAAAGAGCGATCGCGCGAAGAAATTTCTAAATTTATTCTCGTTTTAGAAAAAATAAGAGATAATTTGCCGTTTTTTCAAAATGCGTTTAGAGCGAAAATTTAACGCTCTTATTTATTTAACTTTTTACAAGGAGAAAGAGTGAGAAAATTTAAATTTTTCTTATTAGCATTAATCGCTACCGTCTTTCTAACGGGTTGTGGTAATGACAAAGGTGCCGATACGGCAAAAGCTGCTTCAAACGAAGCTGATGCGATCGCAAAGATCAAAGAGCGTGGATTTGTAAGAATTGGCGTTTTCAGCGACAAACCACCATTTGGCTATGTCGATAAAGATGGCAAAAACCAAGGCTATGATATTTACTTTGCAAAACGTATCGCAAAAGACCTACTAGGCGATGAGAGCAAGGTAAAATTTGAGCTAGTCGAGGCTGCTGGTAGAGTTGAAGTTTTAGTAGCTGATAAAGTAGATATCACGCTTGCAAATTTCACAAAAACACCTGAGCGCGCACAAGTTGTTGATTTTGCGCTTCCATACATGAAGGTTTCGCTTGGCATAGTAAGCCCTGAAGGTGCAGTGATAAAGAGCATCGATGAGCTAAAAGATAAAACCCTAATCGTAAATAAAGGCACAACCGCAGACGCGTTTTTTACAAAAAATTATCCTGACATTAAGCTTGCAAAATACGACCAAAATACTGAAACATTTGCAGCTTTGGTTGATAAAAGAGGTGCTGCACTAGCACATGATAACGCACTACTTTTTGCCTGGGCGAAAGAGACTCCAGGCTTTGTTGTAGGCGTTGAGGCACTTGGTGATGTGGACGTGATAGCACCAGCTGTTAAAAAAGGTAACAAAGTTTTACTTGACTGGCTAAACAATGAGATCATTGAGCTCGGAAAAGAAAATTTCTTCCACAAAGACTATGATGCTACACTAAAACCAATCTATGGTGATAGCGTAAATCCAGAATCACTTGTCGTTGAAGGTGGCAAACTCTAAAATTTAATGGCGTAAATTTTTACGCCATCTCTCTTTTTTTTTAAATTTAACAATATGCTTGTGACTTTTTTCAGAAGGTAACACTACATAAATTCCATAGAAGACGGATATCTTACATACCTGAACAGCAAGCTAGTAGATGAACCCTTGTAACAATAAACTGAACGCCGATATTAGATAGACTACTTTTGGATTTAAATTGCATTATCCACATGAAGGTTCAAAAAAGCTAAGATGCATGTTTTTGATAAATTTAAATTACAGATAGTATGTATGCAGAGAAAAATCCGCGAAAGCTAGGCAAGAAAGATAAATCTTAGTTTTTTGAATGTTTAAATAAAATTTTAAAAAGCATTTTGGGGTAAATTTAGCCCAAAATGCCTTTGCAAGCTACATTAAGCTCTTTAGTAGATTTGTTACTTTTTGCTCGATCTCTTCTAAAAATTCCTTGCTCTTTGCCTCAAATCTAGTAACAATAACTGGCGTTGTATTTGACGCGCGTACTAGCGCCCAGCCATTTTCAAACTGAATCCTTATACCATCAATATCAATGATATTTTTTATCTTTGGCAGGTCGCAACTCTCATTTTTCACACAATCTTTTAGCTTGGCAACTATCTTAAATTTAGCCTCATCAGTCGTCTTTACCTTGATCTCATCGGTGCTAAAGACAAGTGGCATCTTATCAAGCTCGCCATCAAGGTCAAAGCCCTTATGAACTAGTTCGAGCACTCTCATCATCGCATAAAGCGCATCATCAAAGCCAAAGTATCGCTCTTTAAAGAAGATATGACCGCTCACTTCAGCTGCAAGATCTACGTTTAGCTCTTTCATCATCTTTTTAATGTTGCTGTGTCCTGTTTTTCCCATAAAAACTTCGCCGATCTTAGCGATCTCATCGTACATATTTTGTGAGCATTTTACCTCGCCAAGCACCTTTGGATGCTTCATATTTAGTGCATAAAGATATGCTAGCTCATCGCCTTTTATATCTCTTTTTGGCGTTATAACCGCGATCCTGTCGCCGTCTCCGTCAAAGCCAAATCCAAGGTCAAATTCTTTCTTTTCGATGAGTGAAAATAGCTCTTTTAAATTCTCTTTTTCGCTTGGGTCTGGGTGGTGATTTGGGAAATTTCCATCTGGCTCTTCATACAAAATTTTTGCATTTAGCCCGAGTGCCTTGACAATCGGTACCAAGCTCACGCCAACAGCGCCATTTGCGCAGTCGATAACAAAAGGCTTTTTAAAATTTTTAAGCTCACTAAATTCTTTTACAAAAAACTCGACATATTTTTCTAGGATATTAAATTTCTCACAGCTCTCATCGTCTGCGATCTCTAAATTTGAGGCGATTATCTCATTAACTTTATCTTTTAAAATTTGCAGATCTTTGCCAAAAAAACTATCTTTTTTGATAGTAATCTTAAAGCCGTTGTACTCTTTTGGGTTGTGAGAGCCCGTGATCATGATATTTGCGTCGAAATAATCAGCATAAACACTAAAGTAGCCAACGGGAGTTGGAAGTAAGCCGATGTTGTAAATTTTAAAGCCACCAGCCTTGTTTAGGCCACTTAGCAGGTACCTAAAAAGCGTTCTAGCACTTAGTCTTGCGTCAAAGCCAACACTTAAGGTTTTTACGCCAAATTCGTTAAATTTCTTACCCAAAGCAAGCCCTATAGCCTTGACGCTATCTTCTGTCAAGTCTTTTTCAAAAATGCCACGGATGTCGTATTCTCTAAAAATTTCATCATATTTCATTGTAAATTCTCCCTAAAAGAAAGCAAAATGATACAAGAATAAATTTAAAAAGGAGTAAATAATTTTATAAATTTAGTGAGTCTAAAGTTTAAGTATAAATTCGAGCTAGAAAGCTCTAGCTCGAAAAGGGCTGCTACATCATGCCGCCCATACCACCCATTCCGCCCATGTCAGGCATTGCAGGCATTGCTTTTTCTTCTTTTATCTCGCTGATAGTTGCCTCAGTTGTTAGTAGCAAGCTAGCCACGCTAACAGCGTTTTGAAGCGCGACTCTCTCAACTTTAACTGGGTCGATAATACCGGCTTCAAACATATTTACATATTCGCCAGTTGCAGCGTTAAAGCCAAAATTTGCATCTTTGCTTGTCTCAACTGCGTTTGCTACTACGCCTGCGTCAAAGCCAGCGTTCTCAGCGATTTGGCGAAGTGGAGCACGAAGCGCTCTTCTAACGATCTCAGCGCCAATTGCCTCATCACCTTGTAAATTTAGATTTACACTCTTTGAAGCAAGGATAAGAGCTGAACCGCCACCTACTACGATACCCTCTTCAACAGCTGCACGAGTAGCGCTTAGAGCATCATCAACGCGGTCTTTTTTCTCTTTCATCTCAGTCTCAGTCGCAGCACCTACTTTGATAACTGCCACACCGCCGCTTAGTTTTGCAAGGCGCTCTTGAAGTTTTTCTTTGTCATAGTCGCTTGTAGTCTCAGCGATTTGAGCTTTTATTTGAGTTATTCTAGCGTCGATCGCTGACTTCTCGCCTGCACCATTTACGATAGTTGTGTTGTCTTTGTCGATAACTACGCTTGAAGCTTGTCCAAGATCGTTTATAGTGGCACTCTCAAGCGTTCTGCCTAGCTCTTCACTGATAACTTCACCACCTGTTAAAATAGCGATATCTTCAAGCATCGCTTTTCTTCTATCACCAAAGCCAGGAGCTTTTACAGCTGAGATGTTTAGCACACCACGAAGTTTATTTACAACAAGTGTTGCAAGTGCCTCGCCCTCGATATCTTCAGCGATGATTAGTAGCGGTTTGCCACTCTTTTGTACTTGCTCAAGCACAGGGAGTAGATCTTTTAAATTTGTAATCTTCTTGTCAAATAGCAATATAAATGGGTTACTTAGCTCAACTTGCATCTTTTCAGGGTTTGTGATGAAGTATGGGCTTAGGTATCCGCGGTCAAACTGCATACCCTCAACAACGCTTAGCTCGTCTTGGATAGATTTTGCCTCTTCTACTGTTATGACGCCATCTTTGCCAACTTTTTCCATCGCATCAGCGATTAGTTTGCCGATGCTCTCATCTGAGTTAGCAGAGATAGTAGCGATCTGAGCGATCTCTTTTGAACCTGATACTTTTTTAGAGATATTTTTTAGTGCATCTATAAGAGCTGCTACTTCTTTATCCATACCGCGTTTTACTTCGATAGGATTTGCGCCAGCAGTTACGTTTCTAAGACCCTCTTTAAATATAGCGTGAGCTAGCACGGTTGCTGTTGTCGTGCCGTCACCTGCTTGGTCGTTTGTCTTACTTGCTACTTCTCTAACTAAACTTGCACCCATGTTTTCGATAGTATCTTTTAGCTCAACCTCTTTAGCCACACTAACGCCGTCTTTTGTGATGTTTGGCGCGCCAAAGCTCTTTTGGATAAGGACATTTCTGCCTCTTGGTCCCATTGTCACTTTTACAGCGTCATTTAGTTTTTTTACGCCCTCGTATAGGCGATTTCTTGCATCATCAGAGTAAAAAATTTCTTTTGCCATTGTTTTTCCTTTTGGTTTTAATTTATTTTAAAAAATCAGCCTTATTTATCATTGACAAAGGCATATTAATATCAAAAATTTTGCCGCGAATATTTGAATAGCCGTTTTTAGCCAGTCTTTCGCTATGCATTTTCAGATACTTTTCCGCATTCTCCTTATTGTCAAAAAGATAAATTCCGCCGGCTTCTTTTGTTTGTTTATTCTCAGTCCAAATTTTCCATATCATACCGGGTTCTTGGTTGATGCTTTTGGCCAAATCCTCAAAAGCTTTTGACATCTCGTCTCCAAAAAGACCTTCTTGCGGAAAATCAACATACATAATCGCAGCCATCTGCAGCCTTATTTTAAAACACCTAAAACATCATCAATATTTAAAACAAGATATGTTTTATCATCTAAATTTATCTCAGTGCCACCGTATTTTGCAAATACAACTTTATCACCAACTTTTACGCCCTCTACTTCAGCCCCGACTGCTTTTACCTCACCGCTTAAAGGTTTTTCTTTTGCGTTATCAGGTATAATAATGCCCGAAGCTGTGGTCTTTGTCTCCTCTACGCGTTCGACTAGAACACGCTTGCCTAATGGTTGAAAGTTCATTGTTCATCCTTTTGGTTTAATTGTCTTTTTTAGCACTCTTTATTTTTGAGTGATGAAATCCTAGCACTTTTTTCTAAAAAAGTCAATAATTTATAGTTAAATTTTATTAAAACTTTAGTCACTTACACTAAAGTTTTATGATATGTAAAACTAATATAAAGGAAATTTATGAAAAAAATAGCCTATTTAGTAGTGGCTTTGGGGCTGATAATCCTTTGCCTTTTTGGCTTTATCTTTAGCTCTTTTGGCAATAAATTTATAGCCAGCGAAATAGAAAAAGAGGCACTTGCTCGCGGTATCGATGTGAAATTTAAAGATTTTAATTTAGGATTTAGCACGCTAAATTTAGAAGCGACCGTGATGAACGCCATAAATTTAAAGGCAAATGGTGAGCTTTCACTGCTTGCTCAAAGTATGAACTTAAACATAGATATAGACGCCGACAAGTCGAAGGCTAGCAAGCTTGGATTAAAAAAAGATGTCGCACTTAAAGCAAACGTGGCTGGTAAATTTAGCGACTTCAAGCTAACAGCAACTGGCACGGCGCTTGGCTCAAACATAAATTTAAACGCAAATTTAAAAGACTACCTACCAAAAGCCCTAAATATTAACGCTAAAAACATCGAGCTTTCTGAGATCTCAGCTCTAGTAAAAAAGCCAAATTTAGTTAGCGGGAAGCTTGATCTAACGAGCAACATACAAGGGGTTGATGAGAAAAATGAGCCCATCATTAACGCTCAAATTTTAGCAAGCGATGCAGCTATAAACAAAGAAATTCTTAAAAATGAATTTGGGCTAAATTTAACAAAAGATATAAACTTTAAAGGTGGTGTAAATGCTAAATTTGCAAATGAAAAAGTGAGCGCAAAAACCCTTATCATTGCACCTGAAGCCACTTTAAAAGCAAACGAGACGACTTATGATTTAGCTAGTAAAAATTTAAAGAGCGACTTTTCGCTAAACGTGCCTGATCTTGCCCTTTTTGGCAAGCTCTTCGGCGAGCAGCTAAGTGGCGTAGTGGACGCAAACGGCGAAATTACAATGCAAGAAAATGCCCTTAAAAACCTAAAAGCAGACATCAACGGCCTTGGCGGCAAGATAAATGTAAATTTTGATAGTAAAAATTTAGCCCTAAGCGCAGCAAATATCAAGCTAAAAGAGCTTTTAGCGCTTGCTTTGCAGCCTAACTACGCAGATGGAGAGATAAATTTAAATGCAAATTTTAGCGGCTTTGACGAGCTAAAAAAGCTTGCTGGAGAGGCTAAATTTGATATAAAAAATGGCCTTATAAATAATGGTCTTGCAAAGCTTAAAAATGCGGCGAAATTTGAGCTAAAAGGTGGCGCTGTCGCAAAGGGAGAGCTTGTAAATTTTGACGCAAATGTGCTTAGCGACCTTGGCGAGCTAAAAGATGTAAAGGGCGTTTATGACCTAAAAAATAGCCAAATTTTTAGCAAATTTGCCCTGCTCATTAGCGACCCTGAGAAATTTAAAGCGGTTAGCGGCTTTGAGGTGAGCTCAAAAATGGCGCTTGTGGGCGATGCGAAGGTCAAAGAGAGCAAGATAGATGAGTTAAATTTAGGCGGCGATGCCTTTGCTGGCAAGCTAAACGCCACCATAAAAAATGAAAATTTAGACCTTAGCCTAAAAGAGGCACAGCTTGGAGAGATCTTAGCACTTAGCGGTAGCGGCAGGCTGGCAAACGCTAAGGCAAATGTCCGGGCAAAGGGGCAAAATATCTTTAGCAAAAGCCCAAGCATCGCAGCAACGATCGCTTTAAACGATGGCAAATTTAATGCCACTGCACTTAGCAAAATGCTAGATAAAAAATTCCCAGAAAATGAGAAATTTAGCTCAAATTTGAGCCTAGACTACAAGGGCAACGTAGCGAAATTTAGTGGAGACTTTCTTAGCTCGCTAGCTGATATAAAAGGCATAGATGGAAGCTTTGACTTGGGCAAAAGCACACTAAGCTTAAAGCTTCAAGCGGTGGTTTCAGAGCTAAACAAGCTTGCATTTTTAGCCGGCCGCGAGCTTCACGGCAAATTTGCAGCCCTCGTAACGGCAGAGGGCAAAGTGGATGATCTAAGCGTAAAAGCCACTTCAGATGATCTATTTAAGGGCAAACTAGAGGCTAACTACAAAGCTGGCGCGCTTGATGCGGTGCTAAAAAATTTTGAAGTCAAAGGGCTAACGCAGACTTTGGGGCTGGATCATCTATATGACGGCAACGGCGATGCTAAATTTGACTACAAAACAAAGCAAAAGCTCGGCAAATTTGACATCTTGCTAAAAGAGGGTCACCTAGCCAGCACAAATCTCACAAACAATATAAAAACCTTCACCGGCAAGGATATCACAAAAGAGATTTACAAAGACGGCAAAATTTACGGCGATATAAATGGCGATAATGTAGTTTTTAACGTAAATTTAAGCTCACCAAAAAGCGATATAAAGGTTGCAGGCGGCACTTATAATACCGCGACAAAAATGCTTAACACACCGCTTGTTTGCAGGCTCGAAAAGACCGATCTAAACGTGAAAATTTCAGGCACGACAGACAAGCTAAAATACGACGTCAGATCGCAGTATCTTGAAAATAAGGTCAAAAAAGAGATAGGTAGATTTTTAGACAAAAAGCTTGGCAAAGATGATGACGCAAGCGGCGAAAAACAAAATTTAAAGGGGCTTTTAAAAGGGCTATTTTAGATGAAAAAGGCGGAAAATTTAAAGTATCTAATAGGACTTAGGCACTTTTTGTAACAACATAAACCAAAGTGCGCTTGGTGCGATGCTACCCTTTTTCATCGCGAGCTACCACTATGACTACGCAACAGCCGCTTCGCTCGTGACCGCTACAAATTTAGCAAGCTCGCTCATCCAACCACTTATCGGCCGTCTAAGCGACAAAAAAGAGCTACCCTACGTCATCCCGCTTGGGCTACTGCTTGCTGGCGGGGGCATGAGCCTCACTGGCTTTGTGACAAACTACTACATCATCTTGGTTTGCGTGATGATAAGCGGTATCGGCGCTGCGCTCTTTCACCCAAGCGCCACAAGGATCGTAAACTACGCCTAAAACGCCAAAAATAGAGCCAAAAGTATAAGTATATTTTCTTTTGGAGGCAACGTGGGCTTTGCAGTTGGGCCCATTTTAGTCGCCGTTTTTGTGGGGAATTTTGGCCTAAAAGGGACGCTAGTCTTTATAATCCCTCAAATTTTTCTAACACTTTTATACCTCAAAAAGGGCAAATTTATAAAAGCGCTAGAAGGCAATCACAAAAAGCAAATTTCACAAAAAACAAGCGCTTTAAAAGACGATTTAGGCGCATTTTTGAGGCTTTGTCTATGTATATTTTCACGCTCGATCGTCACATTTGGCTTTTCGACATTTTTTAGCATCTATCTCATTAAAATTTTTGGCCTCAGCAAAGAGGCTACAAATGTAAATTTAAGTCTATTTTTTGCTGTAGGTGCGATAGCTACGCTATTTGGCAGAGTGCTAGCGGATAGATACGGCCTAGTTAGACTCATCAAAATAAGCCTAAGCATCGCCGCACCACTAGTCGTGCTGATGCTCTTTATTGGCAGCTATGCGCTATTTCTCGCAGCCTCCATATGCGTGAGCGCCTGCATCAGACTATCTTTTAGCCCTTCAATCGCCCTTACACAGCTTTATTTGCCAAATCAGATCAGCTTATAGGCTTAGTCAAGCGTAACGCTTGGCCTTAGTATCACGATCGGCGACGTATTCGCAACGGTCATCGGCAAGATCGCTGACATCTTTAGCCTTATACACTCATTTTACTTTGTCGTAGCAGTATCGCTTATATGCGCGGTTTCTAGCTACTTTTTAAGGCCAGTCACGAGATAAATAAATACCAAATTAAAATAAATTAACCTGATTTAAAATATTTAAATATTTTTTAGACTAATTACAATAAAATAACTAATTTAATTTAAGGAGTAAATTTGGAACCGTTACAACAAGAAAAAAAATATATGTTAAAAAGTGCCAGAGAGTTGGGGATTATATCTTGTATTGTGGCGATATTTAAGTATCTAGTTTTCGTTTCAGGGCTTTACAAAACCCTTGATCGTGATTTCAGTCTTATCCTCAAAGCATGCTGCGACTCTATCAGTTGGCTACTTTTATTTTTTGCCATTTCATTGATATGTTCTGTTTATAATTCCTCAAAACTAAGAACATATTTTAAAATTTTTACTATTTTCATTTTGATATATGTGATTTTAACTCTTTTGACTTTTAAAATTGTTATGTATCTAGGAGAAAGAAATTTTAACAATGATGATTTTATCTTTACGATATTGAATCATTTTTATAGCGACGAAGAGATCATGTATAATCATGACCTATTTAAACAGCTATTTATTTATCGTAGCTATTTATTGAGAGTATTATTCGTAACAGCATCACTATTTTTATTTATATCTATCGCAAAATTAGGAAAAATAACAAAAGAAAAAATGTTTTGGGCTTATGCGTTATTTGGCGCATCTCACATAGCAAGCTACTTTATTAAAATTGATCACAAAATTTATAATTATATTGATATTGGAGCTTTCTTTCTTGCTTTAATCGCATGGTGGCGACTAAAGATACAAACAAGTAGTGACGAAATCCAAGCAACTAGCAAAGATGGGATTTTAAACGTGACTACTATCAAATCTCCAAGCCAATTAGCCGCGAAAGCCTGCTTAGTTGGCCTTATCGCAACATTTTTTTACTATATATTTTTTGAATATTTGTTAGCACATCAAGAAAGAATGTCGCTTCGACCAATAATATTTATAAAGCCTCTTGTTTATGCGGTAGTATTAGCGGTTATTTGCTCTGCCGTTAAGCAGATAGTACATACGTTAAATGAGATAAGACTACATACAAATTTCTTATTTTTCTCTATCCTTTTTGTGATATTTACAATAGCAAAAGCAACAACTGACTACATGTATATATATGCTTACGATTATAATTTTTTAAATATCTTTGGTACGCACAATGCCTCAATTAAATCTTTAGTTTCTAGTGCCAATACAATCCTCTATATTGGAGTATTTGCTCATTTGTTAGCTACAGTATTTTTATTTTTATTTACAACAAGATTAGTGAGCGCAACTAAAAGTAGGCTATTTTGGATAAATTTTATATTGTTTGTGGTAAGTTCAGTCATACTTTTAGCACTACTATTTCCGGGTAAGCCAGACTTTATAGGCCTTTTAACCAAAAACATAGATCTTTTTAATATGGCAGAGTTTTTCTTTTTATTAATTGCTTGGTATAGCGTAAAAAAAGATACAAGAGAACAGGATAGATCGTAAAACAGCATTTGGCGATAAATTTATAGTTTAAACAGCTAAAGACAAGATAATTTTTGTCTTTGGCTTCGCCATGAGGAGACGAGGCGAAATTTTGCGATACGAATGGGCTCAAAAGCAGTAGTATTTTGTGATAGATTTAAATGTTGCGCGGTTTAAAATTTGCGCAGACTAGACATATAGTCTGCGCAAATTTTAGCAAGTTCATTTAAAGATACACAAAAGACAACGCTTATATTTTTCTCATCTTTGCTATTTCATCTCTTAGCGCCGCCGCCTTCTCAAACTCCAGCTGCGCCGCCGCTTCAAGCATCTGCTTTCTTAGCTCTTTTACTATCGCGGCTCGCTCGCTTGCTGGCATCTTTTCTAAATTCTTGCCACGTTTATAAATTTCACCATCATCTTCGATATGCAAGCTCTCTTCGATATTTCTACTTGCAGAGTGCGGCGTGATGCCGTGAGCTTTGTTGTATTCATCTTGAAATTTACGCCTAGCTGTCGTCGTATCGATCGCCTCTTTCATCGAGTGCGTGATCTTTTTGGCAAACATTAGCACCTTGCCATTTACATTTCTAGCCGCACGCCCCATCGTCTGTATAAGGCTCGTTGTCGAGCGCAAAAAGCCCTCTTTATCGGCATCCATTATGGCTATCAGGCTCACTTCTGGCAGGTCAAGCCCCTCACGGAGTAAATTTATGCCTATTAGCATGTCAAATTCGCCGCTTCTAAGCCCTCTAATGATCTCATTTCGCTCGATCGCGTCGATGTCTGAGTGCATATACTTGACTTTTATGCCAAGCTCGATGTAGTAGCGGCTTAGCTCCTCGGCCATCTTTTTAGTTAGCACCGTAACTAGCACACGCTCATTTCTAGCGATGACAGCCTTTGCCTCGTCAAATAGCGCCTCAACCTGGTTGTCGCTATCTTTTATCTCGATAAGCGGATCAAGCAGCCCCGTAGGACGCAAAATTTGCTCGTATACGTGCCCCTGACTGATACCAAGCTCGTACTCGTTTGGTGTGGCTGAGACAAAGAGAAATTTTGCCTTTTTGCTTATAAACTCGTCAAATTTAAGCGGCCTGTTATCAAGCGCTGAAGGCAAGCGAAATCCATACTCCACAAGCACCTCTTTACGGCTCCTATCGCCCGCGTACATGCCCCTAAACTGCGGCAAACTCACGTGGCTCTCATCGACGATAACCAGATAGTCTTTGCCGCTTATCTCAAAGTAGTCAAACATCGAGTATGGCGTCTCTCCGGGCTTTTGACCAGTTAGGTGGCGTGCGTAGTTTTCGATGCCTTTGCACATACCCGTACTTGCCATCATCTCAAGGTCAAACTCCACCCTTTGCTTTAGCCTCTGCGCCTCTACTAGCTTGCCCTGCTCGTTAAACTCTTTTAAACGAATATCAAGCTCCTCTTCGATCTCTTTCATCGCGATCTTTAGCCTATCAGCGCCCACGATGAACTGGCTTGTCGCATAAAGCGTAAATTTAGAGATATCCTTTAGGCGTTTATTATCAAGCACATCAAAATGATACATCGCATCGATCTCATCGCCAAAAAACTCAACCCTTAGAGCTTCGTCGTTATAGTAAGCTGGATAAATATCCACCACATCGCCATTTACACGAAAATCCCCTCTGTCAAAGTAGTTGTCATTGCGCTTATAGCCCATATCTACAAGCTGCTCTAAAAGCTTTCTTTGGCTTATCTTCTCACCCACGCTAAGATATGCCACCATCCCTTTATACTCACTTGGATTACCAAGGCCGTAGTTTGCAGAGACTGAGGCAACACAGACTACGTCGTCAAAGCTTAGCAAGCTAGCCGTCGCAGAGAGGCGCAGGCGCTCAAGCTCCTCATTTACCGAGCTATCCTTTTCTATATATAGGTCGCTTCTTGGGATGTAGGCCTCTGGCTGGTAGTAGTCGTAGTAGCTTATGAAGTACTCGACGTGATTTTTTGGGAAAAAGCCCTTAAATTCGCTGTAAAGCTGCGCGGCAAGGGATTTGTTATGCGTCATTATCAGAGTTGGCATATTTAGCTCACGTATGACATTTGCCATAGTAAAGGTCTTGCCAGATCCTGTCACGCCTAGAAGTGTTTGGTATTTGTTGCCTGATTTTATACTTTTTACTATCTCTTTTATCGCTCTTGCTTGGTCGCTGCTTGGGCTAAATTTAGATGAAATTTCAAATTTACTCATTAACTACCTTTAAATTTGGGCGAATTTTATAGCAAAGATAGTGCTTTGTCAAATGAGAATTTTAAAAAGAATTTAGCCTCTGCGTGTTAGAATACGGCATTAATTATTATTTTAAAGGAACCTTTATGTTTGAAGATAATGCGATCTTAACCACACTAAGCGATAAAGTAAATGACCTGATCACAAAATATGACGAACTTTGCAAAACGAACGAAGAGTTGCGTAATGAGATCGTAACTTTAAAAGCACAAAATGAGGCAAAAAGCAATCAAATCATGCGTTTAGAAGAGGATCTTGACAAGAAAAATACCGAAGCTGACGATGTAATGAGAAAAATCGAAGCTGTCCTTGGCAGATAAGCTTGGCTAAAATATGAAAAAAATTACGCTCACTATATCATCTCGCGACTACACGATCACGCTTGATGATGATTTTGCTAAATTCTTTGAAGATGACTGGCAAAATTTAATGGGCGGACGCCAATTTATCGAGCCAAAAGAGCTTTTAAACGCCTTTATAGAAAAATGTTATGAAAACTACGCCGTGATAAAGGCAGTAAAAAATTTAACTGGCAATGTTGATGAGATATTAAAGCGAGAAGAGAGATGAAAAGACGAGCTTACACCTTGCTTGAGCTAATATTTATAGTAGTTATTCTAGGTATTTTAAGCACAGTCGCTATACCTAGGCTATTTTTTTCTAGAAGTGATGCTACCATCTCAAATGCAAAAACTCAACTTGCAGCTATAAGAAGCGGAATTTCACTAAAATACAATGACAATATCTTGCAAGCAAAGCCAGAATTTCCACAAAAACTAGACGATGGCGATCCAAGCAAACTCTTTAAAAATGTTATAAATATACCGATAAAAGATAGCGGCAGCAAAAATGGCTGGCACAGAATAAGCGATGACAAATACGCATTTAGGCTAGATGGCAAAGTAGCAAATTTCAAATACGACAAAAATACTGGTGATTTTGGTTGCAGTGATGAAAATGAAATTTGCAAATCACTTCAGTAATGCATTATTACATACTCGCATTTTATGGGCTAAATTTAGCCCCACTCACTTATGAAAGCGATCAAAAACTAGAAAAATTTCAAGGCGTAAAGGCTTCTTTAAGAGGAAAAATTCTTACTGCTTTTATCGTAAAAGAGACTGGCAAACCAGAGTTTAAAACAAGCAAAATTTTAGAAATTCTACCGATTAATCTAACTTCAATGCAAAGCAAATTAGCAATATTTATCTCAAAATATTACACATGCGAGCTTGGCGTCAGCCTAAATTTATTTGAACCAAATGACACTATTGCAGCAGATAAATTTTATGAAAATCAAAATTTTAATGTAGCACCAAAACTAAGCGAAAAACAGCAAGAGGCTTTGGATTTTATAAATAAACGTAAAATTTCACTCATCTTTGGCGACACTGGAAGCGGAAAAAGCGAGATTTACATCGCTAAGATCAGAGAAATTTTAAACGCAGGCAGCCAAGCGCTATTTTTAATGCCCGAAATTTCACTCACGCCACAAATGCAAAAACGCCTTGAGAGCTTCTTTGGCGAGGCAGTAGCAGTCTGGCACTCAAAGATAACATCAAAGAAAAAAGAGCAAATTTTAAAAGATATAAAAAGTGGCAAAGTTAGGCTAATCGCAGGTGCGAGGTCGGCTTTATTTTTACCACTTGAGAGGCTAAAACTCATCATCATCGACGAAGAACACGACGATAGCTATAAAAATACAGGCTCAAAGCCACACTACAACGCAAGAGATCTCGCCCTCTTTTTAACTAGTAAATTTGATCTACAAGTGGGGCTTGGAAGTGCCACGCCAAGCCTTACTAGCTTTTACAAGCAGGAGCATTTTCGCTTAAAAGGGACATATTTTGATTCGCAAAAAAATTACATTTTCGATGAGAGCGAGACGGGAATTAGTGAAATTTTAAAAGATGAAATTTCAAAGACACTCGCGAATAAAAAGCAAGCTGTCATCTGCCTGCCAACAAGGGCAAATTTTAAATATCTAGTCTGCAAAAACTGCGGTGAAACGCTAAAGTGCCCATTTTGCAGCATCGGTATGAGCTATTACAAAAAACAAAACGTGCTAAAGTGTCAATACTGCGAGCATAAAATGGCCGTGCCAAAAATTTGTCACCAGTGCGGTAGCGAGATGATAGAGGCCAAAAAAATTGGCACTAGCGAGCTACTTGAGCGGCTGCAAGCTGAGTTTGCGAATGCCAGAATCGCTAAATTTGACAGGGACGAGATAACGACGCAAAACAAGCTCGTAAAGGCTTTGAAGGAATTTAACGACGGCAAGATAGACATCCTGCTAGGCACGCAGATGCTAAGCAAAGGGCATGATTACCACAACGTAGAGCTTGCTGTCATCATGGGATTTGACGAGCTTTTAAATTTTCCTGATTATAAGGCCAGAGAGCGAACGCTTGCTCTTGCCATGCAAGTAGCCGGAAGAGCTGGTAGAAACGGGGTTGGCAGAGTTATCATTCAAAGCAAACAAAGAGAATTTTTTGAGAGCTACATCAGTGATTATGACGCATTTTTAAAAGATGAGATAAATTATAGAAAAGAGCTTTATCCGCCATTTACCAGGCTTCTTCGCATTATCATCTCACATAAAGATGAAAAAATAGTAAAAAATACAATGAATGAATTTGTACAAAGAATAGAACCTTTAAAAAGCGATGAGCTTGAGATCATAGGATACGGAAAGTGTCAGATAGAGTATCTTGGAAGCAAATTTAGATATGAAATTTTACTCCGCTCAAACTCTCATATACCTCTTTTAAAAGCTGCAAGCCTCTGCAAAAGCGAGCTTAGTGATATCGATATTGATCCAGTCAATTTTAGTTAAAAATGCTAGTCTAAAAACTATCCAACAAAGACATGGTAAATTTTAAAATAGATAATAGAGAAACCTAATGCTTATGAAAGCATTATGAAATTTGATAAGTTGGCTATAAAGAGTAAGTAAAATTTTAGAAACTACATCCAATAAAAATACTAATTTTTAAACTATTAAAAATAAATTTTCAAGCCTTTTAAAAGCCATTTTTCTTTATAATCCCCAATAAAAATTTAAAGGCAAAATTTTGCAACGATACCCAACAAAACAGATAAAAATTCGTAATGTTTCAATAGGCGGTGATGCGCCAATATCCGTGCAATCAATGACATTTTCAAAGACAAAAGACGTTAAAGGCACGCTTGAGCAGATACAAAGGCTATATTTTGCAGGCTGTGATATCGTGCGCTGCGCAGTTTTTGACAAAGAGGACGCCAGCGCGCTAAAGCAGATCGTTGCGGGCTCACCTATTCCAGTCGTTGCAGATATTCATTTTAACCACATCTATGCGCTCATCGTTAGTGAATTTGTCGATGCTATCCGCATAAATCCAGGTAACATTGGCTCAGCTAAAAACATAAAAGCAGTCGTTGATGCCTGCAAACAGCGAAATTTACCTATCCGTATCGGCGTAAATTCTGGATCGCTTGAAAAGCAGTTTGAAGACCGCTACGGTCGTACGGTGGAGGCGATGGTGGAGAGTGCGATGTATAATATCAAGCTTCTTGAGGATTTTGACTTTACAGATATCAAAATTTCACTTAAATCAAGCGATGTCGAGCGAACAATGCAAGCTTATAGAGCGCTTCGACCAAGGACAAACTATCCATTTCACCTTGGCGTTACTGAGGCAGGTACCACTTTTCACGCGACTATCAAGTCCGCGATCGCTCTTGGTGGGCTTTTGCTTGAAGGCATCGGCGACACGATGAGAGTTAGCATAACAGGCGAGCTAGAAGAAGAGATCAAAGTCGCAAAAGCAATCTTAAAAGATAGTGGCCGCCAAAAAGAGGGTCTAAATATCATCTCATGCCCAACTTGCGGGCGTTTGCAAGCTGATCTCATGGCGGCAGTAAAGCTCGTAGAAGAAAAAACAAAAGGGATAAAAGAGCCACTAAATGTCTCAGTCATGGGCTGCGTGGTAAATGCTATCGGCGAGGCAAAAGGTGCGGACGTCGCCATAGCATTTGGCAAAGGCAATGGCATGATAATGCGTCACGGCGAAGTGGTCGCAAGACTGCCTGAGAGCGAGCTTGTAGATAGATTTTTACAAGAGATCGATGACGAGATAAAAAGTAGAGACTAAAGGAAAAGTTGTGGCAAAGCAAAGAGTTAACGAGATAGAATTTACCAACCTTTATGACATTGATATGGAGCGAGCTATACTAAGCTCCATTTTGCAAAACAACGATATTTTAGGTGAAATTTTTGACATTGTTAAGGCAAAGGATTTTTATCTAAAAGGGCATTCGCAAATATACGATGCAATGGTAGCTTGCCTAAATAGTGATGATCCTATAACTATGCCATTTTTAAAAAATAGACTTGGCGAAAAATACGACGAAGAGCTAATACTAGATATTTTGGGCACAAACTCCCTAATAGACATTCAAAAATACGCAAACGAACTAAGAGAAAAATCTATAAAGCGAAGTCTTGTAAAGATCGCTCACAACATACCAAGCAAAGTAAATGAAGATAAGCCAAGCCGCGATATGGTCGATGATCTTAGCCAGGAATTTTACTCTTTGATAGAAGGTGGAAGCACTGGAGTTATAAAAGAAGGCAAAGAGATCATCATGAAAATGATGGATCATATTAATGCTCAAGCCCTGCTTGGTGAAAAAGATATCGTTGGACTTGATACTGGATTTAAAAAGCTAAATGAGATGATAAAGGGCTTTAAAAATGGAGACCTCATCATCGTCGCAGCTCGTCCAGGCATGGGAAAAACGACACTTTGTTTAAATTTTATGAGTCAGGTTTTAAAAAATAATGCTGGAGTTGTTTTTTTCTCGCTCGAGATGCCAGCTGAACAAATAATGATGAGAATGCTAGCAAGCAAGACCTCTATCCCGCTTCAAGACATAATGACTGCAAAGATGGATGATGAAGCGTTGGCTAGATTTAGCGATGCTTGCGAAGAGTTTGCAGCTAGCAAGCTTTTTGTGCATGATAGCGGCTATGTAAACATCCATCAAGTAAGAACGCAAATGCGAAAATTAAAGGCTATGCATCCTGAAATTTCACTTTGCGTGATCGATTACATCGGTCTTATGATGAGTACAAATAACTACGCTGATCGTCACGTCCAAATAGCTGAAATTTCTCGCGGATTAAAGCTTTTGGCACGTGAGCTAGATATGCCAATCATCGCTCTTTCTCAGCTAAACAGAAGCCTAGAATCTCGCGCAAATAAACGCCCTATGCTAAGCGATCTAAGAGAATCAGGCGCAATCGAGCAAGATGCTGACATCATTCTTTTTGTTTATAGAGATGAGTTTTATCTAGAACAAGAAGAAAAAGAGAAAGAAAAACGCGCAAGTGCCGAGGGCAAAGAGTATAAAAGCAATCATGTCTTTAATAAGCTTCAAGAAAAGGCCGAGATCATCGTTGGCAAAAATAGAAATGGTGAAACTGGCTCAGTTGATGTGCTCTTTCAAAAGCAACACTCAAGGTTTGAAGATATGTCTGTAATGCCAGTATCTGATGTTTCATTTGAAGGCTGATGCGTTTTAAAGCTTTAAAAAATAGAGAAATTTTTACTATATTTTGTCTGTTTTGCCTTTGTATTTTTTCTATAAATTTGGCTATTAGCTACCATAAATATCAAATTTTTATGGACAAAGGCGAACAAGAGCTAACAGCAACCGTGATTTCTAGCTACGAAAAGCTTGGGGATGACGGCAAGAAAAGGCAAATTTTAAAGCTTAAGGCTGATGAGTTTTTATTTTATACGCTTGGAGCTAAAACAGATGACTTTAAAGCTGGAGATAATATATTTCTAAGTGTCATAAATTTAGACGTTAGTTTTAAAGACTATCTTGCTTCCTCCTTTTACATGCCTAGCTTTTCACGCGAAAAACTGCCACAAAAAGCCACGCTAAATATCAACCAAAAATTACAATCACTAATCTACGCCCAGCATGAAAATAGTAAAATTTCACAGCTCTACTCGGCTCTATTTTTAGGCACAAGTATTGACGGCAAGCTAAGAGATGATGTCTCGCACCTTGGTATAGCGCATCTTATAGCCATAAGTGGCTATCATTTAGGTTTTATAAGTGCAGTTATATTTTTTGTATTTAGGCCGCTTTTAAAATTTTTATATGCTAGGTTTTTACCTTTTAGAAACTACAACTTTGATCTAGCTATTATCGTTTTTATAGTCTTGTCATTTTACTTTTTTATAATAGGCTTTATACCAAGCTTTTTGCGAGCATTCTTAATGAGCATTTTAGGATTTTATTGCACGTTAAAAGGTGTTAAAATTTTAAACTTCAAAACACTTTTTATAGTGGCACTTGTTAGCATATCGCTCTTTCCGCAGCTACTTTTTAGTGTAGGTTTTTACTTTTCACTTATGGGCGTTTTTTACATATTTTTATATTTTAAACACCTAAAAGATAAATTTCCGCCCTTCATCCATCTTATACTTTTAAATTTATATGTTTGCTTTGCAATGGAAATTTGCGTGCTTTATTTCTTTCCGCTCATTAGCTTACAGCAGCTTAGCGTCCTTGCTATCAACTACACATTTAGCATTTTTTATCCATTAAGTGCTGCGCTTCACATCGCTTCGTATGGCGACATCTTTGATGGATTGCTAAATAATGTTTTAAATTTTAGACTAAGCTCGACTAAAATTTTCGTGCCAGCTATTATTTTTATCTTTTATAATATCGCTTCGCTTCTAGCTATAAAATTTAGATCCATATTCTACATCTTGCCACTACTTGGGCTTTTATGCTTCGCTATTGCTAGCTATAAAATTTACGCCTAAGCGATCTTCATACCATAAAATTTCATTATCTTGTTATGAATTATCAAAGATATATACATTATGACAGCGCCTAAAATTAACCTAGTTAAGTTTGTATCCTTTTGCCAAAAGACTAAATTTACAATGATGGCAGCTGGAATGAGAGCGTTATTCATGATAGCAAGCACGCCACTATCAACTTCGCAAGCACCTTTGTTCCACATAAAATACCCTAGCCCACTAGCGACCACTCCAAGCCAGAGAAGCACTAAAATTTGCGTTGAAGTAAGTGAAAATTTGGCTGGATTGCCAAGAGTAAGAAGCGCAACGACAGCTACAAAAAATGCACCAAAATGAAAGTAGCCAAAGACATTTTTTTGATCCACGTCAAATTTTTCTAAAAGTGCTTTATATGCACTCTGCCCTGCCCCAAAGCAGATATTTGCCGCTTGCACTAGCAAAAAGCCCTTTAATACACCATCGTTTATAGCGCCATATTTTATAACCAAAGCTCCAAAAACCGCAACGCCAACGCTAAATAGATAAAGTGGCCTAAATTTAAAGCTAAATGCGTCATAGATAAGCGTCACATAAAACGGCGTAAAAATGGTAAAAAGTGCGACTTCTGGCACACTTAGATACAAAAATGAATTGTAATAAAATAGATACATAAGTCCTATTTGCACCGCTCCGATCGCCATGATGCCAAATGCGAGCTTTGGGCTGATACCACGAAATTTTGTAAATGGTAAAAAGACTAAGCTCGCAAGCGCAACCCGAATAAAAACAGCCAAGTAGCTATCAACCTTGCCAGCTAAAAACTCACCTATTAAACTAAAGCTAAACGCCCACAAAATGGTTACAAAGATCAGTTTATTCAATTATCACCTCATTTATTTTTCTTGCACATTCAAAAAAATACTCAAGCTTGTTTAGCTCAAGCAAATCGCCATCAAGTATGAAATTTGCCCTGTCGCTAAAATTTCTCTCACTCACAAATAGAAATTCTTCATATTTTATCTCGCCATCAAGATAGCCATTTAGCAGATCAATAAAATCACTATCAAGCTTATCTTGCTTCAAATCTTGCAAATTTAACTTTGCACTTAAGCCTTTGATCGTGCTTTCTAGCTCTTTTAGGCGAGTGATTATCCTATTTTCTTCATCGCTTAGATTAAGTGCCGCCTTTTGCTCTTCAATGCGTTTAACTTGACTCTGCTTGCTAAGACTTAAGCTATCAGGCAGCTTCCACTCAAACTCCACTCTAGGCTTGTTCGCATCAGCGTAAGCACCTATCATCTGCGAAGTCGTCCTCTCACCTTTTTTAAAGCTGTTATTATTCACACTTTGCGTATCTTTTAAGTAAATTTTTGGAGCAAATTTGCTCTTTTGCTTCTCATTTTCTTGCTCTTTTATAAATTTTTCTTGCTCCATCGCCCCAAGTTTTGCGCTTATATCATCTTTACTAAAATCAGGCATCATTATCTTTGAACCAGCATTAAAGCCGATCTCGCCGTTTGAGAGCAAATTTATCCTTGAGTTTAGCTCGGCTAGCTTAAGCCCAAGCTCGTCAAGCTCAGCTCTTTTTTTATCAAGAGTAAAATTTATCGCATCAAACTCAGCTTTATTTATCTCACCATACTCAAACCAAAACTCATTTTCAGCCGCAGCCTTGGCAAAGCTATCCACAAATTTTGTCTCTAAATTTATAAGTGAATTTAGTGCAACGGCGTTGAAATAGACCTTTGCGACCTGAAAAGCAGTGAGATTCATCAGCTCTTCATCTTTGTAAATTTTCTCCACGCCCTTGTGATCTAAAATTTTATCAGCAGCCTCGCTTGCACCACCGTCAAAGATGAGATACTCGACCTTTGCCGTGATCGATCCAGCCTTTGTCATATATCCGCCCTTTAGCTCGTCAGGCACAAAGGTATATCTGCCATCAAGGGATAAATTTAGCTTGTTGCTCTTGTTTTTATTTATATATTCGTTTTTATTAAATTCTTTCAAACTCTCAAGCTTCGCACTTTGCGCCAGAGCGATGATCTCTAGTAAATTTCCAGCCCAAAGAGGCAAAGCAAAGAGCAAAACAGCCAAAATTTTCTTCAAATTCTCTCCCTTTCATAAAATTTTCTTATAAATTTATCAAGATTATAAACCCAAGCAAAGAGCACAGGTACGACAAGCAGGCTTAGCAAAGTTGAGCTAATGAGCCCAAAGATGATGCTTATAGCCATAGGCGAGTTGGCTTCAAACCCAGCTCCTCTGCTAAGTGCAAGAGGGAGCATAGCAAATATCATCGCAAAAGTAGTCATCAAAACAGCTCTTAGTCGCTTTTTAGCAGCCATTTTCACAGCTTCGTTTGCCTCCATGCCGCTATTTGCAAAGTGGTTTGCAAAATCAACCACCAAAATGGCGTTTTTACCGACCATGCCAAAGAGCAAGATGACGCCAACCATGACAAATAGACTAAATGGATTGCCGCTTATAAAAAGACCGATCACGACGCCGCAAAAGGCAAGTGGCATAGCAAGCATGATGAGAAATGGCAGCAAAAAGCTCTCGTAAAGTGCAGCAAGCACCATGTAAATAAGCACCGCGCTAGCACTTACCGTAAAGATAAATGAAGCGTTCGTATCATCCATCAGCTCAACAAATCCTAGAAATTTATACTTGAAATTTACTGGCAAAATTTCATCAAGCTTCTTTGAAATTTCATTTGCCACGCTATTTAGCGGAGCGTTGTTTTTGGTATTTGCTAGAAATTTTATCTCATCGGCTCTATTAAACCTTGAAATACTAGCTGGCTTTTGCTCAAAACTAATCGTCGCCACATCGCCAAGTGTGACAAAAAAGCCCTCATTGCTTCTTATCTTGGTCTTTAAGATACCATTTGTATCGCTTCTAAATTTATCATCAAGGCGCATGTAAAGCTCATACTCTTTGCCATTTTCGTTTTCAAAAACAGAGACCTCGTTCTCATTAAATGCGCTATAAACGGCGCTTGCAACGCTGGCTTTGTCTAAATTTAGCCTTTTTGCCTTATCTTCATCTATAGAAATTTGCACACGCTTTAGCAGATCTTCTTCGGGCGAATTTACGTCCGTTGCGTCATTTATCTCTTTTAGCATCTTGCTGATCTTTGGCACAAATTTCTCTAGCTCTTTGCCATTTTCGGAGGTGATAGTAAGCTTAACTGGCTGCACATCGCCACCTTCAACCACTGGCAAGTCAGCTACGATGACGCTCATATCATCACTTTTTAGCTTGTCACGAAAACTTTGCATGATAGCGTTTTGCCGCTCGTGATTAGCTCTATCTTTTAGCTCCTTTAGCCTAACATAAGCTTTTACAAGATAAGGCTGCTTAGCGTCTGTGTAGCCAAGGATGAAGTAGGCGTAAGCTACCTGCGGATCAGCATTTATGAGTGAAATTTTATCTTTTAGCCTCTCTTTGCTAGCTTGCAGGCTAAGTGAGGGATCAAGTTTAAAGTAGATGTTAAACTCCGAGTTATCCTCGCTTGGCATGAAGTCACCGCCTACAAATTTAGCCAGAGCAAATGAGCAAACAACGACCACAAGCGTTATGGCTAAAAATATGAGCTTAAATTTAAGTGCTAAGGCTAAAAGCTTCTCGTAGCCATTTTCAAGCGCCTCAAAAAAGGGCTCGCTTTTTAGAAAAAAGCCGCTTTGTTTGGCATTTACAAACCTAGCACTAAGCGTTGGCACGAGAAAGATACTCACAAAAAACGAGATGACGATGCCAGCTGCCACGCTCATGGCAAAGGAGTTAAAGTACTTGCCAACGATGCCGCTCATAAAGGCTATTGGCACGAAGACGCAAAGTAGCACGAGCGAGATCGCAAAGACGCTAAATGCTATCTCTTTTATGCCTGCAAAGCTTGCCTTTAGGGCATTTGGCTCATCTTTTAGCTTGCTAGCAATATTTTCAGTGACAACTATCGCATCATCGATGAAAATTCCAATGCCTAGCGTTAGCGCTATGAGGCTTAAGCGGTTGATGTCGTAGCCTAGGGCATTTATGATGAAAAATGTTGCCACGATGCTAGTTGGTATCGCTACGACTGAGATGATGGTGATAGAGAAATTTCTTAAAAACAGATAGACGATCACGATGGTTAGCAAGACGCCAAGGATCATATCAAAGGCGGTTTGATCGATGTGTTTTTGTATCACTTCGCTCTTATCGTAGGCTATTTTTACGTCGTATTCGCTACCAAGCAGGCTTTTAAACTGATCTAGCTTTGACTTAGCTAGAGCGATCACGGTTAGAGCGTTTGCGTCAGGAGCTAGCTCAAGACCCAGCAAGACGCCACTTTTTTTATCCATTATCGCTGCTTCATTTGCGTCTTTGTAAGAGAGATCAACATTTGCGATATCTTTTAAAAAGACCCCTTGCTTGATCGTTAAATTTCTTATCTCATCTATGCTTTTGGCGCTGAAATTTGACTTGATCGCCATTTGGATCTGCTCATTTTCTATCTTACCAAGCGGCGCTTTTAAATTTTCAACCTTTATCAAATTTGCCACTTCGTTTGCACTAAGGGCGTTTTTATCAAGCTTAAATCTATCTAGTAAAATTTTCACCGCTGGCTCTAAAAAGCCATTTGTCTTGACCTTTGAAACGCCGCTAATTCGCTCCAAAAATGGCTTTGCCACGTCATCGATCTCTTGCATGAGCTTGGTTTGATTATTATCAAGCCTTGTGATAAAGAGACTAAAGACAGAAGATGAGAGACCATTTAGCTTTTCTATCTCGTAGTTTGCGTTTAGGCGTGCTTTTTGCATCTTGTCACGGACATCATTTGTGGCGCTCTCTAGGTCTTTGTTTAGCTCAAATTCGATGCTAACCACACTTAGGTTATCAAAGCTTGTTGAGTAAATTTTCTTGATGCCTTCAATGCTTGAAATTTCATCTTCAATCTTTTGCGTGATCTTAGTTTTTATATAGTTCATATCACCATTTGCGTAGGTCGTGATCTTAACGATTGGGATATTTACTTGTGGGTATAAATTTACATTCATCGTCTTTAGCGAGTAGATGCCAAAGACAACGAGGCTTAAAAATATCATAAGCGTAGTTATGGGGCGGTTTATGGCTGTTTTTATCATTTATTTTCGCCGATTATCACTTTGCCTTGACCAAACATGCCAGGTTTTAAGCTTGTGCTATAAGCCTGGGCGTAAAATTTCCTAGTCTCTCTCTTAATTTCTGGATAAATTAGCGCAATTTTTACCTCTTTTTCATCGCTTGCTGCGTCAAGTTTAAATTTAAATGTGTCGCCAACTCTTACTAAATTTGCGTATTTTTCATCGATCGTTATTAAAATTTTAGCCTCCTCAGAGTTTAAGACAAAGGCTGGCTGAAGCGGTGAAACACCCTCTCCAAGCTCAATGTTTTTACTAGCAATAACGCCATCAAACGGAGCTTTTAAAAGAGCCTTTTTAAGATGATCATCTGCGTTTAAGATGGCTATCTCAGCCGCTTGCACCCTAAGAGCTGCTTCGTCAAATTTATACTTTACCTCGTCAAATTCTTGCTTTGAAGTGACGTCCCTTACTTGAGTAAATTTGTTTAAAGTATTTTTTGCAAATTCACTAGCATTTTTTGCCAGCTCAAGATCATTTTTTGCCTTTTTTAGAGCGATTTCTAGACTGCTTTGATCAAGAATAGCTAGCACGTCGCCTTTTTTAACGTGGCTTGATACATCTACAAAAATTTTATCCACCTTGCCACTACCCTCAAAAGCAAGCTTTGAGCTTTGCTTAGCATAGACTTCAAAATCAGCAAAAATTTCCTCACTAGCAAATGAAAAAATGCCAAATATCATCAAAATTATTAGCTTTTTCAATCCCTAATCCTCTCTAAAATCGGCTCGCCATTCTCAAAAAAGAACTCTGCTTTTTTGATCTCAAGCTCATCTTTTGCACTCTCAAAAAGGCTAATGGCATCAAATTTTTGAGAAAGCGCCTCAAGTAGGTCGCTATATCCTAAAAGCCCAGAGTTATACTTCTCATAGCTAGCTTTTAATGCCAAATCACTTGCTTTTACATATTCGTTTAGTGAAGCGATTTTTGAAGTAAGCACCACTATTTCACTTTGCAAATTTTTAAGCCTTGTCTCATTTTCACGCCTTTTATACTCCAAATTTAGCCTTGCCTCATCAAGCGCAATCTTTTGGGCCTGACTCCTCTTACTAGTGGCGAAAAAATCAAAAATTTTCCATTTAAAAGTGATACCAAATTTATTGCCATGAGTATCTTCTTTTAGGTATTTATCCACGTATGAGCGGTAAGAACTGAGCCTGCCTAGATCAATATCGTAATTATTTTTATAAAATCCATATGTGTCATAAAGCATTATTTGAGGCAAAAAACCAGCTCTTGCCTCACTAAGCTTGGCCTCACCTAAAAATATATCTTGGCTTAGTCTATCAAGCTCGGCATTCTTTGAAGCTAAATTTGAGCTAATATCAGCCATCTTTGCTCCAGCTACTGGCAAAATTTTCTCACCAGTTAGCAAATTTATCTCATTTAAAATTTGCTCCATTTTATTTTTGTATTCAAGCTGCGTGCTATTAGCTAAGTAATATTTAGCCCTTACATTTTCAAGCTCATCTTTTGCGGCAAGGCCTGCAATGTTTGCCTTTTCAAGCTTATCTAAAACGCCTTTTAAAAATTTTGCTTGAGCCTGCTTGGCTGCGATTATATTTTCAAGTGCAGCTGCGTTAAAGTATAAATTTACGGCCTTAAGTGCAAGGTAGTTTTTAGCTTCATCGCTTGCGATGGCGGCTTTGTTTTTTAAAAGCTGGCTCATCTTTAGCCTAGCCTCTCTCGCTCCGCCATCATAAAGCAAAAAATCTATCCTAGCTAGCACACCGGCTGACTCTTTAGCGACTACACTTGGAAAAGTGCTTGCATTTTTGCCGTATGAGCCCTCTAGGCTAAGACTTGGCATATATGAGCTCAATGTGGCTTCATCGCTTAAATTTGCTCTTTTTAGCTCAAGCTCTTTGATCTTTGAAATTTCATTTTGCGTTGCTTTGTTTGCGATCACGCTTAAATTTGAACCAAGCAAAAATACCGGCAAAAAAATGAATAAAAAATTTTTCATTAGTGAAAGCTTTTTACAAGATTTCCTATTAGTAAATTCCAGCCATCAACAAGCACGAATATGAGCAGTTTAAATGGTAGTGAGATCATTACAGGAGGAAGCATCATCATACCCATAGCCATCAGCACTGAGCTTACGACCATGTCGATGACAAGAAATGGCAAATAGAGCAAAAACGCAATCTCAAAAGATGTCTTTAGCTCACTTATCATGAAAGCTGACATTGCGATACTTAGCGGTATCTCTTCAATATTTGCTGGATTTTGTAAATTTCTAATCCTAAAGAAAAGTGCAAGGTCTTTTTCTCTTGTGTTTTTTACCATAAATTCTTTAAAAGGCTTTAAGCTATTATCAAGCATCTCCTCATAGCCTATCTGCTCAGCTATATAAGGCTTTATGCCATCATTATAGCTCTTTTGCCCAACTGGCTCCATGATAAAAAATGTAAGAACCATCGCAAGCGAGATGAGTACTGTTGAAGGTGGAACTTGTTGCGTGCCCATGGCTTGGCGTAAAAATGAAAATACGATAACAAGCCTTAAAAAACTTGTCATCATAAAAATGAGCGAAGGAGCAAGTGCAAGTGCGGTGAGGATTAGCAAAACATTTAGAGAATTTACAAGCTGCTCGGCATTTGCTGGAGAATTTAGACTTAAATTTATAGTTGGTAGCGCAGGATCAGCCCCAAAAACCGTGCAAAGTAAAACCGCTAAACCAAGCAGTGCTTTCACGACTAATTCCTCATATCAAGGATACTTTTCTTAGTAGCCTCTTTATTTTTTGGCTCAAGCGATATGAAGTGAATTTCTACTCTATTATTCTTAGCCCTACCATCTTCTGTGCTGTTGCTAGCGATCGGATCAAACGAAGCTTTGCCAGAAGCTATTATTCTATTTTGTGGTACGCCATCGTTGATTAGCTCTTCAACCACGCTTAAAGCCCTTGCAGTTGAGAGCTGCCAGTTATTTTTATAAGCTGAGTCTTTACTTGGTTCTATATTATCTGTATGGCCGATAATATCGGCTTTTACATCATTAGGCATTTTTGCCACAATCATGCCTATTCGTTTTAAAAATAGCTTCGCATCTTCACCAGAAATTTCAGCACTATCCTTATCAAAAAGCATAGCCGCTGGAAGCCTTACGATAAAGCCATCTTCACTCTCTTCCATAGTGATCTCAGGTGCCCCGCTAGCAGCTAGTAACTCATTTATCTTTTTAACATTCATATTTAGCTCGCTTTGTGAGCCCTTTTGCTTGCTTATCTTTTTTGCACGAGTATTTTCTGGATCTGTCTCTTTTTCTATCTGATTTTCAGGCCTAGCACCACCTTCAAGCACACTTAAAGCACCAGCTAGTGAGCCAACAGCAGCCTCCATCTTTTTAGCATCCATTGTCGCCATAGAAAGCAATAAAACGAAAAAACAAAGCAAAAGTGACATAAGGTCACCAAAAGCAGCTAGCCACTCAGGCATACATTTTGGACACTCTTCTGGTTTTATTAACTTACCCATTATTCAAACTGACTTTTTCTATCTTTTGGTGGTAAAAATGCTAAGAGTTTAGCTTCAAGCGTTCTTGGATTATCACCCGCTTGTATCGACATGATTCCCTCAAGTACGACTTGTTTTTCAAGTGCTTCATCAGCATCGCGAATAGAGAGGATGTTTGCCACAGGCGCACCTATGATGTTACCTATCATCGCACCATAAAGCGTCGTAAGCAAGGCAACCGCCATTGATGGACCGATCGCACTAGGATCTGACATGTTAAGAAGCATCGCAACAAGACCAATGAGCGTACCGATCATACCCATAGCACCCGCAAAACCGCCGACTTGCTCAAAAATTTTAATATTATTTGAATGTCTTGTACTAGTTTGATCAATATCGATCTCTAAAAGCGCTCTGATCGCATCTGGCTCATTGCCATCAACTGCCATTGAAAGGCCTCTTTTTAAAAACTGATTTGTCTCATTATTTACTTCGCTTTCGAGCGATAAGATACCATCACGTCTAGCTTTAGTTGAATAATCGACTATTTTTTTTATAGTCTCAGGTAAATTTACTACGACTGATGGCTTAACAGCAATGCCATAAAATTTACCAATTCCTTTAAGCGTCTCCATCTTGAAGCCAACCATCATAACGCCGATAGTACCACCAAAAACGATCATCACAGAAGGGATATCGATGTATGGTCCTATACCAACGCCTATCGCCATTGATCCAAACAAAAGCACCAGGGTCAAAACCCAGCCGACGACGGTTCCTAAATCCATTTAAGCTCACTTTATTTATAAATTCTTAAGAATTGCTATTTTATTAGCTTTTTGTTGAAACAATCGTTAAATTAAAAAAAATGTTTGCCATTTTTTGCTACAATCTGCGAAATTTTTAACGTTAAAAGGCTTAAAAATGAACAATACTTCAATCATAATTTTAGCGGCTGGTCTTGGCACCAGAATGAAATCAAAACGCCCAAAAGTTCTATTTGAACTTTGCGGTGAGCCAATGATCATTCACATCTTAAAGCAAGCTTATGCGATCACAAATGACGTTAGCGTCGTGCTTCACTATGAAAAAGAGTTAATTAGCAAAAAGATAAAAGAAATTTTCCCTCAAACTAAAATTTTTGAGCAAGATCATACAAATTTCCCAGGCACTGCTGGAGCGATAAAAAGCGTAAATTTAAGCGGCGAAAAGGTGCTTGTGACTTGTGGCGACATGCCTCTTGTAAAATCAACCGATCTAATGCGTCTAGCAAATGCTGAAGCGGACGTGGTTATGAGCTCATTTGAAGCAGCAAATCCTTTTGGCTACGGTAGAGTCATCATAAAAAATGGCAAAGTTGAAGGCATCGTCGAGCAAAAAGATGC
Organism: Campylobacter concisus; assembly: GCF_902460625.1. Lineage (GTDB taxonomy): Bacteria > Campylobacterota > Campylobacteria > Campylobacterales > Campylobacteraceae > Campylobacter_A > Campylobacter_A concisus_AD. The sequence continues at coordinate 71,814 of NZ_CABPUT010000001.1, forward strand.
TAGTGAAGCACAACTTGCGATAAAAAGCGTAAATGCTGGTTGCTACTGCTTTAAACGCGAAGCATTAGAGCAAATTTTACCGCTCATAAACAACCAAAACGCGCAAAAAGAGTACTACCTAACTGACGCCATAAAAATAGCAAATGAAAAGGGTTTAAAGTGCGTTGCAGTGAATGTTAGCGAGCAAAATTTTATGGGCATAAATGATAAATTTCAGCTTAGCATTGCAGAAAAAATAATACAAGATGAGATCAAGCAAAATTTGATGAAGGCTGGCGTTTTGATGCGCATGCCTGAGAGCATTTTCATAGATAGCAGGGCTAAATTTGAAGGCGAGTGCGTGCTCGAAGAAAACGTAAGTATCCTTGGTGAGTGCGTCATCACAGAAAGTATCATCAAAAGCTCATCGGTGATCGAAAGCAGCGTTATTAAAAACTCAGACATCGGTCCACTAGCTCACATCAGGCCAAATTCTGAAATTTCTGATACGCACATAGGAAATTTCGTCGAGGTTAAAAAAGGCGTTCTTAGCGGCGTAAAAGCTGGACATTTGAGCTATCTTGGCGACTGCGAGATAGAAAGTGGCACAAACATCGGATGTGGTACGATCACATGCAACTACGACGGCAAAGCAAAACACAAAACAAAGATCGGCAAAAACGTCTTTATTGGCTCAGATACACAGCTGGTTGCTCCTGTAAATATCGCTGATAACGTTATCATCGCAGCAGGAAGCACTATCACAAAAGACGTTGAGAGCGGAGCTCTAGCTATCAGCAGAGGTCGTCAAGAGAACAAAAGCGGCTTTTTTGAGAAATTCTTTGGCAAAGATGATGTTAAAAAATAAGAAAATTTTACTAGCAGTTTGCGGCAGCATCGCCTTTTACAAGGCATTTGAAATTTTATCGCTGCTTAAAAAGAAAGGCGCTGATGTTTACGTGGCTTTAAGTGACGGAGCGCTTGAATTTTGCAGCGTAAGCGGCTTTGAAGCGTTAAGCGAGCATAAAGTTTTAAGCTCACAAACGCAAAACTGGCAAGACGGCGTAAATCACATAGCCTACTCTAAAATGGATCTGGTCCTCATCGCACCTGCCTCGGTAAATACGATAAATAAGCTAACAGCTGGCATCTGTGACAATGTCTTTATGCAAACGCTAATCGCCGCCTCGCACGTGCCTTTAGTCGTTGCCCCTGCTGCAAATAATAATATGATCGAGCACTTTTCTACACAAAATTCGCTTGAAATTTTAAAGAAAAACGGCGCTTTAATAGTTGAGCCGGTTCTTAAAACTCTAGCTTGTGGCGACGTTGGTAAGGGCGGTCTTGCAAACCTTGAAGTAATAGTTGAAGCTGTTATTAAAAGGCTTAGCAAGCCACTTTTTGCAGGCAAAAAAGTGGTGATAACTGGTGGCGCGACAACCGAAAAGATAGATGATGTTAGAGCCATTACAAATTTCTCAAGCGGCAAGATGGCGATGGCGATTGCAAGGGCTTTTTACTACGCTGGTGCTGATGTTACGCTACTTGCTAGCTTTGAAACCGCAAACGAGCCATTTGAGATTTTAAAATTTAGCTCAAGTAGCGAACTTTTAGAGCTTTGCAAGAGCGAGTGCGAGAGTACGAATTTGCTTGTAATGTGTGCTGCGGTAAGCGATTTTGTTCCGACAAAAATTGATGGCAAGATAAAAAAAGAGGACGTCGGCGAAATTTTAAGCTTAAGTCTAAAGAGAAATGTCGATATTTTGCAAAGCTTAAAAGAGTTTAATTGTAAAAAGATCGGCTTTAAGCTTGAAATATCAAGTGAGAGCGCACACAAAAACGCTAGAGCAATGCTAGAGCAAAAGGGGCTTGACGCAGTTTGCCTAAATATCTTGGGTGAGAAAAATGGCTTTGCAAGTGAGCAAAATGAGGTAAATTTCATCACGAAAAATAATGAAACTTTGCTACCGCTTGCCGCAAAAGACGAGATCGCAAGACATATCGTGGAGCTAGCGGCAAATTTATGATAGAGAAAATTTCTCGCATTCAAAAAATAGCAAAAAATGCAAATTCTCCGTTAGTAGCTATAAATTCGTCACTTCCGCTTAGTATCTTGGTAAGCCAAAAAATCGGTTTTAACAGATACATTTTAAATTTTGCAAATAGAAATTTAAATACAAAAAGCGCAAAAGAGCTAAACGTAGGCTCGAAATACTGGGGCGAGGTGCAAAGTCAGGGCGAGAATATTGTCATAAAAAATTTATACGAAAAGCCAAGAATTTTAGACGAAGATGTCTTGGCTGATGGGCTAAATCTTATCGAAAATTTGATAGAAAATGAGAATTTATCGTGGTTTTATGACTATTTATTTAAAAGTCTAAGTGAAGCTAAAACAAAAGACGAGATGAAAGTGCTAGCGAAAATGCTCTTTGCTCTGCAAGAAAATGTCGTGCACATACCATTTATTTATAATGGTACAAACGGCGTTTTTCAGCTAAAAAAAGAGGAGAATGATATGAAAATTTTTTTAATATTCTCAAATTTTGCTCCACTTGTTTTTAAATTTAAAGATGAAGTTTTATACGAGATCACGACTCCATTTAATAATGTAGCTAGCTTGCTAAAAAAAGAATTTAGCGCCAACATAACAGTGCAAAATGTGAGTGCTCTTTGGAGCAAAAAAGAACAAATTATTGATATAAAAGGCTAAAGATTGAATGAATTAAACCACCTTGCTATTATCATGGATGGAAATGGACGCTGGGCTAAAAAACGTGGATTTTTGCGGACAAATGGGCACGAAGCTGGAGCAAATGTAGTAAGCGATATGTGCGAATTTTGTATCGATAATGGAGTGAAAATTTTAAGTCTTTACGCATTTAGTACTGAAAACTGGAAAAGACCGCAAAAAGAGGTCGAATTTTTGATGAATTTGCTTAAGAAATTTCTCATTTTAAAGCGCGCTGATTTTATAAAAAATGATATCAAATTTAACACGATCGGCGATATTTCGCCATTTAGCGATGAGCTAAAAAACGAGATAGAAATCACCAAAAACGCTACAAGAGAGAATAAAAATTTATTATTAAATTTAGCTATAAACTACGGCTCAAAAGATGAGATCATTAGAGCTGTGAGAAAGCTAAATTTAAAAGGCACAGAGATAAACGAAGCAAGCCTAAATGCAGCACTTGATGAGAGTGAGCCAGTGGATCTTCTCATTAGAACTGGCGGCGAAAGTAGGCTTTCAAATTTCATGCTCTGGCAGGCAAGCTACGCGGAGCTATTTTTTACGCCAACACTTTGGCCTGACTTTAGCAAGGATGAGCTTACAAGCATCGTTAGCAAATTTAAAAACATAGAGCGAAGATTTGGCGGAGTTTAGCGAGATAATGGATAATTTAGTCATCTTTTTTGCCGTTTTTGCTTTTGTTTTGGGTATTTGCGTGGGCTCATTTTCAAATGTGCTGATATATCGCTTGCCACGAAATGAAAGTATAAATTTCCCAGCTTCTCATTGCCCAAACTGCGATCATAAGCTAAATTTTTATCACAATGTTCCAATTTTTTCGTGGCTATTTTTAGGCGGCAAATGTGCCTTTTGCAAGCAAAAAATAAGCCTTGTTTATCCGCTGGTTGAGCTAGCTTCTGGATTACTTTTTCTGATCTGCTTTTTTAAAGAGTGCGGCGAAATTTTAAGCGTAGAAACATTGCTTTACGCACTATTTTTAGGGCTTTGTTTTGTTATGTTGTTAGCTCTTAGCGTCATAGACATAAGATATAAAGCTGTGCCAGATCCTCTGCTTTTTGCGGCGCTATTTTTCGCACTTATCTATGCTCTGATGCTTTTTATATTTAAAGGAAATTTTGCTCAAATTTTAAATTTATTCCTTTTTGCACTTATCTTTTGGGCACTGAGATTTGTCGTAAGCTTTGCTATAAAAAGAGAAGCAATGGGTAGTGCAGATATCTTTATAGCAGCGATTATCGGAGCTATCTTGCCAGTCAAACTGGCTCTAGTGGCGATCTATCTTGCAGCACTTTTTACACTTCCAGTCTATGCGGTCGTTCAAAAAAAGGGCTATGAGCTGGCTTTTGTGCCGTTTTTAAGTCTTGGCTTACTTATTACATACGCTTTTAAAGAGCAAATTTTAGAAATTTTAAGGTTTATTTATGAGTAGAGTAAATAGATATCTTTTGTTTAACTTCCTAGGGACTTTTGCGTCGCTATTTAGTACGCTTTTTTTGATCATGTCGATCGTATTTTTCATCCAGATCGCGCGCATCACTTCTTACATTGAGATCAGTTTTGGCGAGCTTTTTAAACTCTACTCATTTATGCTTCCACGTGTACTACTTTTTGTCGTGCCTATCGCATTTTTTGTATCACTTGCCATGACTCTTTTTAGATTATCAAAAGAGAATGAAAGTATCGTTATTTTTACGCTTGGTGGCTCACCAAATAAGATTGCTAAATTTTTCTTAATATTTTCAGCATTTTTAAGCACCGCTCTACTTATAATCGCTACCATAATGATACCAATAGCCGCACAGCTAAATGCAAATTTTATTGATTATAAAAAGACTGTTGCAAAGCTAAATTTAAAGCCAACTCAGTTTGGACAAAAATTTTCTGACTGGATGGTCTATGTGGGTAGTGAAATGCAAGATAACAACGGCACTACTTATAAAGATATCGTAATGTTTAATCCTTACATTAAAGACTCCCAACGCTTAATCACTGCAAAAAACGCAAAGATCACTAATACAAATCAAAGCATTGAGCTCTCTTTAGTAGATGGAAAAATGTATGATATAAAAGATGAAATTTATCATCAAAGCAACTTCAAATCCATGAAAATAAGGACTGCCCAAGGTGAAGAGATAAGCGATATAGGCAGTATAAAAGAGTACTGGACGGAGGCAAATAGTAGTGAAAAAAGAAGAAAAGACCTTAGCACATATGTGCTTGTTGCGCTATTTCCACTTGCCAGTACGCTTTTTGCCATAAGCTTTGGCATCGTTACTTATAGATATGAAAAAGGCATGGTTTATGTTGGTACGTTTGGCGTTTTATTTGGGTATTTTACACTCATAATGCTATTTTCATCAAAACCAGCTTTTGCGATCCCGCTCATATTTTTCGTCTTTTTATTGGCAGGAATTTTGCTTTTTAAAGCCAAAATCATGCGAAGATACTAATGAAAATCCAACTAATTTATAGCTACGATGGCTCCAAATTCCAAGGCTCGCAAACTCAGCCGCATGAAAATGGCGTAGAAGATGAGCTTTCGCGTGCTCTAGCTCACGTTGGAATATTTGAAAAAATAGTCTCTAGCTCACGTACAGACAAAAACGTTCATGCGATCAATCAAAGCTCAAGCGTAATTTGTGGCGATCATTTTAAAAATTTTGAGCACTTAAAAGAGCTAATCAACCGCCATACTCATCCAAATATTCATATAAAACGTATAAATTTAGTTGATGAAAATTTTCAAGCAAGGTTTGATGCCGCAGCAAGGTCTTATAGATACATTATAGATCATGGAGAATTTGATGTTTTTGGCTCAAACTATAAAGTCTTTTTGCCAAAATTTGATATCAAAAAAGCAAATGAAATTTTATCTAATTTTATTGGCGAGCATGATTTTAGCTCCTATATGAAAACAGGAAGTGATACAAAAAGTCCGGTACGAGAAATTTTTAAGGCATTTTGCTATGAATACAAAAACCAAACTATCATCGTTTTTAAAGCAAATGGCTTTTTACGTGCTCAAGTACGGCTTATGGTTGCAAATCTACTTAAGGCCTTAAGTATAAAAAATGGTAGTGAGCTCATCAATGCTTCACTTAACGGATGTTCCGCTCTAACTCGTATCCCAGCTCCAGCTGAAGGGCTTTATCTAAATAGAGTTTTTTATAAATTTAATTAGATATTTAGAATATTCAATAGTAAGCTTATTTAAAATGTTAAATAGAGAATCTTATAAATCAGAATTTATAACTAGTTTGCACATTGCCCCACCTAAAGTCCCCTCTCACCTATAACTAACACCCTAAAATCCTTAACCCCTCCCCTCCTAAAAGCACAAGAAGCTTTAGAGAATAGTTTAAGAAACATTACTTTACAAGATCTATTAGATGAGCTTATTAATTTATAAAATTTAAAAAGTAGACAAACTAGGTTATAGAATTTAAAAAGCAGGCAGATATATAAAAACCAATCTATTTTATTTATTAGGAACGCTATGCGCTCCTAACTATTTTTATGTATCTTT
>NZ_CABPUT010000002.1:0-11045 GCF_902460625.1 Campylobacter concisus
GAAATAGCTTAAAGACAAAGTGGTGGCTATGTTTTATGTAGTTAGGATCTATTTATATTTAATAGATAAAACACAACAGACAAAAAATTAAACTACTTGCTGATAAATATTTTTTTGAAATATTATTTTGAGAGAATATCTAGCTACATAAAAGTAGCTAGATAAGGAAAAATTTCTAAAAATTTTAGATTTTTAAAAGCTCGGCTTCTTTTTCTTTTACAAGAGTATCGATTTTTGCAGTGTAGGTGTCAGTTATCTTTTGAACCTCATCCTGTCCCTTTTTGCTCTCGTCCTCAGTTATAGCTTTGTCTTTTTCAAGCTTTTTGACTTCATCATTTGCATCTTTTCTTACGTTTCTTATACTAACTTTGGCTTTTTCTCCCATTGATTTTGCATGTTTTGCATTTTCTTGACGTTGCTCGACGGTCATAGGTGGGAAAAACAGTTTGACACTCTCACCATCACTATTTGGATTGACGCCGATATTTGCTGCTTGGATAGCTGAAGAGATTGCTTTTATCATGCTCTTTTCCCAAGGTGTGATAGCGATAGTTGAAGCGTCGCTTGTAAGCACAGTGGCTACTTGGTTGAGCGGAGTTGGCGAGCCGTAATAATCAACCATTACATGATCTACGATATTAATGTTTACCTTGCCCGTTCTAAGTGTTGTAAAGTCACGTTTTAATGAAGCTATTGCTTTTTCGCAGCCTTCTTTTTGTGTTTCGTAAATTTTATTTAGCATTGATGTCCTTTATTAGAAGTTTTGTACTTCGTTGATGATCTACTTTTAGTGATATTAAAACTTTGCGTTTATCGAGAGGTGGGTTAAATTTACACTCAAAAACACCATTTGTCATAGGTACCTTTTTAAAGCCATTAAAGCCAGTCATGAAAAAACTACCTTCGCTAGCATTTGTATCAGTTTTTATAATGAGTTTGTCTATTGCATTATTTTGTGGATAGCTATCTGGAAATATCCACTGGGCATTTAAAAATTTGCTATTAAAAGTTAATGCTATTTTGGTACCGTTCATTACTGGTGTTCTATAAAGATCGTAAACATCACTCTTGTCTGAAACCGCACCTGAGTTTTGATTTAAAAGCGCTAAAAAACCAAATTCTTTTGCAAGTTTTACGACTCGACTATCGATCTCACCATAAGGTACTGCAAAGAATTTTGGCTTATAGCCCATATGTTTTTCAAAGGTCTCAACGCCCTTTTGAAAATCCTCTCTTAATGCCTCATCGCTAAGCTTCGTCATCCTTGGATGAGCGTACGAGTGGTACCCAATCTCGCCATAAGCCTCAAGTTCTTTAATCTGATCAAAATCCAAATAATCGCCATATTTATTTGCACTGGCTTCCACATAAAGCATTAGTGCAAATGGATAGTTATACTCTTTAAATACACTAAGGGCCTTGTCATAGAAACTTTTATAACCATCATCTACAGTGATGACGATCCAGTTATCAGGTATTTTTTCGCCAGCATTTACAGCATCGACTAGCTTTGAGAGTTTAACGACTTCATAGCCATTATTTTTGAAATATTCAAACTGCTCTCTTAAATTTTTAATAGAAATATCAGTGCTTGTATGTCTTGGATCATCAAAGCGATGATAGACTAAAATATGAGCGTCTGCTAAAGCAAATGTTAGCGTCAAGAATGACGCTAAAAGTGTTTTTATCATTGTTATTTTGCTGGAGTTTGTGGTGCACTAGGAGCTGATGGTACGTCGTTTGACTTTGGTATGACTAGAGATTTACTATCGACGCTATCAACGATAGAGCGTTTTAGATCTTTATTGTAGAAGTATCCAAGTGCAAGTGTATTTAAGATAAATAAAATACCTACGATAAAAGTAAATTTAGCTAAAAATCCAGCTGGTCCTTTTGCTCCAAAAAGACTCTCGTTACTTCCGCTATATGCCCCAAGTCCGATAGATGAGCTTTTTTGAAGTAAAACAGCGATAGTTATGATGACAGCTAGAGCAAACTGTAAGATCAAAAATATTAAACTCACGAAATTTCCTTTAAATTTTTAAAAATAATTGGTTGCGATTATACAAGAAAAGATTTAAATTTTTAGTTAAAGTTCTTTTTCAAGCTCATAAAGCTCGTATCTTATGCTTTTAAAAAGCTCGGCTTGTTCTAAATTTATGAGCTTAAAGCACTCTTCAAGCACGCGAGCACTCTCCTGGGCGCGCTTGAAATTTGCAGTTATTATCTCGTCTAAATTTTCTCTAGCTTGCTCGCTTTTTGTGCTAGTTTTTAAAACGTCGTTTTGGGAATTTCTAAATTTTAAAAATTCTTTTTGCGGGATCTTTGCCTTGTGGCGGAGGGATTTTATTTTGTAGGCGAGCTTAGCGTCATCAAAGACATATCTTTTCATATCTTCAACAACGCGAAGCCCTTCTTTTAGCCTATTTAGATTCGCATCTATTACTCGGTAGATGCGCTCATCTTTAGTCGTTTCTATTAAAAATTCCTAAAATTTGTAGTAATGATGTAAATAGATTTACAAAATCAAGATACAAAGCAACTGCGCCTTCAACTGGAGTTTCGTAGTTTCCACGGATAATATTTTGCGTATCAAAAAGTATATATGCGCTAAATAAAATCGATGAAATACTTGCGATTACAAGTTGAAACATTGTACTTTTAACAAAAATATTAATAATAGCTGCTGCAAAGATAACAATTAAGGTTATGAACAACATTTTACCCATTGTTGTAAAGTCACGTTTTGTATTCATTGCAAAGACACTTAACGCACCAAAAGCAACTGTTGTTAGTCCAAATGCTTGAGCTACGATACCAGCTCCACTTGGCATAGCCAAGATCGCTGAAAGTAGCGGAGTTAGCGTAAGGCCACTTACAAATGTAAATGCAAAAAGAAGTATTAAATTTAATCCCTCTTTACGTTTAGCTGCCATTAAGCCAAAAAGTAGTGCAAATTCGACTATAACAAGCCCCCAAAACAAAAATCTATTTGCCGCAAAAACGCCAGCGATGCTAATACCTACATAAGCGCCAGCTGTTGCTGAAAGTAGTGATGCTGCAAAAAGTTGATAAGTTTGTTTTATAAAAGTGCTTAGTGAGCTTTGAGAATACGCAAGTTCTTCTTGATTTTGTTTCGCGTAGTTCCTATCATACAGACTCATTTTATCTCCTTATGAATTTTTGAATGAGTTTAGCCTAAAATAATTAAACAATGAATAAAAAGAATTTTAACAAATTATATTAGTTAAAAATTTATATATTAAAGTATTTTTTAGATTAAATAAAAGTTGCTATAATCGCGTAAAAATATAAAAAATGGAGATAAATTTCTATGGATGACTCGCTACTTGAAGGTGCGGTAAAATTTATGGAAGATGGCTTTTTGGAGCATGAAGAGCTTTTTAAAAGTCTACAAAATAGACAAGACCCACATACCCTTTTTATATCCTGTGTCGATTCAAGAGTGGTGCCGAATTTGATAACAAACTGCCTTCCAGGCGAGCTTTTTATGGTGCGAAATATAGCAAACATCGTGCCACCTTATAGAGTGAGCGAGGAATTTTTGGCAACGACTTCGGCTATCGAATATGCATTAGAGCTTTTAAATATCAAAAATATCATTATTTGCGGACACTCTGATTGTGGTGGATGTGCAGCGCTTTATATGGATGAAAAAAAGCTCAAAACTACGCCAAATGTTAGAAATTGGATAAAGCTAATAGAGCCGATCAAACGAGAAGTACTTAAATTTACAAGCGACGATCCAGCAAAGATGGCGTGGCTAACTGAGAGATTAAATGTGATAAATTCGATCGAAAATATAATGACTTATCCAAATGTAAAAGAGGAGTATGAAAGAGGAAACCTTCAAATTTATGGCTGGCACTACATTATAGAAACTGGTGAAATTTTCAGCTACGATTTAAAAGAGGGCACATTCAAACTTTTAGCAGATAAAAGGGGTGAAAATGCGTAAAATTTTAACCATCGTCTTGCTCTCATTTTTAACTCTTTTTGGTGCCGAAGATAATAAAACGCAAGAAGAAAGCATCATAAGCCTAACAAATCAGATCTTAACTTTAAACAATCAAATCCAGATTATAAAAGCACAGCAAAAAGATACAAACTCTTCAAAAACAGATAATTCAAATTTAGCCAGCCTTCAGAAGAAGAAGAACGATCTTTTGGAAAAAATTCCGCTATATATCATGCAGATTGAGGTAACTCAAAACGATATTGACAAATTTATTTTGCAAAAAAATAATCTAGAAAAAAAAGTAGCTAGATTAGAGAAGCAATCAAACAAAGATGCTTATGTTCAAAGCGCTATTGAGCTTGAGAAAATGAAGATAGATTATGCATATTTATCGGCTTTAATTAACCTTGAAGAGATATTTAAAAAAGGTGCTAAAGCAAACTCTATAAAAGAGGTGATAGATAACGGACTTTTAAATTTACAAACAAATTCTTACGTCAGTATAAAAGAGCTAAAAGATTCTCTAAATGAGACTTCAAGCTCTTACGATAACGCATTTGCCGAGCTTGATTTAAAAAAAGAGACTGATGAGGAAATTTTAATCTATCTTAAAAACAATGCCGATCTTCTAAGCTCAAGCATGATCTTATCAGAGCTAAATTTAGTCGATACGGTCGAATATATAAATAAGCTAACTTCTATAAATTCGGCAAAATTTAACGTTGGTAAGATCGTAGTTATAATCGTAGTATTTTTATTTTTTGTCTCACTTACAAGAATTCTTGCCAAACTCACGTACTGGCTTATGTCACTTATTGCCTCTGGTGAAGGCGTAAAGGAGGCAAAGGATCAGATAGTAGATATCGTTAAAAAGCCTATCTCTGCGCTTCTTATCATTTATGCACTAAATATTTGTATCGGTGTTGGCTTTTATCCAGTGCCAGTGCCACTAACTCTAGCAAATATTTTTTCGATCGTCTATATAGTCGCGTTTTCATGGCTTGTCTTAACCATCCTAAATGGTTATGGCATAGTAATAATCGATAAAATCGCTCAAAAGAGTAGACGAAAAGAGGTCGTAAATTTAGTTTTAAAAGTAGTCTATGTAATTGTATTAATAATCGCACTTTTACTAATTCTTCAAAAGCTTGGCTTTGATATATCAGCGCTCATAGCTTCACTTGGTATCGGCGGTCTTGCTGTTGCATTTGCTGCAAAAGACATCATCGCAAACTTCTTTGCTTCTGTCATGATGCTCTTTGATAATTCATTTTCGCAAGGAGACTGGATAGTTTGTGGCGATATAGAGGGCACTGTCGTTGAGGTTGGCTTTAGAAAGACGACTATCAGAAGTTTTGATAATGCTTTAATCTTTGTGCCAAACTCAAAACTGGCAAGTGATCCTGTTAGAAACTGGAGCAGAAGAAAAGTCGGTAGACGTATCAGAATGCTAATTGGCATTGAGTATGGAGCGACAACTGATGAGATTAAAAAATGTGTAGATGACATAAAAACTATGTTGATAAATCATCCAGATATTGCCAAAAGTGAGGATATAACAGCAAAGAAAAAAGGGCTAAAATATAGACAAAGTATAGTATCAGTCGATGATTATGCTGGATATAAATCAAATTTATTTGTCGTAGTTGATGATTTTGCAGATAGCTCGATAAATATCTTAGTTTATTGTTTTGCAAAGACTATCGTTTGGGGAGAATTTTTAGATGTCAAGCAAGATGTAATGTTAAAGATTATGGATATTTTAAAGCAAAATGGTCTAAATTTCGCATTCCCAAGCCAAAGCTTGTATATTGAAAGTGTCAAAGATAAAATTTAAGGAGAAAACAATGAGTGATGAATTTGATTATGAAGAAGTAGAAGAAGACTACTCTGAATTTAATGACGATGAGGACGATAGTAGCGATAGTTATGACTATAATTACGATGAAAATGACTACAACTACGAAGATAGTGATGAGGACGAAGATAGTTACGACTCTTATTAGAAATACTTAATGAAATTTAATGGAATAAATTTACAGGGAGTTTTGTTTGACACACGATTTTGTAGATCAAAGTAGTTATAAAGCGATCGATGATATCTATAAAACGATATTAGATGTTATGATAGTTGCAAATGTACTATCTTTGTTGCTTTTTATGATCATAGCTACACCACTACTTTTTATGTGCTTATTATTTATAGCAGCTGGTATATTGCTTAGAATAAAATTTGACATAAAATATAGAGTATTAATATCCCTTGCATTTCACCTAAATATCATATTACTTGTTACTATTATTGTTACTACTATGGGTTGGAATACCGGAATTTGGATAATACTTGTTGGTGTAATTTTTATAAACTACTTCCTAGCGTTTGATTCAAAGAGTCTTACTTATATAATGGCATTTTTAGAACTAATCTTGCTTATACTTCTTTATTTTACGCATAAAGATGAGGCACCGCTGATCCCATCGGCTATACGAGGGGCGATAGTTATATGCAGTATTGTTTTTGCTTTTTTTATTGTTTTAAGACTTTCAATGTTTGCAGATATCATCACATCTAGTGGATATCAGCAAATAAGAAAAGAGACGGAAGAGCTTGAAAAGGACTCAAAGCATGATTTTTTAACTGGTCTTTTAAATAGAAGAACAATAGAAAAAACTTTAAGATTTGAACTAATTGCCAACAAGGAAAAAAGCGGTAATACAAATTTAGTCATAATGCTAGGCGATATTGATAATTTTAAAAAAATAAACGATACATATGGGCATGACTGCGGTGATGAGGTCTTAAAAGATGTAGCCAGTGCTTTGAAGAAATCATTTAGAGGTAAAGACTATGTTTGCCGCTGGGGCGGAGAAGAATTTTTGATAATCTTGCCTGATACAAAGATAGAATTTATCCACGAAGTGAGTAAAAGGCTTAAAAAACAGATAAATAACGCAAAACTTCCAGATAAAACTCCAGTTACTATGACCTTTGGAATGCTAATATGCGCAAATGGTGTTGAGGTGGATTTTGAGCAAGTCATAACTTTAGTAGATAAGCTGCTTTACGAAGGCAAGCTAAATGGCAAAGACCGCATCGAATTAGAAATTTTAAAAAAGGGCTCGGATGCGTAGAATTTCACTCTATACGGCTCAAAAAATCATCATATTTTCAATATTATTAACTCACGTCTGTTATTTTTTCATTTTTTTATTTATGAAAGAAGAAATTCTAGCAGTTATGAATGTATTTTCAGTAGCAACCTATCTTTTTCTTTTAAGGCTTATTTACGATAGCCCTGAAAATAACAAGATAACAATGCTAATAGTCCAGCTTGAAATTTTATTTCATGCATTAGTTTGTATGCTGACACTTGGATGGGGATACGGATTTGGGTTATTGTTTTTAGCATCGTCGCTAATACTATTTTTTACGTCATTTACCTATAAATTTTTTAACTACATAATAGTTGCAACGCAAATAATTTTATCCATAGCCTGCTATATATATTTAGATGGCCAGCCTGTAAAAGATTTTGACGGCTTTAAAGATCTACTTTTTGTTTTTAACTTAAGTACGGTTTGTGTATTTTCGGTTGTTGTTTCGTACCTTTTGGAGAGCTCAAATTTATTTATATTTTTAAGTATCTTAGAGGAAAAAGAGATGGCTGAAAATATCTTAAATCACGATCCATTAACAGGGCTTTTAAATCGTACTTCGATGCAGAAAATTTTAAGTCAAAACGATCTTTATAAAAATAGGGACTTTGCTATCGTTATGTGTGATATCGATAACTTTAAAAAGATAAATGATACCTATGGACACGGCGCAGGAGATGCTGTTTTAAAAAGCTTATCAGGCATATTTAAAAACACATTTAGAGATAAAGATAGAGTAGCTAGATTTGGTGGAGAAGAATTTTTAGCAGTCGTCTTGGGCGTAAAAAAAGATGCAGCTGTAAGTATCGTAGAGCGTGTGAGAGAGACTTTGAGTAAAAATATAGTTGAGTTTGAAAACATAAAGATCAACGCAACTATGACTTTTGGAGTAGTTGCTCATGATGGTACGGGAGAATTTAGCTTAGAAAAGATGATAAAACAAGCTGATAATCTACTTTATGCTGGTAAGCGAAGTGGTAAAAATATCGTTATGAGTGCGGATTACGACCCAAAAGCATAAATTTAGAGGCAAGAGCCTCTAAATTTTAATGTCCATACATTAGGTTTGGCAACCAAAGAGAAATTTGTGGTATATAAGTAACCAAGATAAGGCCAAAGAATAAAGTAAGCGTCCACGGCAAGCATGCCATGATGACCTCTTTTAGATTCATATTTGTAAGACCGCTTGCGACAAATAAATTTAGTCCAACAGGCGGAGTCACCATACCTATCTCCATATTTACAACTAAAATAATGCCAAAATGTATCGGATCTATGCCAAGTTGTGTTGAAATCGGAAGCAAAAGTGGCACCATGATCATGATAACGCTTGAAGGCTCCATAAATTGACCCATGATAAAGAGCAGGATATTTACAAATATCAAAAATCCTATCATACCGATATTTGCGTCAAGTATCATCGAAGCGATGGCTTGTGGGATCTGCTCGCTAGTTAGCAAATATGCAAAAACAACGGCGTTTGCGATTATGAAAAATATCATAGCTGTTGTAAGGGCTGAGTCTAAGCAGATATCCCAAAGATCTTTTATCTTTATATCTCTATAGATAAAAAGTGAGATAAAGAGTGCATAGACCGCACTTGCCGCAGCAGCTTCAGTTGGAGTAAAAATTCCTCCATAAATTCCGCCAATAACCACGACGACGATTAGTAAAGCCCAAAATGCTTTTGCAAATTTTTGCACTCTTACTTTAAATGGCTCAGCCTTAGTTGCTTTAAATCCAAGCTTTTTTGCGCCAACATAGGTTTGAACGAGCATAAAAGCTCCAAGCATAAGACCAGGCACAACACCAGCCATAAAGAGCTTGCCGATACTTACCTCAGCGGTTACGCCATAAACTATCATAACAACTGAAGGCGGGATCAAAATTCCAAGCGAGCCAGCCGTAGTTATGCCGCCCACTGCATACTCTTTTGGATAGCCAGCCTCTTTTATTGCTGCAAACATAATTGAGCCAATAGCTACAACCGTCGCAGGCGAGCTTCCAGAGACCGCTGCAAAGATGATGCAGGCAAATATCGCACTCATAGGCAAACCACCTGGCAAGTGTCCGACCATAGACTTTGCAAAGTCGATGATACGTCTTGCTGAGCCACCTTTACTTAGTAAATTTCCAGCCAAGATAAACATCGGTATCGCCATTAGCGAAAATTTATTGATACCATCAAATATAAGCTGTGGGATCGTAGCGATGTCTATGTCTGTAAAAAATATCATCGTCAAAACAGTACTTGTGCCTAGCGAAACCGCAACCGGCACGCCTATTAGCATCAGTGCAAAAAGTAGGATAAATAAAAATGCTATTGTCATCTTTTTTCTCCTTAATCTTTGACTACGCTACCATGAGCTAGCTCATGTGCTTCGTTACTCACAACGTTTTCAGCAGGCGTTAGAGCTACTTTTATGGCTTTTTCGGTTGAGCGGTAGCTAGCTGTAACGAAGGCTATTGGAAGCACTACCATAGGTACCCATTGTGGTATGCCAAGGTCTATTATCATCTGCTCGATCTCGTGAAGAATTTGTAGATAATCAATCGAATAGACTGCGATAAATAACAAAAATACAGTAGTTAGTACATGAGAGAAGATTAAACACGCTTTTGCAAGGGCTGGTGGAAATTTTTCCACCAAAATAGTTACACTGACGTGAATGCCCTTATTAAAGCCGTATGCCGCGGCAAAAAACGCCGACCAGATAAAAAGATAGTTTGATAGCTCGCTCGCCCAAGACCAGCTTTTATCGAAAAAATATCTAGCCATAACATTTGCAAAGGCTAGCAATGTTCCACTTGCGAGCCCAACTACTGCGATAGTTTTATTTAGTGAGGCTATCGCTATATCAAGGACATTAAAAAAACTCTTCATTATTTTGTCCCAAGAGTCTTTTCTATGAGGTCTTTGCCGATAACATCATAAAATTTAGGATAGATTGATTGCATAACCTTCTGCCACTCAGCCTTTTGTGTATCATCGATCTTATAAATTTCTAGTTTTTTACTAGCAGCGATGTATTTTTCAAGCTCAGCTATGACGTGAGCGTCCTCTTTTGCTGTCTCTTCTCTCTCAAAAGCTGTTGCTTCGCTTAGAGCTTGTTTTACATTTGCTTTTAGATCATCTGGTAGCTTGCTCCAAAATTTATCGCTCATAACGACTAAATAGCCCAAATATCCGTGACTTGAAAGTGTGAGCGAGCTTTGAACTTCGTGAAATTTTGAGTTATAGAAATTTGAAAGTGGGTTTTCTGTCGCATCAACTACGCCTTGTTGAAGTGCAGAGTAAACCTCTGAAAATGGTAGAACTTGTGGGTTGCCACCAACTACTTTAATTTGTTCTTCAAGTACCTTTGAGCTTTGGATTCTAAATTTTTGTCCTTTTGCATCTTCTGGCACAAGAACTGGTTTTTTGCTTGAGCTAAAATGCTTAAATCCAGCATCCCAGTAATCAAGCGCCACAAAGCCTTTTTTTGTAACAAGGGCTTTTAGCTCCTCGCCGACCTCGCCGTCTTGGACCTTATGAAGGTGTTCTGCGTCTTTAAAGATGAAAGGCAGGTCAAATAGCTGAAACTGCGGCACGATAGGTGTAAATTTAGAAAAACTAGGAGCTGCCATTTGAACATTGCCAAGCTTTAACGCACCAAAAACTCTATCATCGTCAAGTAGCTGAGCTGATGGGAAGACTTGAACTTTTAGTTTACCGCCGCTTAGCTCCTCAGCACGTTTAGCGAAAAAATCAGCCGCTTTGCCCTTTGGCGTAGAAGCTGCAACAACGTGAGCAAATTTGATCGTATAGACCTTGTCTGCACCAAATGCTAAGCCACTGATGGCACAAGTGAAAAGTAAAGCTTGTAAAAATTTCATCTTTTATCCTTTGTAATGGTTTTGTTAAACGCAT
>NZ_CABPUT010000002.1:11551-36310 GCF_902460625.1 Campylobacter concisus
ACTAAACAACAAATTTTATTATTAAGGAATTATTATGTTTGAACTTAGAAAACTTCCATTTGATGCAAATAGCAATGCAGTAGTTAGCGCAAAAACCTGTGAATACCACTACGGCAAGCATCATGCAACTTACGTAGCAAATTTAAACAATCTTATAAAAGATACAAAATTTGCTAACGCATCTTTTTATGAAATTCTAACAAATAGCGAAGGTGGGCTTTATAACAACGTTGCTCAAGTTTACAACCACGACTTTTACTGGGACTGCATCGCTAAAAAAAGCGAGATGTCAAGCGAGCTAAAAGCTGCGATCGAAGCAAATTTTGCAAATTTCAAAGAGGAATTTTTAAAAGCAGCTACAACGCTTTTTGGCTCAGGCTGGGCGTGGCTTGTATTTGATCCAAGCAGTAAAAAGCTAGAGATCGTACAAACTAGCAATGCAAAAACTCCAGTGAGCGACGGCAAAGTACCGCTTCTAGTTGTTGATGTTTGGGAGCATGCTTACTACATCGACAACTTCAACGCTCGTCCAAAATACCTAGAGACTTTTTATGAGAATATAAACTGGGAATTTGTAAGCAAAGCTTACGAGTGGGCGCTAAAAGAGGGCCTTGGCTCAGTTGAGTTTTACACAAAAGAACTACATAAATAATATCTGGCGGGGCTTTCCCGCCTTTAAATTTCTACTTTTATCTAAATTTATAAAGTTATCAAATTTATCAGCAAAAACTATCTTGTTTTAAAAGAAAGTGTAACTTCAAAAATGGCTTAAAATTTTGTTTTAGCAAACAATTTCTCTTAAATTTAAAGCCAGTGTGAGCTATCTCAACTTCAAATTTCTACTTTGTTGAAAATTTTAAAGGCACTGCTAAATTTACAAGCTATGGGTATAGAATTTACCACTTCAAAAAGGCATAAAATGTTTGCTTTATCAATCTACTATATCGTAATTGAGAGCGGTTATATACTTAAATTTAAAGCAACTAAATACAAACTAGCGTAGACCATCTTGGCTTTAAATTTATTAGCAAAACTTGATTTGATATTTAAAAATGTTGGGGCAATATTTACTGCTTCAAAAATACCCCGAGCTGTATTAATTAGGCAGGAGTGGCTTTAAATTTCAAAGCCACCTTGCCAAATTTACTCAATTTATCTTTTTGAAGTGTATAAATTTATACCATTTTGCAAGCGTTTTAGCCCTTCCAGTACTCTGGCTCTTTGGGTTGCGATATTCATACGGAGAAAAAATCTATCTCCCCTGTAAGCATTGCCGTCATTTAGCCATAGTCCAGCTTTGTCACGCAAGAAATTCATAAAGTCGCTCGAATCCTCGCAAAACGCGCTGCAATCAAGCCATAAAAGATAAGTCGCATTTGAAGGCAGAAGCTTTACTGGTAAATTTTGCTCTTTTATGAAATTTATAACGATTTTTTTATTTTCAAAGAGATACTCCCTAAGCTCATCAAGCCATGTTTGACTATCGTTAAATGCTGCTATTGTCGCAGTTATTGCAAATGCGTTTGCTTCACCTATCTCATCATAATTTACAGCCGCATTTATTCTGGCGCGTATCTGTTCATTTGGTGTGACGATGGCTGAGCTTTGAAGTCCAGCTATATTAAAGGCTTTTGTAGGTGAGATGCACGTGATGGAGTTGTTTTTGCACTCTTCGCTAACGCTGATAAATGGTACGTAGCTTAGACCTGGATCAGTTATATCGCAGTGAATTTCATCGCTGATGACTAAAACATCGTGCTTATAGCAAAGCTCGCCTATTTTTTTAAGCGTCTCTTTGTCCCAAATTTTTCCTATTGGATTGTGAGGATTACAAAGAAGCATCATAGTTGTTAGCGGCTGAGCTAGCTTTGCCTCAAGGTCTTCAAAGTCAATCTCATAAGAGCCATCTTTATAGACAAGGTCGTTTGATAAAATTTCACGCCCATTATTTTTGATGCAGTTAAAAAATACGTGATAGACGGGAGCTTGCACTAATATTTGATCACCTGGATTGCTAAATCTTCTAATAGCTGTCGAAATAGCTGGTATAACGCCAGTACAAAAGCACATCCAATCGTTTTCAAAGCTAACATCATGACGCCTTTTCCACCAGCCTTTAATCGCTTCGTTCCACTCTTTTGGGATAAATGAGTAGCCAAAGACGCCATTATCAAGACGCTTTTGTAGGGCATTTAAAATTTCAGGTGCAGCCTTAAAATCCATATCAGCAACCCACATTGGCAAAACATCGTTTTTCATTCGCCACTTCGATGAGTTGGTGCCATCTCTGCTAATAAGCGTATCAAAATCGTACTTCATAGCTTTTCCTTAAAATAAAATTTTAAATCAATTATAACCCAAAAGATACTAATATAATTTGAAATTTTCTCTCAATTTAATATTTCAAAAGGAAAAATGATGAAATTAGCTCAGGCTCTCATTTTAAGAGCCGATACACAAAAACGTTTAGAGCAGCTAAAAGGTAGGTTACTCGATAATGCAAAAATGCAAGAAAATGAAAGACCTAGCGAAGATCCAAAGCTTCTTTTAAAAGAGCTTGATAGGCTAAGCGATGAGCTATTTAGACTGATCTTGGCTATAAATTTAACAAACTCAAGTGCAAAATTTGAAGGCGCGAGTCTAACTGAAATGATCGCTAAAAAAGATACGCTAAGCCAAAAAGCAAGCGTACTTAGGGATTTTGCCAAAAGCGCAAGCCAAAAGGTCGATCTTTACTCAAATAGTGAGATAAAAGTTTTAAGTAGTGTTGATGTGGCCACGCTCCAAAAGCAAATAGACGAGCTATCTAAAGAGATCAGAGAGCTAGATATGAAGCTACAAGAGGCAAACTGGCAAGTTGATCTTGTAGAGTAAAATTTATGGTGAAAATATAGCTAAAGGCGAGTAAAAAGAAAAATTTATTAGGCTTGCGGGGAGAGAGCAAAAGTTTAAATTTATCCCAGCAATTTAAAAAATGCATTCTTAAAAATAAATGTTACTACCACTTACTGATTTAGCTACGTTTTGGGTGGGTTTGGGGAAGATTAATCTTTATTATGTAAGATTTCACAAATTTTTAAAAGGAAATTTATGAAACTTGACACCTTGATCGTAAAGGGCATTGAAGCTAAGAATAATCCAAATAAAGCTGTCATTCCGCCTGTTTTTTTAGCAAGTACGTTTGTGCAAGATGATCTTGAAAATTTTCAAGAATTTGCATATTCGCGTGGTAGTAACCCAACCAAAAAAGCATTTGATGAAATTTTTGCAAAGGTTGAAGGCAGTAAATACGCTTTTAGCTTTGGTTCAGGCATGGCAGCAACAGCAGCCGCACTTAGCCTTATAAAAACGGGACAAAAGGTCCTACTAAATAGCAATGTTTATGGCGGCACTTATAGATATGTTACAACCGTTTTTGAAAGCCATGGCATAAAGAGCGAATTTATAGATGATCTAAATTTTTTAAGCGAAGATGACATAAGTGACGACGTGGCGGCGATATTTATCGAAACCCCGTCAAATCCCCTCTTAAGAGTGACAGATATCGCTAGAATTTCAAAGATCGCTCACAAAAAAGGCGCTCTAGTCATCGTGGATAACACATTTTTAACGCCTTATTATCAAAGAGTACTTGATCATGGAGCTGATATCGTGGTCTATAGCGCTACAAAGTATATCGGCGGACACGCTGATGTGATCGCTGGTATCGTCACACTAAACGATGATGCTTTGGCCGAAAAGATAAAATTTGCTAAAAACACGCTTGGTGGCATCATCAGCCCTATGGACGCATACTACCTAATACGTGGTCTTAAAACGCTTAGCGTTAGGTTTGACAGACAAACGCAAAATACACATAAAATCATCAAATTTTTGCAGAATAATGACGCAGTTAGCGTGGTGCATTTTGCCGGCTCATATAGCGAGCAAGAGGCAAAGATGCAAGCAGCTCAAGCAAGCGACATTGGCGCTCTTATCTCATTTGAGCTAGATGAAAAATATGATGTAAATAAATTTGTAAAATCGCTAGAAATTTTTGATCTAGCAGTGAGCCTTGGCGGCGTAGAAAGCCTTATCTGCAGGCCTGCGACTATGACACATGAGGCATATCCAAAAGAGGTGCTAGATAAGATCGGCATAAAGCAAAACTTGCTTCGTTTAGCAATCGGTATCGAAAACGCTGATGATCTAATAGTGGATCTTGATCAAGCATTTAAAAAAGCAAAAAAATAATAAAGGAGATAGATATGGCAACTACAAAATTTAAAGGTAGTGAGGTAAATTTAAGTGGAAATGAGGTCTTTGTAGGCTCTTATGCACCTGAAGCAAAAGTCGTATCGCAAGATCTTAGCGAGTTTAGCGTAGGCGGAAATAATGGCGTAGAAGTACTTGTTTGCTTACCATCACTTGATACTGGCGTTTGCGCAGCAGAGGCTCGTAAATTTAACGAAAAAGTAGCTGGCAAACATGGTGTAAAACTTAGCATCATCTCAAATGATTTGCCATTTGCGATGGGTAGATTTTGCACGACTGAAGGCATAGCAAATTTACATGTTGGAAGCGACTTTAGATACGGAGAATTTGCTAAAAACTATGGCGTTTTAATGAGCGATGGCCCACTAAAAGGACTACTTGCAAGAGCGGTATTTGTCATCAATGATGGCGTAATAATTCACAAACAAATCGTCCCTGAAGTGACAGAAGAGCCAAACTACGATGCAGTATTTGATGCTATTAAAAGTAGTGGTAGTTGCGGTTGTGGCTGCCATTAAAAAGGACGTTATCTAGGCATCTATTTGATGCTTAGATAATTAATCTTAGTCAAATAGAGATTTTTCAAAAGATTTTACTACAAAGCTTTTTCTATGAAGGCTTGAATAGCCAAACTTAGCAATAACATCTAAATGTGCCTTTGTGCCGTATCCTTTGTGCCCAGCAAAGCCATACTTTGAGTAAATTTTATCCCAGCCTTTCATCAAACTATCACGGCTAACCTTTGCTAATATGCTAGCAGCGCTTACTCCAGCGACTTTGCTGTCAGCTTTTATCATCGTTGTGATACCAACGCCATAGTCTAAATTTCCATCATAAATGATCTCAAAACCCTCAAAATGCGCCTTAAAAATTTTGAGCGCTCGTCTTAAGCACTCACTTAGCCCAAGTTCGTCTATTTGTGTATTTGAGAAGTAGACGATGAGAAAATTTGAGCTTTTTATAATCTCTTTAAAAAGCTCCTCACGCTTTTTTGCGGTTAGTTTTTTGGAGTCGTTTAGGCCTGAAATTTCTTTATTAAGCACGCAGGCCGCTACGCTTAAAGGCCCAGCTAAAGCCCCACGTCCAGCCTCATCTATGCCACAAATTTTTGCCATTAAAGTCCGATATCCTCACTAAAATATGGTCTTAGCTCATCAAGTGGCACGCTAATTTGCTCCTCATTTAAAAAGGTAAGTCCAAGTGGCGAAAGTACAAAATTTTCGCTAACACCTGCTGTTGCGAGGATTGCTTTTAGATGAGGGTCGTTTATATCTTTAAAAATCTGCTTTAACTTTAGCTTTTTGTTGGTTTTAAGTAAGACGACATCGCAACTAGTTTTATTATTTTTATAGGTGCAGATACTTTTTATTTTGTCATTTATATAGTAGATGTTATCTAGGCTCTCAAATTGGTTATTTGGCCATTTTTTACGCTCACTTTTTAGGTCATAAAGTGTCGAGAGTAATTTATTTTTATTTTTTTTAGCCGATTCTTTGGCAAATATGTCGTTAATTATAGCTTCGTATCTTGTGCCATTTGCTTCGGTCATTTGGATGCCAATATTTAGTATTTCATACTCTTTTTCTTTTTTAATAGTCGCATTATAGGCTTTGTTTTTAACGATTATTTTGCCCTTTAGCTCGCCATTTTCATTTTTAACGTCTAAATTTATCTTATCAGATACAGCATTTAGCGATGAAATTTCACTACTATTTTGCTCAAGATTACCTTTTTCGTAGTCATATTTTGTACCATCAAAAAAGATATGTCCGCTTATCTTGGCTGGCACTTTAAAGCTCTTACTTTGCTTAAAATTTTCAAATTCATCTTTAAAATAGTTCATATAAACTTCAAATTTTATACCATTTGCCTCGCCAATAAATTTATAAAATTTTGCCCAGTTTTCGTGATTTATCTCATAGCCAAATAGGCTTACTATAAGTATAAAAATCCCAATAAATGCTCTCATGTCCGTCCTTCATAGTTTTTTTGATTATAGCTTCTTTACTTTAAGCTTTTAAAACAATAATCAAATAAAGATTTAGATTTATAAACCTAGACTCCACCTAGAAAAGGGCAAAATTTCACATTTTATGCCCTCAAAGCTAAGCTCGGCTTGGTTTGCGACGCTGATTATCTGAAGCTTACTTATACCTAGCTCTTTTAAGCTTGCGTGGAGTTTTTTAAATTTCAAAAAGATAATCTCTGGTGCAGAAAACGGCACACAGATGATCGCAATTTTCCTTTTATTAAGGAAGAAATCAATCTCTTTTGTGTAGTAAATTTCATCTTTAAATTTAAGCAACTCGCAAAAAACTACATTTGCAAAGACGGCCAAAAAGTCCTTTTTTAGGTATAAAGCGTTACGAAGTGCAAAATTTGTAAAGTAGAGCTTTTTGCTCGTGCTACTCTCATCTAAATTTGGTACTAATTCTATAAAGCCATTTTCATTAAGGCTGGTTACTGCGTTATAGACGCTATCTTTTGAAATTTTCATCTGCTCTTTTAGGTTTTTGTAGATACCAAAAGTACTAAGCACATCGTGGCATTTTGGAGTACATTCTTTTAAAATCGCAATGCTTTGCTCGCTTAAATTTGCTCTTAAGAGCTGTTGCAAGTGCGCTGTGACCTCGCTGGAGTCTAAAAAAACACTTGCTATCTCATTGCCATGAGCCAAAAAGTAGCTAAAAAGCAGGTCTTGGTCCAAATTTTTCTTAAAAAATAGTATAAATTCCTCGTAATCGAGATAGTTTAAATTTATGCGAGCAAAGCCGTCAATCGTGAGTGAAAATTCCTTGCTTGTAAGGATGATATTTTCAAGTGTTGCGCCCTTTAAAAAGCCTAGATTTGCAAGGTCAGCAGCTTGTAAATTTTCAACTGCAAGAACCTTTATCTGGGTATTTTTTTCTAAAAAATCTTTTAAATTTGCTAAAAGTAAGGCTCTGTCTATCCTTAGATCATCTAAATTTACATAAAGTCTCTCCTCGCTTTTATAATGGCTCAAGAACTCATAAACAAGGGCTGTTTTGCCACTTGAAATGGCGCCTATTATAAGCGTTTTTGGCGAGATGATTTCGTATTTCCTGGGGATAAATTTACTTGATTTAAGCGGCTGATTGTAATAAAGCTCTAATTGGTTCATTTTCTCCCCTTTGTAAGATGTATATGTAAATTTTTGTTATACCGTCAATTTCCCCCCCCCCCCTGTTATAAGCGCGATCTCATCGCTTGTTAGTTCATAAAGCTCAAAAACAAGTTTGTCTATTTTTTCGTCACTTGCCTTGATTTTGTCGTTTAGCGCGTCGATATTTTCTTTTGCTTCTAGCTTTTCATCAAGATTTAAAGTAGGCATATGCTTCTCGTAAAGCTTGATTTTTTCATTGGCTTTTAAAATTTCATCGACCAAATTTATTATCTCGTTTGCTAAATTTTCATTTTGTGGCGTGATTTGTGGGATAGGTAAAATCTCTAAGCGATTTATTTTTATTTCGCCTTCAAGTCCGCCTCCAGCATAGAAAAAGTTGAAAATTTTATAAACAGCTGTTGAATTTAAAAAGGCTAATAAAAATTTTAGATTTTCGCCAGTTATGCAATATGCAGTATTGTCTGGAATATTATTATTTGCATCGTAAGCAAATTTTGGGCTTTGCACCATTCTGGCGCATAAAATTTTCTCTTTTTCAAATTCCTCATAATAAGCGATGTTGTCTTGCGTCTCAAACCATTTATTTGATGTTTTTTTACGGCATTTTTTACCATTTATAGTTTCGCCACTTTGTGCTATATAAGGCAAGAAATTTTGTAAATATTCCTTAAGACTTGGAAAATTTTCAATATCTATCTTTAATGCCGGAAATGTGCAAATGAGCCATAGCCCAGCCCACTCATAGTCATAACGCTTTATATCTCGACCCCTTAAGATCGGCCTAATGAGCTTTTGCGTCCGCTCTCTTTCGTCCCCAATGCAAGTGCTTAAAATTTTGTCACGAGTGTCGCTACCAATAATGAAAGCTTCGTTTAATCCAGTTAAAATTCCACGATAAATATTCACATCCCAATCTTTCAATGGCTTTGCGACTTTTTCGATTTTATTTTTTAGCTCAAATTTGCTCTTATCAAGGAAAGTGAAATTTGTTTCGTTTAGCGTGGATTGTGGTATTTGGATAAATTTTTGCGTTTTTAAATTTATGGTGCTTGAAGCTAGGAAATTAAATTTTGAATTTTCACCGGCTCTTATTTTTCTAAAAATAGTAATCGCGCTATCTACGCTCGCGTCTTCAAAAACTTTAACCCCAGCAAAATCGATAATATGTGTTATTTGTGTATTTTCTAGTATAAATTTACGTAAATTTTCACCATAGCTGGCGCGGAAAAATTTATTTGAGCATATAAAGCCTAAAAGCCCATTTTCTTTTAGATGCGTAATGCCAAGCTCATAAAAATAGACAAATAAATCAGCTGTGCCACTATAAACTTTATATTTTTGTAGAGCTGGCTTTTGCTCTTTTATCGCCTCTTGTCTAACATAGGGAGGATTGCCGATAACGACATCAAATTTAAAGTCAAAAGGAAATTCTAAAAGCGAGTTTACTGCTACTAAATTTTTACTAAGATCTGTTAAAACTCGTCCTTTTGCAGCTGTGCGGAGCCAAAGAGATAGTCTGGCGATCTCGACCGCATCGGCATTTATATCTACACCGTAAAGGTTATTTTCTAAAATAGTGCTTTCTATATCGTAAAGTCCCAAGCCCTCACCCTCATATACTTTGCGGTAAGTGTCTAATGCGCCATGCTCGCTAATGAGAAATTCTAAAGCTTGGTTTAAAAACGCACCAGAGCCACAAGCTGGATCAAGTATCTTAAGAGATAAGAGCCACTCGCGGTAAGCATAAATTTTGTCTTTGATCTCACTTTCTGCTTTGGTTAATTTTTTGGGATTTTTTGGTGCTAGTAGTTCATTCAGATCAAGCCCTAGCTCATCTTTTTTGGCTTTACAAAGCGCACCAAGCGAATTTTCAACTATAAATTCTGTTATAAACTCTGGCGTATAAAATATGCCATCTTTTTTACGTTTGCTCCGTTTGGCATCAAACTCATTACCATTTATTTGCGCATTTAGCTCTTCAAGGTCGTTTAGTGAGCTTTCAAAGATATGTCCTAGGATATTTACACCGATGTCGCTTAAAAAGTCATAGTCACTTAAAAACTGCGCTTCAAGCACGCTATCGTCTATCTTTAGCGCATCAAGCCCAGTATCTGTGGCAAAAAGCCCGCCATTGTAGCGTTTGATATCAAGACGTTCACTACCTTCATCAATGGCTTTAAAGTAAATTTTGTAAAAGTCATAAAAGCTTAGCTCAGTAACTTGGTTTTGAAATTTATCTTTTATCTCGGCTATCGTGCGAAGCCTTAGTAGTCCGCGGTCTTCGGCAAATAGTATGAAAACAAACCTGTCGCATAGTTTTTGAGTTAGGTTTAAAAGCCTATTTTTATCAATGCTAGTATTGTTTTTGCAAATATTTTTAAAAAGAGTGAGCCTAAATGCGCTAAAGTCTTTATAAAATTTGTTTGAAATTTCACGCTCGTGAGTGGCAAATTTCTCTTTTAGCTTTAGCGGTAGATCCGTGCTAATGCTCTCAA
Source organism: Campylobacter concisus (assembly GCF_902460625.1). Taxonomy (GTDB): domain Bacteria; phylum Campylobacterota; class Campylobacteria; order Campylobacterales; family Campylobacteraceae; genus Campylobacter_A; species Campylobacter_A concisus_AD. The sequence goes on from NZ_CABPUT010000002.1 coordinate 21,446, forward strand.
AGCTAAGCAGTAAATGAAGTTTCTTAAACTCCTCAAAGCTTGCTGTAAAAAGGTCAAATTTTTCAAATGTTGTTTTATTGCCGATGTAAAAGCGCAGTTCGTTAAAATTTGAAACAACGACATATTTGGCATTTTCATGTGAGATAAAATAGCGAAAAGCTTGATCTACCGGGCTAAGCTCGCGGTTGGATGGAGTTTTATCAAGATGCTGTGTAGTCTGATCTTTTAGCTCGATCACGCATCTAACTTCGCCATTTATCAGTATCGCCCCGTCTGCCTTTTTGCCGTCAGTTTCGTTCTTTTTCTCACGTTCAAGGTTAAAATTTGTAGGATTAGTAGTGTCTAAAGTGTAGCCAAGGCAGTTTTCAAAGATATCTTTTAGAAACTGCGTTTGAAATTTCTCTTCTTTGAAGCTCTTAATGTCGCTAGCTTTTGCCTGATACATTTGCAAATTTGCATAACGCTTTTTAAGCTTTTCTTCGTTTTGGTTCTGAGTTAGTAAGAATTTTGGATTAAAGATCGGCATCTTCTCTCTTTAAAATTTTAATTTCTTGGAATTTTATCTTTTTAAATTTTATATCTTCCTTATTAGAAGGAAATAATTAATCAAAATTCATCAAAAAGTAGTGTTTTTCTTGACAACTATAATAGCTTTTTTGTAAAATCGCGTTCTCTTTACGAAAAGACAAGCGTCTTTGCTCGTACGATCGCTTGATCCTATGCGAGTTATTTTGATGTAAAGAGGTCGCGAGTTTGCGACAAGTTCTTTTTAAAGGAAAACACATGGAAAGAATCAGGTTAAAGCTAAAAGCTTACGACCATAGAGTTCTAGACCGCACTGTTGCAGCAATCGTAGAAGCTGTCAAACGAACAGGTGCCGACGTTCGTGGCCCGGTACCAATGCCTACAAAGATCAAACGCTATACAGTCTTAAAATCTCCACACATCAACAAAGACTCACGTGAGCAGTTTGAGATGAGAATACACGCTCGTATGCTTGACATCGTAGCTGCTACTCCAGAAACTGTAGATAGCCTAACAAAACTCGACCTAGCTCCAGAAGTTAATGTCGAAGTTCGTGCGATGAAATAAGCGGACAAAAGGATAAGAGTATGGAATATATTGTAGAAAAAATAGGCATGAGTAGAACGATTGCCACGAAGAGTACGCCAGTTACACTACTTAAGCTAGTTGAGGCTAAAGTATGTGAGATCGACGAAAACAAACGTGCTATCGTAGCGTATGCCAACACTAAAGCAAACAACAAAGCTATCGCTGGTCAGCAAAAGAAATACAATCTGACTGCAGAATTTAACAAATTTGCTACGCTTGAAGTAGCTAATAGCGAAGTTGGAAACCTAGACTTTACACCATTAAACGAGGCTAAAATTTTAAAAGTTAGTTTTAACTCAAAAGGTAGAGGCTACCAAGGTGTGGTAAAAAGACATGGTTTTGGTGGTGGTCCAAAAAGCCACGGCTCACGTTTCCACAGACGCCACGGTTCAATTGGTAACTGCGAATGGCCAGGTCGTGTTCAACCAGGTATGAAAATGGCAGGACACATGGGCAATGAGAAAGTTACTGTTAAAAACGAGCTAATAAGCTTTGACGCTCAAAATGGCATCGTAGTTGTAAAAGGTTGCGTTCCTGGTCACAATGGTGCAATGGGTAAAATAAGGATTGTAAAATGAGTAAAATTCACGTATTAAACGATAAATTTGAAAATTCAGGCGAGTTAGAGCTTCCTGCAAGCTACGCTGAAGTACATCCGCACAACCTATATCTTTATGTAAAATCTTACCTTGCTGGTATAAGAGCAAATTCGGCTCATACTAAAAGCCGTGCTTTTGTAAGCGGTGGTGGTAAAAAACCATGGAGACAAAAAGGACGTGGTGGTGCAAGAGCGGGTTCAACTAGAACTAACGTTTGGGTAGGCGGTGCAGTTGCATTTGGTCCAACAAACGAGAAAAACTATTTTCAAAAAGTCAATAAAAAACAAAAAAGACTAGCTCTTGAGTACGCTTTGGCAGTAAAAGCACAAGATGGTAAAATTTTCGCAGTAGATAGCATCTCAATCGAGTCTGGAAAGACAAAAGATGCAGCTAATATCATCAAAAATTTAAAAGTAAAAGACGCGCTTATCGTTAAAGATTTATTAGACGATAAAACACTACTTGCTTTTAGAAATTTAGCAAACTGCTATGTAGTAGATGCGAATGAGGTAAATGCTTATCTTGTCTCTACATTTAGTTCGGTTATCATTGAAAAAGCTGCACTAAAAACTATAACAAAAGAGGGCTAAAATGGCGGATATAACTGATATCAAAACAATTATTTATACAGAAAAAACTCTAGGCCTTCAAGAACAAGGCGTTGTTGTTATCCAAACTTCACCAAGAGTTACAAAAAACAGCTTAAAAGCGGTTTTACAAGAGTATTTTGGAGTAACGCCTGTTCGCGTAAATTCACTTAGAATTAGCGGCAAGGTTAAGCGTTTTAGAGGAAGAGCAGGCCAACGTGACGAGATAAAGAAATTCTACGTTAAGTTACCTGAAGGCGTAAGCCTAGAAAATACGGAGGCGTAAGATGGCTATAAAATCATATAAACCATATACACCTAGTCGTAGATATATGACTGGACTAAGCTCTGAAGATATAACAGCTAAACCAAGCGTTAGAAGCTTGCTTGTTAAACTACCTGCAACTGGCGGTAGAAACAACAATGGTCGTATAACTTCGAGACATAAAGAAGCAGGTGCAAAAAAACTTTATCGTATCATCGACTTTAAACGTCGCAAATTTGGTATAGAAGGTAAAGTTGAAGCGATCGAATATGATCCAAACAGAAACTGCCGTATCGCTCTTATAGCTTACAAAGATGGTGAAAAGCGCTATATCATTAGACCAAATGGCCTAAATGTTGGCGATGTTATCGCATCTATCGATGAGGGCTCACTAGATATTAAACCAGGCAACGCTATGAAATTAAGATTTATCCCAGTTGGTACTATCGTTCATAACGTAGAGCTAAAACCTGGTAAAGGCGCTCAGATAGCTCGTTCAGCTGGTGGTTATGCTCAGCTAATGGGTAAAGAAGAGAAGTATGTTATCTTAAGAATGCCAAGTGGCGAGATGAGACAAGTACTAGCTGAGTGTATGGCAAGTATTGGTGTAGTTGGCAACGAAGACTGGGCTAATATCACTATCGGTAAAGCCGGACGTAATCGCCACCGCGGTATCCGCCCACAAACACGTGGTTCTGCTATGAACCCAGTTGATCACCCACATGGTGGTGGTGAAGGTAAGAAAAATTCAGGCCGTCACCCAGTTACTCCATGGGGTAAACCAACTAAAGGTGCTAAGACTCGCCGTAAAAAAGCTAGCGATAAGCTTATAATTTCAAGAAGGAAAGGAAAATAGAGATGGCAAGATCACTCAAAAAAGGTCCTTTCGTAGATGATCATGTAATGAAAAAAGTTATTGCCGCAAAAAATGCAAACGATAACAAACCAATCAAGACTTGGTCAAGACGTAGCACGATTGTACCTGAAATGATTGGACTAACATTTAACGTTCATAATGGCAAGAGCTTTATTCCTGTATATGTTACAGAAAATCATATAGGCTATAAACTTGGCGAATTTGCTCCAACACGCACATTCAAGGGTCACAAAGGCTCAGTGCAAAAGAAAATCGGCAAGTAAGGGGAGATAATATGAGTAAAGCAATTATAAAATTCGTAAGACTTTCCCCTACAAAAGCAAGACTTATAGCAAGAGAAGTTCAAGGCATGAATGCTGAGCTAGCACTTGCAAGCTTGCAGTTTATGCCAAATCGTGGTGCTAAATTTATAGCAAACGCTATTAGCTCAGCAGTAGCAAATGGCGGATTTGAGCCAGAAGAAGTTGTAGTAACTAGTTGCCGCGTTGACGCTGGTCCTGTATTAAAGAGATTTAGACCAAGAGCAAGAGGAACAGCGAGCAAAATTCGCAAACCTACTTCTCATGTAATGGTAGAAGTATCTAAACCTGAAAAGAAGGAAGCATAATATGGGACAAAAAGTAAATCCAATAGGTCTTAGACTAGGAATTAACCGCAACTGGGAATCTAGATGGTTTCCAACCAAACAAAGTCTTCCTGAAAATATCGGTGAAGATTACAAAATTCGTGCATTTTTAAAGAAAAAACTTTACTATGCAGGAATTAGCCAAATTTTAATCGAAAGAACGGCTAAAAAACTTCGTGTAACCGTAGTTGCAGCTCGTCCTGGTATCATCATCGGTAAAAAAGGTCAAGATGTTGAAAACCTAAAGAACGAAGTTAGCAAACTTATTGGCAAAGAAGTAAATGTAAATATCAAAGAAGAAAGAAAAGCTCAAGCTTCAGCTCAACTTGCTGCTGAAAACGTAGCTATGCAGCTTGAAAAGCGTGTCGCATTTAGACGTGCTATGAAAAAAGTTATCCAAGGTGCTCAAAAATCAGGCGCTAAGGGTATCAAAATTTCAGTTGCTGGTCGTTTAGGTGGCGCTGAGATGGCAAGAACCGAGTGGTATCTAGAAGGTCGCGTTCCGCTTCATACTCTTAGAGCAAAGATAGATTACGGTGTAGCTGAGGCTCATACGACTTATGGAAACATAGGTATTAAAGTATGGATTTTTAAAGGTGAGGTTCTTCAAAAAGGTGTTCAGCCTGAGAAAACTGAAGAAGAGGCGCCTAAGAAAACACGTAGAGCAAGAAGAGGTAAATAATTATGTTGATGCCTAAAAGAACGAAATTTCGTAAACAAATGAAAGGTCGCAACCGTGGTTATGCGACTCGTGGAGCATCTTTAGCAACTGGCGAATTTGCACTTAAGGCTGTTGAAGCTGGTAGAATAAATTCTCGCCAAATAGAAGCTGCTCGTCAAGCTCTAACTCGTCACGTAAAAAGACAGGCTAAAATTTGGATTAGGGTTTTCCCTGATAAGCCACTTACTAAAAAACCTCTACAAACTCGTATGGGTAAAGGTAAGGCTGGAGTTGAAGAGTGGGTTATGAATATCAAACCTGGTCGTATAATATTTGAAATGGCTGGTGTTAGCGAAGAGTTGGCTCGTGAAGCTCTAACTTTGGCTTTACACAAACTTCCTTTCAAATCAAAATTTGTAACGCGAGAGAGTGAAAATGAAATATACTGAGTTAAAAGATAAGAGCGTTGCAGAATTAAACGCGTTGCTAAAAGAGAAAAAGGTGCTTTTATTTACTTTAAGACAAAAGCTAAAAACTATGCAGTTAAGCAACCCTAATGAGATTAGTGCTGTTCGCAAAGAGATAGCTCAGATCAACACTGCAATTAGTGCAACAAGACAAGGGGCGTAAAATGGCATTAAAAAGAGAAATTCAAGGTGTTGTTTTACAAAAAGCTGGAGATAAAACAGCTACTATTTTGGTAGAAAGACGCGTTATGCACCCAAGATACCATAAATTTGTAAAACGCTTTAAAAAATATTTAGTTCACGATGAGAAAAATGAGACAAGAGCAGGCGATACAGTTGTTGCGATCGAGTGCAGACCACTTTCAGCTCGCAAGAATTTTCGCTTAAAAGCTGTATTGGCAAAGGGAGTTGAGTAATGATTCAAAGTTTTACAAGACTTGCAGTTGCTGATAATAGTGGTGCAAAAGAGTTAATGTGTATAAAAGTTCTTGGCGGTAGTAAAAGAAGATACGCTACACTTGGCGATATCATAGTTTGCTCTGTTAAAAAAGCTCTTCCAAATGGTAAGATCAAAAAAGGACAGGTTGTAAAAGCTGTTGTCGTAAGAACTAAAAAAGAGGTTCAAAGAGATAATGGTTCGCTAATCCGCTTTGACGAGAACGCAGCTGTTATACTTGATAGCAAAAAAGAGCCAGTCGGCACTCGTATTTTTGGACCAGTTGGACGTGAAGTTAGATATGCTAACTTTATGAAAATTGTTTCGCTAGCTCCGGAGGTTTTATAATGGCTAATGTAAAATTTAAAGTCAAAAAAGGCGATACTGTTAAGATTATCGCTGGTGACGATAAAGGCAAAACTGGTAAAATTTTAGCAGTTCTTGCAAAAAAAGGTCAGGTTATAGTTGAGGGATGCAAAATAGCTAAAAAAGCTATCAAACCAAGCGAAAAAACTCCAAATGGTGGTCACGTAAATAAAGAGATGCCAATTGACATATCAAATGTCGCGAAAGTTGAAGGATAAGAGATATGAGTAGATTAAAAGATAAATTTAACGAAACTATCAAGCCAGCTCTCGTAAAAGAATTTGACATCAAAAATCCAATGCTTATCCCTGCACTCGAGAAAATTGTGATCAGTGTAGGCGCTGGAGACTCTGCTAAAGATCAGAAAGTGCTTCAAAATATGGCTGATACCATTTCACTTATCGCCGGACAAAAAGCAGTTATCACTGATGCTAAAAAATCAGTTGCTGGCTTTAAAGTTCGCGAAGGTTTTCCTGTTGGTATCAAAGTAACTTTGAGAAAAGAGCAAATGTATGCTTTTTTAGATAAGCTAATCAGCGTTGCTCTCCCAAGAGTTAAAGACTTCCGTGGTCTTCCAAAAAATGGCTTTGATGGACGTGGAAACTATAACTTCGGTCTTAGCGAGCAGCTAATGTTTCCAGAGGTTGAGTATGATAAAATTTTACGAACTCATGGTATGAATATTACGATTGCTACTACGGCTAAAAATGATAAAGAGGCATTCAAATTGCTAGAGCTATTTGGTGTGCCGTTTGCAAAAGGAAAGTAAAATGGCAAAGAAATCAATGATAGCAAAAGCTGCACGCAAGCCAAAATTTGCGGTTCGTGGCTATACTAGATGCCAAATTTGCGGTCGTCCGCACTCTGTTTATAAAGATTTTGGAATTTGCCGTGTTTGCCTAAGAAAAATGGCTAACGAAGGCCTAATACCTGGTCTTAAAAAAGCAAGTTGGTAAGGAAGAGAAATGTTAAACGATTTAATATCAGATGGATTAACACGCATTAGAAATGCAAGTATGAGAAAGCTTGAAACTGCGAAATTGCTTCATTCTAAGGTTGTTGAGGCTACTCTTTCTATCCTTGCAGCAAAAGGCTATGTAGAGAGCTACAACGTTATCGAAGAAGGTAACAAGAAATTTATAAATGTAGTTTTAAAGTATGATGAGTACGGCAGAAGCGTTATAAACGAGCTTAAAAGGGTTTCAAAACCTGGTCGTCGTGTTTATCAAGGCAAAGACGACATTAAGCGTTTTAAAAATGGTTACGGAACAGTTATCGTTAGCACAAGCAAAGGCGTTATGAGCGGTATTGAGGCAAGTAAAGCTGGCGTTGGTGGCGAGGTTCTTTGCACGGTTTGGTAATAAACTGCATTAAATACGCTATTTTAACCTTATGAAGGTAAGGTTAAATTTTTAGCTTGGTAAAATTTTAGATTTTGCCAAAGCTAAATTTAGAAATTCAAATGAAGGTTTCGTCAAATTTGACGATAAAATTTACGGCATTGTGGTGTTTATTCGTAAATGTAGGAACACCCTAGACAAGTAAAGGAAAAAAATGTCACGTATTGGAAAACAGCCTATCGCTATCCCAAGTGGTGTAGACGTTAGCGTTGAAAATAATGTCCTAAAATTTAAAAAGGGCAATCATATAAAAGAGCTTGACACAAAAGGTCATGTTGATGTCAAGGTAGAAAATGGTCATATAGTTTTTGCTCCAAAAGGCGAAGATCGCCAAAGTAGAGCTTACTGGGGAACATATAGAGCACTTGCTAATAACATCGTAACTGGTATCACTGCGGGATTTACTCGCCAGCTTGAGATCAACGGCGTTGGTTATAAAGCAGCTGCAAAAGGTAAAATTTTAGAGCTTTCTCTTGGTTTTTCACACCTTATCAACTATGAGCTACCAGCAGGCGTTGAAGCTAGTGTTGAGAAAAACGTTATTACTATCAAAGGCGATGACAAACAAGTAGTAGGTCAAGTGGCTGCTCAAGTTAGAGGATTTAGACCACCTGAGCCATATAAAGGCAAAGGCGTTAAATATCTAGAAGAACGCATCATCCGCAAAGCGGGCAAGACATCTAAGAAGTAAGGAGCGGTAAATGACAGCAAAAGTACTAAAAAGAAAAATCGCTCTTAGAATTAAGAGAAAAAGAAGAATCAGAGGTAAAATTTCTGGTGTTGCAACTTGCCCAAGAGTTTCTATTTTCAAATCAAACAGAACTCTTTATGTTCAAGCGATTGACGACGTTACAGCTACTACACTAGCTGCAGTTGATGGTAGAAAAATAGGCATAAAAGCAAATAAAGAAGGTGCGGTCACTTTAGCTAAAGAATTTGCTAAGGCTTTAAAAGCTAAGAAGATAGATGTTGCAGTTTTTGATAGAAATGGTTATTTGTACCATGGCGTTATCGCAGCATTTGCTGAAGCTTTAAGAGAAAATGGCATCAAGCTATAACCCAAAGGAAAATCGATGGAAAAATATAATAGAGAAGAATTTGAAGAAGTAATCGTCGATATCGGTCGGGTTACAAAGGTTGTTAAAGGTGGTCGTAGATTTAGATTTACAGCTTTAGTTGTTGTTGGTAATAGAAATGGTCTAGTTGGCTTTGGTTATGGTAAAGCTAAAGAGGTACCAGATGCGATGAGAAAAGCGATTGACGACGCATTTAAAAATATTATCCACGTTAAGATCAAAGGCACAACTATTCCTCATGACGTAGAGGTAAAATATAACGCAAGTAGAATGCTACTTCGCCCAGCTAGCGAGGGTACTGGTGTTATCGCTGGTGGTAGTGCACGTCCTATTATTGAGCTTGCAGGTATTAAGGATATCCTTACTAAATCACTTGGCTCAAACAACTCAGCAAACGTCGTTCGTGCTACTATAAAAGCACTTAGTTTGCTAAAAAGCTAAGAGAAAGGAGTTAAGATGGCATTAGAAAAATTAACACCTGCTGCAGGTTCAACTCATGCAACTAAAAGAATAGGTCGTGGTCAAGGTAGCGGCAATGGCAAAACTGCTGGCAAAGGTAACAAAGGTCAAAGAGCAAGAAAAGGCTACAATGAGAAAAGAGGTTTTGAGGGCGGACAGCAACCACTTCAAAGACGTCTTCCAAAAGTAGGCTTTACTTCTAAATTTGAAAAACCTTATGTTATTAATGTCGAGAAAATTGCAGCTATAAAAGAGCTTGCTGAAATTTCAATAGCAACAATAGCTAGCGTTCATAAAATTTCAAAGAGCGTTACTAAGATAAAACTAATCGGTGCAAGTGCAAAAGCTCTTGCTTCTAAGATCAAAGACGAGAACGTTAGCGTTAGCGGAACAAAATAATGGATAAAACACTGACCAACAAGATTTTAATCACGTTGGCATTTTTGTTCGCATACAGGATACTGGCTTATGTGCCAGTTCCTGGTGTTAATGTCGACGTAATTAAAGAATTTTTTAATTCAAACAATAGCAATGCCTTGGGCTTATTTAATATGTTTAGCGGTAAAGCTGCTGAGCGTTTAAGTATTATCTCTTTAGGTATCATGCCTTACATTACAGCTTCGATCATTATGGAGCTTTTAGCAGCAACATTTCCAAAATTAGGTCAGATGAAAAAAGAGCGTGACGGTATGCAAAAATATATGCAAATCATACGTTATGCAACCATCGTTATTACTCTTGTACAATCAATCGGTGTTTCTATCGGACTTCAAAGCTTAAGCGGACGTGGTGGCGAACAAGCTATCATGATAGATATAAATTTATTTATCGCGATCTCTGCTGTGTCTATGTTAACTGGAACTATGCTACTTATGTGGATAGGCGAGCAAATAACACAACGTGGTATAGGCAATGGTATAAGTCTTATCATCTTTGCTGGTATTGTTTCTGGTATACCTAGTGCAATCGGTGGGACTATAAATTTAGTAAATACTTCTGAGATGAATTTCCTAACAGTCATCGCTATTTTGGCGATTATCTTAGCTACTATTGGTGCTATTATATTTGTCGAGATGGGTGAAAGGCGTATTCCTATTTCTTACTCAAGAAAAGTGATAATGGAAAATCAAAACAAACGTATAATGAACTATATACCGATCAAAGTAAATTTAAGTGGCGTTATTCCACCGATATTTGCTAGTGCGATTTTGATGTTTCCAAGTACGATTTTACAGGCTAGTACAAATCCGATTATCCAAGCTATCAACGACTTTTTGAGTCCAAATGGCTATATGTTTAACTTTTTAACATTTTTATTTATCATCTTCTTTGCGTTTTTCTATGCATCGATCGTATTTAACACAAAAGATATAAGTGAAAATTTAAAGAAACAAGGCGGATTTATCCCAGGTGTTAGACCAGGCGAGAGTACAGCTAGCTATCTAAATGAAGTAGCTGGTAGGCTAACTTTAGGTGGTGCTTTATACTTGGGTATCATTTCAACACTACCTTGGGTACTTGTAAAGACTATGGGTGTTCCATTTTATTTTGGTGGTACATCAGTACTTATCGTGGTTTCAGTAGCACTTGATACGATGAGGCGTATAGAAGCTCAGTCTTATACAAACAAATACCAAACTCTAAGTGCAGTAGGTCTATAAAATGGCTATCACGCTAAAAAGACCGGCTGAGATAGAGAAAATGAGAGCGGCGAATAAGATCGTCGCTCAAACTCTTGATCACGTTTCTACGATTATAAAGCCTGGAATTTCCCTTCTTGAGATAGATAAAATTTGCGAAGATATGATAAGGGCTGCTGGGGCAAAACCTGCTTTTAAAGGTCTTTATGGCTTTCCAAATGCAGCTTGCATAAGTGTCAATGAAGTGGTGATCCACGGAATTCCAAATGAATACAAACTAAAAGAGGGTGATATCGTTAGTGTTGATATTGGCTCAAATTTAGATGGTTATTTTGGTGATTCGGCTAGGACTTTTGGAGTTGGTAAAATTTCAAAAGAAGACGAGGCTTTGATTGCTTGCTCAAAAGATGCACTATATTTTGCTATTGATTTCATAAGAGCTGGTATGCATTTTAAAGAAATTTGCTACGAGCTTGAGAAATTTATACTAGGCAGAGGCTATGTACCTTTACGTGGGTATTGTGGCCACGGCATAGGCAAAAGGCCACACGAAGAGCCAGAAATTCCAAACTACCTTGATGGAAACAACCCAAAAGCTGGACCAAAGATAAAAGAGGGAATGGTATTTTGTATAGAGCCGATGATTTGCCAAAAAGACGGCACGCCAGTTTTAGGAAGCGATAACTGGAAAGTAACCTCAAAAGATGGTTTAAGAACCAGCCATTATGAGCATTGTATGGCGATAGTTAATGGCAAAGCTGAAATTTTAAGCCAAGCGTAAAATTTATAGCAAAAATTTAAAGAAAGGAGAATTTGTGGCAAAAGACGATGTCATTGAGATTGATGGAAATGTTGTTGAAGCACTGCCAAATGCAACTTTTAAAGTTGAGCTTGACAATAAACATATAATTTTATGTCATATTGCCGGAAAAATGAGAATGCATTATATAAAGATAATGCCTGGCGACCGCGTAAAAGTAGAACTTACGCCATATAGCCTAGATAAGGGCAGGATTACTTATAGATATAAGTAAATTTAGCCTCTCGGCAAATATGCTAAGTAAATTTAAAGCTGGTTTTGGATAAAATCCAAGCTTTGCGAAAAGCTGTATGAAGAATTATTTTCAAAGTTCCCCACTTATTTTGAAAATAGTTGGTCTAAATTCTTTCTTTAGACCTGATGCAGCCCCTAAAAAAGTGGAATAAATTTTTAGGAGACTAAAATGAAAGTTCGTCCTTCTGTAAAGAAGATGTGTGACAAATGTAAAATTGTCAAACGTAGTGGCATAATTCGTGTTATCTGCGAAAATCCAAAACATAAACAAAGACAAGGATAAGGCATGGCACGTATTGCAGGTGTAGATTTACCAAACAAAAAGAGAATAGAGTATGGTTTGACTTATATCTATGGTATAGGTCTTTATAAATCTCGTCAAATTCTTGACGCAGCTGGAATTTCTTACGACAAGAGAGTTTATGAGCTTAGTGAAGATGAAGCGGCAGCCATCCGTAAAGAAATTCAAGAGCATCATATCGTTGAGGGTGATTTGAGAAAACAAGTTGCTATGGATATCAAAGCTCTTATGGATCTTGGAAGTTATAGAGGTCTTCGCCACAGAAAAGGTCTTCCTGTTCGTGGTCAAAAGACTAAAACTAATGCTAGAACCAGAAAAGGCAGACGTAAAACTGTCGGTGCAGCTACTAAGTAAGGCAAGGGTTAAAGGATAATAAATGGCGAAAAGAAAAATTGTTAAGAAAAAAGTAGTTAGAAAAAGCATAGCCAAAGGTATCGTTTATATCAGTGCAACATTTAACAACACTATGGTAACTGTAACTGATGAAATGGGAAATGCTATTGCATGGAGTAGTGCAGGTGGCTTAGGCTTTAAAGGTAGTAAAAAATCAACTCCTTATGCAGCTCAGCAGGCAGTTGAAGATGCTCTAAATAAAGCAAAAGAGCATGGTATAAAAGAAGTTGGTATTAAAGTTCAAGGTCCAGGTAGCGGACGTGAAACGGCTGTTAAAAGTGTAGGAACTGTTGAAGGAATTAAAGTATCTTTCTTTAAAGACATTACACCTTTACCACACAATGGTTGTAGACCGCCAAAACGCCGCCGCGTATAATTAGAGAAAAATAGGAGAAATTATTATGGCTAGATATACAGGACCTGTTGAAAAATTAGAAAGACGTCTTGGTGTGTCTCTTGCGTTAAAAGGCGAAAGAAGACTTGCTGGCAAAAGTGCTTTTGAAAAAAGACCTTATGCGCCAGGACAACATGGACAAAGAAGAGCAAAAATAAGCGAATATGGCTTACAACTTCGTGAGAAACAAAAAGCTAAATTCATGTATGGTGTTTCTGAAAAGCAATTTAGAAGATTGTTTCAAGAAGCAGCACGTCGTGAGGGTAATACCGGTGCCCTTTTGGTTCAACTACTAGAGCAAAGATTAGATAATGTTGTTTATAGAATGGGCTTTGCAACAACTCGTCGTTTTGCTCGTCAGCTAGTAACTCATGGACATATTTTAGTAAATGGCAAAAGAGTAGATATACCATCTTACAGAGTTGAACCTGGTGCAAAAGTAGAGATTGTTGAAAAATCTAAGAACAATCCACAAATTGTTCGTGCGATAGATCTTACAGCACAAACTGGTATTGTTGCTTGGGTAGATGTTGAAAAAGAGAAAAAATTTGGAATTTTCACTAGAAATCCAGAAAGAGAAGAGGTTATCATTCCTGTTGAGGAAAGATTTATAGTAGAGCTTTATTCAAAATAATAGAGGGTATAAAGATGAGAAAGATTACTACATCAGCTTATATGCCAACTGAAATTGAAGTTAAAAGTGTTAGCGAAAATGTTGCTAACATTACAGCGTATCCTTTTGAGGCGGGTTATGCTGTTACCTTGGCTCACCCATTGCGTCGTCTTCTTTACACAAGCACAGTAGGTTTTGCTCCTATTGGCGTAAAGATAAAAGGCGTTAGTCATGAATTTGATAGTATGCGTGGTATGCTAGAAGACGTAGCATTTTTTATTATAAATTTGAAAAAAATCAGATTTAAATTAAAAAGCGCCAGCGAGCGCGAAGTTATAGAATATAGCTTTAAAGGACCAAAAGAAATAACTGGGGCTGATCTAAATAATGATCTAGTTGAGATCGTTAACCCAGATGCATACCTTGCTACAATAAACGAAGATGCTGAGTTAAATTTTTCAGTTATCATTCAAAAAGGTATCGGATATGTTCCTAGTGAAGAGATCAGAGAAGAGATCGAAGACGACTATATCGCACTTGATGCTTTTTTTACACCTGTTAAAAAAGCAGTTTATGATATACAAAATGTCTTGGTTGAGGATGACCCAGACTATGAAAAGATTGTATTTACTATAACAACTGATGGTCAAGTTAGTCCGATAGAGGCTTTTAAAAATTGTTTAGAAGCTATGTATCAACAAATGTCAGTATTTAAAGGAATTTTAGATATTGATGTTAGTACTCCAGTTGCTAGCTCAAGTGCAGGTGGCGAGTTTTCAAAGCTACTTTCTAGCGTAGAAGATCTAAATTTAAGTGCTAGAAGTTTCAACTGCCTTGACAAAGCTGATATTAGATTTATCGGCGAGCTTGCATTAATGGACGAAAATGAGCTTAAAGAGCTTAAAAATTTAGGTAAAAAATCTCTTGAAGAGATTAAAGCGGTTATGGAAGAGATAGGCTATCCAGTTGGTGCCGATGTGTTAAAAGATGGCAAAGAGCAACTAAGAAAGAAAATAACCGAGCTTAAAGCACAAATGAGTGTAAAAGAATAAAAGGACAATAGATGAGACATAAACACGGATATCGCAAACTTGGTAGAACGTCATCTCATAGATCTGCATTGCTTAAAAATTTGGCGATAGCTATCATCAAAAGCGAAAAGATAGAGACGACTTTACCAAAAGCAAAAGAGCTTAGAAGCTATGTTGAGAAGCTAATTACAAGAGCCAGAAAAGGTGACTCTAACGCTCACAGAGCAGTATTTGCTTCTTTACAAGATAAAGAAACAACAAATAAATTAGTTACTGAAGTAGCTCCAAAATTTAAAGAGCGCAATGGCGGCTATACAAGAATCATCAAGACTCGTGTTCGCAGAGGCGACGCAGCAGAGATGGCTTATATAGAGCTAGTAGCTGAATAATTATTAGAGAGCTTCGGCTCTCTTTTTTTAATTTCTTGAATATAAAATTCTCTTACCTTTAAAATAAAATCCTTCTTTCAAAAGCTTTCTAAAGTATAAATTTCTTTAATTATTTATCA
>NZ_CABPUT010000002.1:37875-52198 GCF_902460625.1 Campylobacter concisus
TTTTCAAGCAGAAGACGGCATACGAGATGTCTTAGGGTCTCGTGGGCTCGGAAATGTGTATAATAGACAGATGATAGGTAGTGTAAATGGAGTTGGGACAAATTTTTATATTGGCTCGCAAAGTAGTAGAGCGCAAGAGCTTGATACTAAAAATACTAAATCCAATATAGACAAAAATTCTTTAAATGATTTATCTAGCAGTTTGGTTGATGAACAAAAAAGTCATACTGATACTAGAGCTGGCTTAATAAATTTAAATGAAACAAATACGATAAAATTTCAAAAAAATAGCAAGAATCTAACATTTGTTAGCAATTTCTCACTCTCAGGCATGGCTGCTAATGGCAAGATAAGCATCTGGGGCAAGCTCATGGGATATGACAAACAAGTCAACCAAGATGAGATAAATGATCTCAAAAATTTTATCAATCAGACCAAAGCACTTGGCTTTGGCAGAGCTCACGAAGAGATCATAGGATATTATCCAACAGATGTCGATCTCTTTGCAAAAGAGTATACATCAAAACTTGATGGTAACACACTTCTTGGGCTTGGCCACAAGAGCCACGTGGAAGGGTTTGAGATACTTGATAAAGACCTAAGCATAGATGAGTTTAAAGATAAGTGGATTGATTATGCGCTTAGGCAGTATCTTGGCGAAAGAGTCGGTGTAGAAAGCATTACGATAGGTAAAAAGGCTATCTCCATGCTAACTAGTACAAATAAGCCTCCAGTTGAGTATCAAACTCTACAAAATATAAATTTCACTGATGAAGAGAGCAGACAGAGATTTCTTACACTTATGAAAGCTGGCATGAAGAGTGGGGCGGATTTTAAAGAGGTGGTAGAGGGCGTGCTCTCGCTTTATAATGTGCAAAATACAGACAAACTTGATGGCAACAAAGTCTATGCTTCAGTGATCGGACGAAGCGAGAAACTGGCTACTTACGACATCAACAAAGATGAGAAATTTGCCTATCTTAAGGAGCTAATGCAGCTTGAGAAAAACGGAGTTGATATACTAAAACTAATGGAAAAAGTGGAGCAAAAACATAAACTAGATATAAAAGTGTAGGCTAAGTTTAGCTTTTTGTACCGCCTATCTTTTATGATTTTAGTCATAAGAGGCTCTTTTTACTTGGTTTAAATTTTTAAATGATAGAATCTTGATTTCTATTATTAAAATTACGGAGAACTCGTGAGAAAGCTACTTTGGCTAAATCCCGTTGTAAAAAATATGTATGACTTCTCTGCGTTAAAAGAGCTCTTGCAAAATAAGGGCTTTAACATAGTAGAGTGCGAAAAAGATCATGTTAGCGATATCAAAAATTCATATAAAAATTTATGCTCTAAAGGCATGGTTTTAGACAGTCGCTGTCCAAGAGCTGTAAATTTTATAAGATCAAATTTCAAAGAATTTTCAAATAATATTTCAAGCTTAAATCCCATTTTAATTGAAAGCGCCATTGAGCTTAGCTCGAAGCTAAAAGAAGGCGAGTGGCTTTATATAACAACGCCTTGTGAGGACTTGGCTGAGCTTGGAAATTCTTTAAAATTAGAGCGAACTACATTTTTAACATGGAAAAATTTTAAAGAGCTAAACGACATAAATTTACAAATAAGCAAAATAGAATCAAGCCCGATCCCACCTGGATTTTTTGAAAATTTAGGCATAAAAACACTAAGCTTATGCAGTAAAGAAAAGATACAAAACGCATTTTCATATAAATTTAGCGAGCTTAAAAACTATCAGATCATCGAGCTTTTATACTGCGAAAACGGCTGTCACAATGGAGATGGGCTGTGATAGAAATTTTAAAAAAGAGCGTTTTGATCCTAGTGATCTTTGCTCTCTGGCAGGTCGTTTGTGAACTAGAAATTTTCACGCCCTATATCTTGCCGAGTCCTATTACGACACTTAAAACGATGTTTGATATGAGCTTAAGTGGCGAGCTAATAACGCATGTGATGATTAGCTTTAAGCGTATATTTATTGGTTATGCTTTTGCTTTTGTTTTGGCATTTGCTTTTGGTGGAGTGGCGGCGCTATTTCCAAAAGCTAGTATTTATTATGAGTGGATACTAGAGTTTTTTAGAAATGTTCCACCACTTAGCCTTATTGCTATTTTGGTACTTTGGTTTGGTATAAACGAAACACCAAAAATTATTATTATCATCCTAGCATCGTTTTTTCCAATGTTTTTAAGTATCCAAAAAGGGCTAACTAGTTGCGATGTGAAGCTTATTGAAGTTGGTAAAATTTTTTGTTTTAGCAAATTTGAAATTTTTTACAAAATCATCCTAAAAAATGCCATAAGGGATATCTTTGTCGGTATGCGCATAGGTTTTGGCTACGCGATGCGAGCGATTGTGGGAGCGGAGATGATTGCAGCTTCTAGCGGGCTAGGCTATCTCATACTTGACGCTGAGGAGCTTTCGCGTGCAGATAGGATATTTGTAGGCATTTTTACGATAGGAATTTGCGGTGTGCTTATAGATAGAGTATTTTTATTTTTGATATTTAAATTTAGCCTTTTACGAAGTGAAAAATGATAGAAATTTTAAATTTATCCAAGCATTTTTTTATTAATGGCAAGCGTATCGACGTTTTAAAAGAGCTAAATTTAAGCATAAAAAAAGATAAGATCACCGTTATACTTGGCAGAAGTGGTTGCGGTAAAACGACTCTTTTAAGGCTTGTTGCTGGACTTGAGAGCGTAAGTCTAGGCGAGATAAAATTTAAAGAGCAAGCAAAGATCGGTTTTGTATTTCAAGAGCCTAGGCTCATGCCTTTTTTAAATGTCTATGAAAATATCGTATTTGCGCTTAAAAAGCATGAGATAGACGAGGCAAAGATAGATAGGCTCATATCAATGATAGGGCTTAGTGAGTTTAAATTTGCCGCTGTTTCGCAGCTATCTGGCGGCATGAGTTCGCGCGTTTCGCTTGCAAGAGTGCTTGCGTACGAGGCAAATTTGATCCTTATGGATGAGCCATTTGCAGCACTTGATGCTTTTACGAGAGCCAGCATGCAGGCTGAAATTTTAAAGCTCCAAGCCGGCAAAACCATCATTTTTGTCACTCATAATGTCGATGAAGCCCTATATCTAGCAGACGAGATCATCTTGCTTGAAAAGGGCAGGATAAAATCAAACTACGACCTATCAAATTTAGCAAGGCCAAGAGATCTGTTAAGTGAGGAGCTAATAGCCGTAAAACGCAAAATTTTGAGCGAAATTTAGTATTTTGTAAAATGATAATTAAAACCAAAACGAAGCAAAAAGTTATATAATTTGGAAAAATTTTTAAAGGAGCAAATATGAGAAAGTTTTTTAAGATTTTGTGTGCAGCCTCTTTGCTTTGCCTAGTAGCAAACGCAAGTGAGCTAGATAAGATCGGCATGACCTACGTCAAATCGCCGCTAAACGTTCCCTCAATCGTCGATAAATTTAAAGGCTTTTATGCTAAATCTTTTGGCATGCCAGTCGAGTACTCCGAGATCACCTCAGGTGCGAAACAAACGCAAGCGCTTGCTTCAAACTCACTTCAGTTTTTAAACTGCGTGGGTGGAACTTCAGTCATACTTGCCGTGGCAAATAAAGCTGACATAAAGATCATAAGTGCATATTCAAGAGCACCTGAAGCTTTTGCGATATTTGCTAAAGATAAAGGCATAAAAACCGCTAAAGACTTAAAAGGTAAAAAAATAGCAGGGCCAAAAGGTACGATATTAAATGAGCTTTTGGTTAGGTATCTTGCTCTTGGTGGACTTGGTATAAATGACGTAGAGTTCGTTTCTATGGGTATCCCAGCTGCACAAGCTGCACTTGAAAATGGCAGTGTCGATGCAGCACTTCTTGCTGGACCAACTGCTTATAATGCTAAAAAATCAGGCCTAAATGTAGTCACAACAGGCGAGGGCGTCATCACTCCAGTCATCGTCACGGCAACAAGTGGAGAATTTTACAAAAAGCATAAATATCTAGTTGAAAAATTTAAAAAGGCTCAAGATGAAATTTTGGCTTTTATGAAAGCAAATGAGGAAGAGGCATTAAAATTTACAGCTGAAGAGACCGGGCTTAGCATAGAGGCGGTAAAGAGTATGTATCCGCAGTATGACTTTAGTCCAAAGATTACGGCTGATGATATAAAAGCACTTGAAGCTACGCAAGAATTTATGCTCGAGAGTAAGATGATCGAGCAAAAAGTAGATATAAAATCACTTCTAATAGATTAAACAAAAAGGGCAAAATTTGCCCTTTTATCCTAAAACTTATAATCAAAAATTTACTAAATTTTAGCTCAAATATTTAAAAACTAAAGCTGACTAGGCGTATCAAAAAGGTTTAAATTATAAAGCGAAATTAGCACTAAGCAAAAATATAGCCATTATTTTTTGCATTTTTATTTTGCTATAATAGCCCAAAAATTTAATAGGAAAAAATATGATCCCATTTAGCGATGAAGAACTTTTAAAACCAGTCAGTGCGAGTTTGCAAAAGGTATTACCGATGCTTGAAAATGATGGCGGTGGCATGGAGCTACTTGGCATAAAAAACGGCAAAATTTACGTAAGACTCACAGGACATTGTCATGGATGTGCAGCTAGCACAACTACACTAAAATATGGACTCGAAAGACAACTTCGTATGGATATTCACCCAGAGCTTGAGGTCGTAAATATCCCGATCGGCGAGGAATTTGACATTGATAGATTATAAAAAAATAGGCATTAAATACTTCAAACGTTCTAAATTTAAAGAAGCGATCTTTTACTTCTCTCTAGCTTACGAAAAGACACAGGATAAAAATTTACTATTTTTGATACAAATTTGCTCCCTTGGCGAGAAAAATGCAGAGGAAGCAAAACTTTTATTTGACTATTTTATGGATAAATTAAGAGCTGGCGAAGATGATGAAGGAATGGATGAAATTTTAAAAATTTTAGAATCAAGATTGGCTAGCGATGAGTATTTTGAAGAGCAAGACGCGATCAGCTACGAGGACTTTAAAAAGGCTGTTTATAAGGACGGGAGCTTCAAAAAGGTCTTTGAAAATATCATGTTCTCAACCAAGGTAATGATCTCAAACAAAGATGATTTTTTAGAATTTTTGGGAAATTTGATAAAAAATGACTTCATCGAAATGAGCATAAACTATCTTGAGAGTGCGGCGGTGATGTTTGGTGGTGATGAGCGTATAGATCAGCTTTTTAAAGAGATACAAAAAAGACAAAACGATGAAAATATCAGTAGAAAATAGCTTCATAACAGATGACTCAAACGAGTGCGAAAATGGCTCATTTTTCGTGCAAACTGCTGCAAACGCAAAATTTGTAGAGGTAGCGGTAAAAAATGGTGCAAAGATAATCAGCCTTGAAAAGTGTAAAAAGCTTTTAAAAATCGATGAAAGCTTAAAGATAGTTGGCATCACAGGTACAAATGGCAAGACCACAACGGCTGCTGCTATCTATGAGACTTTACGAAATTTAGGCAAAAAATGCGGACTAAGTGGTACGAGAGGGGCATTTATAGAGGGTGAGCAGATAGATGACAAGGCGCTTACGACGAGTGCTATTTTAAAGACGCTTTCTTACCTTAAAGCAGCTAGTGAGCAGGGCTGTGAGTACTTTGTGATGGAGGTTAGCTCACACGCAATCGCCCAAAAACGTATAGAGAGCTTGAAATTTGCTCTAAAAATTTTTACAAATTTGACTCAAGACCACCTCGACTACCATAAGAGCATGGAGGAGTATGCTAGAGTAAAATCAAGCTTTTTTGATGATGATTGCATGAAGCTTATAAATGCTGATGATAATGGCATTAAATTTAATCCAAAAAACGCTTATACGTATTCGCTCAAAAAGCCAGCCAGCTTTGCGCCGATAGTTTATGGGCTAAAGGACGGCATAGACGCGGTTATCAAGACACCAAATGGCGATGTGGAGATAGACTCAAGCTTGCAAGGCGAGTTTAATCTTTATAATCTAATTGCAGCACTCGGCGCTGTTTGCTTGCTGGAGCACCCAGATGCGACCGCGCTTTCAAGTGCAATAAGCAAATTTAAAGGAGTTAGTGGCAGGATGGAGGTCGTTAGCACCGATCCGCTTGTCATCGTGGACTTTGCTCATACGCCAGATGGCATAGAAAAGGTGCTAAACTCGCTTAGACATCTAAATTTGATAGCTGTCTTTGGCGCAGGCGGCGATAGAGATAGGACAAAGCGCCCTAAAATGGGAGCGATAGCTCAAAAATACGCAAGAATTTGCATCGTCACAAGTGACAATCCAAGAAGCGAAGAGCCAGAGAGCATAATTGATGAAATTTGCGCTGGCATGAGCCAAAATGAAAATTTGATACGAAACGCCAACCGCAAAGAGGCGATCGCGCTAGCCATTAGTAAGCTTGAGCCTGGCTGGGCGCTTGTCATACTTGGCAAAGGCGACGAGCCATATCAGGAGATAAATGGCGTCAAGCACCCATTTAGCGACAAAGAAGTAGTAAAAGAGCTTTTAAAGAGGTAAAAATGAATATAGAAATTTTAGCTAGCAAGATCCACAGAGCCGTCGTAACAGACGCAAATTTAAACTATGTTGGCTCGATCAGCATCGGCGAGGAGCTTATAAAAGCTGCAAATTTGATAGAAAATCAAAAGGTTGAAATTTTAGACGTAAATAATGGCGAGAGATTTGCCACCTACGTGATAAAGGGCAAAAAAGGCGAAATTTGCCTAAACGGCGCAGCTGCTAGAAAGGTCTGCGTGGGCGATGTGGTCATCATCGTGGCTTACGCTAGCATGAAATTTAAAAAGGCTAAGAAATTTAAGCCAACCATCGTGCACGTAAATAACAAAAACGAGATCATAAAGGAGTAGGCGATGTTTGAGGGATTTGACTTTTCAAAGATGGGGCAGATGCTCGAGGATGTGCAAAAGCAGGCCAAGCAGATGGAAGAAGAGAGCAAAAATAAAGAATTTGGTGCAAAAAGCGGTGGCGGGCTAGTGAGCGTGAGGGCAAACGGCAGTGGCGAGATACTTGATATCAGCATAGATGATAGCTTGCTTGAAGATAAAGAGAGTATGCAAATTTTGCTAATAAGCGCCGTAAATGACGTGCTAAAATCAGTTGAGGCCGATAAGAAAAACACCGCATCAAGGATGCTTGGCGGTCTTGCTTCGATGGGGATAAAATGAGACTAAAATATAAATTTGCCCTCGCTTTTTTGCTATCAGCGCTTTGCCTAAACGCCGATCCTAGGCCTACGCAAGAGGACTTTAACGCCTGCTTTGAAAAGAACAAAAACTCGATCGTCTCTGTAAATAAACACTTTGGTGTGGCTATCACTAAAAATTTAATCGCAGTGCCAAAAAGTGAAGGAGCTCCACTTGGCGAATATGTCAAATTTGACCCATATTTGCAGCTCTTTTTAGTCCGCTCTAGCAAGGAGCTAAGCCCTGTCGTGATGGCTGATGAGACCAACGAGGAGCGCATCAAAAAGAGCACTTGGGTTGGCATTTTAAATGACTCTAACAACACCGTCATGGGTCACATCAAGTCTTTGGGGCAAAATTTAGGCGATTTTGATACGCTAAGCTTCGAGTATAACGCGACTGGCGAGATAAACACACCTTGCTGCAAGATGATAGGCATAGCTGTTGGGGCTGATAAATTTATACCAAATCGCTATTTAAAACACTTTGTATCTTACGATGACGTATACTACGGCGATATCGGCGTAAAATTTTTACAAAAAGAGGATAAATTTTTTGTGGGTCTTGTCGATCCTTTGGGCCGTGGCAAGATGATGATGGTCGATGATGAGCTTGTGAGTGTAAATGGCATCAAGCCAAAGAGCTTAAGAGAGCTAAATGAGATGGTACTTTTTGCTCCAAAGGGCGCAAAGCTTGACATCATCGTGAAGCGCGATAAGCAAGAAATGCTCTTTCAGGTGCCAGTAAGTGGGGATGTGAAATTTAACCAAAGCCTCGATATAGACGCCCCTTCAAGCCTTGATATACCAAATTTTAACATCATGCCAAAAGAGCCACAAACAATGCTTGATGATAAGATTTTGGTGGATTATGGTATCACGGTGGATAAAAATTTAGTCGTTACAAAGGTCGAGCCAAAGTCAAATGCAGAAATTTTTGGCATCAAGATCGGTGATAAAATTTTGGGTTTTGATAAACAAAGCGTGAGTAGTCGTGAAGAGCTTTTAGAGAAGCTTGGTGAATTAAAAAATTTTACGCTTCTATTTACTAGAAATGACTTTCAGTTTTTTGCGAGAGTGCCAAAATGAGCCTACTTGAGGACTTTGTAAAATTTCTAAACGCAAATTTGCCAAAGGCGCCTAGCTTTCACCCTTATTATGAGGAGGCGCTTGGCGTTATGCTAAAGGCTGGAGGTAAGCACTTTAGGGCGCTTTTGCTTCTTGGCGTGGTAGAAAGCGTGGATAAAAGCCTCACGCAAAAGGCGATGAGGGTGGCTTTGGGGCTTGAGATGATGCACACTTATTCGCTCATTCATGATGATCTTCCTTCTATGGACGACGCAAGCCTAAGACGCGGCACGCCAACACTTCACGTAACCTACGACGAGACTACTGCAATACTTGCAGGAGACGCGTTAAATACGCATGCTTTTTATGAAATTTCACGTGCCGATTTACCAGCCGACACGCGTATAGAATGCGTGGAAATTTTAAGCCAAAATGCTGGAGTTAGCGGCATGGTGCTAGGCCAGGCACTGGATTGTTTTTTTGAAAATACGAACAAAGAGGACATCAAAAGTACAAAGGCTAAATTTGGCCTATCTGGCAAGATGCTAAGCCTAGATGAGTTAGTCTTTTTGCACATCCACAAAACTGCGAAGCTCATCGCCGCTAGCCTAAAAATGGGCGCTGTGATAGCAAATTTAAGCGAAATAGAGTGTGAGAAAATTTATGATATCGGCCTAAAGCTTGGCCTTGCTTTTCAGATACAAGACGACATCATCGATCTTACAAGCGACGAGGCAGCTGCTGGAAAGCCCGTGCACAACGACTTAGCCAAAAACTCATTTACAAATTTACTTGGCCTTGAGGGTGCTAAAAAGAAAAAAGACGAGCTTATTTGCGAGATAGAAGAGGCGTTAAAACAAATAAATGCTGGCATAGCAAAGATGATCTTAGAGCTTACAAATAAACACCTTAGATAAAAGCTAGAAATTTCTAGCTTTTTTACTACTAAAAATTTAAAAAATTTATATTACTATTTAGACATTTTCGACAAAAATGCAAGGCAAGTTTTAATCACTTTTTTGTATAATTTGGTGCAATAAAAGGAGATCATATGCTAAAAAAACAAGCCGATACTATAAGATTTTTGTGCGCTGACATGGTGCAAAACGCTAACAGCGGACACCCAGGTGCGCCTATGGGTCTAGCTGATATTATGGTGGTTTTAAGCAACTTTTTAAAACACAATCCAAAAAATCCAAAATGGCTAAACAGAGATAGGCTAGTTTTTAGTGGTGGTCACGCCTCAAGTTTGGTTTACAGCTTTTTACATCTAAGCGGCTACGATCTAAGCCTTGATGAGCTTAAAAATTTTCGCCAACTTGGCTCAAACACTCCAGGACACCCAGAAATTCATACTCCAGGCGTTGAGGTTGCTACTGGCCCACTCGGTCAAGGCGTAGCAAATGCAGTTGGCCTAGCCATGGCAGAAAAATACGCTGCAAACGTGCTAAATGAACCAGATAATAAAATAATAGATCATAAAATTTACTGTCTTTGTGGCGATGGCGACCTAGAAGAGGGCATAAGCTACGAGGCATGTTCAATCGCAGGAAATTTAAGACTAGACAACCTTGTGCTCATCTACGACTCAAACAACATTACGATCGAGGGCGACACAGCGATCGCATTTAGTGAGGACGTTAAAGCTAGGTTTGAGGCGCAGGGCTGGGAGGTCGCACGCATCGATGGACACGACTATGACCAGATCGAATTTGCACTTGAGCAAGCAAACGAGAAAGAGTCGCCATATCTCATCATCGCAAACACGCGCATAGCACGCGGCGCAATGGAGCTTGAGGGCTCACACCACAGCCACGGAGCACCACTTGGCGAAGAGATCATCAAAAAGGCAAAGGCCGCAGCTGGCTTTGACCCTGAGAGGAAATTTGCTATTGACGAGGACGTGCTTTTAAGATTTAGAGGTGCGGTAGAAAAGGGCGATTTGGAAGAGGCTATGTGGAACAAAAAGGTCGAGGCATTAAGCATTGAAGGCAAAAATTTATTAAACTCACTTCTTAATCCAGACTTTAGCAAGATCGAATTTCCAGACTTTAGCGACAAGAAGCTAGCCACAAGAGATACAAACCATGCCATTTTAAATGAAATAGCTAAAAAACTACCTGGCTTTATCGGTGGTAGTGCTGACCTTGCTCCGTCAAATAAGACTGAGCTAAAGGGTATGGGCGACTTCCCAAATGGCAAAAATATCCACTACGGCATCAGAGAGCACGCCATGGCAGCTATAAACAACGGTATCGCCAGATACGGCCTTTTCTTGCCATTTTCAGCAACATTTTTCATCTTTAGCGACTATCTAAAGCCAAGTGCAAGGATAGCAGCACTCATGGGCATCAAGCACTTTTTTGTCTTTACACACGATAGCATCGGTGTTGGCGAAGATGGTCCGACGCATCAGCCGATCGAGCAGCTTAGCACATTTAGAGCGATGCCAAATTTCTACACTTTCCGCCCAGCTGATGGCAACGAAAATGTGGCTAGTTGGCAAGTGGCTCTAAATTTAAATGCTCCAAGCGCATTTGTACTTAGTCGCCAAGGGCTTGAGCCACTTACTAAAGGCGAATTTGGCGATATTAGCAACGGCGCATATCTATTAAGCTCGGCAAAAGATGCGAAGATAACATTTATAGCAAGCGGTAGCGAGGTCTCACTCTGTGTAAAAGCAGCTGAAATTCTAGCTGAGCAAGGTATTGGCGCAAACATCGTGTCAGCACCTTGTTTTGACCTACTTTGCGAGCAGCCAGATGAATACGTGGCTAAAATTTTAGACAAAAATACAACCATCATCACAGTCGAAGCCGCAACTGGCCTTGAGTGGTATAAATTTGCCGACGCGGTTTATGGCATGAGCGGCTTTGGCGCCAGCGGAAAGGCGAATGAGCTATTTGATCACTTTGGATTTACTCCGCAAAAGCTTGCAAATTTTGCTAGCGAACTTATATAAATTTAATCTTGGGGAGTAAAATCCCCAACTGCAATCTAAAATCAAAAAAGGCATTTTATGGAAATTTCTCATGTTATTGTTTTGGCCTTGGTGCAAGGTATAAGCGAATTTTTGCCGATATCTAGCTCGGCTCATCTCATCTTGGTGCCAAAGCTACTTGGCTGGCCAGATCAAGGGCTTGCTTTTGACGTGGCAGTGCATGTTGGTACGCTAAGCGCGATACTTTTTTATTTTAAAGATACGATTTTTAAGCTACTTCGCGACTTTTTTACCTCGATAGCACAAAGAAAGATGGTGGGCGATAGCTTGCTTGTTTGGTGTGTCGGCTTTGCTACCATTCCAGTTGGGATCTTTGGGCTTTTATTTAACAACATTATCGAAGAGTACGCAAGAAGCGGCGTTGTGATCGCTATTACTACGATCGTCTTTGGCATAGCACTTTACTTTGCAGATCTTCGCTCGACAAATAAAAGCGAATATGAAATGACCATAAAATTTGCGCTTATTATCGGCCTTGCTCAAGCTGTGGCGCTCATTCCTGGCGTCTCAAGATCAGGCATAACGATGACGGCAGCCTTATTTTTAGGATTTAGCCACAAGGGAAGTGCGAATTTCTCATTTTTGATGTCGATCCCAGTCATTATCCTAGCTGGTGGGCTTGAGAGTATCAAGCTTATAAAAGACCCAAATGCTCTGCCATGGAGTGACATCGCCCTTGGTGTCATTATAAGTGCTGTTAGTGCTTATCTCTGCGTTAAGCTATTTATGGAGATCATCTCAAGAATCAGGATGCTTCCTTTTGTCATCTACCGCTTGATTTTAGGAGCATTTTTACTTTATCTATTTTTGTGATTTTAAAGCTTTAAAAAGTAAAAGCCAAGTGTGGAGAAATTTTCACACTTGGCAAGAATATGTAGTGCGAGCATCTTTCAGGAAAAATTTCTTGATAATTTAATCTTCTTTTTTATCTTTTTTAATAACATTTAACAGATCTTTTGCAGCTTGATAAGCCCTATCTCCAAATTTCTTGGCTTCTGATTTGATGTCAATTTGTTTGATGTCTTCAAATTTTTCATTGGCTTTTTTCTCAAGATTAGCGATCTCTTGTTTGATCTCTTCTATTTTGTCGTTTGTATCAAAATTTAGTTTTAGCTTTTTACTCTTGTCGTTTAGCTCTTGCTTTAAGGCTTCAAATTTATTATTTGCCTCACTCATAAGCTTTGCCATGCCGTTTGACTTTAACTCTTCTATCCTTGAAATAATCTGTTCTCTTGCTTGATCGCTAATGCGTTTAAATTTTGCTAGATTTGTATCTAGCTCGCTATTTATCACATTTTCGATCTCATTTCTTGCTACACCTTCAAATTCTTTTTCAAGTTCCCTAAGCAAGGCTATAAATTCTTCATCAATATTTTTTAAGTTTAGTAGCTGCGAGTTTAGCCTAAGCTCATCTGGAGCAAATTTCGCCTCATCTTTAAGCTTTTCTATGGCTCTTAAAATGCCATCTCTTGTGCCACTTATCGCTCCACTTATCAGCTCTTTTGCAAAGATATGACCCTCATCTGCTAAATTTGCCGCTGCTATGATGATGTTTTTTGAAATTTCAAGTATTCGCTCTTTACTAAACTCACCTCCAATTATCGCAACATAAGTCATATTTTTAGCTATAGCACCAGCTGTTTCCTCGACATCTTTTGCACCTTCAAGAGTTGTCAAAAATGCGATTTGAGCGCTCTCTTTTAAGATACCAAGAAGTCTTGTTTCTCTAATGATCGCATTGTTTAAAAGCTCTAAAATTTCCTCTTTTTCACTAAAATTTCTATCTTTTACGACTTCTTCAGCTGCTTCAAATGAAATTTTGAGCCTATTTTTTATCTCTTCTCGTTTTGCTTCTATTACACGATTTAGCTCATCTTTTTTATCAAGTAGCTCGTAAAGCGCCTTTTCTTCAGTACCGACAATGGCCTGATTTATCCCCTCCATGGCACTTTTTAGATTTTTTGCATTTATGAGATCTTCTTTATTCATTTTGTCATAAAGCTCATTCATTTTAGCCTTTAAAATTTCTGGCAAAGTATTTATATCTTTGTTTGCAGCATCCTGAAAGAAGTTATTGCAAAGAGCTTTTATGCTTATTAATAAGCCATCGCTGCTTTTATAATCATGTAAATTTTGTTCTAAACTGTTCATATCTTTTACCTTATAAAACGTATTTTGCTTCGTGTTTTAGTGCAGAAAATATCTCTAGCCTTTCTTCTTCGCTCAAAACTAGCACGGCTAAGTCATAGCTTGCGTACTTTTTATCTTTGCTAAATTTTGAAAAGACTAGCTTAAATTCTCTATCTTTTACTATCTCTTTTACCTTTTCTTCTACATTGACATCAGCATCAAATATTATTTTGTATTCCCAATACGTTGGGTAATCAATTTTTGCTTTTTTGTTATTTAGATCGCATATACTCGCCACTTTTTCCTCCTGTTTTACTCTCTAATACAATATTACTTATTTCCATGCTTTTATCTATAGCTTTTACCATATCATAAATGGTCAAAAGCCCCACGCTAACGCCAGTTAATGCCTCCATCTCAACGCCTGTTTTACCCTCTATTTTTACGCTCACATAAAGCTTAAAAGCGCAAATTTCAGGTAGCTCCTCGATATCACAATCCACACCTAAAATAGCTAGTGGATGGCACATCGGGATTAGCTCACTTGTCTTTTTTGCACCCATTATCGCAGCAACGACAGCTGTTTGGATGACTGGACCTTTTTTACCAGTATTTTCTTTGATCGCTCTAAAGGCCTCTTTGCTCATCTTGATGATCCCACTAGCAGTTGCTACTCTTTTTGTTGGATCTTTTGGGCTCACATCGACCATTTTTGGACGATCTTTCTCATCTAAATGCGTTAGCATTATCTCTCCTTTTTGGCGGATTATAGCCTATTTAAACAAATTTAAATTACCAATGTCTTTAAGCTAAAAATATATCAAATGTATAAAATTTAGCTTTTTACTTTAATACTAAAGATTTCTCATTGCTTAATATAATTATCTAATTTAAATAATTTTCTTAAGAAATAATT
>NZ_CABPUT010000002.1:52344-74138 GCF_902460625.1 Campylobacter concisus
GATGTGCTTTTTGGGATTGATTCAATAGATAATAAATTTTATTAAAGCCATATTAGTATTGATTAAATCATAATGTCTATATAATGTAAATAATAAAATTTAAAAAAATTTATTGATATTTTTCTTTAAAAGCTTAAAAAAATAAATTAATCACTAATTTGCTTTTAAGAGTTAAGTATGTATAGTTTTTTTGCTTAATAAATTTATGATGAAAGTGCCTTGAATTATGAGATTTCTGCTTTGTATAAGTTTGTTTTTGATAACAGCTTTTGCCCAGCAATTAGGCTGCTTTATTAATGAAAGCAACCAAAGCATCGTCTTTATAAAAGATGGACAGATTAAAAATTTGGATCTAAAAGATACGATTTATAAAAATCAAGAGTGCGGAAATGATGGAGAATCCTTTTATATCGCAAATTTAAATAATGAGATTATTGAGGTAACAAATGAGAAAAATTTCTTATTTGCCATGCCAAATGTTGGCTGTAAAATTTCGCAAATTACGGCAATTAAAAATAAAATTTACGTAGCTTGCGATATGGCAAATGAAGTCAGCATAGGTGTTTTTGATAAAAATCTAAATAAACTTTTAACTAAAAATTATAAAGATGTTTATAAAATTTCAAGCCTTTTGCCAATTGATGATGAACTATTTTTTACAAGCTTTAATGGCAAAGCATTTTTGCTTGATAAAGAGCTTAATTTAAAAGAGAAAAAGCGTGTCGGCTTTGCTCCACTTAGTGCCTGTAAATTTAAGGGGAATGATATTTTGCTTGGCTTTAGAGATGGAGAAACTTTAGATTTTAAAAGTGGAATTAAAAAGCAAGTTTTAAAATCTAAAATTTCAGCTCTTGCGTGTATGGAGGATGAAATTTTTATAGGTGATGGGGATGGAGTAGTCTATAAATTTGACAAAGATCTTAAGCTAAAAGGGCAAAAGGCTCTTTTTGGCAATGAGATAAAAAGAATTTTTATAGATAAAGGCGTCTTAAATGGCGTAAATTTAGACAATGAGATAAAGAGTTTAGAGATAAATTCATTTTAAAAAGGAGAGTAAATGCAAAAGTTATTTTGTGTCGCAAGTGCTGCGTTGCTTGGGCTATCTTTAACGACTGCTTGTGCTGCTAGTAGTGACCTTGAAAAAGTCATGAAAGAGCGTGGGCTAAGCGAAAAAGATGTCCTTGCAGCTGCTAAAACTTATCAGCCTAGCGGTAAAAAAGATGATTTCATCGTCTTTTCATCTGGCGGGCAAAGCGGTCAAGTGCTAGTTTATGGCGTTCCGTCGATGAGAATTTATAAATACATCGGCGTTTTCACGCCAGAGCCTTGGCAAGGATATGGCTATGACAATGAGTCAAAAGCTGTTTTGAAACAAGGCAACATCAGGGGCAAAGAGATAACATGGGGCGATACACACCACCCAAATTTCAGTGAGAAAAATGGTGAGTATGTTGGTGATTATCTATTTATCAACGATAAAGCTAACCCAAGAATCGCAGTTATAAATTTGCATGACTTTGAGACAACTCAAATCGTTGTAAACCCTATTATGAAGAGTGAGCATGGCGGTAGCTTCATCACTCCAAATAGCGAGTATGTTATCGAAGCTAGCCAATATGCAGCTCCGCTTGATAACAACTACCACTCAATAGATGACTATGAAGCGGTTTATAGAGGCGCTGTAACATTTTGGAAATTTGACTATCCAAAAGGCAAGATCGACGAGAAAGAGTCATTTTCTCTTGAGCTTCCTCCATACTGGCAAGATCTAAGTGATGCTGGTAAAGGCGAGAGCTACGGCTGGGGCTTTACAAACTCAATAAATACTGAGATGTATACTGGCGGTATCGAAAAAGGCCTTCCTCCATTTGAAGCAGGTGCAAGTAGAAATGACACTGACTTCTTACACGTTTATAACTGGAAAATTTTAGAAAAACTTGTTCAAGACAAGAAAAACTATAAAGTTATAAATGGCCACAAGGTAGTTACAATAGATGCTGCTGTAAAAGCAGGTGCGCTATTTTTGATCCCAGAGTCAAAGAGCCCACACGGTTGTGACGTAAGCCCAGATGGTAGATATATCATTATTGGCGGTAAGCTTGATACTCACACATCAGTTTATGACTTTAGAAAGATCAAAGAGCTAATCGATAAAAAAGAGTATGCTGGCACTGACCCATACGGAATTCCTATCTTAGATAGAGAAAAGTCAATGCACGGACAAGTCGAACTTGGCCTTGGACCACTGCATACATCATTTGACTCACAAGATGGCGTACTTTATACTTCACTTTACGTTGATAGTCAAATCGTAAAATGGGACTATAAAAATTTAAAAGTGCTTGATAAGATAAATGTTCACTACAATATCGGTCACCTTGATACAATGGAAGGCAAATCAGCAAAACCAGTTGGCAAATATGCAATCGCTCTTGATAAACTTTCAATCGATCGCTTTAGCCCAGTTGGCCCACTTCATCCACAAAATCACCAGCTAATAGACATCACTGGTGCAAAAATGGATCTAATCTATGATATGCCAATACCACTTGGCGAGCCACACGATGTTGTTTCAATAGCTGCTAGCAAACTAGCTCCAGCGCTTACCTACAACATGGGTACAAACTCAAGAACAGGCGAGGCTAGCCCATATGCAACTCTAGCTGGTCAAGAAAGAGTTGAAAGAAACGGCAAAAATGTAACTGTCTATGCAACAATGATCAGAAGCCACATCAACCCAGAGCACATCGAGGTAAATAAAGGCGATAATGTAACAATTCACTTAACAAACCTAGAGCGCGCTCAAGATGAGACTCACGGATTTGGCATCGACCTTTACAACATTCACGCTTCACTAGAGCCTGGCAAAACCGCTTCAGTAAATTTTGTAGCTGATATGGAAGGTGTCTTCCCATACTACTGCACCGAGTTTTGTTCAGCGCTTCACCTAGAGATGATGGGTTATTTACTTGTTAAAGATCCAAATAAAAAATATGAATCTGCAAAAAATAACAAGCTAAAAACTCTAAGCCCAGAAGCTTTAAAAGCTGAATACGACAAAGTAATCGCAACTAATAAGGCAACTGACGATGTTATCCAAGAGGTTGTTAAGTACCTAAAAGAGAAACATTATGAGAAATATCCAAAGGTAAAAGCTTTAGTTGATGACGCACTTGACCAATACGGTCACATCAAAGAGGTAAAAGCTAAAGCTGACGAAGCTTACAAAAAAGGCGACGTAAACGGCGCTATCCTTTGGGAGTACCAAGTATGGCAATACATGGTAAAAACAGCTGACGTTGGCTTAAGAGCTAAAAATAACCTAGCTAAAGAGATCGCAACTCCGATGAGTCCAGCTGCTGCAAAAGGCGAAGAGGCTTATCTAAAAGGCGGTTGTAATGGTTGCCACGTTATCGGTCAAGTAAGCTCAGGTCCAGATCTAACTGGTGTTTTACTAAGACATGAAAATGGCGAAAAATGGGTGGCAGAATTTATCAAAGATCCTGCTAAGTTCTATAATGACGACTACATTAAATCAATGATTGATTACTTTAACCTTAGAATGCCAAATCAGCATATGAGTGATGAAGAGATCAAAAATATCATCGAATACCTAAAATGGGTAGATGAAAACGCTGGTATGTAGTTTTTAAAGGGGCATTTTGCCCCTTTTTAAATTTTAAAATTTTATTTTTAGCAGATGAAATTTTAAAATTTAAAGGAGAGATCATGAGTAAATATAAAATTTATACCATTGTTGCACTTGTCTTAATGACTGTTTGTTTTACTTTGCCTGTTCTTGGTTGGCACGGAGCAAAAGAGCGTATAGCTGATGGTGATGAACTACCATCTTATACTTACGGTATCTATAATCTTTATAGCTCATTTCAGTATAAAAATCACCTTTTATCAAAAGATGTAGCAAGCGATCTTCATAAGATGATCGAACAAAAAGCAGAGATTGGTACGCCATCTTTTCCTATCTGGTACGTCTCTCTTGAAGCTCCAAATTATCCAAAATCAGCCTTTCCTGATGGAATTCCTGTATATTTTCACGTAGATGGATATAGTGGTGACGTGCATGAGATGAATACGATAAATCACTACATTGGTATGTATCCTATGGAGCATGGCGGAAATTTAGAGCGAGCGATAGCACCTTATTATTTGCTTATTTCAACGCTTTGTATGCTTGCATTTTTGTATTACAATGGCAAATTTAACTCACTTCTTATGGTTCCAACGATTATCGCGCCTGTGCTATTTATGAGCGCATTTGCAGGATGGCTTTATTGGTATGGACACAATATGCAAGAGTGGGGCGCATTTAAGATTAAACCATTTATGCCAACAGTTTTAGGTGATGGTAGCGTTGCACAATTTACAACTCACTCTTATCCAAGCATTGGATTTTGGGTTATGATCGCTATGAGTGTATTTTGCATACTTGCAGTATTTTCAAAGAAAAAAGAGCTAAATGCGTAAAATTTTTATTTTTGCCCTTGCTTTCTTGCCTATTTTTAGCTCTGCAAATATCCTTCAAGATGCAATAAATAACGCTAGCCCTGGCGATGTTATAAAGCTAGGGGACGGCATCTATGAAGGAAGCATAACTATAAATAAGCCGCTTAGTATCGTTGGCGAGGGCAAAAACGCTCACATAAAAGGAAATGGTAAAGGCACAGTTGTAAAGATTATTGCCTCAAATGTTACGCTTAGAAATTTAAAGATAAGTGGTAGCGGAAATGACCTTGGTGAGCTAGATGCTGGCATTGGCTGTGATAAAGCAAATAATGTCTTGGTTACACAAAATGACTTGAGTGATGTGCTTTTTGGGATTGATTTTAAAGAGTGCAGCAGCTCAAAGATCACTGAAAATAACATCACTTCTAAAAAAGGGGCCAGTCTTGGTTTTAGAGGTGATGCCGTTAGACTCTGGTATAGTCATGAAAATTTAATCGAAGACAATTATATTTATGATAGCCGCGATATGGTTGCATGGTATGCAAGTCACAATAAATTTTTAAAAAATAAAGCGATTCGCGGTAGATACTCACTTCACTTTATGTATGCAAATCAAAATTTAGTCGAAAACAATGATTTTATCGGCAATGCAGTCGGAATGTTTTTTATGTATTCAGCTGGTTCAAATATAAAAAATAATCTTGTTATGGATAGTGACGGCGCTTTTGGTATTGGTATTGGTCTAAAAGATGTTTCAAATTTTACTATCGAAAATAATACACTTATCTATAATGCGAGAGGAATTTTGCTTGATAACTCGCCGTTTCAGCCAGGCTCAACGATAAATTTCTTAGGCAATAAAATTTTACACAACGTAGTTGGCGTATATTTTCACGCTACTCAGGGGACAAGTATCTTTGAAAATAATGATTTTATAGGTAATATGGATATCGTTGCGAACGATACTCCAGGTGATAAGATGGCATTAAATCGGTGGAGTAAAAATTATTATGATGAGTATGAGAGCTTTGATAGAGATAAAGATGGCTATGGCGATACGCCGTTTATGCACCTATCGTATGCCGATCAGCTTTGGCAGTATTATCCGAATTTGCAGTTTTTTTATGGCTCAAGTGTCTTTAGTATCTTAAATTTCTTAGCTAAACTCGCGCCATTTTCTGAGCCAATAAAGCTACTTGAAGATAGCACGCCAAGGATAAAACCACTTGATGCTTCAAATTTTAACGCGTTAAAGGCAAAGCGTGGATAGAAGAAAATTTATAATCTTAGGCTCAGTCGCAGCTGCCGCAGGATATGGCATAGGTAAAATTTTGCCAAAAAGTAGCGGCGATAAACTCTATCTTAGACCACCAGGTGCGGTTGATGACTTTGATGATCTTTGTGTTAAATGCGGTCAGTGTGTGCAGGTATGCCCTTATCATAGTATAAGTTTGCTTGATATAAAAGATGGATATTCAAATGGTACAGCATACATCGATCCTAAAAAGAGAGGTTGCTATTTATGTGATCTTTTCCCATGCGTGCTCGCCTGTCCAAGTGGTGCGTTAGATCATACTACAAAAGTTGTTGATGATGTGAAAATGGGCGTTGCTATCTTGAGTAATGCAAATGCCTGTATGTGCCTAAAAAGAGAAAAACTAAGCGAAGATAGCGTTGAAGATTTGCTTGTCCGCAAAGTTTATAACGATAGAGAAGAGGCAGAAAAAGATAAGATAAAAGGCAAAATCGGTCAAATTTGTGACCTTTGTGTCAGCATTTGCCCAGTTGGCGATAGTGCAATAGTAATGAGCGAAGCAAATTTGCCACTCATAAAGCATGGCTGTGTTGGGTGTGGGGTGTGTGCTGAGGTTTGCCCTGTAAAAATTATAAATATAGCCCCAAAAATGAGTTATGATGAAATTTATAAGGAGAAAGAATGAGATTAATAATGTCTTTAGTGGCTGCTGCTTTGCTATTTGTCGGCTGTGAAAATAGCGATGACAAAGCGCAAAAAGCAGCTAGCGAGCAACCAATAAATGTAGCCACGAGTGCTAGCATAAAGGTTGAAAAAAAAGAAAATAACCAAAGCACAAATAAACAAAATGACTTCATAAAATACGATATGCACGGCGAAAAGAGCGTAAAATTTGGACTTGAAGATAATAACGTAAGCCGTCAAATCGGGGCTTTAGCAATGGTAAGAACCCCTCTTCAAACTATAAATTTAAGACTTATAAAGGGTAGACTTAGCAAAAATTTCATTACAAAATGCTCAGCTT
This sequence comes from Campylobacter concisus, assembly GCF_902460625.1. Lineage (GTDB taxonomy): Bacteria > Campylobacterota > Campylobacteria > Campylobacterales > Campylobacteraceae > Campylobacter_A > Campylobacter_A concisus_AD. The sequence continues at coordinate 59,088 of NZ_CABPUT010000002.1, forward strand.
GTCACGATGATTACGCAAATGGCATCATCGGGCCATCACTTTTAACAAAAAGTGAAAATGAAATTTATACAATGATAAATGCTTATAAAAATAAAGAAAAAGTCAATGTTTTAATGCGAGATCTTGTTAAAAAAATGGATGATAGTGAAATCAGAAATTTAGCTAAAGAAATCAGTGATTTTAATACACAATTTAGGAGCAAATAATGAAAGTAGGAAAGATTATAACCATTATTTTAGCAGTAGCAATTTGCGGTATCATGGTTTTTATGTTAAGCCAGACTCCGCCTAAAAAGGAAAAAGTAGCAACTAATGCTCAGCCAAAAGTAGAGCAAAATTTTACAAAAGAGCAGCCAAAGTCTAGTGAAGAATTTGCCAGCGAAGATGAGCTAAAAAAGGTAAAAGAGCTAAGTCTAAGTGTGGCTAAAGTACACAATGAAGGCGTTAGCAAGCAATATCTAACAACTTGTGCTCCGTGTCATGGTGCAAATGCAAAAGGCGTCGTAGCTCCTGATATAACGCATCTAAGTAAGGATGAATTGCTTAAAAAGCTAGCTGATTATAAAGCTGGTAAGGTGCAAAACTCGCTTATGAAGGGGCTACTTACAAATGTTAGTGATAGCGAGCTTGAAAGCCTTGCAGATGAAATTTCTAAATTTAAAAAGTAAAAATGGACAAATATAACACTCGTGCGACGATTAGAAATGTAAGCTTTCTAAGCACGTTAATCACAACTACAAAAGATGGCAAAAAGCGTCCTAGTATACGATTTTGGCGCATTTTTACCATCGTTTTAGTTCATCTTTTATTTGTGCTTTCATATAGAGTTGATATACAAATTTTAGAAGGCGACATCAGTGCGTCAAGGATATTTGGTTTTCACTTGGCAGATGCTTTTATGAGCCTGCAAGTCTTTTTGGCGACACATGAAATCCATGTAAATTTAATAATTGGCTCACTTAGTATCTTGGCCTTTTATATCATTTTTGGTGGTAGAGGCTTTTGCTCTTGGATCTGTCCTTATTCGTTAATAAGCGAAATAGCTGAGAAGATCCATGAAAATTTACGCGCTAAAAAGATAGTAAAGCCACGAGTTTTTGATACAAAGTGGCGATATGTTTTTACCATTTTATTTTTAACCCTTAGCTTTGCTAGTGCAAGCCTTACATTTGAAATTTTTAATGTTGTTGGGATTTTTTCAAGATTTATTATCTATGGCTATTTTCATGCTATTTGGTTCGTTGTGGCCATGCTTATGGTTGAAATTTTCTTCTCACGTAGAGCTTGGTGTAGGTATGTCTGTCCTATTGGAGCTACTTACTCGGTGCTAGCTAAACCAAATGCCATAAAAGTTAGCTGGGATAAAGAAAAATGCGATCACTGCTTAGTTTGCACCGATGTTTGTCTAGTGCCTCACGTACTTTTTATGACAAAAAAGGGAGCAAAGCTTGACGAGAGCAAAAATATCTTTAGGATAGCCGGTGCTGATTGTACGCTTTGTGGTAGGTGTATTGATGTGTGTCATCAAGATGCGCTGAAATTTGACAACGGCTTTAAAAAACTCATATAAGGAAAATTTTTGATAGATATAAAAGAAGTAACGAAAATTTTTGGCTCGCAAAAGATACTTGACAATGTTAGCCTAAATGTAAAATCTGGCGAAAAAATAGCAATACTTGGACAAAATGGAGCTGGCAAAAGCTCGCTCATGCGTATCATTTTAGGCGAATTTATCCCAAATAGCGGAAGCATAGCGATAAATAGTGTAAATACTCTAAAAGATAGAAAAGGGGCTTTGAAATTTATCTCATTTGTGCCACAAACCCCACCACCGCTTAAATTTAATCTACGTGAGCTTTGTGAGTTTGTTTGCAAAAGCTCAAATGTAAAATTTGAAGAGATTGAGAAATTTAGCAAGCTTTTAGAGCTTGATTTGCATGCAAATTTAAATAAGCCATTTTATAAGCTCTCTGGCGGCATGAAACAAAAGATGTTAATAGCAATCGCATTTGCTAAGGATAGTGAAATTTTGATGTTTGATGAGCCAACGGCAAATCTTGATGTAAAAGCAAGGCTTTCTTTTAAAAATTTACTTGATAACTTCACGCAAAACAAAACACTTGTTTTTATCTCACACCGTATCGATGAGATAGCAAATTTATTAGATAGATGCGTCTATATGGATCTTGGCAAGATAATCAAAGAAGAAAATTTAAGGAGCAAGAGTGAATAATCTTTTTTTAATAGCAAAGCTTGATGTAAAAGAGTCTTTTCGCTCAAGATGGTTTGTGATATATGCTGCTCTTTTTTCTGCTTTGATGATAGGATTTTTATTTAGCGGCGTGACTGATTCACGTGTACTTGGCTTTTCTGGTCTTACTAGAGCACTGCTTTTGTTTATTCAAATTTGTGTCATCATTGTGCCTATTTTTATTCTCATCTCAACCGTAAGAAGCATAAATCAAGATAGAGATACAAATTTGCTTGAATACATCCTTAGCTTCCCACTAAGCCTTAGAGAGTATTACTTTGGTAAGGCACTGGGCCGTACATTTGTTGTTTTTGTACCACTTTTGTTTGCTCTTTTGCTTTGTGTTGTTGTTGGTCTTATAAAAGGTGTTGCGATACCTTGGGGTGTATTAATACTTTATTTTGGACTACTTTTTAGCTTAAGTATCATTTTTTTATCGCTTGGATTTTTTATCTCAAGCATGATTAAAAATCAAGAGACAGGCCAAGGCGTAGCGTTTTTACTTTGGCTTATAATGCTTGCGTTCATTGATCTAGCATTAATTGGACTTCTTATGCGAAGCTCGGTTGATGAGTACGTTATTTACGCTATTGCTATACTAAATCCGATAGAGCTTTTCAGGATAGCAGCGCTTAGTCTTTTTGATCCAAATTTAGCAGTTATCGGTACTGCATCTTATTTTATTTTAAGCACCTTTCCAAAAGCGACATTTGTAGCTTATGCGATTATTTATCCGCTTTTACTAGGCATTATTTTGCTAGTTTGTGGCTATTTTGCCTTTAGCAAAAAAGATTTGGTTTGAGATTGTTTTTTGTTAAAGAAAAGTTGGTTTTAAATTTAGACGAAACTTGTATTATTCCACTTGTCCAACAAGAAACCTCCTTTTTGTAATAGCTCCCTTTCCCCCAAAGGGAGCTAACTTCTTCCAAGGAAATTTATGAAAAAATCCATTTTATTTTTAGCATTTGCTCTTCTATCTTTGAATGCAAACTGGGATATAAATATGCAAGAGTGCATTAATAAAAGTGACGCTAAAGCTTGCGAGAGTTTTACAAAAAAGCTTTCAAGTGAGTGTGAGAATAAAGATAAAATTTCTTGCTTTATCTATGCAGATATGCTAGGGCGTGGCCTTGGTGCAAAAAAAGATACGCAAAAATCTTTTGAGATATTTAAATCGCTCTGTGATGACGGTAGTAGCGAGGCTTGCTATGAGCTAGCGACAAAGTATCTTCAAGGAAATGGCACTGAGCAAAGCTTTGATCTTTCTGCAAATGCTCTTGATAAAGCTTGCAAGATGGGTAGCAAGCGAGCTTGCAATGTATTAGAGCTTGTGTCTAAAAATTAGCCTAATTTTATGCTTGTACTAATTAAAAGAAATTTCTTAAATATAGTTTCTTTAAAGTTAAATTTACTTTAGTATTACTTGGAATTTCTTTTTTATTAACTAAAAATTTTATTAAAATTTATGCTTAAATAATACTATTTCATCGTCCTAAATGGACCCTCCTTTTTGTAACTGATAAGTCTTTGCTTCCCCCTTTTCTGGCTTTTCGTATACACAAAGAGGAGTTGCTTATTCTTTTAAAAATCAAATCTATTTATTTTTTTCAATTTACATTCTATAAAAATTTTTCTTTTCTGGAATCATAATTGATAATAGTTTTAAATATTATCAAAGTAAATTTTGTATAAGATTGCGAGCTATTATCAAAACCTACTATTAAAAGGCTTTAAAACAAAGTAAAATTTCTAAATCAAAAATTTTTTTATAAAGTACACACTTATTTATCTCTTTTATTTTTCATTCCACTTGCAGTAGTTTGTTTTAGCGGTGCGATCCTTGTTTATAAAGATGAGCTAAACAGCCTTCTTGCCCCAAATGTCGTAAATGTAAATTTAAACAAAGAAAATTTAAGCAAAAGGATCAGCTTTGATGAGCAAAGAGAGATCATCGCAAGCGAGCTTGACGGCTACGAGATGGTCGGCATAAATATCGATGCAAATCCTAAAAAACGTGACAAAATTTGGTTAATTGAGCACAATGACAGCCAAAAAGAGTGGAAATTTATCTATTTTGACGCTTTTAGCGGTAAGATAAAGAGCGAGCCACTTGCACATGATGAGGGATTTTTTGGAGTTTTAACCGAGCTTCATGAGTCGCTATTTCTTGGGAAAATTGGTCACGTTATCCTTACTTTAACCGCTATTTTCACGTTTTTTATCTGCATAAGTGGTTTTGTGATTTATAGAAAATTTTGGTTGACACTACTTAGGCTTCGTGTAAATAGGCTAAATGTTTTTATGAACGACATTCATAAAATGATAGGAATTTTTTCTACGCCTATTTTACTGCTCATTTGCATAAGTGGTTTTTGGTGGGAATTTCAGATGGCACGTATGCCAGAGTTTAAAAATGACTTCGTAATAGACGCAAAAATTTATAACAAAAGTTTATCCCTTGATGAGCTAGTGGCTAGATCGAGAAAGGACATAAAAGGCTTTGAGCCACACTTCATCTCGCTACCTTTTATGCAAGGAGCAAATATACGCCTTTTTGGCTACGTAAAAGATCAAAATTTATTGCATAACGAATATTCAAGCATATTAACTTACGATAAAAATAACGGCGAATTAGTAAGTATTTTGGACATAAAAAATGCAAATCTAAGTGAAGAAATTCTCTCAGCATTTAGAAAATCGCACTTTGGTAACTACAACCAAATCACAAAATTTATCTGGTTTTTGGTTGGCATTTCACCGCTTATTTTGAGCATTTCAGGGCTTTATTTGTGGATAAAAAGAAATTTTAAAAGGAGAAAAAATGAAAAAATTTTTAATTAGTTTGGTTGCATTAAATTTGATGCAACCTCAAATTTTTGCTAGCCAAAGCGATAAAATTTTAGAAGCAGTCGATGTCGTGGAGAGCGAGCGAAGAGATGATGCAAACTACTTTGCAAAAGAGCTTGTAAAGAGCACAACAAGGCTAAATTTAACCTCTCGTCAAACGCCCCAGTCGCTAACTGTGCTAACAGAAGCTAGGCTAAAAGATCAAGGTATCAAGGACTATCAAGTGCTTCTTAGAAATGTCCCAGGCGTCACGCTAAACAAATGGGACGAGCGCGTATATCCGACGGCTCGTGGTTTTAAGATAGATTATTACTTGCTTGATTCGATGCCTAGTTTTGGTGGCTTTAGCCTTGGCGCAAATGATATGAGCTTGCTGCCTTATGAAAGAGTTGAAGTGGTAAAAGGAGCAAATGGCCTGCTTGCAGGCGCTGGAAATCCGGCTGCAAGCTTAAATTTCATAAGAAAAAGAGCAGACTCAAAGGAGCTAAAAGGAAATTTTGGCATAAGCGCTGGCTCATACGATAGATACGGCGTAAATGGCGATGTGCAAACGCCAGTAAATGAGAGCGGAAGCGTCAGAGCGAGGCTATCTTTTACGCATGAGAAGTCGCACTCTTATATGGATTATTACAACCGCAAAAATAGCGCGATTTACGGTGTAGTCGATAGCGACATAGGCGATAACTCATGGCTTAGCCTTGGTGCGTTTTATCAAGAGCTAAGACGCCACGGGGGTAGATGGGGCGGTATGCCAGCATTTTACACAGATGGCTCTAGGACAAATTTTAGTAAAAATGAAATTTTCTCTCAGCCTTGGACTAGATGGGATATAAAAACGCTTGATTTCTACGCTGATTTTAAGCACTACTTTGAAAATGAAGCGAGCTTAAATTTAAGCTACTCATTTAGACGGGCAAATACTGATTCAAATTTACTCTACTACGGCGGAGCGGTAAATTTAGATGGCACCGGCAATATAAGTGATCTTTACATTTATGCAAACAAAAGAGAGGAGAACATCCACAACGTCGATGCGTATGCAAATATCCCTTACGAGATAGCAAATTTATCTCATGAGTTTGTCTTTGGCGCGATGTATAACAACTATAAAAAAAGTAGCGATAAGGTAAGTAGCTACTGGCTGCAAAGGACTACGCCAGCTGGCCTTGCTTATACAGCTAGAAGCAGGATTGATTTTAAAAATTTACACCTTGATGATCCAAAGTTTCCTTACGAAGATCAAAACAACAAAGACAAAACGATACAAAAGGCATTTTACGCGGCAAATAAACTATCAATCACTGATGAGCTTAAATTTTTGCTAGGTGCTAGGGTGAGCTACTACAAATACGAGATCGAGGGCGGCAAAGATAATAGAAATTTCACAAATGAGATCACGCCATATCTTGGCATCACTTATGACATCGGAGCAAACCACACTCTATATGCTAGCTACACAAGCATATTTAAACCTCAAAACGCAAAGGATGCAAATGACAAGTATCTTGATCCGATCCAAGGCAAGGACTATGAAATGGGCATCAAAGGCGAGTATTTTGACGGGGCGCTTCAAGCAAGTCTTGGCGTCTTTAAGATCGTGCAAGACAAGCTTGGCATAAAGACTGGCAGGAAAAATCCAGCGACAAATGCCGATATATATGAAGCTGGCAAGGGTGTGACAAGCAGGGGTGTCGAGCTAGATCTAAACGGCGAGATCACTAAAAACTTAAGCCTAAGCTTTGGTGCAACGCACTTTAACGCAAAAGATGCTAAAGGCGAGAAATACGCCACTGACTCATCAAGAAGCACGGCAAATTTATTTGCAAAGTATGAGATCAGAGACTTTAGAGTAGGGGCTGGAGCTATGTATAAGAGCAAAATTTACACTGGCAAAGGCGCAGATGAAATCACACAAAAAGGCTACACTTTAGCTAATTTAATGCTTGGTTATAAATTTGCTAAAAACTTTGATGTACAGCTAAATATCGACAATCTCTTTAATAAAAAATACTATGAGGGTATCGGCAAAAACATGATGGTTTATGGCGATCCACGCACATTTAATCTAAGCTTTAACTACAATTTTTAATCTAATTAAATCACCAGCCAAATAAGCTGGTGATAAATTTCAACTCCTAAAGTGTATAATTAGAAAAATATATTTTAGGATGAGTGTCATGTTTAAAGTGGAGGTTATTTATAAATTCTGTCTTGTTTTAGTTCTTATTTTGGGGCTTTGTATACTCGCATTCTCTGGTGTAAATTTTGCACTTGGCGAATATAGCGAGTATCTATTAAATGCCCATAAAATCGCGGGTTTTTTAATATTGCTTGCTGCAACACTTCACATTATAAATCGTAGAAAAAAGCTAGTAAAGCTAATGAATGAAACGATGGATGTGCTAACACGCAGTAAAAATCCAAGTATTTGCAACATGGACCGAATCATCGCATCGCTCGAGCCATACAGCATAACTGAAATTTCGCACATGTTGGGCTTTGACAAGGCTATTTTTTTCGAAACTTTACGTAAAAATGGAGTTAAATTTAATGACGCTAGCCAAACTCTACGCCAGATCGCGCGAATGAATGACGAAAAGATATTTTTTGTGCTAGTTCTTATTATCGAGGCAAAATTTGGCAAGAGATTTTGCGGCGAACTAAAGTACAAACGCGGTGGAAAACTTAAAGATAAAAAAATGGTCGCGTAGAGTTAGCTTAGCCTTTGCTAGCTTGTGCCATGCAGATGAAGCTATCTTTACTCCAGCGCCTAAATGCGCAGTCATAGCAACTCCTCTCACCCCCACAAGCCATCTCTTCTTCGTCATTATCTAGCTTAAATTTAGTGCAGTTTTGAGCTATTTCTCGTGCTTTATCGTAGTTAAATTTGCCGAATCTAAACTCGCCTTTTTCATTAAAATTTAAGCTCATTAAAAATCCCGAAGCTCTTTTATATTTAAATTTCTAAACTCACCATTTTTGTCTTTTTGCACGAGTAAAGTTGCCTTGTGATCCCAAAATATAGGCTTTAAAGCCCCATCTAAATTTATCATCTCATCTTTTGCTAGTTCTTTAAAATTCTCATCCAAAACCGCTTCGATAAAAGGAAGCTCTATGAGCTTAGCAACGCTTAGCTTTGGCTCATTTAGATTAAATTTGCCCCTTATCTTGCCATCATCGCCGCTAAGTCTAAGCCCCCTATACCCGCGAGCGCGCAGGAGCTCATACAAAAGACGCGCTGGGGGCTTGGCGGCGAGCTAAGCAGCACGGAGGAGGCGCGGCTAGTGGAGTATTTTAACAGCGGCAAATACAAACCGAGACAAGGATTTATGCACTGGGCGTTCGTAACTGTCGATAAGGCAAATAGAATCTAAATTTAAGAATATAGTTAAAATTTTTCCTAAAATGGAGCAAATTTGATGCTAGTTATATGCCTAACTATGACAAAAGTAAAAGATAATTGGCAAGATTTTAGTAAGTTTTAAAAAAGTAGTCTTTTGCTTAGTGCCAATGTTTTAAGCAATAAAAATAAAGGTCAGTAGACTTTAAGTTATAGATAGTTTTATGGCGGGTAGAGAGAGATTCGAACTCTCGGTGAGTTGCCCCACACACGCGTTCCAGGCGTGCTCCTTAAACCGCTCGGACATCTACCCATAAAAAGTGTGGAATTATATCTTTATTTGCTTAATGCTTGGCTTTTAGAGCTTTAGTCCCAAGATAATAACACTTTTGTACTCATTATCCATCAGACAAATGCTGGGCAATTTATCCCATTTTTTAAACCCAAATTTTAAAAATAGCCTAAGATTTGTTTTGTTTTCACTAAATATCAGAGCGATAATTTTTAAATTTAGCCTCTTTCCCTCATCTAGACTGTGGCTTAAAAGCTGCTTGCCAATACCAAGAGCCTTTTTAGCTACATAGATGCTTATCTCTACGCTTATATCGTAAGCGATTTTAGGATTAAAGTCACTTAGTGAGCAGTAGCCTAAAATTTCACCATTTTCTTTATAGACAAAGATTGGGCGAGAGTTGTTACGGGCTTTAAGCCAAGACTCTTGCTAACTAGCCGAATATCAGCAGTCGTAGTTTTTCTAAAATGCACTAGTTAGAAAATTTGAGCAATCATTTCAAGATCGCTCAAATTTTTTGAAGTCTAGCCTCTTTTGGCAGCTTGGTAGACTGGCTCAAGCTTTGCTGCGATCTCTTTTAGGTCTTTTATCCTGCTCTCGTTTGATGGGTGAGTGCTTAAAATTTCAGGCACCTTTCCGCCACTCATCTTGCTCATTTTTACCCAGACTTCGACCGCTTCTTTTGGATCGTATCCAGCTCTTGCCATTAGCTCAGTACCGATGTGATCAGCCTCGGTCTCATGCGAGCGAGAAAACGGCAGTGATATGGTGTATTCGCTAGCTAAATTTAGAGCATTAGCTCCAAGATCGCCAAGGCCAGTAGCTGTGGCTATTGCAAAGATGCCTATGCTTTTCATCTGATCAGCACTTGCTTGCTCCCTGCTGTGCTCCCTAAGAGCGTGTGCGATCTCGTGTCCCATGACTGCAGCTAGCTGTGCATCTGTTAAATTTAGCCTTTTTATGATGCCACTATAAACGACTATCCTGCCCCCTGGCATACACCAAGCATTTAGCGTATCTTCGTTTATGACATTTACTTGCCACTTCCATTTTAGGGCATCATCCCTAAAAACGCCAGTTTGAGCGATGAGTCTTTTAGCGATATCTTGAACTCTTTTTGTAAGGATCGGATCAACGTTTAGCTCGCCTTTGCTTCTAGCAGCTGTTAGTGTCTTGACATAAGCTTGGGCTGAGCTTTGCTCCATAGCTTCTGATGAGACTAACATAAATTGCTTACGATCAGCACCAACAACACCTGCTTTTGTAACGCTTGAGCAGCCAGTGAAGAGCAAACTAGTCGCTAACAATGTAAGTAAAATTTTTTTCATTTTTATCCTTTTTGGACTAAAATCTTGCGTATTATAGCCTGAGTTAGATATGCATTGTTAAACGAGGGGGAAATTTAATTTTTGGAGCTGAAACGGCTTGCAAATTTTAAAATTTGTCAGAAATTTTCTAAAATAAAACGCATGCAGTGCGCCAGCACGATTGCATGCCGCTCCTAACGTGCGAGGGGTTTAGGGGATTCAAAAAGGGGGATAAGGGGACGGCTTCGTAATTCAAGTCCCCTTGTCTCCCTTTTAAATAAAAAGAAATTTACGAATTTAATAAAGCTATTTTGCAAATTTTAAAATCTCATTCACTCGCAAGAATTGACTACTAAAATTTGGCTTCGCTTATAGCTTAGCTCAAATTTTAGAGCCGAAATTACTCGCTTATGAAATTTTAAAATTTACTAGAGTTTATTTAGTATGTAAATTTAACCCTTACGCCTTATAGTTTATATTTCTCTCAAATTCTCTCAAACGTTTATTTACAGATCTTAGCTCTGTTATCGTCGTCCAGTTGTCGATAAATACGCTAAAACTCTCTCTAACTTGAGAAAAAGCGTTGCTAGCTTGTATAAGCACACCAAGCGTTATAACGCCGCTAAATAGGCCATTTCCCATGATGATATAAGGCACGATGACAAGAATTTGTGAAAATGAGATGAGCCAAAGGTTAAAGTAGCCGTAATGCAAAAATAGTTTGTAATAATTTAACTTTACGCCCGTAAAAAGCTCTAACATGACGTTTGGTTGGCAAAATTTGGACTTATCATCTTCGCCGTAAACTAGCTCTTTTCTAAACGCCGCTTCTGCTTTTTGGTTGTTATACTCGATATGCGGGAGTTTAATGCCCACAAACCACGAAATAATAAGACCACCGATGCTAATTATTAGTGCGATATAAACAAGTGAGCCTTCGATATCTTTGATGTAAGGTAAACTCACACTCTTACTTAGCTCCCAAAGCACTGGTATAAAGGCAATTAGCGTCATGATCGCCCTTAAAACCTGCACACCAAGGCTTTCCATTATTTTGGCAAAGCGGTAGACGTCTTCTTGGATACGCTGCGAACTGCCTTCGATGTCACTTTTGCAGTTTTGCCAAAATTTTAGATATCTAAACGTCATCGCCTCTCTCCAGCGAAAGACCCAGTGGCTAGCAAAAAATGAGATCACAGTGTAAGTCACGACATAAGGCATAGCGATTTTTATAAAGTTAAAAATTTCTCGCCAAAACTCACTTACATCATGATCTTTTGAGTTTTGCACGATGTCGTAGAAATTTTTATACCACTCGTTTATACGGACATTTAGGTGCGTTTGATAGACAAGAAGCAAGATGATAAATATCGCTCCGCCATAAGCCCAGAGTACCCATTTTTTATCTTTAAAAAATGATGAAAACATAAAGTGCCTTTTGTAAATTTTGGCGAATTATAGCAAGCAATATTAAGCATTTATATAAAATTTAAATGTGAGCTATATCATTTTGCAAATTTTACGTAAAGGAAAATGATGAAAAAATTAGCATTTTTGGCTCTTGGCTTTTTTGCAACATTTGCATTTGCGGCTGATATGAAGGTCTATAAAAGCCCAACTTGTGGATGTTGTACTAGCTGGGGTGAGGCGATGCAGAAGGCTGGATTTAGCGAAGAGGTCATAAAAGTAGATGATATAGCAAAAGTTAAGAAAGAATTTAACGTACCGCTAGAGCTTTCAAGCTGCCATACAGCAATCATCGATGGATATATCATAGAAGGTCATGTCCCAGCCGATGAGGTAAAGCGCCTACTAGAGCTTAAGCCAAAAGATGTAGTTGGTATCGCAGTGCCTGGCATGCCGATGGAGAGCCAAGGTATGGAGCAAGACAGTAAAGCCGAGCAATACGATGTTATTTTATTTAAAAAAGATGGCTCACAAGAAATTTTTGCCACTTACATCGGCACAAAAAAACTAAGATAACTTCAAAAATTTTTAAATTTAGCTCATTTTTTGGCGAGCTAAATTTAAAAAGAAATTCCCTTACTTACGGCTATGATACAAAGTAAAAATGTTAGCGGAACGTAGATAAATTTGCCTACAAAATACCAGAAATTACCATAAGATTTATTTGCTCCAGAATTTATCTCGTCTAAAATTTCATCTTTTTTAATAATCCAGAACCAAGAAATAGCACCGATTACCGCGCCGATTGGAATGATATAGATAGAGACAAAGTCCATCCAAGGCCCCCAACTGCTAATAGGCTCCATAAATGCTCCTATGCCAAAGCAAACTGCACAAAGTAGCGTGAGTGTCCAAAATCTACTAAGAAACGGAAATTTATGCATTAGTGACTCGGCGACTACTTCAAACATATTTTGAAGCGAGGTGATACCGCCAAAGATAACAGCTGTAAATAAAATAATGGCAAAAATTTGTCCACCGATCATATTTTGTAAAATTTTTGGAAGCGTTACAAAAAGCAGCTTTGGACCTTCGGCTGGATCCATAGCGTAGGCAAAGACTGCTGGGATCATAACAAGAGCGGCCACAAGAGCTGCAATAGTATCAAAAAAGGCCGTAGTTTTAGCACTTTCAACGATATCTTCATCTTTTGAAAGGTAAGCTCCATAAACTATCATGCCAGATCCTGTGATAGAGAGCGAGAAAAAGGCTTGACCCATCGCAGAAATCCATACCATCGGGTCTGCAAGCTTACTAAAGTCAGGAATAAAAAGGAATTTATACCCATCAAATGCATTTGGTAGCATCGCGACATTTATGGCTAAAATGCTAAACAATACAAAAAACAGTGGCATCATTATTTTATTAGTTTTTTCGATACTTTTTGCTCCAAAAAATAGTGTAAGAAGCGTGCCAACAACGATGATAAAATGATAAGGCAAGACTGAGTAATCTTGAAGTGCAAATGAGTTAAACCAAACGTTCGTATCAACGCTCATAAATGAGCCAGTAAGTGCCTGAGTAAGGGCTTTTAGCACGTAGGCGATGATGACTGCGTAGCCAATAGCTATACAAAGTGAGCCAGCAAGCGGAAGCCAGCCGATGATACTGCCAAATACGCCTAAATTTCTACTTTGCCAAGCATATTTATATGATCCAAGCGTACCAGTTTTTGCACGTCTGCCAATCGCATACTCCGCACTTAGACCAACGTATGAAAAAAGAGCTATGAAAAAAACATAGATGAGTAAAAACGCCGCACCGCCATTTGTGCCAAGTTTGTAAGGAAAGCCCCAGACATTCGCCATGCCAACTGCTGATCCAACACAGGCCAATATAAATGCCCAACGCGATGAAAAATTCTTTTTGCTCATTATGAAATCCATGAATTTATTGATAAAAATAATGTTATCAAAATATAATTTAAGAACTTTTTATAAATCTTAAATTTAAGAAATGTTGTTACTTTTGGGTGTAGATAATTTGACCGCTAAATATAAATTCGCTATAATCAGGCAAAAATTTTTAACTCTTAAGGATCATAATTGAACCCCAGTAGCGATAATTCGCTTTTAATGGTAATACTTGCCATTGTATTCATTTTACTAAATGCCTTTTTTGTTTTATCAGAATTTTCTCTTGTTAAAGTTCGTAAGTCTAGACTTGAAGAGCTTATTAAGGAGAAAAAGCCAAACGCTCAGCTTGCTTTTGAGATGTCAAACAAGCTTGATACTTATCTTAGTGCCACTCAGCTTGGCATCACACTAAGCTCACTTGCTCTTGGTTGGATTGGTGAGCCAGCGGTTGCAAGACTTATAGAAGCTCCACTTAAAAATTTCTTCAACTTTAGCGATATATTAGTTCATACGGTTGGTTTTGCGATTGCATTTACGCTTATTACGTTACTTCATGTTGTAATGGGCGAGCTTGTGCCAAAGTCAGTTGCTATCGCAAAGGCTGAGACTTCAGTGTTAAAAATCGCTCGTCCACTTCACTTTTTCTGGGTACTATTTTCGCCTGTAATTAAGCTTTTTGATATTTTAGCAACCATTGGACTTAAAATTTTAGGCATCCAGCCAGCTAAAGAAAATGAACTAGCTCACTCTGAAGAAGAGATAAAAATCATCGTTGGTGAGAGCTTAAAGGGTGGCGTGCTTGATAGTTTTGAGACTGAGATCATTAAAAATGCAGTTGATTTTAGTGACACAGTCGCAAAAGAGATCATGACGCCAAGACGCGATATGATCTGCATAAATAAACAAAAGAGTTTTGAGGAGAATTTACAAGTTGTATTTGAGTCAAAATACACTCGCTTTCCTTATATAGACGGCTCAAAAGATATCATTTTGGGCATGATACACATTAGAGATATTTTGCAACTTCACTTTAGCAAAGATAAAGAGAAGAGTTTTGACTCAATTGTTCGTAAATTTGTCATCGTGCCTGAGAGCCTTTCTATTTCAAAAGTGCTTGTAATGATGAATAAAGAGCAAATTTCAGCTGCGCTCGTAGTTGATGAGTATGGCGGCACAGCCGGACTTCTTACGATGGAAGATATAATGGAAGAGGTGCTTGGTGATTTTAATGACGAGCACGATGAAGTTGATCAGCACTATAAAAAGATAAATGACAATATTTACGAATTTCAAGGCAGATATGATCTAGAGAGCGTTGAAGAGGTTCTTGGTATAAGCTTTGATGAAGAGACAGATCAAGTTACAATCGGTGGATATGTCTTCAACCTAATCGGTCGCTTGCCAGTTGTAGGTGATAAGATCGAGGATGAAAACTGCTACTACGAAGTAAGAAAGATGGATGGAGCTAGCATATCACGAGTCAAAGTTAGAAAAAAGATAAAAAATGAAGAGGAGAGCATTCAATCTTAAATTTATATATTTATGGCTTAAATAAGCCATGTTATGTAAATTTCTATCAATATTGTGATGCTCTAGACCCAATTTCACCATCGCTTATTTCACTAAATTTTTGTTTTAGACAAGTCTTCTAGTTGTAGTCAAACAAAATAAACTCATATAAATTTTTTAGCA
>NZ_CABPUT010000002.1:77129-86205 GCF_902460625.1 Campylobacter concisus
GTAAAATTTAATCTTAAATTTTAAATATAGTTAATATAATTAAAAATTGTTTTTTACGAGGAGTAAAGATGAGAATAATAAATGCAAAAGATATAAGAGAAGTCGTTGCTAAGCTTTGCAAACAGGCCTGTTATGTCGTGACGCCAGATTTAAAGGCTGCTTTTACAAAGGCACAATGTAGCGAAAGTTCGTCACTAGGCAAAGACATTTTGGGCAAAATTTTACAAAATGCTAAGCTTGCAGAAGAGGGCGTTGCACCTATCTGCCAAGACACCGGTATGACGGTTGTTTTTGTGCAGATCGGCCAAGATGTGCATATCGAGGGTGGATATATTGAAGATGCGATAAATGAGGGCATTGCGGAAGGCTACACTGAAGGTTATCTAAGAAAGTCAGTCGTGGCTGAGCCACTTTTTGAGAGAAAAAATACCACAAACAACACTCCAGCCGTCATTCACACTAGAATCGTGCCAGGAGATAAGCTAAAGATAAAAGTAGCTCCAAAAGGTTTTGGTAGTGAGAATAAATCAGTTTTAAAAATGCTTGTGCCAGCTGATGGTATAGAAGGTGTAAAAAAAGTCTTTTTAGAGGCTGTAAAATACGCTGGACCAAATGCCTGTCCTCCACTAACAATAGGCGTTGGCATAGGCGGTACGATGGATAAGGCAGCACTTTTGGCAAAAGAAGCAGCAGTTCGTTCAGTCGATAGTAAAAATTCTGATCCAAGATATGCCAAATTAGAAGACGAGTTACTAGAGATTGCTTGTAAAACTGGTGTTGGTCCTCAAGGACTTGGTGGTGACACCACTGCCATTAAAGTAAATGTCGAGTGGTATCCAACTCACATAGCAGGTCTTCCTGTTGCTATAAACATTAACTGCCATGCTGCACGTCACGCAGACGCTGAGCTTTAAGGAGAGAAAATGTCAGAAGTAAAAAGAATAACAGCACCATTTGATAAAGAGGTGGTAAAAAGCCTAAAAGCAGGCGACAATGTCCTAATATCAGGCACTATCATAGCAGCTCGTGACGCTGCACATAAGGCACTTACTGAAACTTTAGCACGCGGCGAGAAGCTACCAGTTGAACTAAAGGGTGAGACTATCTACTACGTTGGACCAACTCCAGCCAAGCCAAATCAAGCTATCGGCGCAGCAGGCCCAACAACAAGCGGTAGAATGGATAAATACACCCCAACTATGATAAATGAAGTTGGTATAAATGGTATGATCGGTAAAGGCTACAGGAGTGACGCAGTAGTCGAGGCTATGAAAAAATCATGCTGTGTTTATATGGTTGCTATCGGCGGCATCGGAGCACTTATTAGCCAAAGTATCAAAAAATATGAGGTGCTAGCTTACCCAGAACTAGGACCAGAGGCAGTTGCTAGGCTTACAGTTGAGGACTTTCCAGCGATAGTTGCCATTGACTGCGAGGGTAATAACTTTTATGAAGTCGGTCAAGCACCTTACAAAAAGATCTAAATTTATCCCGCTAGCAAGCTAGCTAGCGGACTTTAATAATATCCAAGACACATCGTTTCAGTTAATTTTATGCGTTTTTCAAATGGAGCAGGCGAGAAAAATTTGCACTTTTCAATGTAAATTCTATAAGAATAGCTAAGATTAAAATCATCATAAAATTTCTTCAAGTCTATAAATTTGATGCCGCAAATCTCATAAAATTTAAAGAGCTCGTAGATCTTAGAGCTATTTTTTGCTACAAGATGAGAAGGAGCAAGCGAGGTAAAAGAGCAAAATACGCCTGTTGGAATAAGTCCATTTAAAGGTGTGCAGGTTTTTATAATGTTTTGAAATTTGGCTGGAATGCTATTTTTTCTAAGAAAAACTATTCTTGAGTTTTCAAATTTAGCACTTATGATGTTTTTCCAAAAAAGATAAGCATTTGATGAGATGCCAGCATTTTTAGCCAACTCAGCACCGAGTACATAATCATCTAAAAACTCATTTGGTGCGAGTATATTTTGCATCTTCATCCTTTTGAAATTTTGCCCATTATAGCTTTTGGAGACTAAAAATTTAGAAAATTTATAGTAGGATTTTAAAAAATTTCAAAAGGAGAAAATATGAAAAAACAAATCTCAACAAAAAATGCTCCACAAGCGATTGGGCCATATTCTCAAGCTATTAGAGCAAATGGATTTTTATTTATCTCAGGTCAGCTTGGTGTCACACCAGCGGGTGAGTTTGCAGGTAGTAGCGTAGAGGCCCAAGCTGAGCAATCACTTGAAAATTTAAAAAATATCTTGGCTGAAGCAGGACTTACTTTTGATAATGCTGTAAAGACTACAATATTTCTAGCAGATATGGCAGATTTTGTTAAAGTAAATACTGCGTATGCTAATTTTTTTAAAGAGCCTTATCCTGCTAGAAGTACAGTGGCTGTTAAAACCTTGCCAAAAGACGCACTTGTGGAAATAGAGCTTATCGCGGCTTATTAATATACATTGTGTAAAAGTTCACATAATTTAATGTTTAAATGATGGAGAGCAGAAACTCTCCAAATTTATACTTCAAAAACTAAACCCTTAACCTATAATAAAAATACATACTTTAAAATTTTTAATCGCCAACAATTTTTTCTCAAATTCCCTAATTATTTCAACTATCTTTAAGTATTGCTCATATATAATTCCAGCTCACGAAACGAGAAACCACCTTTAACTTCATTGGTTAATAAAGCCTTTTCTTTTTATCGTTGTTCTTTTAATTTACAATTGTTAAACTATTAGTCAATCTTTGAAATCTAAACAAGTGATCGATTGAGCCAGTCTATTATTTTATAATTATAATAGATTAGACAAACTAATAAATAAAACTAAAAGTTTTTTTGATTAAAAACTTCATAATAAAATCCTATCAAATAAATTTTGCTAGGTAATTAATATGGAGAGTTTGATCCTGGCTCAGAGTGAACGCTGGCGGCGTGCCTAATACATGCAAGTCGAACGGACAAGTAAGAGCTTGCTCTTATGAGTTAGTGGCGCACGGGTGAGTAATGTATAGCTAATCTGCCCTACACTAGAGGACAACAGTTGGAAACGGCTGCTAATACTCTATACACCTCTCTAGCATAAGTTAGATAGGGAAAGTTTTTCGGTGTAGGATGAGGCTATATTGTATCAGCTAGTTGGTGAGGTAATGGCTCACCAAGGCTATGACGCATAACTGGTCTGAGAGGATGATCAGTCACACTGGAACTGAGACACGGTCCAGACTCCTACGGGAGGCAGCAGTAGGGAATATTGCTCAATGGGGGAAACCCTGAAGCAGCAACGCCGCGTGGAGGATGACACTTTTCGGAGCGTAAACTCCTTTTGTTAGGGAAGAACAATGACGGTACCTAACGAATAAGCACCGGCTAACTCCGTGCCAGCAGCCGCGGTAATACGGAGGGTGCAAGCGTTACTCGGAATCACTGGGCGTAAAGGACGCGTAGGCGGATTATCAAGTCTCTTGTGAAATCCTATGGCTTAACCATAGAACTGCTTGGGAAACTGGTAATCTAGAGTGAGGGAGAGGCAGATGGAATTGGTGGTGTAGGGGTAAAATCCGTAGAGATCACCAGGAATACCCATTGCGAAGGCGATCTGCTGGAACTCAACTGACGCTAATGCGTGAAAGCGTGGGGAGCAAACAGGATTAGATACCCTGGTAGTCCACGCCCTAAACGATGTATACTAGTTGTTGCTAAGCTAGTCTTGGCAGTAATGCACCTAACGGATTAAGTATACCGCCTGGGGAGTACGGTCGCAAGATTAAAACTCAAAGGAATAGACGGGGACCCGCACAAGCGGTGGAGCATGTGGTTTAATTCGAAGATACGCGAAGAACCTTACCCGGACTTGATATCTAACAAATCATCTAGAGATAGAAGAGTGTCTGCTTGCAGAAATGTTAAGACAGGTGCTGCACGGCTGTCGTCAGCTCGTGTCGTGAGATGTTGGGTTAAGTCCCGCAACGAGCGCAACCCACGTCATTAGTTGCTAACAGTTCGGCTGAGCACTCTAATGAGACTGCCTTCGTAAGGAGGAGGAAGGTGTGGACGACGTCAAGTCATCATGGCCCTTATGTCCGGGGCGACACACGTGCTACAATGGCATATACAATGAGAAGCAATATCGCGAGATGGAGCAAATCTATAAAATATGTCCCAGTTCGGATTGGAGTCTGCAACTCGACTCCATGAAGCCGGAATCGCTAGTAATCGTAGATCAGCCATGCTACGGTGAATACGTTCCCGGGTCTTGTACTCACCGCCCGTCACACCATGGGAGTTGATTTCACTCGAAGCCGGAATACTAAATTAGTTACCGTCCACAGTGGAATCAGCGACTGGGGTGAAGTCGTAACAAGGTAACCGTAGGAGAACCTGCGGTTGGATCACCTCCTTTCTAGAGTACATATAGATATTCTCTCACAAGATATCTATAAGAAAGATATTCTCAATCATCCTTGTTTAGTTTTGAAAGATTGATAGACCTATAGGGGCCTATAGCTCAGCTGGTTAGAGTGCACCCCTGATAAGGGTGAGGTCACAAGTTCAAGTCTTGTTAGGCCCACCAGAGAATTTAATTGGGGAATTAGCTCAGCTGGGAGAGCGCCTGCTTTGCACGCAGGAGGTCAGCGGTTCGATCCCGCTATTCTCCACCATAAAATAGTTTAACTATATTAAGTCTAATTAGAGAGCTTAAAAATTTAAACTTTCTAATTAGACTTTTGTCTAAATGTTCTTTTAATTAATATTGTTAATAGTCACAAGCAAGTTTTAAAAACAATTTTACAGGACTTGTTAAAGATTTAAATTTCTATTCTCTTTGCATTTAATGCAAAAGTTTGACATCACAATCTATTTAGGATTTAAAACTTATCTAAATAGTAGTCAATGCTTTCCGTCTTGAGAGCTAGAATTTAAATATAGTAATATAAAGTTATCTTTAACAAGGAAGTGATGCGAATTAGAATAATCTAATATAGAAAAGGTAAGCTACAAAGAGCAAGTGGTGGATGCCTTGGCTAGTAGAGGCGATGAAAGACGTGCCAGGCTGCGATAAGTCTCGGGGAGCCGTCAAGGGGCTTTGATCCGGGAATTTCTGAATGGGGCAACCCAGTTAAGCGCGAGCTTAACTACCTAATATGGAGCGAACGAGGGGAATTGAAACATCTTAGTACCCTCAGGAAAAGAAATCAAAAGAGATTACGCTAGTAGCGGCGAGCGAACGCGTAAGAGGGCAAACCGTTAGTTTACTAACGGGGTTGTAGGACTGCAATATAGACTAAACTTAGCTAATAGAATAATCTGGAAAGATTAAGCATAGAGGGTGATACTCCCGTATATGAAAGCTTTGTTTTACTTAGCAGTATCCTGAGTAGGGCGGAACACGTGATATTCTGTCTGAAGCTGGGTAGACCACTATCCAACCCTAAATACTACTACTAGACCGATAGTGCACAAGTACCGTGAGGGAAAGGTGAAAAGAACTGAGGTGATCAGAGTGAAATAGAACCTGAAACCATTTGCTTACAATCATTCAGAGCCCTATGATTTATCAGGGTGATGGACTGCCTTTTGCATAATGAGCCTGCGAGTTGTGATGTCTGGCGAGGTTAAGGAAATCCGGAGCCGTAGCGAAAGCGAGTCTTAATAGGGCGTTTAGTCAGACGTTGCAGACCCGAAACGATGTGATCTATCCATGAGCAGGTTGAAACCGGTGTAAGAGCCGGTGGAGGACCGAACCCGCTAGCGTTGAAAAGCTATGGGATGACTTGTGGATAGGGGTGAAAGGCCAATCAAACATCGTGATAGCTGGTTCTCTCCGAAATATATTTAGGTATAGCGTCATGTAGTAACACTAGGGGGTAGAGCACTGAATGGGCTAGGGCATACACCAATGTACCAAACCCTATCAAACTCCGAATACCTAGTGTGTAATCATGGCAGTCAGGCGGCGAGTGATAAAATCCGTCGTCGAGAGGGGAACAACCCAGACTAACAGCTAAGGTCCCTAAATCTCATTTAAGTGGAAAACGATGTGGAGTTACTTAAACAACCAGGAGGTTGGCTTAGAAGCAGCCATCCTTTAAAGAAAGCGTAATAGCTCACTGGTCTAGTGATTCTGCGCGGAAAATATAACGGGGCTAAAATGAGTACCGAAGCTTTAGACTTAGTTTTACTAAGTGGTAGGAGAGCGTTGTATTTGCGTTGAAGGTATACCGGTAAGGAGTGCTGGAGCGAATACAAGTGAGCATGCAGGCATGAGTAGCGATAATTGGGGTGAGAATCCCCAACGCCGTAAACCCAAGGTTTCCTACGCGATGCTCGTCATCGTAGGGTTAGCCGGGTCCTAAGCAAAGTCCGAAAGGGGTATGCGATGGAAAATTGGTTAATATTCCAATGCCAACTATAATGTGCGATGGAAGGACGCTTAGAGTTAAGCAAGCTAGCGGATGGTAGTGCTAGTCGAAAGGTGTAGGTTAAGATCCAGGCAAATCCGGATCTTTTTAAGCCGAGACCCCACAGGCGTTTGAAGTTCTTCGGAATGGATAGCGAATTGCTGATACTGTCGAGCCAAGAAAAGTTTCTAAGTTTAGTTATAGTTGCCCGTACCGTAAACCGACACAGGTGGGTGGGATGAGTATTCTAAGGCGCGTGGAAGAACTCTCTTCAAGGAACTCTGCAAAATAGCACCGTATCTTCGGTATAAGGTGTGCCTAACTTTGTGAAGGATTTACTCCGTAAGCATTGAAGGTTACAACAAAGAGTCCCTCCCGACTGTTTACCAAAAACACAGCACTCTGCTAACTCGTAAGAGGATGTATAGGGTGTGACGCCTGCCCGGTGCTCGAAGGTTAATTGATGACGTTAGCTCTGCGAAGCGTTTGATCGAAGCCCGAGTAAACGGCGGCCGTAACTATAACGGTCCTAAGGTAGCGAAATTCCTTGTCGATTAAATATCGACCTGCATGAATGGCGTAACGAGATGGGAGCTGTCTCGAAGAGGGATCCAGTGAAATTGTAGTGGAGGTGAAAATTCCTCCTACCCGCGGCAAGACGGAAAGACCCCGTGGACCTTTACTACAGCTTGACACTGCTATTGGGATAAAAATGTGCAGGATAGGTGGGAGGCTTTGATCCATAGACGCCAGTTTATGGTGAGCCGTTGTTGAGATACCACTCTTTTTTATTCTGATAGCTAACTAGCTTGAGTTATCCTCAAGTAGGACAATGTCTGGTGGGTAGTTTGACTGGGGCGGTCGCCTCCCAAAATGTAACGGAGGCTTACAAAGGTTGGCTCAGAACGGTTGGAAATCGTTCATAGAGTATAAAGGCATAAGCCAGCTTAACTGCGAGACATACACGTCAAGCAGAGACGAAAGTCGGTCTTAGTGATCCGGTGGTTCTGTGTGGAAGGGCCATCGCTCAAAGGATAAAAGGTACCCCGGGGATAACAGGCTGATCTCCCCCAAGAGCTCACATCGACGGGGAGGTTTGGCACCTCGATGTCGGCTCATCGCATCCTGGGGCTGGAGCAGGTCCCAAGGGTATGGCTGTTCGCCATTTAAAGCGGTACGCGAGCTGGGTTCAGAACGTCGTGAGACAGTTCGGTCCCTATCTGCCGTGGGCGTAAGAAGATTGAGGAGAGTTGACCCTAGTACGAGAGGACCGGGTCGAACCAACCACTGGTGTACGAGTTGTTCTGCCAAGAGCATCGCTCGGTAGCTATGTTGGGATGTGATAACTGCTGAAAGCATCTAAGCAGGAAGCCAACTCCAAGATGAATCTTCTTTTAAGAGCTCATATAGACTATGTGTTTGATAGGCTGGGTGTGTAATGGATGAAAGTCCTTTAGCTGACCAGTACTAATAGCTCGTCTGCTTATCTTTTAATAAGCATCACTTCCTTGTTAAGGATAAAAACTTAATAAGATATGTTTTTATAAAACTTTGTTTATGACTTTTAACTTTATCAAGTAGTGTTAAATAAGAGATTTATATGATATATCTTTTATTTAACACTGCCCGTGACTATACAGACGAGGAAACGCCTTGCTCCATCTCGAACCAAGAAGCTAAGCTCGTCCTGGCTGATGATACTCTCCCTTACTGGGATGTTGGAAAAGTAGGTCGTTGCGGGCTTTGTTAATTTTTAATATTCTTTATCTAAACAATCATCTTTTAAAATATTATTTCTTAATTTATAACAAAAATATCAAGTCTTACATTTATTTATATTTTTAAATAATTAGACTTTTTATCTTTATATTTATAAATATCTTTTAGTTTATGCTTTTATACGAGTGTTGACTAAAAACACCAAATATGATAGACTCCAAACCCAAATTTACCCAAAAAGGACAAAAATGAAAAAGGTTATATTCTCGTTGCTAACAGCAGCTTCTACATTACTGGCAGCTGTAAATTTAAACACCGCCACAAAAGAAGAGTTAATGAGTTTAGATGGCATAGGTTCTTCAAAGGCAGATGCAATAATAGAGTATAGAAAAGCAAATAAATTTAACTCAATAGAAGATATAAAAAATGTAAATGGTATAGGCGATAAGACATTTGAAAATTTAAAATCAGATATATCAGTATCAGGCACTACAAAGATAGATGACACAAAATCAAAAACAAAATCTAAAAAAGATGAGATAAAAGAAAAGGTAAGTAAAAAGAGTGATGAAGTAAAAGAGAAAAAAGATAGTGCTAAAGATGATAATATAAAAGAGATAAAAGATAAGAAAGAAAAGCTAAAAGATAAAGCACAAAAGAGTAAAGCTAAAAAAGAGAAAAGCAAAGAGTAATAAAATCTAGAAATTTATAAAAATTCCTACATAAAGATACATAAAAATAGTTAGGAGCGCATAGCGTTCCTAATAAATAAAATAGATTGGTTTTTATATATCTGCCTGCTTTTTAAATTCTATAACCTAGTTTGTCTACTTTTTAAATTTTATAAATTAATAAGCTCATCTAATAGATCTTGTAAAGTAATGTTTCTTAAACTATTCTCTAAAGCTTCTTGTGCTTTTAGGAGGGGAGGGGTTAAGGATTTT
>NZ_CABPUT010000002.1:91821-109353 GCF_902460625.1 Campylobacter concisus
TTGTATGTATTCTTGTATATGTACTACAAATGGTATGTATATTTTTATTGGAAATACCGTCAGTAAAAAGTATTTTAGTAAAATTTTTTCCCAATTCAAATTTATCTTCAATGGTCACATTAGCAAGAACTATTGCTCTTGGTATAATGTCTGGCATATTGTGGTATGTTGGTCTTGCTTTTCTTCTTGTAGTCCAAGATGAGAAAGGTTTTGTGAAAGCTAAGATGATGCCATTTTTAGCTTATTGGTGTGATTATCAGATTATGCCAAAATATCCAAATTTGAAAGAAAATCAAAGAGTTATTTTACATGACAACGGAGTTGTATCATATATAAAATATAATGATCAAGATAAAATAGAAATTTTTGTTGAAAAATACAAATAGTTTATTTTTGGTAAAATTATCATTCTCTGAAAGCAGTTTTATCTTGTGGTATAAAATAATATAAAAAAACAAAAAAGAGGAAATCTTGCAATCAACAAAAACATCTATCTGGTTCTTAATCATCCTAAGCGGTCTAATGGCCTGCACCTCGCTATCTACGGACGTATATTTGCCCGCTATGCCTACGATGGAGCGGCAGCTGCACGGAGACTCGGAGCTCACGATAACGGGCTTTTTGATCGGCTTTGCTATCGCGCAGCTCGTCTGGGGGCCTATCAGCGATAGGATCGGGCGTAAAATCCCGCTTTTATTGGTATGGCGCTCTTTGCGATCGGATCAGTAGGATGCGCGATGTCGGACACTATGACTAGCGTAGTATTCTGGCGCGTGCTTCAGGCTTTGGGCGCATGCGTAGGACCGATGCTAAGCAGGGCGATGATTAGCGATCTTTTCGGTAGCTCGCAGGCCGCACAGATGCTCTCTACGCTAGTTATTATCATGGCGATAGCGCCGATAGCGGGTCCGTTATTGGGCGGCGCAATACTGGAATCTGGCTCTTGGCATGGGATATTTTGGCTGATGGCGCTAGCTAGCGCAGTTATGTTTGCGATGATTTTTTCTCTACCGGAGACCTTGCCGCTGCAAAAGCGCTCCACAAAGCCCATCGTATCGTCTTTTAGAAACTATCTAAGATTATTACAAGACGCCAAATTTATGCGCTACACTCTTAGCGTGACGTTTTTCTACGTAGCCGCCTATGCCTTTATCACGGGTTCATCGTTTGTATATATCGATTATTTCGGCATTCCTAGCAAATACTACGGATTTTTATTCGGCATAAACATCGTAGGCGTCATGGCGCTAAGTTTCGTAAATAAAAAGCTGGTAAAGCGCTATGCGCTAAATCACCTGCTCATAGTCTCCACGCTCGTTGCCGCGCTTGCTGCCAGCGTGCTGTTTGCGTTTGCGTTTTTCAAAACGGGCGGCGTTCTCGGCGTGATAATCTCGATGTTTTTCGTTTTTAGTATGAACGGCATCATCGCTTCTTGCTCCAATGCCGCCGCTCTTGATAGCGTGCCGCAGGAGATGAAGGGCTCGGCCGCTGCGCTCATCGGCTCGCTGCAATACGGCAGCGGTATCCTCTCCTCGGCGATGCTTGCGGCGTTTTCTGCGGGTACGCCGTGGACGATGTCTTGGATAATAGCTCTGTTTGTTTGGCTAAGCGCGCTCGCGGCGTATTTTAATAAATAAATTTAGCCTTGCGGGTTTGACTCAAATTTTGGTCAAATTCGCAAATTTGGGTCACTAAAGCTAAAAATCAAATTTGACTCCAGCGGGCCTAGCCAAATTTTACTTTTTCTTATTTTCGCTTTTT
The DNA here is from genome assembly GCF_902460625.1 of Campylobacter concisus. Classification (GTDB taxonomy): domain Bacteria; phylum Campylobacterota; class Campylobacteria; order Campylobacterales; family Campylobacteraceae; genus Campylobacter_A; species Campylobacter_A concisus_AD. The sequence goes on from NZ_CABPUT010000002.1 coordinate 93,583, forward strand.
TGTGCGCTTAGCGCCTCAAATTTCTGCTTTAAAATTTTAAAAACCTCGTGCTTGGATAGCTCGTATTTGTCGTATATCACGGCGTCATCGTCGCCGATAGGCTGCATGAGCCCATCAGCCGCGTCGCGGTCTAGCCCGCCTTTTTTAAATTTAACGTTTAAAACGCTAATTTTGCGCTTGGCGTCTATCTCGCGGATGCCGATTTCATCGATATCTTTAAAATAAAATTTCGCATTCTTACCGCCTTTTTGTATGAAAAATACATCGTCTTTGATTTTTCGGCATCACAGAATAAGAAACTAGGATAAAGAGGTAATTTCGGCACAAGCTAATTTACCGGCGCCGAAATTGAAAGTTATTTTATCGCTGCTTCAAAGCCAACATCTACATCTGGATAGCTCTTTCCACCGTGAAATGGTTTGGCAGCAGCGGCAAATTTATCAAAACTCTCATTTAGCTTCAAATCATTTACAAGATCAACCGAAAATTTTGCTACTAGCTTGCCATTTTGCACTTCATATTTTGTTTTAAAAATTTTTGAATTGCCATTTATGTTAAGCTCAACATCCATTTCTCCGGCTTTATCATCGCCATTTACTGCTACGATCTTGCCATCTACTGCCTTGCCATCGAAAATAATGCCAATCCTTTTATCGCGGTCAGGCAGCTTTGTGTCGATATCTTTTGGCTCTAGCTTAAATTCAAAGCTCTTTAAAAAATCAGCAAAATTTGCATTTTCTTGACTTTTAAAATTTATCGTCTTAAAAGTACCTGGTACGGCTGTCTTATTTGCTAGCTTGTAACCAGTAAATGTTACCTTTGGTTCACCTTCTACGCTAAATGCAAGAGCTGAAACTGCAAAAAATGAAGCTGCTAAAGCAACAGAAGTAAGTTTGTTCATAAATAATCCTTTTTATAATATTGATAATAAATATCGCAAATTATATACCCACTTACTTCAAAAAAGACTCAAAAACTCTTTTTAATTAATGAATAAATTTTTAATAGCTTCTTACTCTGGATCATCGCTAAAATCATTATCCCTAAAGATCACATAAAAATTTATGAGCCAAAAAACAAAAGCGATTGCTATGAGTGTTGCTGGTAAATGAATATAAAAGCCACTCCAAAAATAAGCTAAAATTCCTCTACTAACGCCAGCTAAAAGAACTAAAATAAAAGCAATTCTACTAAGGCGTAAAAACTCAAGTTCTTGTCCACTATGACGAAGTCCTGCGACATTAAATATAAGCATCACGCTAAAAATTACTGCATTTATCGCTATTAGATGCATAAAATTTGTTTCAAGATGGAGCCCAAAAATACCGCTAAAGCCGATTCCCAAAAATCCAAGCGCTAAAAATAGTTGCATAAAATAGTATAAAAGCACAAAACTATGCCTAAAAAGCTCTTTATAGTGCCATTCTTTAAGCTTTGCAAGTACCGCACTTCCGCAAGCTATCGCAGCATAATAGACACCTAAGCTTTCCTCAAAAAATATATTTAAAAGCAAAAAAGCGCAAACGCAGCAGATAGCGATATTTTTATAGATAAAATTTGGCACAAAAACAGCTTCATCCATGCCTTTTTCTCTTTTTAACGCTTCTTTTCCAAGTACGACACTAACGCGGTATGAGATGAGTAAGATAGCGATCACGTGGATAAAAACTTGTAAATTTAAAAATTTTTCGTTGCCGCTTATTAGATAATAAATTTCAAAGCCTAAAATGCCAAATAAAAAGCCAAGTACGCCAAATTGATCATCGTTTTTATCTCGCCAGATCATATAAAGGCAAAGCAAAACCAAGTATAGCCAAAAAAGAGCGATAAAGCAGTGTGCTAAAAATAGGCTAAAAAATGCCAAGATAAAGCTTATAAAAAAGAGTGAAAATAATATATAAGCATGTATTTTTAGAGATGCTTGAAAATTTGTCCAATCAGTTAGTCCAGTTAGCAAAAATCCAGCATAAGCAAGCGCTAAAAAAAGTTGCAAAAATATAAATTTATGCAAGCTCACAAAATCAGTTGGAGTAAAAAACACACTAGCGCCAAGCACCGCACAGGCGGCACTCATTAAGAAAAATATCCTCATAGGATGAGTAAAAAAATTATTAATCATAATAAATTTGCCCTTTGAAATTTTCATCTATCATCTTGCTAATAAACGTAAAATCGCGCTCTTTGAAATCTTTGTCTATTTCAAGTTCTCTTTGTATGACCGCACCTTTACTTGATAGGAAATAAATTCTATTTGACATCTTGACAGCTTCCATTCTATCGTGTGTGACGAGAACTACGCTCATACCTTCACTTACTCTTTGGCTGATAATCTCAATTAAAATTTCTTTCATATCATAATCAAGTCCAGAAAAAGGCTCATCCATCAAAAGCAGATCAGGCTTTGTCACGACTGCTCTTACGAAAGCTACCCTTTGTCTCATGCCGCCGCTTAGCTCACTTGGGTATTTTAAAGTATCCTTTTGACTTAACCCAACCTTTTTAAAAAGCTCTAAAACAGCGCTAATGTCTGGTTTATCCATAACCAAAAGCACATTTTCAAGAGCATTTTTCCATGTTAGCAGACGATTTTCTTGAAAAAAATATGTAGTCTTTTTAAAGTTATTAAAAATTTTTCCTTTTCTAGGCTCATTTAGTCCGCTAATAAGCCGAAGTATCGTTGTCTTGCCACATCCTGATGGTCCAAAAAGCGTCACCACCTCGCCACCTTTTACATTTAGACTAAAATTCCTTACGACCTTATCTCTTAAAATTTCATACTCTACGTTTTTAAGCTCAAGCATCATCTTCTCCAAGGCATCAAAGCTATTTTTAGTGGCTCGATGATGAGGTATTCAAAGAGCATGATAAGAGTGATGCTTAAAAGAACATACGCCATTACCTCGGTTGTTTCAAGCATTGCCCTTGCATTTGCTATCTTTGCTCCCATGCCGTTATTTGCACCCAGTAGCTCAGCCATTATGACTATCTTTACGCCCATTGCGACAGCTACGCTAATAGAGCTTATTATGTAGCTCGTAAGATGCGGGATGTAAAGGTGTCTTATCTTTTTTAAAATTCCTAGATTATAAGCGTCAAACATCTCTTTTAGCTCCTCATCTACGCTACTCATAGCAACTGCTGAGCTTGCAAAAGTAAGCGGTAAAACGGTTATAAAGATAGTAAAAACGGTGCTAAAATTTCCAAATCCAAACCAAAAAATAGCAAGCACTATCCAAATAATTGGTGGCATTGACAAAAGCAAGGTGATAACAGGCTTTAAAAAGGCTGCAAAACTTTTAAAGCTACCTGCTATTAGCCCTAAAAATATACCAAAAAATGTTGCCGAGCAAACTCCAATCAGTGATCTGCAAAGCGTTATATTTATCTCGCTATTTTTGTAATCTTTTAAAATTTCACAGGCTTTTAAAAATACATCTTTTGGTGGCGGAAGCAAGAGTGGGGAGCTAAACTCGCTTCCCACTTGCCAAATGGCTAAGATCAAAAAAACTACGGCAAATCCGCTAAATCCACCCCAAAAATAGTCAATTATTTTTAAAAAGCTTGAGCGATCTTTTTTGATGCCATCGATTAGTATCATAAAAATAGACCTTTATCTGGCATCTTACCGCCTAGAAATTTTGGATTAAACTGATAAATTTCTTCAAAAAATGCCATGATCTCATTTTGCAGTTCATTTGCTTTTGTAACCGTTAAATTTGCCTTATCAAAAGCATTTGCAAGTGCTACTTCTGGAGCTGGTAAGTAGCTTGAACCTATCTTTGCTGCACTTTGTTTGTTCTCAAGTATCCATGAAAGAGCATTTTTAAGATCACTATGAAGCGTGTCAAATAGACTTAAGTTTTTCTCGTAAAAGCCTCTTTCTACGATAATGCCAGCCATTGGGATTATCGGTTTTGTACCAAAGCTCTCGCCCCAAATTTTTGGAAAATCAACTGAGTAATGCACGCTAACGCCTGCTTTTTTACCGCGCAAAATAGTCGCTTCGCCAAGAGGTTGTGGAACTATTAAAATGTCAAAATCTTTTTGTAAAAATAAAAGCAAAGCCTCAGGTGGCGTTGCTGTATAGGTGATGTCTATCTTGCTAACGTCTATGCCTCGTTTCTTGCAAAGCGCTCTTAAAACAAGATCAGGCATGTCGCCTCGAAATGGCATGATGAGCTTTTTGCCTACAAAATCTTCTAAATTTTTGATCTTTTCATCCTTAACCATAGCGTTCATAACGCCAAGAGTCAGTAAATTTAGCATCGCAAAATCAAGCCCCTGATTTCTTAAATTTGCAGCGACATTTGATGGTGACATCGTGACTTTAATATCCCCACTAGCTACGCCTGCACGAAGCTGATCTGGTGTTTTCCAGATATTTAGGCTTACATCATAAATTTTGTTTAGCTCTCCTTGCAGCGCAGCAACCGCCATGATAACGCTTGGAATCGCTGGTGCGCCCCACATAGTAAAGCTCTCTTTTGCAAATAAATTTGGTGCAAATGCACTAACGCCTAAAGCTGTGCTAAGTCCTAAAAATTTTCTTCTATCTAACATCTTTTTCTCCTTTAAAAACTGCTGTGAAAGCTAATGAAAAATGTCCTGCCAGGGGCATGAACGACTACTGGATCAAGTGCTGCTACGTGATCACCGCTGATAAATTCCGCATAATCTTTGTCAAATAAATTTGCTACGCCAAATCTTATACCAACTTTATTTTTAAACTCTACGCCACCATAAAGATCAAGCAAACCAAATCCTTTTGCGGCCTCTTTTTTATCGATGCCTAAGCCATTTTGCTTGCTAAAATCACCTCTAGTTTGCTTTGAAACTAGCCTTAGTGCGGTGCCAAGATTATAGCTGCCAAAGCTTGCATAGTCTTTGTAGTCAAATGCAAAATTTGCTTCAAAAGGCCTTATTTGATAAAGCGGTCTGCCATCGGTTTTGTTTTGTCCGTAGTTGTAGTAAAGTGAGCTTTTTAAGCCAAAGTGCCTTGCAAAACTATACTCTGCATTGAAATTTACACTATAAAGCGTTGCATCAACGTTTCTTGAGATGACGGCGTTTTTATTTATTAGTGGCATCGCAGCTTTTGAGTGGCGTCTATCAAAAATGATCAAATTTTTAACGCTATCAGCGATGAAATGCCCACTAAAGCTAAATGCATCTTTGTTTTGAAGCGAGTTTAGATACTCTTTGTAAAACTCGCTGCCAAATTTAAAGCCAAGAACCGCTCTGTTGTGTCTTTCTGGCTCTAAATTCGGATTTGCTATCCAGCCATTATCGCCTGCACCATAAAGTGCATTAAAACGCTCCATATTACTTGGCAGGCGAGATAAACTCTCAAGCTTTGCAAAGTAGCTATCCTTGTCGTTTGGTGTAAATTTATATTTTAAACTTGCACTAAAAGCGTCTTTTTTGATCTTATCGCTTACGTCCTCACCATAAATTTGATGAAGTAGTCCGCGAGTCGTACTAATAGCTAGATTTGGTGCAAAAAATTTAGTATCAAGTCCATTAAGCTTACTTTTTTGCTCCTCATATCTTAAGGCAAGAGAGGCTTCGTTTGCTTCATTAAATTTATAAGCAAGTGTATCAAAGAGCATAAATTTATCATTTCTAACATCGGCAAATCTATATCCGTTAAAGATCCAGTTGTTGCCTTGCTTCATGTATCTTTTACCGTCATGTTTATCTTTTTCAAAGCCAATACCTATTTGATTGTGAAAGCTTGCAAAGTCAGCGTCATACTTTAAATTTGCCTCAAATATATTTCTCTTTAAATCCACTTTTACATTTGGAGTGGCATCTCTTAGATGAAAATTATCAGCTTTTCGTTCAACCTTTTTTAGGATAAATTCAAAATTTAAAGTATTTGAAAGATCTTCTTCGCCTAATCTTATATTTAGCTTACCAACTTTTCTTGTCGTTTTAAAGGCATCCATTGCGTGCTCTGGCTGCTTGTCTTTATCGATATTGTCCCTTAAAAACGTAAGCCTAAGCTCGCTAAGATCATTTGGCACGAAGCCTAAGATAGCGCTTTGGCCTTGCCTATTGTAGCCATAGTCCCATCTTTTGCCACTTCCATCTTTATAATTATTTGCTTTGGTGAAATTTGCATTTAAAATGGTGTAAAAATTTGCGCCACGATATTTAAAAAGCGATGAATTGTAAAAACTTTTGCCATACATTCCAGCTGAGATATGAAACATATCAGCTGAGTTATCAAGCAAATTTGTAACAAATGGATATTCGCTTCTTTGAGTGCGGTCAAATTGATTTTCCACAAAGGCACTTTGTGCAACGTTTGGCGTGATGACTGGTGGCGGTGCAAATTCTCTAATAGGCTTTATAATGTCTAAATTTGCTTCATTTGCTAGAAGCAGTGATGAAAGAACTGCTAGGCTTAAAATGGGCCTCATGTAAACTCCTTTTTAAAGATATAATTATGATTTCTTTTATCAGAATTGTAGTAGCAAAACCCTTTATAAAAGTTGATGTAAGTCATCTTTTAAATTTCTAATCCACATTTACGAACTTAGTGTAGATAAAATGCTTAATTTTATTTTTGTAAGAGTAGCTAAACGGAGTAAATTTAATGTGAAAAATGTATAAAATTTTGATAATTGTTATATAAAAATTTTTAGATCATAGGTTGATTTAATTATGCTCTAAAATTATTAAGCCTATCTCTTAGCTCTTTTGAAATGGTAAATTTTGAGAGTTCATATTTATCAAAAATGATGATCAAATCATCACCTAGTGGTTGCACTAACCCAAAGCAAGCATCTCTATCAAGACGGTTTTTCTTAAATTTTACACTCAAAGTTTCAACTTTTTTCTTATCGCCAAAGCTTTTAATGGCGATTTCGTCGATATCCTTAAAGTAAAATTTTATGCTTTTTGAGCCTTTTGTGATGATAAATCCATCATCTTCAATACGTAAAAAGTTGTTTTGAAAAATTTTTCTAACACAAAAGAACACTGAGAGAGCACCAATGATGATGCCAAAAAGAGACGGCGTGCCAAGAGCTAGATAAAAGTAGCCAATGATGCTAAATATAAAAAGCCCAAGCCCAAACGAAAGCGCCCAAAAAACATCTTTTTTACTCTCTTTTGTTATCATCATTTTTCCTTTTAAGCTAAAATCCCAGCACCATTTATCGCTTGGCTGCGCTCTTTTGCATAAATTCTCTCGCCATTTATCACGTCATATTTCCAGATCGGTGCATTTGCCTTAAAGTCCTCGACAAATTCGTTTATGAGCCTTAGCGCGACCTTTCTTTGAGGGCTCACAACGCCTGCAACATAAGAGCTCGTATGCACGGCCACATCGCCTTTTGAGTGAGCAAAGAGTACGTAGGTATTTTCTTTTTTGGCTCGCTCCTGCCAAGTATCTAGCCATTTTTTAAGTATTGGCTCATAGATATCAAAGCTAAGCGCCGAAATGCCGCCTTCCTCTCTTACGATCCCAACAAAAGTGATGAGCGCACCGCAGTTTTTATCCTTAAAGCGTTCATACCACTCGTTTGTGATGCTTTGAATATCCAAACTTCCATTATAAATTTGCATCTTAGCCCCCACAAACTGGTGGCAAAATAGAAATTTTATCGCCTGATTTAAGAGCAAAATTTATATCGCTTACGATCTCGTCATTTACGGCGACTGCACAGATATTTAGCCATTTTTTAAGCCCTTCTTTCTGGCTCAAAGCCGCTTTTACTTCGCCTAAATTTTTTGCTTCTACTTTTATATTTTCAAGCCCGATAGGCCCAAGAAATTCGATCTCTATCACGTTTTATCCTTTGAGATTTTTGCTGATTTTACTTAAAAATAAATTTAGATATACTTATTTAAAAATTTAAAAAGCGAGCAAAAATGAACGAAATTTTAAAGAGTATAAAAACCCCAGCCTACGTCTGCGAAGAGGCAAAAGTACGTAAAAATTTAGAGCTTTTAAAATATGTCAAAGAGCAAAGCGGAGCTAAAATTTTAGTCGCACTCAAAGGCTTTGCATTTAGCGGAGTGATGGACATGGTTGGCTCTTATCTTGATGGTGCGACTTGCAGTGGGCTTCATGAGGCAAAATTTGCAAACGAATACGTAAAAGGCGAGATCCACACGTATAGTCCAGCGTTTAAAGAGGAGGATTTTGATGAAATTTTAAAAATTTCAAAGCACATCACATTTAACTCTTTTGCTCAGTGGCAAAAATTTAAAGGCATTGCCCTGCAAAACGGCATTATCTGCGGCCTGCGCGTAAATCCAGAGGTCTCGCTAGCACCGACTGACAGCTACAATCCATGCGGTAAATTTAGTAGACTTGGCGTTACAAGGGCAAACTTTAAGCCTGAGCTTCTTGATGGCATCACTGGGCTTCATTTTCACGCGCTTTGCGAAGAGAGTGCGAGTAGCTTGCAGGTCGTACTGGAGGCATTTGAGGAGAAATTTGGCGAGTTTATCCCAAAGATGAAATGGATAAATATGGGCGGCGGCCACCACATCACAAGGGCTGATTATGACGCGGAGCTGCTTATAAAGATAGTAAGGCGCTTTCGCGAGAAATATGGCGTAGAGGTATATCTGGAGCCTGGCGAGGCAGTTGGCTGGCAGACTGGCTTTTTGATAAGCAGTGTGCTTGACATCGTGCATAACGAAAAAGATATCGCCATCCTTGACACCTCAGCCGAAGCGCACATGCCTGATACTGTGCTCATGCCGTATCGTCCGGCCGTTAGAGGTGAGAGTAAAAATGGCAAATTTGCTTATAGATTTGGCGGTAATACCTGCTTAGCTGGCGATATAGTGGGGCTTGAAGCGGGCGATGCGGAGTATAAATTTGATAGTGAGCTAAAAATTGATGACCGCGTCATCTTTGAAGATCAAATCCATTATACGATCGTGAAAAACACGACATTTAATGGTATAAAACTACCTGATTTAGTGCTTTTAAAAGAAAATGGCGAGATTAAAATGATCCGCGAATTCGGATATGAAGAGTATAGGCGTAGAAACTAATCACTGGTGTTTTGGCTAGCTTTTGGTAGCTAAATACTAAAAGTTCATTTGTATGTATATCTATAAAAATTTTATAGATTAATACCCATAAATTTTGGCAAATTTATCTATCTTTGAGCTTTTTTGCCAGTTGTATTCGGTCTCGTTTGCAATATTTTGGGCTGGCTCCTTGCCAAAATGATCGCTAATAAAACCAAGCGCCATATCCATGCCAGCAGCCACGCCTGAAGCTGTGTAAAATTTACCTGCCCTCACCCATCTGGCGCGCTCTTGCCATTTTACCGCCTCGCCGCAACTTTTTACCCACTCAAGCGATCTTTTATTTGAGGTAGCTTTTAGTCCGTCAAGCTCTCCTGTGCGAGCGATGAGCGCCGAGCCTGTGCATACGCTTAGGCAAAATTTAGATACCAAAACGCACTCTTTAAGCTTTAAGATAAACTCACTATCATCTACAAGCGCCCTTGTGCCCTGACCTCCAGGGAGTAGCAAAACGCTCTTTTTTGGCATCTTACTAAGCTTTTTGGTCTTTATAAAAAAGCCTTGTTTGCTTCTTTTCATACCACCATCAAACGAGACGTAGCTTATCTTCATTTCAGGCACCCTTGCTAAAAACTCCACTGGACCCATAAGATCAAGCGTCTCGTAGTCATCAAATATAAGGCAAAAAAGATGCATAGTGCGATCCTTTTTCGGCTAAATTTTGGCTTTATTTTAGCTAAATTTTCAGATCAAAAATGCTAAAAATTAACAAAACTTAAATATTTTTTATAAAATTTTTAGTAATCTTTTTTGCTAAGGTTTGCTTGTGATTAGCTCTGATATAATAGCGCTCAAAATAGCGTAGCTATGCGATTTAACGTATTTAACCAATACTTAAATTGTTTAAGCTCAAACTCATAAAGGACTACAATGACGAGAATTCTTACTCTGCTTTTTACATTATTTGTAACAGCAATGGCAACTCAAGGACCAACTGGCGTCAATCAATATAATAGTGCCATTTGGGCGGCTGAAAGGATAGAAAATATCAAGCCATACGAACAAGGTTTGGGGCCGATATTTACTTTTATCCAAGGTAATGATTATTTTGCAATAGCAGCACTTTCTATCATTTTGGCTGTTATTGGAGCATTTGCATTACACTTTTTAATCATTGGACCAAAACATTTTAGTCATGATGGTAAAAAGGTGTTTGCCTTTTCTCTAATCATACGTATAGCTCATGGTTTGGCAGCGATCTCATGGATCATTTTAGTGCCAACTGGTATCATCATTATGTGGGGTGCAGAGCTTGGCGGTGGAACATTTGTGCGTTTCTGTAGATACTTGCACGATACAGCAACTGTGATCTTTGCTGTTTCTGTGCTTCCTATGTTATTTACCTGGACGAAGAGAATGCTTCCAGCAATTTATGATATCAGATGGATGATGATAGTTGGTGGCTATTTATCAAAGAAAAAGAGACCTGTTCCAGCTGGTAAATTTAATGCTGGTCAAAAAGCATGGTACTGGATCGCTATCCCTGGTGGTATCGTTATGATAATTACTGGTGCGATTATGTATTTTACGGACTTTAAAGAGCCAGCGGTTGCTTCTTGGTTTGGTCTTACACAAATTGATCTTTTAAGATACAGCGTAATTATCCATAATTGCCTTGGCATCGCATGTGCAGTATTTTTCTTAGTTCATATTTATATGGCAGCTATTGCTATTCATGGTGCTATTTGGTCGATGATTACTGGATATAAAGAAGAAGAAGAAGTTTATGTTCTTCATCACTACTGGTATCAAGAGCTCGTTAGAGAGAATAAAATTCCAGTATCTGATTATGAAAAGTCTTATACAAATTTAAAATAATTAACTTTACTTTGATCTTGCTAGTAAGCGAGGTCAAAGCTCTCTTTTATCTCAAAATTATACATTAAAATTTTTAAAATAATTAATATTTTTTTGGCTATAATCCAAACTAGTTTCAAGGTTTGAAATACTAATCGCAAAAGGAAAAATCATGACAACAATTGATTGTAGAAATTTAGAGTGCCCAAAACCAGTCATAATGACAAAAAATGCACTTGATGGCTTAAGTGAAGGCGAAAGCTTAGAAATTTTGGTAAATGCACTAGCCCCAAAAGAAAATATTTCAAGATTTTTAAAAAATCAAAATATAAACTTTAGCCTCGAAAGCAATGGCAATGAGACTAAAATTTTAGCTACAAAAGGCAAAAATGCGCTTGAGCTTACAAATTTTGATGAGTTTGTCTGCGACATAACACCAAAAAATAATAAAGTACTCTATCTAAATGAAGAGCGCGCGGGAAGTGGCGAAGTAGGAATAAATTTACTATCAAAATTCTTAGGAGCATTTCTTCAAGTTGAGAAAAAACCAAAGATAATAATCTGCGTAAATAACGCTGTAAAGATGACTACAAACCGCTCACACCCAAGCTTTAAGCCGCTTAAAGATCTTGAAGCTGCTGGTGTTAAAATTTTAAGCTGCGGAAGCTGCTTGGAGGCTTATAAGCTAGTAAGCGATCTTGCGATTGGCGAAATTTCAAATGCTTATGAGATCATCGACATACTCTCAACTCACGAGCAAATCAAATTATGATCTACCACGACAAAAAGCTTACGCAGTTCGTTAGAGCCGCTGGTTGAGCTGCTAAGCTTGACCCGTCGGGTCTAAACAAAACGATTAGTAGTTTAAATTTATCTCATCCAAATCTGCTCTCAAGCACCAATTCTAATGAGGATGCGAGTGTCTTTAAAATTTCAAGTGATCTTGCACTTGTTCAAACGCTTGACTTTATAACGCCTGTGGTAAATGATCCATTTATCTACGGTCAAATCGCTGCTGCAAATAGCCTAAGCGACGTCTTTGCAATGGGTGGTGAGGTGATAAATGCTCTAAATATCGTTGGCTTTGATAGCTGCAACTTGGCACCTGAAATTTTAGGAGAAATTTTGCAAGGCGGAGCCGATAAAGTAAAAGAGTGTGGTGGCATTATAGTTGGCGGGCATACGATCGAGACACAGCAGATGTATTATGGGCTTAGCGTCACTGGAAGGGTACATCCTGATAAATTTTGGGCAAATAATACAGCCATAAAAGGCAATGTTTTAATCCTTACAAAACCACTTGGAAGCGGTATTTTAAGTACAGCGATAAAGGCTGACTTGCTAAGCATGGAGCAGATAAAAGGGGCTGCAACTATCATGGCGCAGCTAAATTTTTATGCATTAAAGGCACTTGATGGCATCAAAGTTTACGGCGCTACTGATGTGACTGGATTTGGCTTTTTGGGGCATTTAAGCGAAATGCTAAATGATAAGATTAGTTTTGAAATTTATGAAAAAAACGTGCCAATCATTGCAAGCGCAAAGGAATTTGCAGATATGGGCATCATCCCAGAGGGAAGCTATAAAAACCGCGAATTTGCAAAGCATTTTGTAGATAAAGAAGCTGACATTTTACTATTTGATGCACAAACTTCTGGTGGGCTTTTGCTTGCAGTTGGTGAAAAGGACGCGATGCTTGCAGTAAAACGCTTAAAAGAAGTAGGCTATGAAAGTTCAGCTATTGTTGGCTCCGCGGTATCAAAGAGCGAGTTTGGTATATTTTTAAAATAAATTTTTAAAAATAGCATGCTATCTCATTGCGTTAGTGAAATCTTTTAATTTACTTAGCCATTCTATAATTTCAAAAACTACAAAGGAGAGATAATGAATTATCTTGAAATTTTAAAATTTCGTCATGCTTGCAAGGTTTTTGATGAAAGCAAAAAAATCGGTGCTGGAGAGTTTGATTTTATACTAGAAGCTGGCAGGTTAAGTCCTAGCTCAACTGGCCTTGAGCAGTGGGATATCTTAGTTGTTCAAAATAAAGAGCTTAGAGAAAAAATAAAAGCTCTTTCATGGAATCAAGCGCAAATCACATCTTGCTCGCATTTAGTTGTCGTTTTAGCTAAGATCAAAGAGGTAAAATTTGGAAGTGCATACGTTAATAAAATGATCGCTAGAAATACCAATAAAGATCCTGAAGCCATTGCTGCAAGGCAAAAATTTTATCATGACTTTTTGCTAGCAAATTTTAAAAATGATGATGAGCTAACATTTCAGTGGTCACATGAGCAGTGCATGATAATCGCCACAAATATGATGAATGCAGCTGCAAGTTTGGGCATTGATAGTTGCCCGATAGAAGGCTTTGATAGACATGCTTTAAATGAACTTTTGGGGCTTGATGAGAGCTTTCAAAGAGTGGCTATCATGGTACCATTTGGCTACCGCCTAAATCCACAGCCAAAAAAACTTCGCAGAGAAATTTCTGATATCGTTACTTGGATTTATTAAGATATTTGAGCCAAATTTTAAATAAATTTTTGGCTCAATTTTAAATAAATCAATAAATTCTAAATAAATACTTACCTTTATAAACCCAAATCAAGTAAAAATGGGATAAAATCAGAGCCAAAACCTAAACTAATGAGGTGTCTATCGTGCTTGAGAAACAAAAAAACAGCCTTCAAATAGTAAAAATGTTTTATACAAAGTCTATTTTACTTTTACTCTCATTTATATTTTTAGCATTATTTGTAGTTTGTGCTGGTACGAACGATATAAAGTATGATCTTAGCTCAACTAATTCAAATATAAAATCATCCATCTCAAATAGCTTTTTTATAATAAAAAATGATCTATTTTTAAAATCAAAAATGGTTGAAGCAGGTCTTAGCGATATGCTATTTGATAAAAATTCAACAAAAAACGATCTTTATATAGCTTTTTACGTTTTTGATAAAAATAGAAATTTAATCTATTCAAAGAGATTTTTAGGTGCTGATGACATAGCCGAAAAGGATCTATCTTGGCTTAGTTTAAACGAGGCAGATGCTGGGAAATTTACAGTATCAGATCGAGTTTATAAAAATAATCGTTTTAGAGATATTTATGCATCTTATGGACTAAAAAATGGAGGCAGCATTTTAGTTCAAATTGATATAAAATTTTTGCAAAGCTACGCTACTGTAGATTACGATGAGAAAAGCAAAACTTATGCTTATTTGGTGGATAAATATGGAAATTTATCAAGAGATGAGTTTTATAAAAAATTTGATGAATCGATGTTTTTGCCTTATGTGAGTCTTGGCGACGAGTTTAAAGAGGATAAAATAATATTTTCTTTAAGCCATATGAGCTTTTATCTCATAAGCTATATGCCAGAGTATAAAATTTTTGTTATTACCGCTTCAACGAAGCATTTTCATATCTTTATGCAGTTTGTGTTATTTTGGCTATCGATCTTTTGTTTTATATCTTCTTTGATTTTATGGGTTAGAGATGTGAAATTTATAAAAAATAGAATAATGCCAGCCTTAAAAGAGGTAAGAGATACTTTAGGTGGCAATGAATATGAGATAAGACGAAGCCTTAATGTAACAGAATTTGAAGATATAAAAAATGGAATAAACAAGCTAAAGATAGAAACCAAAAAAGCAACTGATGGGCTAGAAGAATACAAAAGTAGATTCGGCTATATTTTTGAGCAAAGCTTTTTGAAAATAGTAGTTTATGATGCTTATAGCGGCGATATTATTGATGCTAGTAATGCATTTTTGTCTTCCATTGGCTACACAAAAGATGAGATTATAGAGCTAAATTTAAATGATTTAATAGATGACGATTTTGCATTGTTTATGCAAATGAAACAAGACGCTCAAAATAGCGATATGAGTTTTAAAATCAAGCTAAAAACAAAAGATGGCGGCACTAAAGAGGGATTTTTACAAGAGTCGCAGATCGAGCTAAGGGATTCTAGGCTAAATTTTATGCTTATACACGAGCTTGACGATGAAAAATTTACGAAAAAGGATAACGAAGCAATAAATGATTATTCGTTTTTATCGCCAAATGTAATAGCAGAAGCATTAAGCAGCGATCCATTTTCTATCGTAAGAAGTACGCAAAATATCGATAGTGTCTTTAAAGTCCCGCAAGATAAGAAGCTTATAAATTTAAAAGATCTAATAAGTCCTGAAAGTTTAGATGAGTTTGCTGTAAATGTTTCTAATGAATCTAAAAAATTCTTTGAAAAAGGCGGCAAAAATAGCGAAATAAATCTCGTAGCCAATATGCAAACAAATGAAAACAACAAAACGCCATTTAAGATAAAAGTAAAATTTATAGATAATGGTGCTGATAAAGAGCGAAAGATCATCTACTTTTTTAATGATCTAAGCGATATAGCAAAGTTGCAAGAAAAATATGATGCTGAATTAAAATATTTTCAAAGCATACTTTGGGCAAGTCAAGCGCTTGTCTTTTCATGGGATAAAAAAAGCGACACCCTTTATATTCCAAATGCTATCGCCAAGTCGCTCGGATATGCATTAAATGGAGATATGAGTATAAATTTTGAACGTGCAAAAACTATATTTGTAGATGAATTTGTAAGCTTTAAGGACTTTTTTGACCTTATAAAAAAAGGTGAAGTATATGACGGCGAAGTGCGTTTTTATAGGGCTGATAAAGAGATTATTTATGTAAGGATTAGAGCAAAAGCAATAGCTTTTTATGATGGTGAAGTAAGCGTTATAAAGGGCACAATGCAAGATCTTAGTGTGCAAAATAGCTTTTTTTCTTATCAAGACCTTTTAGCAAAAATTTTCTCATACGCAAAAGAGCAAATTATTATGCTTGATGATGAGTTTAGGATCATAGATGCTAATGACGCTTTTTTCGATACGCTTGATA
>NZ_CABPUT010000002.1:109553-137634 GCF_902460625.1 Campylobacter concisus
TAATTTTAAAAACGGACTAAAAGATATTAAAGATGAAATTTTAAATTCAATTAAAATAACTGGCTTTTGGCAAGGTCTTATTCATGATGTTCGAAGCAAAAATAGACTCGAAGTTATAAGCATAAGTAAGCTTTTAAACGCGTTTGGCGATCAAGAGGGATATATTTTGTTAGCTTCAAGCGCAAATGATGACTGCTACAATAAAGAGTATCTCGAATTTATCGCGTATCACGATACGCTAACTGGGCTGCCAAATAGATTTTTACTTTTTAATAAGCTAGAAAATCTACTAAAACAAGCGAAAAAAAGTTTAAAAGTAGCAGCATTTTATGTTGATTTTGATAATTTTAAATCGATAAATGACGGATATGGACATCAAGTAGGTGATAAAATCCTAATAGAAATTTCAAAAAAAATAGATGAAATTTTCCCAAAACAAGGAATATTTGCAAGAATAGGCGGAGACGAGTTTATAGGCGCTATGCCTTATGAAAATTTGGGAGAAATTTACGAAACTGCTGAAAACATCTTAAGAGTGGGTCAGAGTAAAATTTCTATTGATGATGATGAGAAAAAACTTAGCGTAAGTATTGGTATTAGCTTAAGTAGCGATGCACTTAGTGTTGATGATCTAATTGAAAGAGCTGATTGGGCTATGTATCAAGCAAAGCTTAATGGAAAAAATAAATATTATGTATTTAATTCGAAAAAAGATACATATTTTAAAAATGAATATAGAGATGACTCAAAGATCATTGAAGCTATCGATGCTGGCGAGATGTTCTTGCTATATCAGCCTGAGATTGATATAAAAAGCGGGGAAGTTAGTAGCTTTGAGGCATTTATTAGATGGAAAAATGGCGATAAGATATTAAGGCCATCAGACTTCTTACCGCTTGCAAAAGGCTCAAAAGCAGTTGTTGCTATCGCATTATTTACGCTAAAAGATGCTTTAAAAGCTAGGGCTGTGTGGCTAAAAGAGGGAATAAATGCAAAAGTTAGAGTAAATTTATGCATTAAAAAGCTAATGACATCTGAGTTTTTTGAGAAATTTAAAAAGCTTTTAGAAGATGAGCAGCTAGATGCCAATGGGCTAATCATAGATATCGTTGACTCCGCAAGTGGCGTAAATTTAGATGATGTTGTTAGATATATCGATGCTTATAAGGAGCTAGGCGTTAGCTTTTCGCTTGATGATTTTGCGTCTTATTCTGGCTCGGTAGAAGCTTTAGGTATGTTAAAAACAAATAGATTTAATATAGATAAAAGATTTTGCAAACAAATTTTTGATTCAGTAGAAGCACTAAAGACCATACGCATGATAAAGTATGTATCAGATACATTTGATTTTGATGTCATGATAAAAAATTTAGAAGATAAAAGCATGCTTGAAATTTTTGTTGGATTTGGCTTTAGTAGATTTCAAGGACGGCTTTTTGCACCAGAGCTTAGCCTGGATGATGTACTCAAATTCAAATTCACTCTATCATCTCCACTAAATGTAAGAAATTTTCAAGATGATGAGAACTACAATATGCTTTGCAAAATAGTAGGCGTAAAAGAGCTTATGACTCGTTTGATAAATTTACTTAAATGCGATGAAAAAGTAAGCGAAAAATTAAAAATCGAAATAGCAAATCAAGTAGATGATATCAGAACAATAAATGAAAAATTAGCTGAAATTTTGGATACGATCCTTGTAAAAATAGACAAAGAGAACGTAATAAATTTAGCTAATGAGGCAATTTTGTTATGCGATAATGATCTAAATTTGAGTGGAGCGAATAAATAATGAATGAAAATGCTTTAAATGTTTATGAGCATGAAATCCCAAATGGAAGCAAACTATACTTTGCCAATAGCGCAAAGCTAAAGAGGCAGATTGAACAAAAAGCTAGTGAAATTTTAGAAAATGAAGGCTTTAGCGAGATCGTAACACCATTTTTCTCATATCACCAGCATTTAAGTGTAGATGCTACAAATCTTTTACGTTTTAGCGATAGTCTAAATCACGAAATAAGCCTAAGAGCTGATAGCACGGTAGATACTGTAAGGATCGTGCTTAGAAGGCTAAAGGCAAATGAATCAAAAAGATGGTTTTATATCCAGCCAGTCTTTCGCTATCCAAGCCAAGAAATTTATCAAATCGGAGCCGAACTAATCGGTGAAAATGATGTTCTAAAAAGCATAAATATCGTAGCAAAGCTTCTTAATGAGCTAAAAATGGATACATTTTTGCAAGTGAGCAATATACAAATTCCAAGAGTGATTTGTGAAATTTTAAGCGTGCCTATTGAAATTTTTGAAAATGGGCAAATGGAAAAAATTTTATCTCAAAATGTTCCATGGCTAAGTGCTCTTGCTCTTTTAAAATCAGTTAGTGAGCTGGATGAGATAATAAAAATATCTCCAAGCAAACTAAAAGAACCGCTTGAAAATTTGAGGAATTTAGCTAGCGCTTTAGAATATAAAAATTTAAGAATAGTTCCGCTATATTACTCAAAAATGAGATATTACGATAGTCTATTTTTTAGGTTTTTAAGAAATAACAGCATAATAGCAAGTGGTGGTAGCTACGAAATAGACGGAAAAATAAATAGTGGTTTTGCTGTTTATACAGATGCATTGATAGAAGAAAAAATTAATTTAAGGAAGTAAGAATGAGAAAGGCTGATTTAGTAGTTGGAGTTCAATGGGGTGATGAGGGTAAAGGCAAAATAGTTGATATGCTAGGACTAAACTATGATATGATTTGTCGCTCTCAAGGTGGTCACAATGCCGGCCATACGATCTGGGTAGATGGCGTTAGATACGCGCTTCACCTTGTTCCAAGTGGAATTTTACACAAAAATATTATAAATATTATCGGCAATGGCGTTGTTGTTTGCCCAGAAGTATTAATCACTGAAATGGCGCAGTTTGAAAATTTGGAAGGAAGGCTTTATATTAGCGATAAAGCACATTTAAATCTAAGCTACCATAGCCAAATCGATCAAGCAAAAGAGAGACTAAAAGGAGAAAAAGCAATCGGTACGACTGGCAAAGGCATTGGACCAACTTATGCTGATAAAATAAGTAGAAGCGGTCACAGAGTAGGCGAACTACTTGAGCCAGAGCGTTTGTGTGATGCTTTAATGCATGATTTTGAGACAAACAAATGCGTATTTGACGCACTCGGTGTAAAAATTCCTAATGAGAGTGAATTGCTTGAAGAGCTAAAAAGATATAAAGAGGTTTTAGCTCCATTTATCGCAAATACTACAAACCTAGTGTGGAAGGCGCTTGATGAAAATAAAAAGGTATTACTTGAAGGCGCTCAGGGCACGCTTTTAGATATCGACCATGGCACATATCCATACGTAACTAGTTCAAATACCATAAGTGCAGGTGCTTGCACAGGTCTTGGGTTAAATCCAAAAGAAATAGGTGAAGTAATAGGCGTCATAAAGGCCTATACGACTCGTGTTGGCTTTGGCCCTTTTCCGACAGAAGATAAAGGCACGAGTGGCGATAAGATGTGCGATATCGGCAAGGAATTTGGCACAACAACAGGTCGCCGCAGACGTTGTGGCTGGTTTGATGCTGTGAGTGTAAAATATGCCTCAAGACTCGATGGTGTCGATACTTATGCGCTTATGAAGCTTGACGTACTTGATGGATTTGAAGTGGTAAAAATTTGCAAAGCTTATCAATATAATGGTGAAACGATTGATTATATGCCAACAGATCTTGAAAATGCAACTCCTATCTATGAAGAACTTGCAGGCTGGGATAGCGTAAAAGGCATAAGCAAATATGAAGATCTGCCAGCAAATGCAAGAGCTTATATCGAGCGAATAGAAGAGCTAACTGGCGTAAAGATCGGCTATATCTCAACAAGCCCTGAAAGAAGCGATACGATCATTAGATGAAAAGCAAATTTACCTCTATCGTCCGTGTAAAAAAACAAGAGATGGATAAGGTAGAGGCAAAGCTCGCTGTTGCTAGGCTTAATGTAAGAAATTTTGAAGAAAATTTAGTGTATTTAAGAGCAAGGCTTGAGGAGTTTTGCTTGCCAAAAAGTGGCAATATAGGCGAGTTAAAGGAAAATTTAGAGTTTATAAAGATAGCAAGGCAAGAGTTAAATGCCTGCAAAGAGAGCCTTGAGATAGCTAAAAAAGAGGTTTCGCATTACGAACATAAATATAAAAATGCAAATTTAGAGTACGAAAAGATGAAATATCTAGAAAAAGAAGAGTTTAAAAAAGAGATAAAACGCATACAAAAGGCCGAAGCGCTTGCGCTTGATGAGTTTGCGGTGATGAAATTTACAACTAAGAGTGAGTTGTAATGAGAGCGGTTTTATTATTCTTCATTATTTTAAATTTTGCATTTTGTTTTGAAGTACCAGTTGATTGTACGCAAATTTTTGAAGCTAGAAAAGAAGAAATTTCAAAGGAACTTGAGATCATAGATGAACAGCGCCAAGCTTTAGAGGTATTTCGCGCAAGCTCGGCAGCAGCCTATGAAGAAAATAATAAAAAGCTTGCCAAAAAAGAAGCTGATCTAAATGCGACAATGAAAGTGATCGAGCAAAAACGCAAAGAGATCGATGAAGTGGTCGCCAAAAATGAGAAAATTTTAAAAGAACTTCGCACAATGACTAGCGATAAAGTCAATGAGTCGTATTCTAAGATGAAAGATGGCGCGGCGGCTGAGGTGCTTTCTAAAATGCCTAGATCAAACGCAGCCACCATACTTTATGCTCTTGATGCCAAAAAGATATCAACTATAATGGCAAAAATGGATCCAAAAGTAGCATCTGAGATCACCACTTTGCTTCAAAAAGGACCACCATTTGCTGATGAAAAAGGCGATATGCCAACTCCAGCTGGTAGCATAAATATTCAGTAATAAATTTTTGCACAAGCAAGCAAAATTTTAAAAAATTTAGACACCAAAATATAAAGCTCTATGCTTATAAATTTTTAATTTTAAGCTCGCCTAACTTTAGCTTGTATACTTTTGTGGTAGCTATTTCTTAACCAAACTTGCTACGACCCCAACTCCAAGAATGGCTAGAATGATAAAAAGGCTAATTTGTGCAGAAATTTCAAAACCATGATGAAAGATATGAGCAGTCGCATTTACAGCTAGCTTTGCTACGATAAAAAATAAAAGCACGATCACAGAAATTTCTAAATATTTTAAAAAATTTTTGAGTGCTTCAAGCACAAAATAAAGCGTTCTTAGCCCAAGTATCGCAAATATCATCGCTGAATAAACAATCACAGGATCTTTGCTCACAGCAATGACGGCTGGAACGCTATCAAAAGCAAATATCACATCGCTTAGCTCAATCACGCAAAGACACAAGAATAATGGTGTTGCTATCCAAGTGGCTTTTAGCCTTAAAATTTGATCGTTAAGAGTAGTTTTTTGACTATCTGAAATTTGTTTAGAAATTTCGCTAAATTTAACAAAAAAACTATGTCCAAAAAGCTGTGGTAAAACCGGAAAGAAGCGGTAAACTGCCCTATAGGCTATATGGTTTGAATAATCTTTTATATCCTCATCGCACTTATCTTTTTTTATCATCATTACGGCACTATATGCGACTATTGCCGCAAATATTAGCTCCATCCAAGGAGAGATGGCAAAAAGCATCGTACCTACGGCTACAAAGATGAGCCTAAATATCATAGCTCCTATAACGCCAAAATAAAGCACTCTGTGGCGATAAATTTCAGGTATCTTAAACCATGAAAAAATCGCCATCATCACAAAAAGATTATCTACTGAGAGCGACTTTTCTAGCGCATATCCTGCAAAATAAAGACTTGCTATTTCACTGCCTCGCTCAAAATATAAATATATGCCAAAAAGTACCGAAACTCCTATCCAAAAGATAGACCAAATGCCAGCTTGTTTTAGTGAAATTTTCTCATCATGTTTATGAGCAAAAAGATCTATTCCAAAGGCAAGCGATACCATTATAAGAAAAACTATAATTGTTTGAATTTCTAATGCGTTCAACTTTTATCCTTAAAATTTTAACAAGGCATCATCAAGACTTCTACTATCTCGCCTTTTTTAAGAAATTCTTTATCCATTGGGATCATTAAAAGTGCGGCTTTGTTTGTTAAATTATTTACGATCGCTGAACTGCCAAGCTTTTTGCCATTTAGATTTACAAAATTTTTTCCTTCACGATTTTCTAAATTTACAGCTGTAAATTCTAAAAATGATGAGCGTTTTTTATAGTCTTCGTCCATTATCGCCGTGATCTTTGGCTCATCATTGCCTAGCCATAAATTTATCAAGACTCTAACATAAAGTACGCACATAACCATTGCTGAATAGGGAAATCCAGGCAGTGCAAATATATATTTTTCGCCTGATTTTGCTATCTTGATATGGCGACCTGGCTTAATGGCAGCTTTATCTATGATGACGCTAAAATTTTCTTTTAAAGTATCTTTTACAAAGTCATAATCTCCCATGCTAACGCCACCAGTTGTTATTAAGACGTCAGCTGATTTTAGCGCGTTTATGATAGCTTTTTTAACAAGCGCAGCCTCGTCTTTTACGATCTCGCAAAGGATTGGCTCGGCCCCCATTTTACGTATTTGCATCGCTATGCCTATGTGATTTGAGCTATGAATTTGTGCAGCGTTTTCTAGTGGCTCGCCAAGGTCTTTGATCTCGCTACCAGTTGCAATTATTGCTACTCTAGGGCGGATGAAAACGCTTACGTGAAAGATACCAAGCTCAGCAAGAAGTGCGATTTCTGCGTAACTAAGTTTGGTGCCTTTTTTTATTAAAATTTCTCCCTTTTTGTAGCTCTCTCCCACCGCACGCACAGCAAAGCCTTTTGATACACCTTTTTTGATAGTGATTTTTGAGCCATTAACCTCGACATTTTCAACTGGCACAAGCGTATCTGAGCCCTCACTCATGAGTGAGCCAGTAAAGGTTTTAACGCATTTGTTTCCACTTATTTTTATATCCTTATCGCTTCCTGCGGGAAGATCGGTGATGAGCTCAAGCTCGCTTAAGCTATCATCGTATGCAAATGCGTAGCCATCCATCGCTGAAACTGGCTTTGCTGGATAGTTTTTGTCTGCTATCACATCATGTGCGATATTTCTATCAAGAGCGTCTGTGATAGCGATCTTTTCTACTTTATCCCAAATCTCGACTGTATCTTTTAAAATCTTTAAACTATCCTCATAACTCATAATATCTCGCACTTTGTGTCCTTTTTTTGTAAAATTTTATTATTTTAGCTATTTGGCTCTTAAATTTTATACTTTCTTTATTTATGCTCTATTAAAATGCCATTTAAGAAATCAGTTTGATTTTACCCTATACACAGGAAAATTCATGAATAAAACAGTGCTTTACATCATCGCAGGTGCAAGCCTTGGCATTCTTGGCCCAGTGCTTGTTTATTTTGGCAACCCAGCAAACATGGGCGTTTGTGCGGCTTGCTTTTTAAGGGATAGCGTAGGTGCTCTTGGCTTTCACCAAGCCAAGGTCGTGCAGTATCTAAGGCCAGAAATTTTAGGTCTTATCATTGGAGGCTTTCTAGCAAGTATGCTTTGGAGTAGAAATTTCACTCCAGTATCAGGCAGTGCGGCATTTTCTAGATTTTTCTTAGGCGTGTTTGCTATGATTGGTTGCCTTATCTTTTTGGGTTGTCCATGGAGAGCGTTTTTGCGCCTTGGCGGAGGAGATATGACCGCTATTGCTGGTCTTGTCGGTCTATTTGCTGGCGTTTTTGTTGGACGATTTTTCAAGAAAAATGGTTACGTCATACCTGAAAATGATGTCACAACAAAACCAGTTGCATTTTTGCCATTAATCATTGCTATTTTGCTTTTAATAGCCCTTGTCTTTGGTTTAAAGCTTGGCGATAATGGTGCATTATTTAGCTCAGAAAAAGGCCCAGGCTCACAGCACGCAAATATCTTTATCTCGCTTATTTGCGCCATTGTTATTGGCATTTTTATGCAAAGAAGCAAATTTTGCTCGGTTGGTGCGATTAGCAAAGTTTTTGAGCGTGATCTTTCAATGTTTTATGGCATTGTATCTATCATCGTTTTTGCAAGTATCACAAATTTAGCTCTTGGACAATATAAATTTGGCTTTGAAGCTCAACCTATCGCCCACAATGACGTTCTTTGGAATTTCCTTGGCATGAGCTTAGCTGGTCTTTGCTTTAGCCTAAGTTATGGCTGCCCAGGCAAACATTTAGTGCAAATGGGAGCTGGAAATTTAAGCTCGGCTGTATTTGTTTTAGGCATGGGAGCAGGTGCTGCGATAAGCCATAACTTCATACTTGCAAGCTCTGGAGCTGGCATCACTCCTTATGCTCCATATGCCGTAGCGATCGGCTTTATCTATGCTATTTATGTCGGAGTTTTTACTAAAAAAGCATAATATAAATTTGGCTGCCTTTGCAGTCAAATTTACTCACTTTTTATATCTATCACCTCATCAAAAAGTTCAAAAAGCTCACGTTGATGTGTGATCATTGAAATACTAGCCTTAATCTTAAAATTTTTTAGCAGCAATAGTAATGCATTTTGTTTTAAGATTTGGCAAACGATAATTCTAAATCGAACTAAATTTTAACAATAAATTAGCAAAGTTTAATAAGTATCAATATAAAGTAAATATTTTAAGCTATTTTGATATAGAATATCGATTTTAATTTTATCTAAAGGAATTCTATGAAGTTTAGTATACTTGCTTCATCACTGATCTTTAGCTCACTGTGGGCTTTAGATACAAATAACAGTGATTATTCAGTTATTTTGCCAACTATCGAGGTGGAAGGTATCTCTGAGCAAAATACCCTAAAAGGTTATATCGCGTATGATAGTGCGGATATCAATAGAAATGGACTCAGTAACAAAGAGACGCCACAAACTATCGAAAATATAGATATACAAAAGAACAGAAACTACGGTACAAATGATCTCTCAAGTATCCTAGAAGGAAATGCTGGTATTGATGCAAGCTATGATATGAGAGGCGAGAATATCAAGATAAGAGGCTTTAGTGTTGATGGTGGCGATATATATAGAGATGGTGTTAGAGATTCTGGCCAGATAAGACGCAGTACAGCAAATGTTGAGAGAGTTGAAATTTTAAAAGGACCAGCTTCGATATTATATGGAAGAAGTGATGGCGGTGCGGTTGTAAATCTAGTTAGTAAGAAGGCAAATTTTATGCCTGTTTATAAGCTCTCAGGAAGAGTTGGTAGCTGGAGTAGATATGGTGGTGGTATCGATATAAATCACGTAGTAAATAATCAATTAGCTGCAAGACTAACGACTGATATGGAGCGTGGAAAATCATGGAGAGAGGGCGTAAAATATAAAAATTTTATGGTAAGTCCAAGCATTATCGTGACAAATGATGGCGGAACGGTAAGCTTTGAGGCGCAATACACAATATGATAATGCTTGGCGTGTACCTGATAGAATGCCAACAAAAAGTGTCTATGACAAGCTTGGTATCGACTATACAAAGGGCTTTTCTCATGATGGAGACTTTGTTGAAGATAAGCTTCATTTCTTTCGTACCGAGCTAAATGCAGAGTTAGTAAAGGACATGAATTTAAAATGGGTTTTTGGTTATAGAAAAGCTAGTCAAAATTTTGACCATTATTTTAGTGGCACCATAATGCCTGGAAATAGACTAAAGCAAAACTATGCTAAACAACAAACTGATAATGACACACTCTCAAATGCTATAACACTTACAAAAGAGCTTGAATTTACAAGATTTAAGCATAATCTTACTTTTGGATACGATAATAGCGTAGAAACTCGCCATCCGAGGCTTTGGTTTGATAGTGCAAAGAATGTAATTATAAATCCATATGCATCAAGATCAAGTTGGGGTAGTGTGGGCTACATGCCACTTAATACTGATAATAAACATAAAGCTATAAATAATGGAGTATTTCTCGAGGATCTAATAAGCTTAGACGACAAATATAGGTTACTTGTTGGTGGAAGGTTTGACTTTTATAAATTTAAAACAAGAAATATTGCAAATATGACAAATAGCTACAAAGGGCACTCTTTTAGTCCAAGAGTTGGCTTGCTGTGGGACTTTTTACCAGAGCATACCGCGTATGCTTCATACTCAAAGAGTTTTGCCCCATACGGCGGTCGTGGAAATATAGGCATAAGTACAGACAATACGTCAATGCTTGATCTAAAACCGCAGAATAATGAGCAATATGAAATCGGCTTAAAAAGCACATGGGCTGATAATAGATTTAGCTCAAACTTAGCGATATTTCAGATCGAACATAACAATATAAGATATAGACCAGATCCTACAAATGATCCATATACTTGGGCGCAACGTGGTAAAGAGCGAAGTCGTGGTAAAGAGCTAAATATCTTGGGTAAAATTTATGAAAATTTATATCTAAGAAGCTCTCTTGGATATATGAGGGCTATTATCGCAAGTGATAAATCAAATCCATTAAACGAAAGACTTAGTCTAAATAATACAACCAACTGGCAGGGCAATGCTTTTTTAAGATATGCTAGAAACGACAAATGGTATGTCGAAAGTGGCGTAACAGGATACTCTAAACGATATAGCTACCGCACAAGTAATGGTAGAGTCATAGACGAACATCTTCCTGGTTTTGCTAGATTTGATGCAAGTGCTGGATATAACTTTAACGAACACGCTCAAATAACATTAGCAATAAACAATATCCTAAATAAAAAATACTGGCGTTCTGATTCAAGACCGGGCGACGAGAGATTGTTTATGCTAAATATGCACTACACTTTTTAACTAAAATTTACACCGCCTTCTCTTTGGCGGTGTAATCTTTTGTTATGTGAAATTTGGAGAAAATTAGCCACCAAAGATGGCTAAATTTGAAGTTATCTTAAAATTTGAATCTTTGCTTTTGCGCGGAGTTTATCAAAATAATCAGCCATAAGTTTTTCTTGCTCACCTTGATAAAGCTCATTTATAACATTATCCTTAACGTCTGCAAAGCTTGGTGTGTATGAGCCGATCTTCTCTTTTACTAAAAACATATCAAAGCTGTCAGGCCCTTGCAAAGGCTGTGTGTAGTCACCGTTATTTGTGCTTGAGATGATCGCAGCAAGCCTTGGATCTATGCTTTGATAGTCTAAACTTAGCTCTTGCGTTTGTACGCTGCTAAGTAGTGATGGACTTGTTTTTTGAGCTTCTAGTTCTTCAGGATTTTTTGCCCTATAAAGGACCACTTTAGCGGTGCTAAAGACCTTAAATTTATCAGGATTAGCGTCAAAGTACATCTTTGCTTTTTGCTCATTTACATTTTTGCCAGCTTCAGCCAAGATACTTTTATAAAGCTTTTCTTGAAGCATCTTTTTTTCTATGTTGTTTTTAAACTCCAAAAAGTCCATGCCTTGAGCTTGGATAGAGCTTCTAAACTGCGAATTTGTCATGCCATTTTGCTTTGCGATTGATTCAATTCTGTCGTTTAGCTCAAATGGCGTTACACTAATGTTTAAATTTTTTATCTGAGCATCTTCGAGCCTATCTCTTATGAGTAAATTTAAAGCATCTTGTTCGCTAGCTCTTATCTGTTCTTTCAAGCTATAAACTTCATAAAGCGTGATTGGTTCGTTCTCTACAATAGCTGCGATACCGTTTATCATCTGAGCCGAATATAAATTTAAAGCACTTAGCATGCCAGCAGCCAAAAAGAGCAATTTTTTCATAATGAAACCTTTATTTAAGTATTTAGTAAATATAATTTTGGGCAATTATAACATAAAAATAAGGCACAAAATGATAGTTACTAGATTTGCTCCGTCGCCTACTGGTTACCTACATATAGGCGGACTTAGGACAGCCCTTTATAATTATTTATATGCAAGAGCTAATAATGGAAAATTTTTACTTCGCATCGAAGATACTGATTTAAAACGAAACTCAGAAGAGGCCACGCAAGCCATAAAAGAGGCATTTGCTTGGTGCAAGCTAGATCACGACGGCGAAGTGACATATCAATCAAAAAGATTTGATCTTTACAAAGAGTATGTTAAAAAACTACTTGAAGAAGGCAAAGCATATAAATGCTATATGAGCAAGGACGAGCTTGAAGAGCTTAGAGCTAGCCAAGAGGCAAGAAAAGAGCGTCCAAAATATGATAATAGATATAGAGATTTTACTGGCATGCCTCCAGCTGGCATCGAGCCAGTCATCCGTATCAAAGCCCCACTTAGCGGTGAGATCATCATACATGATGGCATAAAGGGCGAGGTTAAATTTAAGGTTGAAGACATATTAGACGACTTCATCATCGCAAGAAGCGACGGCACACCGACTTATAACTTCACGGTTGTGATAGATGACGCACTAATGGGCGTAACAGACGTCATCCGTGGTGACGATCACCTCTCAAATACTCCAAAACAGATCGTTCTTTACGAGGCACTTGGCTTTAAGGTACCAAAATTTTATCACGTCGCTATGATAAACGGAGAGGATGGTAAAAAGCTTAGCAAAAGACACGGCGCAACTGACGTTATGGAGTATAAAAAGATGGGCTACCTGCCTGAAGCGCTCTTAAATTTTCTCGTTCGTCTTGGCTGGAGCCACGGCGATGATGAGATTTTTACTATTGAGGATATGCTTAAATACTTCAATCCAAACGATATCAACAAAAGCTCAAGCACTTACAACGCTCAAAAGCTTGACTGGCTAAATTCTCACTACATTAAGACTTTACCTTACGAGAGGCTAGCGCACGATATGCTTGAGTTTGGCGTAGATTTTAAGGCTTTGGTAAAGGGCGAGCTACTGCTAAATTCGCTCCGTGAGAGATCAAAGACACTAATCGAAATGGCAAATAGCGCAAACGCGATAATTAACGCTCCAAAAAGCTACGATGAGAAAGCTTGGGCTAAATTTATAAATGAAAATAGCAAAGAAATTTTGGCTAAATTTGCTCAAATTTTAGACCGCGACCTTGACGCAAAGGGCTACGAGGAGCTAACTAATAAATTTTTAGAGCAAAATGGCTTAAAGCTAAAAGACCTAGCTCAGGCTCTAAGAATAGCGCTAACTGGCTCAAGCGTGAGCCCAAGCATCTTTGAAGTGCTTGAAGTAGTGGGCAGTAGCGAGACGAAAAATAGAATACAAAATTTATTAAAGGAAGAAAAATGACACATGTAACTAAAGAAGAAGCATTAAACTACCATATAGGCGGTAAGATCGAGATAAAGGTAAAGACGCCTTGCGAAACATCAAGAGACCTTTCAATGGCCTATACGCCTGGCGTTGCAGAGCCTTGCAAAGAGATAGAAGCCGACAATGAGCTAGCTTATAAATATACAAATAAAGCAAATCTGGTAGCCGTTATCACCGACGGCACGGCTGTCCTTGGGCTTGGCGACATCGGCGCCATCGCTGGTAAGCCAGTTATGGAGGGTAAGTCAGTCTTATTTAAAAAATTTGCAAATGTTGATGCCTTTGATATCGAGCTAGACGAGCATGATCCAGATAAGATCGTTGAGATTTGCAAGGCTCTTGCTCCGACATTTGGCGGTATAAATTTAGAAGATATCCGTGCTCCAAAGTGCTTTGAGATCGAGAGAAAGCTTCAAGAAGCAGTTGATATCCCAGTCATGCATGACGATCAGCACGGCACAGCGATGATAACAAGTGCTGGCATGATAAATGCGATGGAAATTTCTGGCAAAGATATCTCAAAGATAAAAATCGTAGTTAGCGGCGCAGGTGCAGCTGGCATAGCGTGCGCGAAGATGTATAAAGCACTTGGTGCAAAACACATCGTGATGATAGATAGTAAAGGCGTCATTCACTCAAAAAGAACAGACCTAACGCCTGAAAAGGTAGAGTTTGCGCTTGAAACTGAGGATAGAACTTTGGCTGATGCGATGAATGGCGCTGACATGTTTTTAGGTCTTTCTAAGCCTGGTGTGCTTACAAAAGAGATGGTTGCGTCAATGAATAAAGAGCCTATCATCTTTGCTTTGGCAAACCCAGTGCCTGAAATTTATCCAGAGGACGTTGAGGCTGTAAGAAGTGACGTTATGATGGGCACAGGCAGAAGCGACTATCCTAACCAAGTAAATAACGTTTTAGGCTTTCCATTCATCTTTAGAGGTGCGCTTGACGTTAGAGCTAAAAAAATCACTGAAAATATGAAAATGGCTGCAGCTAGAGCGCTTGCACAGCTTGCAAAAGAGCCAGTACCAGCTGAAGTTTTAAAAGCAAGTGGTGTTAGCGAGCTAAAATTTGGCAAAGAGTACATCATCCCAAAACCATTTGATAAACGTGTGCTAACAGCGGTTGCTCCAGCAGTTGCGAAAGCTGCAGTTGAAGATGGCGTAGCGAGAGTAAAAGATTTTGATGTTGAGGCTTATAAAGCCAAACTTGCAAAAGGATTTTAAATTTTAGCCCAATTTTTGGGCTAAACTCTTTTGGCATTTTGTAAAGATAAACCTTCTAAAAACAGTAAATTTAAGGATAAAAAATGCAAAACGTGAAGCTCATCTCACACCCACTGATCGAGCATAAATTAACCATTCTACGTGATAAAAATACCCAACCTTTTCAGTTTCGCATGCTAGTTGATGAGATCAGCTATCTTATGATCTTTGAGGCGACTAGAAATTTAAAGGTAAAAGATGTCAAAGTCCAAACCCCAGTTGCGGTGGCAGACGCAAAAAGGCTAACTACAAAGGTGATGATATGCCCTATTTTAAGGGCTGCTCTTGGCATGCTTGATAGCGTCTTTACCATCATACCAGATGCGAGCGTTGGCTTTTTGGGCTTTCAGCGAAACGAAGAGACAGCGCAGGCTGAGTTTTTCTACGCAAAGCTTCCAAAAGACGCAAAAGAGCGCATGGCTATCATCATCGATCCTATGTTTGCGACTGGCGGCACGGCGATAGATGCGGTTAAATTCTTGCGTGAAAAGGGCGTTAAAGAGATCAAATTTATCTCTATCATCGCCGCACCTGAGGGGCTAAAGAGATTTAGTGAAATTTACCCAGACGTCGAGGTCTATACGGCTTCGATCGATGAGAAACTAAACGAGAAAAACTACATCGTACCAGGTCTTGGTGATGCTGGCGATAGAGTTTTTAACACTCTTTAAGGGCTAAATTTGAACAAAAGACTTTTGCCGGCTCTAGTCGCCTTTGTCATTGCCAGCATCATCGGTACTTTCTTTTTTTCAAAAGAGGGCGGAGAGGCAAACAAAAACGCTCAAATTTTACTTGAGCAGCTAAACAAAGAGGGGCAAAAGAGCCAGAGCCTCGCAGAAAACGGCTCATACACCTCAAAAGATGAGGTCGCACTTTATATCTATAAATTTAACAAGCTACCAAAGAATTTCATAACCAAAAAAGAGGCAATGGCTCTTGGCTGGGACGCAAAAAGCGGAAATTTATGGCAGATAAGCGGCGGCAAAAGCATCGGCGGGGATAGATTTTCAAACAGAGAAAAGAGGCTGCCTGAGGCTGATGGTAGAAAGTGGTTTGAGTGCGATGTAAATTACAATGGTGGCAGGCGCGGCGCTGAGAGAATTTTATATTCAAACGACGGGCTTATCTACTACACGCCTGATCACTACGAGCATTTTTACCTGCTTTATGAGAAGAGGATGCAATGAAAAGCGTGATATTAGATGCCAAAAAGATGGTCGAAAAAGAGAAGATGCATGAGTATTTTGCTAAGAAATTTGACCTGCCAGAGTACTACGGCAAAAATTTAGACGCGCTCTTTGACTGCCTTTGCGAGATAAATGAGCCAACGCTTATAAAGCTAAAAAATGAAAAATTTTTGGATGATAGTGCAAAAGAGAGCTTGACTCGGCTATTTCGCGATGTTTGCAACGAAAATGAGATGGTTAAATTTGAGCTTGTAAAAGATGAAAAATGATATTTGGAAAGATTGATTATCTAAATTTACTCCCATTTCACGTTTTTTTAAAATCAGCCCCACTAAGCTCTCAGATAAAAAAGGCGATCGAGTTTAAAAAGGGCGTGCCAAGTAAGCTAAATAGGGCGCTAAATGCTAGAAAGATCGACGCTGCGGTGATCTCAAGTATAGCTAGTAAAAAGGCAAATTTAAAGAAGCTAAATTTTGGAATAGTCGCCAAAAACGATGTAAAAAGCGTGCTTGTGCGCAAAAACTCAGCCCCAAAGCCAGATCCTGCCTCTGCTAGCTCAAACGCCCTAGCTAAGGTGCTTCGTCTAAATGGCGAGGTGATCATAGGCGACAGGGCACTAAAGGCATACCTAAGCGAGGGCAAAGAGTGCTTTTACGACCTTGGTAAAATTTGGCACGAAAAGACAAATTTGCCATTTGTTTTTGGTAGATTTTCATATGTAAAAAATGGCTCATTTTATAAAAGATTGGTCGCAAAATTTTTGCAAAAAAATATAAAGATCCCAAACTATATCTTAGCTCAGTACGCTAAAAGTCGCGCCATAAGCGAGCAAGATATCAAGTGGTATCTTAAATTTATAAGCTACAAAATAGGCCCAAAAGAGCAAAAATCACTCCGAAAATTTTTTAAAGAAGATAGATTGTTAAAAGCAGAAAAAAGAATTAAATTTTGACAGCTTCTTATCAGCTGTCAAAAAGCTATAAAATTTAGTGATGCATGTGCATATTAGTTGAGTTATCTTCACCCATATTTTGCATCATCTTGTGGTGATCGTGCATTGGCATATCTGCTGGCATGTTCATCGGCATATTCATATGCATATCCATCGCGCCATTTTCAGCCTTGTAGCCCGTTATGGTAGGATCAACCATGCCAAATATCATAGCGACGTGTGCGACGATCAAGGCAAATATGAGTAGGCAAAAGTGAAGCTTTAGCTTTGCCTTTTCGCTTGCGTTTTTGTAGATCAAATTTAGCTCTAAAAGCGCGATGCCAAGAAGTGGTATGACGCTGATGAGATATGAGTAGACAGCGATGACATCGGCATATCCACGCCATTTTATACTTGGATAAATTTTTGCCATAAAATAGATCACAAGAGCTGTAAAATAGACCCCAAGCACTATGCCAGCAAATTTGCCAACAGCCTTAAAGCCAGCATTTTTACCGCTATCCATGTGATACATAGTGAGAAACTCCATCGCCACTAAAAGCTCCGTAAGCCCCACAGGTATCACCATGAAGAGGATTAGATTGTAAGGTTGATTGAGCGATAAAAGCTCCATGTAGTGTGTCATTACCATTGTAAGTCCTTTGTAAAAAATTTAAAGAAGATTAACGCCAAATTGCTAATAATTATAAAATATCAAGATAACAAATTTAAGCGGATGTTAAATTTACTCCTAGCTTGGCTAAGAGTAAATTTAAGCTAGTCTTTAAACTCGTGTGAGATGACTGGAGAAAATTCTTCCCAATGAAGTTTGGTTTTGATTGTTGGCATCTTGCTTTGAAATGGTTCTTTCTTAAGTGCCGCCATAGCGACACTATCGCCTTTTGGCTTAGCTGGTGCTTCTACGTTTAGTATGGAGCGCTCAAGATCGATAAAGTCTTTTAAAATGACTGCGTATGATTTAAAGAAATTTGCTTCTTTGTGAGCTGAAAGTAGCTGAGAAAACTCATCTACAAATAAATTTAAAGTTTCAGAAAATAGCTTATTGCTAATATTTTTTGCATCATCAAACTCATCTTTTAAAAATGTAGCCATCGCTAAAAATATAAATCCAACGTAGTCCTCGCTATCTTTGCAAAGCTCGCTATCACGTCTATATGGGCTTAGTTTTAAACATTCAATAACCCTAAGCCTAGCTGCTCCGTTATCTCTGCCCTCTTCATAAAATGAAGCACTTAAGGGAATATTTGTAAAGCCAAAAAGAACGTCATTTTGTTCTTTTGAAAATTCTTCAAAGCTAAATTTATCTAAATTTTTAAACGCAGCATCACCATCCTCGCTCAAAGGATTTGCGCTTAAGTATCTTAACTGCTCTTTCCACCTTGAAAATTTCTCATCATTTGTGTAAAAAAACATAGGATATGCTAGAAATTCGTAAAAATATGATCTTGCTTTTATGACGTTTTTATCCATTTAATAAATCCTCTTTCATTGCGTTTATTTGGGCTTGAACCATTAGTTTGGCTTTGCAGTCAGCACAGCAGTAAAGCGCTTTTATCTTAACCCTATCGTTGCCAAATCTTGGTTGCATTATAGTTGCGATCTTTTCGACAGCTTTTTTAGTCGCAAACTCTTTTCCGCACTCAACACAGGCAAAAAGCTCATCTCGTGCTAGCTCATTATATGTAAAAAACTCAGGCTTAAGAGAAATTTTTCCAACTTCAAGGCTTATGGTATCTTTTTCAGCACAGCTTAGTTCGCAGTATCCGCAAGCTGTACAGACGCTTGGATTAAATAAAATCGAATTTGTCTTTTTATCAGCCACTAGCGCACTTACGTTACAAGCGCCAACGCAACTTAGACAAAGCGTACAGCTATCAGTATTTATCTTGACATCACCGTATCTTATCATCTCACCGCTTTTTACCACGCCAAGATCTTCGCTGCCTACTAAAAACTCGAGCCTTTTTGCAAAAATTTCTCTTTTTGGCAAGGCATATTCGTTTATCTTGTGTTGTGAGTCAGCTATAAATTTTGCCTTTTTGAGTGCATCTTCAAGCTCATTTTTATCTTTAGCGTGATAGATCGCCATCTCTTTAAATTTAAGCTCATAAATTTGATTTAAGATGCTAATGGCGTCTTTTTCGCCTTTGCCAAGAGTTTTGCTAAATAAAATCACACTCGCACCACTTTCTTGAAGCAATGTAAGAAGATGCGCTTGATTTAACATATGCGGTGCTGATATGAAAAAAGGCAAGACATTTTCAGGTAGGCTTATATTTAGCTCGTCTAAATTTGTTTCATTAGAGATTATTAGTGGAATTTTACCTTTGTAAAGTTTGGCAATAGTAGCAAATGAGTTTTGTGGCATAAGTGTAGAGTCAAGAGATCCGCTAGGGCAGACGCTAATGCAGTTGCCACAATTTACACAATCAATTTGTGAGAAAACAAGATGCTTTGTCTCGTCTTCTTTTAAAATGGCTACGGTTGGGCAAACATCGACACAGCGTCCACAAATTTCATTTCGTCGTTCGTGATATTGACAGATCGAAGAGTCATATTGAGTTAGG
This sequence comes from Campylobacter concisus, assembly GCF_902460625.1. Classification (GTDB taxonomy): domain Bacteria; phylum Campylobacterota; class Campylobacteria; order Campylobacterales; family Campylobacteraceae; genus Campylobacter_A; species Campylobacter_A concisus_AD. The sequence continues at coordinate 128,737 of NZ_CABPUT010000002.1, forward strand.
CTTTTGTACTTAAATTTTGGAGTTTTTTCATTTAACATTTTAAGCACAGCTTCATCTTCTAGCCCAGCTATCTCGTAACAGCCGCTTTGCTTTAGCATATAATCCCTTGCGTTTTCAACCAAGAAAAAGTCACAATCGACCTCAAATTCGTCATTTGCCCTAAGTATCAAAACACTAAGCTCGCCAGCTGCGCCATAAATAAATTTTACTTCAAAATGCGTTAATTCAATGACTTTGTAGCCATTTTCTTTTAATAAATTTGCTAGTTCCTCACGGCCTGAGTTGCTTACTATTACGACGTTTTTCCCGATTTCTTTTTCGTAATCAACATCCTTTGCCATATCAAATGCAGTTGCTCTTGCTTCATAAAGTAAAAGTGTATTTTTAGCTTTTTCTAAGACGCTTGCAGTTGTATTTTTTAGATAAAAATTTATCTCAGGTGCGGTAATGTTTGCTTTAAGCTTTGGCGAGTTAGAAACTAAATATTCTTCCTTTTCATTATTTATCTCTATCTGTTCATTTAGCATTAAAGTATCGTCAAAATCGTTATAAAAGCCAAATTCTTTCATAATTTCTCCTATTATCAAAAACAGGCTTATTTTAATATTAATGGGATTAATGGACTCTGAATTTTATATGTTCCTTTTTGCTCTAAGGTTTAATTTATAATATTTTTTATGTTAAAATCACGGCTTGGTAAAACTAACTTACTAGGAGCACGAATTGAGCGATTTAAGAGATATCCCACAAGTTGATAAGATTATAAAAAACGAAGCATTTTCAGGATTTGATATAAATTTAGTCACATTGCTTGCGAGACAAATTTTAAATGAAGTTAGAGCTAAAATTTTAAATGAAAATGAAAATTTTGCGTTGCAAGAAATAATAGATTTAATCCTAAACGAATATCATAAATTTAATGAATCAAGCCTTCAAAGAGTGCTAAATTTAACCGGTGTAACCATTCACACAAACCTTGCTAGAAGCGTTATCGATAAAGAAATTTTAAGCCGTGCAACTCCGGTAATCACAGGGTATTCAAACCTTGAATATAACCTAAAAACAGGCAGTCGTGGCAACAGATACGACTATATCGGTGAGATGATCGCAAGAGCATTTGGTTTTGAGGACGCTATCGTCGTAAATAATAACGCAAGTGCAGTATTTTTGGTGCTAAATACCTTTGCAAAGGGTAAGGAAGTGATTGTTAGCAGAGGCGAGCTAGTCGAGATCGGCGGTAGTTTTAGAGTGCCGGAAGTTATGGCAAATGCGGGCTGCTTTTTGAAAGAGGTTGGTACGACAAACAAAACTAAGCTAAAAGACTACGAAGAGGCAATTAGTGAAAATACGGCGATGCTTGTAAAGGTTCATCGCTCAAATTTTGACATCGTGGGCTTTAGCGAAGAGGTTACAGCAAATGAACTAAGTAAATTGGCATGTGAGCAAAAATTGATAGATTATTTTGATCTTGGCAGTGGATTTTACGGAAATTTGCCATTTAACTTAGATAAAAATGAGCCAGATCTAAAAAATTTAAAAGATGTTTCGCTAGTTAGTTTTAGTGGCGATAAGCTGCTTGGTGCGGTGCAGTGTGGCATAATAGTTGGCAAAAAAGAGCTCATCGCAAAGCTTAGAAAAAATCAGCTTTTAAGAATGCTTCGCGTAGATAAAGTGATCATCTCGCTTTTGGTTGAGAGTATGAAAGCTTATTTAAATAAAGAATTTGAGCTAATCACAACGCAAAAACTACTTCACAAAAGCGTAAAAGAGCTTGAAAACTTAGCAAATTTTATAAATAAAAATCTAAAAACTCCGCTTGAGATAGTTCGTACACAAACCTTTGTAGGAGGCGGTGCGATGCCAAATAAAAAAATTCCAAGTATGGCTTTGGCGGTTAGTGGAGATGCAGTTTTAAATGAGCAGAAATTTAGGCAAAAAAAGGTGATCGGCCGTATAGAAAATGATAAATTTTTACTTGATTTAAGAACGCTTTTAGATGAAGATGTAAATGAACTAATAAAAATAATAAATGAAACGGAAGAAAAATGAGTCTAATAATAGGAACAGCAGGGCATATCGACCACGGAAAAACCGCGCTTATAAAGGAGCTAAACGGCTTTGAGGGGGATAATCTTGAAGAGGAGAAAAAACGTGGCATAACGATTGATCTAAGCTTTTCAAATTTAAGTAAAAATGATGAAAACATCGCATTTATAGACGTGCCTGGGCATGAAAATCTCATAAAAACGATGATAAGTGGCGCGTATGGCTTTGATGCGTGCTTGTTTGTGGTGGCGGCAAATGACGGCCTTATGCCTCAAAGCTTGGAGCACCTTGAAATTTTAAATCTCCTTGGTGTGAAGTCTTTGATCGTGGCACTTACAAAGTGTGACCTCGTAGATGAAGCGACTATAAATTTAAGAAAAAAAGAGATAAGAGATGAAATTTCTAAATTTAAAAACCTGCAAATTTTAGAAATTTTTGCCGTTAGTATAAAGGACAAGGCAAGCATTGACGAGCTTAGAAACTACCTCTTTACGCTAAGAGCTAAAAAGCGCGATGAAGAGGGCGTTTTTAGATACTACATCGATAGGGTCTTTAGCCTAAAAGGTATCGGAAATGTCGTAACTGGCACCGTTATAGAGGGAAGCGTTAGTAAAAATGAGAAGCTTTTTAACTACGATGCTGGCAAAGAGGTGCTAGTAAGAAGCGTGCAAAGCCACGATAAATTCATTGGTAGTGCAGGGGTTAGCAGCCGAGTGGCGCTTAATCTAACTGGCATCGAGCTAAGCGAGCTAAAAAAGGGTCAGCTACTTAGCAAAAAGGGCTATTTTAGGGGATTTAGAGAGGTTGATGCGGTCGTAACTGCTAAAAATTTGATTCACTCGCAAAGCGTAACCTTTTGCGTAGGAGCTAAAAATGTGCCTGCAAAGGTGCTAATCCTTAGCCAAAAAGATGATAGTTACTTTGTTACCTTTAAATTTCAAAGCGATATGTTTTTGAAATTTGACGAGGCATTTGTGCTTATCTCAGATGCACGCGTGATAGGCGGTGGTAGAGTGCTAAATCCTGTGCTTGAGCCACTAAAAAAAGCTGGCAAAATTCTCTTTTTGGCTGCACTTTTAAAGTATGATTTCGTTGGGGCATTTTCTATACTTAAAGAAGCCCACAAAAATGGCTTTGGCATCATCTCTTCTTATCAAAGGTTTGGACTAAGTCACGAAGAGGCCGTAAATGTGGCCAAAAAAGTCTCAAACGTCTTTGTCGATGAAAAGGCTTTAAATATCTATGATCTAAGCGCGGTTGAGCGGATAAAGTCTGTGGTTAAATTTATGATAGAGAAAAATGAATTTGCTGTCTTTTCAGCTCAAAGCATCAGCCTAAAACTTGCTTGGGCTAGTTTAAATTTAGCTCAAAAAGCACTTGATGAGCTTGAGGGTATAAATTTAATCTCTAAAAATGATGGTGTCTATACAAAAAAAGGCGTTGATATAAGCAAACTAAAAGTAAGGCTTGAAGAGAAAATTTATGAAATTTTAGAAAGCGGAAAGCTAGCTCCAACGGCACCTTATAATATATATGATGAGCTGGAAATAGATAGGCTAAGTGGCGATAATGCCCTTAAAAAGCTAACTACAATTGGCAGAGTTGTAAGGCTGGAGCATAATCTTTTTATCACTAGAAATTCGCTAAAAATGGCACTTGATAAGCTAAGGGAGATAATAAAAAATCAAGGCTTTGTAAATGTCACAAACGCCAAGGATGCACTAAATTTAAGCAGAAAATATGTAATCGCTTATCTTGAGCAGCTCGATATTGAGAGTGACATAATGAAGCAAGGAAATGACAGAGTCTTTCGTGGTTAGTATTCATTTACAAAAAGCAAATATAATCCGCCAAATTTTTAAAAAGGAAAAAAATGAAAAAAGTGGTTTTGGCCTCAATATTAGCGGCAACTAGCCTAATGGCAGCTAGTAATAAGCAAATAGAAGATTTTTACTCAGAAGTTTTTAAAAATCAAAATATCGATGGTGTTAATGTAAAAGTCGTAGAACGCACTAAAATTTTAGATGATATAGAAAAAGTAAGCTTAAAATTTAGCAAAGGAGATATGTCTCAAGAAGATGTGACTTTTGTTAAGGGCGATCTTATGTTTCCTGATGTTGTAAATTTAAAGGAGCAAAAGTCTTATTTGGCTGAAGAAAAAAAGGTAATCGCAGAAAAAGCAGCACTTGATTTAGTAAAATCACTAGCTAAAATTTATAAAAATGAAGACAAGGCAAATGTTGTAACTCTTGGCAATGATAGCAAAAAGCCAACTCTTATCATGTTTTCAGATCCTGAATGCCCATATTGTAGAGCCGAGCTAGCAAAGATTGAAACGACATTAAAAGACAATAACGTTGAAATTATCTTAACTCCAGTGCATGAACTATCGTCTTTGCAAAAAAGTGCTTTGATCTATAAAGATATCAAAAATGCAAAAAGTGATAGCGATAAGGTTAAAATTTTAAGAAAGTATTTCTCTGAAGATTATAACGTAGATGAAAAAAATGTTAGCAAAGAAGAGAGCGACAAGATTGATACTTTACGTAAAAAATATTTCTCAGCTGGCGTTAGATCAGTGCCATTTATAATAAATAAAAGTGATTTAAAATAATCTTTTCTAGGGAGCTCTCCCTAGAATTTATACTTTAAATTAGCCTTTCTCTCAAAATTCATAAAAGTTAAAATATTAAATATATTTTCTTATATTTTTAACAATAACTTAACATATTTAATTAAAGCTTTATATTTACTTTGATTATCTTGCAATTATGCTAAATTTGCAGAGTTTAAATCTAGGCTATAAAAAGCCCTGAAATAGGCCTTGCAATATTTTAGAATTTCTAAAGTTGCAAATTGTGAAGACCAATCAAACCAAATTCTCAAATTTTTAAGTTTGAGAGCTAAGGAGAAAAAATGCAAGGATCAAGAAGAGATTTTCTAAAAAAATCTCTAAAAGTCGGTGCTGCCGGCGGTGTACTAGCAGTCTCAGCCGTAGCAAAAGTGACTAGTGACGACTTAGCTCCTGATGACAATGGTGTCGTCGTTGGCAAGTCAAACAAAAAAGAGGTGCTTTATAAAAAAAGCAAGAACTGGGAAACCTACTATAAAATCGCTTACTAAGGGAGAAAACCATGAGTGATGCACGTATAGGAAGACGTTCATTTTTAAAGCTAGCCGCACTTGGTGCTGGAAGCACAATGGCTTTTGGAGAAAATGAAACGATAAGAAAAGCAAGTGATGAGGAGATAAAAAATCCTTTCCCTGGCTCAAAAAAGGTTAGAACGATTTGTTCTATTTGCTCAGCAGGCTGTGGTATCGAGGCTGAGGTAAAAGATGGTGTTTGGGTTCGTCAAGATATGGCGATGCATCATCCGATATCTCAGGGCTCACACTGCTCAAAAGGTATCGATCAGATCGACCTTACACACAGCAAACAACGCATCAAATATCCTATGAAAAAAGTTGATGGTAAATGGCAAAGAATTTCATGGGACCAAGCTGTAAACGAGATCGGCGATAAGATGCTTCAGATCCGCAAAGAAGATGGCCCTGATAGTGTTGTTTTCTTAGGATCGGCTAAATTTAATAACGAGCAATCATATTACTTTAGAAAATTTTGTGCATTTTGGGGTACAAACAGTAACGATCACGTAGCAAGAATTTGACATAGCGCAACAGTCGCCGGTGTGGCGAATACTTGGGGTTATGGCGCGATGACAAACCACTTTGGAGATATGGCTGCAAACTCAAAATGTATATTTATCATTGGAGCAAACCCAGCTGTGGCAAACCCAGTTGGTGGCATGAAGCACACTTTACAAGCTAAAGATAGAAACAATGCAAAAGTAATTGTAGCTGATCCAAATTTTACAAAGACAGCTGCACATGCTGATCTTTATTTGAGACAAAGATCAGGAACTGATATTGCACTTGTTTATGGTCTTATTCACATTATTCTTAAAAATGGTTGGGAAGATAAAGAATTTATAGAAAATAGAACTTATGGTATTGATGAGATAAGAAAAGAGGCTGAGCACTGGACACCAGAGGTTACGTCTGATGTTACTGGAGTACCAGTTGATAAGCTACTAAAAGCTGCAGATATCCTAGCTCATACAAAACCGGGTACTGTTGTTTGGGCTCTTGGTATAACTCAACACTCAGTTGGTACATCAAATACAAGAATTTTACCTATCCTTCAACTAATCCTAGGAAATATGGGTAAAGCAGGTGGTGGCTGTAATATCATTCGTGGACACGACAACGTTCAAGGCTCAACTGATATGTGCAACCTTTCAGATAGCTTGCCAATGTATTATGGCTTAACTGATGCAGCATGGAAATATTACTGCAAAGGCTGGGGCGTTGATTATGATGAATTTATTAAACGCTTTGCGGTCTCAACAAAAGAGCCAAAACAAGGCGGCACTCCTGTTAAAAACACAGTCTTTGAAGAGTATTATTACCACGATCCTAAACATCCAGAAGATAGAAACTGGAGAAACGAAAAAGGCTGGTCACTTTCAAAATGGTGGCAAGGCGTCTTGAAAGAGGAGAATACATTTAGTAGTGGCGCATTAAGAGTTCTTTGGGTTCAAGGAACTGGTCTAACATCTATGGCGCACCTAGCTAAAATTCAAGAAGCGGCTTCAAAACTAGATATGATCGTTGTGGCTGAGCCATTTGTAAATGAAATTTCTATCCTTTCAGATAGAAAAGATGGCGTTTATATCTTGCCAGTAGCGACTGCATTTGAAAATGAAGGTCACCTAAGTGCTACAAACCGCTCAGGACAATGGAGAACAAAAGTTGTTGATCCACTTTATGAGAGCAAGGGCGATCACGAAGTAATGTTCTTATTTGCTAAGAAATTTGGCTTTTACGATGAATACGTAAGAGGCATGAAAATGGGTATCGTAGATCATGAAATAAAACAAGTAAAAGATGATTTTGTATGGCCTGATGATGCGACAAATGAGATAGCAAGAATTGGAAATTCTATAGGTTATGGTGGTAGAACAGCTGAGATGTTTAGACGTCATCAAGCAAACTGGGATAAATTTGACCCAGATACGCTAATAGGTATTGGTGGTGAAGTTAAAGGCGAGTACTACGGTAAACCATGGCCAGCATGGGATGAAAAACACCCTGGAACTCCAATACTATATGATATGAGTAAGCCTTATGTTGAAGGTGGTTCAGGCTTTAGAAATCGCTTTGGACTCGAACATAATGGCGTTAGTCAGCTAGCTAGCGAAGAGACAACGCTTGTTGGCTCAGCTATAAAAGGTGGCTATCCACAAATCACAAAAGAGAATATAGAAAAAGTCTTAGGTATAACTCTAACTGAAGAAGAGAAAGCTAAGATGGGACCAAGCTGGAGTATGGATTATAGTGGTATTATCTTTGAAAAATGTCGCGAAAAAGGTGTTGTACCTTATGGTAATGCAAGAGCAAGAGCTATCGTTTGGGAATTCCTTGATCCTATTCCAAAACATAGAGAGCCTGTTCACTCACCACGCTGGGATCTTGTTCAAAAGTATCCGACATTTGAAGATCAAGCTAGAAATTTCCGTGTTTCTACTAAGTTTAAGTCAGAGCAACAAGCAAAAGATTGGTCAAAAGAATTTCCTATCGTATTTAGTACGCAACGTGTCGTAAACTTAAGTGGTGCTGGTATGATCGAAAGAACTAGTAAATATCTATCAGCTATTACGCCAGAGATGTTTGCTAATGTTAATCCAGAGCTAGCTTTAAAATACGGCATAAAAGACCGCGATATGATGTGGATCCACAGCCCACAAGGCACAAAGATCAAAGTAAGATGCTATCACAGCCAGATGGTAACTCCAGATAGAATTTGTATGCCATACAACTTCGCTGGTATTATGCAAGGCGTTGATCTTTCAGCTCGCTATCCAGAGGGCACTAAGCCTTATGTTATTGGTGAAAGTTATAACACCGTTACTAACTACGGATTTGACCCAGTTACTCAAATTTCAGAGTTTAACGCAGGTCTTTGCCGTATAGAAAAAGCTGAGGAAAATACATTTAAAACATCGTTTTTCCATGAATATGGCGAGAGAGACGCCATGGGTAAAGAGTAAGGAGGAATAAAATGGCAAGAATGAAATTTTTCGTAGATACTGATAGATGTATTAGTTGTTATGGTTGCCAAGTTGCTTGCTCTTCTGCTCATGAACTTCCAGTGGGAATCTATAGAAGAAAGGTCATTACACTTCATGATGGTATCGAAGGTAAAGAGGTTTCAACTACTATTGCATGCCAACACTGTACTGATGCACCTTGTGAGCAAGTTTGCCCGGTCGATTGTTTCTACATTAGAGCTGATGGCATCGTGCTCCATGATAAAAATATATGCATAGGCTGTGGTTACTGCTTATATGCTTGTCCGTTTGGTGCACCACAGTTCCCTAAAGATGGAGCATTTGGTGTAAAGGGCGTTATGGATAAATGTACAATGTGCGCAGGCGGTCCAGAGCCAACAAACTCACACGAGGAGAGAGAGCTTTACGGTCAAAATAGAATGGCCGAAGGAAAAGTGCCTATGTGTGCGGCTGTTTGTGCTACAAATGCACTTTTAGTTGGAGATGCGGCTGAAGTATCAAATGTATATCGCAAACGCGTTATGCTAAGAAATACTGGGCTAAATGCCTAACAAGAAGGAGAGCAAATGCTCTCCTTTAAATTCTAAATTTTTAAACTTAAAGCCTTTTCATTTTTTATAAAACTACTATTTTTATATTCAAAAGATAAATTTTAAATTTACATTAGAAATTTCTAAAACCATTTAAAATTGGCTATTTGAAGACAAATTTCTCTTTATTA
>NZ_CABPUT010000002.1:140774-199031 GCF_902460625.1 Campylobacter concisus
TTTATGTAAGAAGTAGAATAAGGTAAGCTTAAATTGCTTGCCTGATTAATAGAAAGTTTAGACTTATCTCGTTAACCAAACAACAGGTTTTGTATTATTCTTATCGGCCTTTTATTTTAAAAATTTCTCTTTCTATTTTGTAGGTTTATACTCATCTTTGAAGAATTTTTCTTATCATCGATTCTTTGCTCTAGTATATTCTTCTCATAAAATTTATATGTTGGCTTCAGTGCTCAAGATAATTTCTAAAGCCAGCGCTATGTCCTGCATCCATAGTTACAGCTTACTCATTTTAGCTCTTTATCACTGCCAAGAAATTTTTTATAGTGGGCATGCATCTTTTGAACTTGTGCTGATATTTTGTTACTATCTATCACATTTGTATGGCAGCTAGTGCAACCATTATCACCGATCGCTTTAAATTTGCTAGGACTCATTGCTTTAATTTGATGGCAATCAATGCAATCAAAGCTTAGATACTCGTGATGAGGCTTTAGCTTATATTTGGCTCTTGGCTCGTTGGAGACTACTATTTTTGTTACGTTTAGATCGTTATTTGTATGTCAGTACTAATCTATTAAGATAAATTAATATGAAAAGTATGTCAGTGACTATCAATGCATTATTCTAAAAGAATTTATAAGTGAATAGTTGGACTTTATATTACTAAAGGAATTTTTGTACTTTATGATGAGACAGCAAGACTTTAAATTTCTTCTTTGATTTTTTTATAAAGTTCTAAAATCTCATCTTTTTTAATGATAAAGCTATTTTTATTTGCTATTAGATAAGCTGAGCTTTGCATAATATCACCAGCGATCTTTAGTCCATTTTGCTTCATGGTTGAGCCAGTCTCGACTACATCAACTATCGCGTCGCTTAAGCCAACTAATGGTGCAAGTTCGATCGAGCCATAAAGCTTGATGATCTTTACAGCTACGGCTTGTTTCGTAAAATAATTTCTTGTTATATTTGGCATTTTTGTGGCTATTTTTAGCTCCGGCTGGTTTAGATCTAGTTCAGAGTCGTTTTTTATGCCAATACAAACTTTACACTGTCCGATTTTCAAATCTAGCAACCTTACAACATTTGGCTTGTGCTCTTCAAGCACGTCAAGCCCCACTACACCAATATCAGCTGCACCTTCAGTGACATAAGTTGGGATATCTTGGTTGCGAACCATTAAAAATCTAAAATTTCCTTCTTCAAGGATTAGTTTTCTATCTTCAAATAAAAAACTTGAACCAAAAATTTTTCTAAAAATTTCTAGTGTTGCCTCGGCTATTCTTCCCTTTGGTAGTGCTACTGTTATCATATTATCATATCTTTCTTTTCAGTTATTAGCTTTTGCATGGCACGAAAAACTAGCATCTTGTCGCAAATAGCATTTTTAAAAAATTTTGACAAAAAGTCGCCATCTCCACCAGTAAAATAGACTTTTTTGTCACCGGCTAGCTTATCTAGTAGAGTTATTATTGGTTTAATAATGCCATAACTTACAGCATCAGCTGTTTTTTGTGGTAGAGCATCTATGTCAATTTGTGAATTTATAGTGATATCAAGTCGTGGCGAGATACTTTTGTAGGCATTTAGCATACTTGAAATGCCTGGCAAGATATATCCTCCAAGATGGATAGAATTTGCCATAATGTCGACCGTTATCGCGCTTCCAGCATCAACAATTACGCCATTATTTATAGAGTAGCATGCAGCGATTCTATCTACGCCTAGACCCTGATATATCGTATCAATAGTAAAAAATGGTTCTAGATCCACAAATATCTTATTGTCTTTTAAAATATTTAAAATTTCATCATTTACGGATATAAAATATACTTTTTTCTCTGGTTTATAGCTTTTAAACTCAGAAATTTTCATACGTGAGATTTTGCCATCTTCTAAAAATGTAGCGTTAGTATTGCCTATATTACACAAAATCATAACATCGCCAATTATTATCTTGTAGCTCTTTTAAGGCTTTAGAACAAATGCCAGAGCTATAAAATATAGTTTTTTTTCTTAGGTTTGTTTGGAATTTTATCTCTATTTTTTTAGAAATTTCTTCAAGCTCTAAAGCCTCTTTGCGTAGCAATCTACTTTTTGCTGTTCTTAAAAAGACAAGATTGTAAAAGCTCTTATTGTCCACTCCCCAAAAGATATCAAGCGTCTTTTTTGTGCTAAATTCACTTGTGTTAAGTGCTTTGATATCTTTTAAAAGAATTTTTCTGGCTTCAAAAAGCTCCCAAATTTTTTGGTTCATTGCCCTAAATTAACAAGTTCATTATCATAATAAAAGGCACCATTGCCCATAAAACTTTTATCTTTTATCTCATCGCTAAACTCATAAATTTCAGCTCCACTGAGGTCTAAATTTGTCTTTATAACGTAGCCTGTTTTTTCGATTACGTAGAGCTTATTATTGATAATAGTAGCTGCTGAGAAGATGGCAAATTTGAAATTTACTTTATTTTGCTCTTTTAACATAAGATTTGTTCTTACGATCGTACCATCTTTTTTAAAGATATAAATTTCATCGTTATTAACCAGTACATCTTTGATCTCGCCATCGTAATAAACTGTTTGACTTGGGTTAATGACGATAAGTTTTTTAGCTGTTGCTGCAATTAGATTATCGCCCTCAACGCCTAAGAATATGATGTTATTAAAGAAATTTTCAGAGCTTACGACCACGTCACGTAAAATTCTACCAGTCTCTTTTTGTACTATATAAATTTTGCCATCTAATGCCGGATAAACGATAAGCGAGCTCATAAAAAATGGTGCTACGACCCTTGAATCAACCGCTGCTATATTAGACGAGCTATATTCCATTATTGTTGTTGCGGTATTTATGTCTATTAGATAGATGTGGTTTGCCGTGCTGATAGCTGCTAATAGGTTTTGATCAAGAGAAGCAGCAACGATTGCTGTTGGAAATTTATTGCTATAAACGCTGTGTCCACTAGGATCTGTCACATTTAGATCGCCATTTATACTAGCTGATATGATAAAGCCGTTGTTTTCATTTAAGAAATTAAAATTTTCAGGCAACTTGATGTTTGTATTTAGGCCATTTTTGGTGATAATATTGCCGTTATCAAGAGTGGCGCCATTTGCATTTGCTGATTTGATATAAGATGGCATATCTTTTGACAAAGAAATTTTGCCAGAGGTTTGAGCTGGCTCGAAATATTGTCTTTTTGTGCCACATCCGCTTAAAACTAAAGCCAAGGCAAAAGCCAAGAAAAGAGTAATTTTTTTCATTATTTTATTCCCTGATAGTGTTTTAAATTTTTAACTAAAGTTTGAAGTTGAGAGTCGAGTGAAATTTTATTAAACTCATCATTTGCTTCTTTGATTTTGTTTTGTTTTAAAAGCTCAAAACCTTTTAAGAGCGTGCTATATTCGCTTAAAATTTGAGTGTTTGCATTACCATTTTGTGAAAGAATGATATCTTTTACTATAGGATTTACTTTTAAATTTGCAAGCTCACTAATGCCATTTGTCTCATTTTTATCAAGCTTTTGCTGAAGTGAAAAAAGTGCATATAAATTTGGTTCTTTTTCTTTTAAAATGCTTAAGGCATTTGCATCGTTTGGATTTAAAATGAGCTTTGAGTAAGCCAAATTTGCATCTTCAATTCTATTATCATTTATTATTTTGTTCGAATAAAATCCAATAATTGCAATGACAGCAACAATAATGGCAATTATCATAAATTTTTTATACTTTCTAAAGAAACGCTCACCTTTGATCATGCTTTCTAAAAACTGTTCTTGAGCACCAATCTCTTGTTTTATCTGTGTTAGATCTTCTTTTATAGCCAACGCTTTTCCTTTATTTTTAAAAAATTTTAATTCGCAGATTTTAACATAATTAAATTAAAACTATCCCAAAATTAAAGCTTGAATGTGATATAATGGCTCAAAATTAATTAATAAGGTTACTTATATAATGCAAATAGATGACACTCTTTTAAATAAATTAGAAAAACTTTCTGCCTTACAAATCAGTGATGAAAAAAGAGAAGAAGTAAAAAAACAACTAAGCGAGATTGTATCTTTTGTTGATATTTTAAATGAACTTGATCTAAGTAGTGATGAAGCTGTAGTTAGCTCTATAAAAGGTGGCACACCTTTAAGAGAAGATGAGCCAAGACCAAGTGATGTGATTGATACGATCTTGAAATACGCTCCTTCACGTGAAGGGCATTTTTTTGCTGTACCAAAAATAATAGAATAATGGTAAAAATATGGATCTAATCGAACAGCTTCAGGCAAAGAATTTAAGTGTAAAAATACCAGAAGATAATAACCTTAATAATCTTGCTAGCGATATAAAAACACTTTTAAAAACTGTTGTGAGTGATAAGGCAAGCGATCTTCACCTTGTTTCAAGATCTGAGCCTCAAATAAGAGTAGATGGTGCTTTAAAGCCCATTAATTTTGGCATATTAAGTGGTAAGGATATAGAAAATTTATGTTTTGCTTTGATTACTGATGAACAAAAAAGTGAACTTGAGAATAATAAAGAGCTTGACTTTGCGATCGAGCTTCCAGATATTGGTCGCTTTCGTGGCAACTATTACTATACCATGAATGGTGATTTAGCTGCTGCTTTTCGTATAATCCCAATCAATATCCCATCTCTTGATGAGTTAAATGCCCCACAAATTTTTAAACACATTATTAAGCGTGAAAAAGGTCTTATTTTGGTTACTGGACCGACAGGAAGTGGTAAATCAACAACTCTTGCAGCCATGCTTAATGAGATAAATTTAAATTATAGAAAGCATATTATTACAATTGAGGATCCAGTCGAGTTTGTGCATAATAATAAAAAAGCTCTATTTTCTCATAGAAATATCGGCACTGACGCAACTTCTTATTCAAGGGCTCTAAAATCTGCGGTTCGCGAAGATCCAGATATCATACTTGTGGGCGAGATGAGAGATAGGGAAACGATTTCAACGGCTATCACGGCGGCTGAGACAGGACACTTAGTATTTGGTACGCTTCACACAAATTCGGCCATTCAAACTATAAATAGGATCGTTGATAGTTTCGATGGAAGCGAGCAATTACAAGTAAGAAATATGCTTAGTGTTTCGCTAACTGCTGTCGTTTCACAAAGTCTGATCCCAAAGATAGGCGGTGGAAGGTGCGCTGTGCATGAAATTTTAATAAACAATATGGCTATCTCAAACTTGATACGTGAAAATAAAATACATCAAATTTACTCTCAGATGCAGCTAAACCAGCAACAAACTGGCATGAGTACGCAAACTCAGTCTTTGATGAAAGTACTAAAAGATGGTAAGATTACAAAAGAAAATGCGCTAGCTTATTCAACTAGCCAGCAAGAACTTCAAAATTTAATAGGAACTATATAATGGATTTAGTAACGTGGTTTGATATTATTATTATTGCTCTTGTCTTGATGCTTGGCATAAAAGGCATATTAAATGGACTTATCAAAGAAGCTTTCGGGCTTATCGGACTTATCGGCGGCTTAATTATAGCTAGCAGGTTTTCAGATCTATCTGGTGAGTTTATAACTAAAAATATATATAAATTTGAAAATCCTTCATTTTTACAGTTTGTCGCATTTATCTCTCTTTGGTTGGTTTTTTGGATAGTTTGCTTGCTAGTTGGTAAATTTTTATCAAAAATAGTTTCAGTAAGCGGACTTGGTTTTTTGGATAGACTTGGTGGATTTGTTATGGGAAGTGGAAAAATTTTCTTAACATTTTCGGCAGTAGTTGCTGTAATATCTGGCACCTCACTAAATAATATAATTGCACCTTATTTCGCGAATAGTAAAGTCTATCCGGTTTTGATAGAAACTGGCAAATGGATAACAAATCTTGATGTGAAAAATATCAAAAGTGAGTTAGATGAGATAGTGGCAAGACCAATGGATACAAATAAAACTGACGCATTTATCTCAATGGATGCAAATGCTAGTGTAAATACCGACTCTAATATCACAAAAGGGGAATAAAATGATAGAAAATTTAGAATATGATGCGTTGCTTGAGAAATTCAAAAGAGTGCTTCGCGACAATGGTTTAAAATACACGAAACAGCGTGAAATTTTACTAAAAACGCTATACAACAATGGTGAACACTTTACTCCAGAAAGACTTTATCTTTTTATAAAAGAAACGCACCCTGAGCTAAATATTGGTATCGCAACTGTTTATAGAACACTAAATCTACTTGAAGAATCAGAAATGGTGACATCAATCAGCTTTGGTTCGCAAGGTAAAAAATTTGAGCTTGCCACAAAGCCACATCACGACCATATGATATGCAGAAAGTGCGGCCTTATCATAGAATTTGAAGATCCAATGATAGAAAAAAGACAAATCAGTATCGCAAAAGATCATGGCTTTAAACTAACTGGTCATATGATGCAGCTTTATGGAATTTGTGAAAAATGCTCAAAAAATAATATAAAGGGAAAGTAAGGTGATATTTGACAATCAACATGAGATTCAACGACTACAAAGCATAGACGAACTAAGAAATTTAGGCATTAATCCATATCCGCATTTTCTTAGAAGAGATATGAATATCTCTAAATTTAGACTAAAATTTAACTACATTAATGATACAGAAGAGAAAAAGGCCGAAGGTCAGCTAGTAGGTCTTGCAGGTAGAATAAAACTCATTCGTGATGCTGGAAAAGCGGTTTTTGCAAATATTGAAGATGAAGATGGAAATTTACAAATTTACTTTAGTAATAAAACGCTTGATCCAGAGTGGTTTAAAATCGTTAAAAAATACGTAGAGATAGGCGATATCGTCTATGTTAGAGGTTATGCATTTATAACAAGAACTGGCGAATTTTCTATGCATGTAAGCGAGCTTAGCCTTGCTTCAAAGTCGATAAGCCCACTTCCTGAGAAGTATCATGGCCTAGTTGATGTTGAGACAAGATATCGCCAAAGATATCTTGATATGATAATGAACCCTGAAGTTAGAGCTGATTTTAAAAGACGCTCAGTGATTATTAGTACGATTAGAAGATTTTTTGAAGAAAAAGGCTTTTTAGAAGTTGAAACACCGATGCTGCACCCAATAGCAGGTGGCGCAAACGCCAAGCCATTTATCACTTTTCACAATGCCCTTGGAGTCGAGAGATACCTAAGGATCGCGCCGGAATTATACCTCAAACGCCTTATAGTAGGTGGCTTTGAAGCCGTTTATGAGATGAATAGAAATTTTAGAAACGAAGGAATGGACCTTACTCATAATCCTGAGTTTACAAGTATAGAGTTTTACTGGGCATACCATAACTATCACGATTTAATGGGCATTACAGAGGATCTTTTTAATGTCATTTTAGACAAGCTAGATATGGAAAAAGTTGTAAATTTTGATGGCATGGAAATTGATTTTAGTAAGCCATTTAAGCGAATAAGCTACAAAAAAGCTCTCGTTGAGATCGGTGAACTAGATGAGAATATCATAAACGACAAAGATAAAATTTTAGCAAAACTAAGAGCTGATGGCCTTGAAGCAAATGAGAAGCTTGATCTTGGTCACTTACAGGCTGAGCTATTTGATAACTATGTAGAGAGCAAGCTTATACACCCAACTTTTGTTATTGATTATCCGATTTCGATCAGTCCACTTTCAAGAAGAAGTGACGCAAATCCTGATGTGGCTGAGAGATTTGAGTTATTTATCGCTGGTCGCGAGCTAGCAAATGGCTTTAACGAGCTAAACGATCCAATCGATCAATACAACCGCTTTAAAGCTCAAATCGATGCTAAAAACGCAGGCGATGATGAGGCACACGAGATGGATGAGGACTATGTAAAGGCCCTAGGATACGGCATGCCACCAGTTGCAGGCGAGGGTATAGGCATCGATAGGCTCGTGATGCTTTTAACGGATAAAAAATCAATTCGCGATGTTGTGCTCTTCCCAGCGATGAGACCACTTAAAAATGAGATAAAGGAGAATGAAAAATGAGTTTGCAAAGCTACGATAAGGATATTTACGATCTAGTAAATTTAGAGTTAAAACGCCAATGTGATCACCTTGAGATGATCGCTAGTGAAAATTTTACATATCCAGAAGTTATGGAAGTAATGGGCTCAATCTTAACAAACAAATACGCTGAAGGCTATCCTGGCAAGAGATATTATGGTGGCTGCGAATTTGTCGATGAGATCGAGCAAATAGCGATTGATAGATGTAAAGAGCTTTTTGGATGTGAATTTGCAAACGTTCAACCAAACTCAGGCTCTCAGGCAAATCAAGGTGTTTATGGCGCTTTACTTAATCCAGGCGATAAAATTTTAGGCATGGATCTAAGCCATGGTGGACACTTAACACACGGTGCAAAGGTCAGTAGCTCTGGCAAGATGTATGAGAGCTTTTTCTATGGCGTCGAGCTTGATGGCCGCATAAACTACGATAGAGTCATGGATATCGCAAAGATAGTAAAACCAAAAATGATCGTTTGTGGCGCAAGTGCATACACAAGAGAGATCGAGTTTAAAAAATTCCGTGAGATAGCTGACGCTGTTGGGGCGATACTCTTTGCAGATGTTGCTCATATCGCTGGTCTTGTTGTTGCTGGTGAGCATCAAAGTCCTTTCCCATACTGCGACGTTGTAAGTTCGACCACCCATAAAACCCTAAGAGGCCCAAGAGGCGGTATCATTATGACAAACAACGAAGAGTATGCTAAGAAGATAAATGCCTCTATTTTTCCAGGCATCCAGGGCGGACCACTTGTTCATGTTATCGCAGCAAAGGCAGTTGGCTTTAAGCACAACCTTAGCCCTGAGTGGAAAATTTACGCTAAACAAGTAAAAGCAAACGCTAAAAAATTAGGTGAAGTATTAATAAAAAGAGGCTTTGATCTAGTGAGCGGCGGTACCGATAACCACCTAATATTAATGAGCTTTTTAAATAGAGATTTTAGCGGTAAAGACGCTGATATCGCTCTTGGAAATGCAGGCATAACAGTAAATAAAAATACGGTTCCAGGTGAGACAAGAAGCCCATTTATCACAAGTGGTATACGTGTTGGTAGTCCTGCGCTTACGGCTCGTGGCATGAAAGAAGCTGAGTTTGAACTAATAGCAAACAAAATAGCTGACGTGCTAAGCGACATAAACAACACATCTTTGCAAGAGAAGACAAAAGCTGAGCTAGTTGAACTTGCTCATAAATTTATAATCTATGATAAAGCGACATTTTGATGCAAAGTATTGATACGGCACTTATAAAGATTATTACAACTCACTACTATATCAAGCGTGATACGATCGTTAATAAAATAGAATATAGAGGCAAAATTTTCTTTGATAAATTTGAAAAGATCAACGAGCCACTGACCTATAATATTATGAAAGAGCATGAAGAGGGTAAGTCCGTTATCGCGCACTCTTTAATAAATGCATACGATAAAGTTGAAAATATAGTCTTTGACTATAACGGCAGAACCCCTGATAGATTTTGGCATAAAGCACAGCTTCTTTTAAGAGAAGAGGGCTTTATAAATTTTACAGCCTACGAGAGCAAGACACCAGGCCATCTACATCTTTATGTGCATAAAGGTCACACTACGCTAAATGAGGCTTGCCAGCTAGCAAACGTGCTCAACGCAAAGCTTTCACAGAAGTTGCCTAAAGAGTGGAGGATGTTTCCAAATATCGATATGCCAAAAGAATTTAACATACTAACTTTACCTTATAAGCTCTATCAAAAAGAGCGCGGGGCAAGTTGGTCAAAATATATGTAATTAAGGATAAAAAGTGGAAAACGATGAGTTAAAAGATATTCTTTTAGAAAGAGATGATGACGCAAGAGGATTGAAGCTAAAAAAACTTCTGATATTTATAGCAGCTCTTATTATACTTTTTTTGATTATTGTAGTGGCTATGAAGCTAGTAAATTCAAGCGATCCTTCACAAGCTCAAAATGAAGCTGATTCGAGACTAGTACTTCCTCCAGTACCAGCTGAGCAGCCAGTAGATAGACAAGCTCCGATAGCTGATACAAATTCAGACAATAAAAAAGGCGATACACAGCTTTTTGAGCAAGTACCGATCGTGCCTGAAAATAAGCAACAAGATGAATTTGAAGATATGATCAAAAAGCTAAAAGATAAAGAAAACAATAAGCCTGTTTCTAAAACTGAAGAGCCAAAAGAGATAGTTAAGCCTATCGAAAAGCCTGCTGAAATACCAGCAAAAAAAGCTGAGACAAAGGCAGATGCTCCAGTTAAAAAAGTCGAAAAGGTAGCAGCTACTGATAAAAAGAGTGAGGCAAAACCAGCTAAGACTGAAAATAAAGTAGATAAAAAGATTGAAAAAAAGGCTGAAACCAAAATAGAAAAAACGGACAAAAAAGCTGAAGTAGCTAAAAGTGAACCTGCCACAAAAGGCTCTTACGTTCAAGTGTTTGTGACTAGTAAATTTAATCCAAATGCTGAATATATGAAGAAGATCGCTGCTAAGGGATATAGTTACAAGACTATAAAAGTTGGTGAACTGACTAAAATTTTAGTTGGTCCATTTGATGAAAAAACGCTTCAAAAAGTAGTAGGCGATATTAGAAAAGATATCAATAAAGACGCTTTTATCTTTAGAGCAAAATGAAAACATTCGCAGTCTTTGGAGATCCAATAGCTCACTCGGTATCTCCGAGGCTGCACAATAAAGCCATTGCAGACCTGGGCTTAAAAGCACTTTATACAAGAGTCTTGCTAAAAGATGGTAGCGAATTAATCAATAAATTTAAATCCTTAAAATTAAACGGTGCAAACGTAACACTTCCACATAAAGAGTGGGCTTTAAATTTAGCCGATGAAGCTTCAGATGTAGCCCGTAAAATAGGCTCTGCAAATACGCTTGTGCTTAAAAATGACAAAATTTATGCATACAATACAGATGCGCCTGGATTTTTAAAAGCAATAAAAAATTTTAAAGATATAAAAAAAGCTATTGTCCTTGGAGCAGGCGGTACTGCAAATGCCATAACTTATGCATTAAAAGAACAAGGCGTTGATGTTTGCATACTAAATAGAAGCAAAGATAGGCTTGAGAAATTTAAAGATGAGTACAAATGCTTTAGCTGGGATAACTACGAAGAGCAAAAATTTGATCTAGTCATTAACTCAACCTCTGCTGGCCTAAAGGATGATTTTTTACCAGCACCTAAAGAAATTTTAAAAAGCATTTTTAAAGATGCTAAATTCGCATTTGATGTGATTTATGGCAAACAAACACCATTTTTAAAAATGGCCAAGCAAAATAGCCTTGACGTAAAAGATGGCGCTGATATGCTTTTATATCAAGCGGTCTTGGCACTAAATTTATTTTTTAACAATACACTCGATGAGTCAAAGATAGAGCGCTCAATGAGAGAAATTTTCTATCTATAATAGCCGCCAGTATTTATTTTTGTAAAAAATTATGGCTTGTATAAAAACGTTTTGATTAAAATTTTTATTGAAAGTAATTAGAATAAATATAAAAAGCAGGGAAGATCCCTGCTAAATTTTACTATTCGTTTGTTTTGATATAAGCGTAGTCTGAAATTTTAGTCCATTCTCTTGCTTTTTTAAGGAAAGCTCTTTGCGACTCGACGATCTCTTTAAATAGTGGATCTTTTGCACTCTCTTCATCAAGTAGCTCGTTTGTAGCCTTTTTAAGAGCTGCGATGACCTCTGGTGGGAAAGATTTTACTTGGATGTCTGGATACTCGCTCTTCATTTTATCCCAGTACTCGACGTTTGAATAAAATACTTTTGTATTTGCATCTCTTGCTACTTCAGCTGCAGCTGCTTCAAAGATCGCTTTTAGGTCATCTGGAAGCTTCTCGTATGATTTTTTATTAAAGAAAAACTGAGTTTCACCGTTTGGCTCTTGCCAGCCTGTGTAGTAGTATTTTGCCACTTTGTGAAAGCCAAGCGCCATGTCATAAGCTGGGCTTACCCACTCGACTGAGTCGATCGTTCCCATCTCAAGAGCCATGTAAAGCTCACCAGTTGGGATAGTATTGATGTTAGCGCCAAGTTTAGCGTAAATTTCACCACCAAAGCCTGGAATTCTTATCTTTAAGCCTTTGATATCATCTAGTGATTTTATCTCTTTTTTAAACCAGCCACCCATTTGCATGCCGGTATTTCCAGCTCTAAAAATTTTGATATTGTATGGATCGTAAACTTTTGCCTCAAGCTCCTTACCACCGCCAAATTCATACCAAGCTGTTTGCTCGTCAGTATTCATCATAAATGGAGTTGCTGTAAAAAATATAGTTTTAGCATCTTTGCCTTTATAATAATAGCTACTTGTGTAGGTAATGTCGTATTGACCGCTTTTAGCAAAATCAAGCATCGCAAAAGGTGATTTATGCTTTGATGGATAATCAATCCTTAGCTCAAGTCTGCCATTACTCATCTTTTCAACTTTATCCTTTAGCTCTTTTGGCACATCACCAAGCACTGGCATAGTGCTCTCCCATGAGCTAGCAAGCTTTAGCTTATAAACTTTATCATCTCCCATAGCAACGCAAGCAACAGCTGCTAAACCAAGAGACGCTAATAAAAATTTATTCATATCTTCTCCTTTGAAATTTTGCCTATTATACAAAAAATTACATTATTAAAATGTGTTATAATCGCAAAAATCAAATTTATGGGGCATAAAATGATAAAAAAGACAAAAATTGTAGCTACTTTGGGGCCAGCAAGTGATAATGAAGAGACAATGGAAGCGATGGTAAAAGCGGGTGTTAATGTCTTTCGTTTAAATTTTAGCCATGGGACACACGAATACCATAAATCAAACATTGACAAGATAAGAAATATCGAAAAAAAGCTAAATAAAAGAATAGGAATTTTACAAGATATCTGTGGCCCAAAGATCAGAGTTGGTAAGCTTAGTGAGCCATTTTATCTAAAGGCCGGCGATGAACTTAGTATCCATGCTGATGAGATCATCGGTGAAAAAGTGGGAAAAGGAATTTATAAAGTAAGTCTAAATCAGCCTCAAATTTTGCCAATGCTAAAGGTTGGCGAGTATGTCTATCTCTATGATGGCTCTATAAGAGCAAAGGTCATTAGTGAAGGCAAAGAAATAGTAAAAACTATCATTGAAAATGATGGAATTTTAAACTCAAATAAAGGCGTAAATTTCCCAAATACAGCCCTTGGCATAGAGATCATCACACCAAAAGATAAAGAAGATATGAAATTTGGCGCAAAGCATGGCGTAAATTTTGTCGCCATTAGCTTCGTGCAAGATGCAAATGATGTAATAAAGGCAAAAAATATCTTAAAAGAATTTGGCTCAAGAGCTGCCGTTTTATCTAAGATCGAGAAATTTGACGCAGTTGAAAATATAGACGACATCATTGCAAAGAGTGATGGTATCATGGTAGCTCGTGGCGATCTTGGCATAGAAGTGCCATTTTATAAGGTTCCAACTATCCAAAAGCTCATCATCAAAAAAGCAAATGCAGCAAGCAAGCCAGTCATTACTGCAACGCAGATGATGCTAAGCATGGCAGAGCATGAAACTGCTACAAGAGCGGAGATCAGCGACGTGGCAAATGCCGTGCTAGACGGTACTGATGCTGTTATGCTAAGTGAGGAGAGTGCGATCGGTAAAAACCCAGTCGCAGTCGTAGAGGCGATGAGTAAAACGATCATCCAAACTCAAAGCATCTATCCATATAATAAATTTGATGAGTTTGACTTTTTTGACGAGACTGATATGGTGGCAAGTAGCGCCGCATCTCTTGCTGTTCGCATAAAAGCAGATGCATTAATCTCAATCACTGGCTCAGGAAAATCGGCTATAAAATTAGCTAGAAACCGCACAAATATCGACATCATTGCAGTTGCTCACGATGAACAAACGGCACACATGCTTACCCTTGCTTGGGGTGTTACGCCAGCGCTTGTACTAGAAAAAACAAAGCTTAGCTCACTTTTAGCAAATGTCATGAAAAAGGCGTATGAAGAGGGATATGTTGAACACGACAAGACTTATCTTGTCACGGCCGGTCACCCTACGGGCGTTGAGGGTAGCACGAACCTTATACGTATCATCAGACGCGATCAGCTTGATTATTATTTGGAGCTTGCAACTGAGTAAATTTAGAGCTGCGATATACTTACTCAAAAATTTTAAAATTTTCGTTCATTTTTGTGAATATTAAAAATATTTGGGAAATTTATTTCGCGGAAATTTGTAACGCTAAATTTAACGCCACAAATTTAAATTTATTTTTTCTTTTTGCCTTTTGGTTCATCGCCTTTAAACCAGCTTTTTATCTTATCAAAGACGCTTTCATCGGTATTTGATTTACCTGATTCTATGCCAAAGCTAGCTTGAAGCTTATTTAAAAGCTCTTTTTGTTCATCGCTTAGTTTTTCAGGCGTTTGAATAGAAATTTGCGCTACGAGCCTACCTTTTTTACGCGAATTTACGCTTTTAATACCTTCATTTTCAAAGATAAATTGCTGCTTATCCTTTGCTCCAATAGGTAGTTTTAGCTCAGTTTCTCCTCGAAGAGTTGGAATTTTTATACTTTCGCCAAGTATAGCTTGCGTGAAAAAGACAGGAATTTCTAGATAAACATCGTCGTTGTGGCGAATGAAATGCTTGTCTTCTTTTACGTTTATACTTACATAAAGATCGCCTTGAACGCCGTTTGTGCCGATATTGCCTTTGCCAGCTACTCTCATTCTCATGCCGCTATCAACACCCTCAGGAATAGTAATCTTTACAGTTTGTTGCTGGATTTTATAAGCTTTTGCGTTACAATCAGG
The DNA here is from genome assembly GCF_902460625.1 of Campylobacter concisus. Taxonomy (GTDB): domain Bacteria; phylum Campylobacterota; class Campylobacteria; order Campylobacterales; family Campylobacteraceae; genus Campylobacter_A; species Campylobacter_A concisus_AD. Next base: position 155,583 of record NZ_CABPUT010000002.1, read on the forward strand.
GCAAGGCTCACTTATTACTTCACCGCTTCCGTGGCAATATGGACACTCTTGGACGATATTCATAAAGCCATTTCCGCGTGTTATCCTGCCACTTCCGCCACAGTACTGGCAAGTCTTGCTCTTGCCATCTTTACTGCCAGTTGCATTGCATGTTGGGCAAGGCACTTTTTGATCAAATTTTATCTCTTTTTCACAACCAAAAATAGCTTCGTTAAACTCCAAATTTATAGGAATTTCAAGATCGGCTGAGTATTTTTCAGAGTATCTTTTTCTCTGCCTAGAACTACTTGCAAAACCGCCACCAAAAAATGAGTCAAAAATATTTGAAAGATCAAAATCGGCACTAAATCCGCCACCGCTACCAAATCGACCCTCAAGGCCTTCTTTGCCGTATCTGTCGTAGATAGAGCGTTTTTGCTCGTCGCTTAAAACTTGATAAGCTTCATTTATCTGTTTAAATTTTAGTTCAGCCTCTTTGTCGCCAGAATTTCTATCTGGATGATATTTTAAAGCAAGCCTTCTAAAGGCTTTTTTGATCTCATCTCCGCTTGCATTTCTTGAAATTTCAAGGATTTCGTAATAGTCAAATTCCACATTTTTCCTTGTTAATTAAGCTTATTTTAAATATGGGATTTTACCCAAAAAAGTTTAAATTTAAAAAAGAATTTACATTTTTGCCGTATAATCTCTACTATTTTTAATAAAAAGGATAATTCATGGTTAATGTTTTAATGATAGAAGACGATCCAGAATTTGCACAAATTTTATCTGAATATCTTGATAGTTTTAATATAAAAGTTACGAATTTTGAAGACCCTTATTTAGGACTTAGTGCCGGGATAAAAAACTATGATTTGCTAATACTTGATCTTACTTTACCAGGTATTGATGGGCTTGAGGTTTGTAAAGAAATTCGCCAAAAATACGACATTCCTATCATCATAAGCTCAGCTAGAAGCGATATTAGCGATAAGGTTGTTGGACTTCAGCTTGGTGCTGATGATTATTTGCCAAAACCATACGATCCAAAAGAGATGTATGCTCGTATCACAAGTCTTATAAGAAGATATAAAAAGACAAATGAAGTACAAGAAGAGGTCGTTGATAGCGCATTTAGGATTGATGATAAGCGTCACGAAATTTACTTTAACAATGAGCCGTTAGCGCTTACTCCAGCTGAGTATGAAATTTTAACTTATCTCATTAAGCAACACAGCTTTTCAGTATCACGCGAACAGCTAGTTTATAACTGCAAAAGCCTAAAAGATAAAGATTCAAAGAGCTTAGATGTTATTATCGGACGCCTTAGATCAAAAATCGGTGATAGCTCAAAAGCCCCAAAACATATATTTTCAGTAAGAGGCATAGGATATAAGCTTATCGGATGAAATATTCCATAACTACGAAGATAACTATTATCTTTGCCATAGCTTTCTCGCTGATGTGCTTGCTCTTTGTAACCTTTGCAAACATTCAGCAAGAAAGCGCTTTAGAAAAACTAAAGGATAGACAAATAAGTGCGATGAACTACCTTGTCGCACTCTATGAACGCGGAAATCCCCCAAGAGATTTAGAACATTATTTTAAAAATTTTTATTTAGAGTATGTTGGAAATAAAAATTTAGCCACTTCAATAGCTACAAATGGGACTATTGTTTTTACACAGCACACGCCTCTTGGAGTGGTGCAATCGGTTAATTATAAAGGCGATTTGTATTTGCTTATTAAAAACCCATCTTTTCAGCTACTTCTTGAAAGTAACGACGCAAGACACGTAAATGATCCGCTTTGGGTCGCATTTTTGATAGTTTCAGCCCTTCTCATCTCACTTTATGTTTCTGTTCTTAGAAGTCTCTCGCCGCTTAGAAGGCTTAGTAAAGACATTAGGAAATTTGCCAGTGGAAATATGGAAATGGCGATGACGGCTAGGCTAAATGAAAACGAGCAAGACGAGATCGGACAAGTCGCTGTTGAGTTTGATAATGCTGTTTGCAAGATCAGAGAGCTCATCCGCTCAAGGCAGCTATTTTTGCGCGCGATCATGCATGAGCTAAAGACTCCGATTGGCAAGGGCAGGATCGTCTCTGAAATGGTCGCAAATGAGACCCAAAAGATGAGGCTCATAAACGTTTTCGAGCGCCTTGAGATGCTGATAAATGAATTTAGCAAGGTCGAGCAGCTCCTTTCTAAAAGCTACGCACTAAACTACCAAGAGTGCCATTTCTCGCTCATTTTAGAGCAGGTGCAGGATATGCTCATGCTTGATAAATTTGAAGAGCGAGTGAGCTGTGATATCAGAGACGATGTCATTTTAAGAGTGGATTTTCAGCTTTTTAGTTTGGCGATTAAAAATTTGATAGACAATGCCCTAAAATACGCAGAGGATAAAAAGGCTATTTTGATCTGCGATAGTGAATTTATAGCGGTTAAAAATTTAGGCAAAAAGCTAAATCATCCGATTGACTACTACAAACAAGCCTTTGTGCGTGGCGATAAGGTGAGTGCAGGAAGCGGTATGGGGCTTGGACTCTATATCATTGAACAAATTTGTCAGATGCAAAAATTTGAGCTTGTTTACGACTACGAGGATGGCTATCATGTATTTAGAATTTTACTTAGATCAAAGGCGAAGCGAGCATGAAAAGAGGCTTAGAAAAATTTAACGAGCTAACCGAGTCTTTTGCAAAGCTCCCTGGTGTCGGTAAAAAATCAGCCGCAAGGTTTGCCTATTTTGTCTGCATGCAAGATAGCTTTGCAGGGCTAAGGCTTGCTCAAAATATCGAAGACGCGGTAAGGTTTATCAAACGTTGTGAGCGCTGCGGTGGGCTAAGCGAAAATGAAATTTGTGACATTTGCAGCGATGAGAGTAGGGACAGTGAGGTCATTTTGCTAGTTGAGAGCCCAAAAGATATTCTAGTCTTTGAGCAAAATGGCATCTACAATGGACTTTATTTTGTACTTGACGAGATCAACGAGGACGCCATAGAGAGGCTACGAAATGCTATCAAACAAAATGGCTCAAAAGAGGTCGTTTTTGCCTTTACGCCGGGGTTAAATTCTGACGCACTTATGCTTTACGTTGAGGATAAGCTTGGCATGAGTGAAATTTCATTTAGCAAGATCGCTCAAGGTGTGCCAACTGGTGTAAATTTAGAAAACGTCGATATGCTTTCACTTTTAAAAGCCTACGAGAGCCGTACAAAAGCCTAATTAAACTTTCTTTTAGTTATAATTTTGCCTAAATTTATAGAAATTTAGCCAAGGCTCAACCGCTGCTAAATTTAAAGGATATAGGTTGATTTTACTAATAGATAATTATGATAGTTTTGTCTTTAATGTTGAGCAATATGTAAAAGAGCTTACAGATGAAGAGGTTAGATGCGTTAGAAATGACAAGATCACGCTTGACGAGATCAAAAAACTAAACCCAAGCAAGATCATTTTAAGCCCAGGGCCAAAGCACCCAAAAGATAGCGGAGTTTGTTTAGAAATTTTGGGGTCAGACCTTGGCGTGCCGGTGCTTGGAATTTGCCTTGGACACCAAGCTATAGGGCTTAGTTTTGACGCGAAGATAAAAAGACTAGATGACCCACTACACGGCAAAACTTCATTTATCGACGTGAAAAACAAAGAGCCACTTTTTGCTGGGTTGCCTGAGCGCTTTGAGGTTATGCGCTACCACTCGCTTTATGTCGATGAGCTCCCAGCTAGCTTAAGTGCTGATGCGGTGAGCGATGATGGCGTAGTTATGGCACTTAGCGTTAAAGATAAGCCGATCTTTGGCATCCAGTTTCACCCAGAGAGCTACTTCACACAATACGGTAAAAAGATCGTTGAAAATTTTGTAAATTATAAGGCAAAAGATGAGGTTAAAGAGCCAAAAATTCGCTCTCTTAAGCCATATCTTATCAAGCTTCAAGAGAATATCCCGCTTGACGATAGCGACTTTGAGCAAATTTGCGAGATAATAGCCAGCAAAGAGTACGAGATAGTGCAGCTTTCAGCCCTTTTGGTTCTCATTAGCGAAAAGAGCCTCTATCCAAAAAGCCTTGCTGCGCTTGCAAAAAATATCCTAAGATACTCGCAAACTTACCGCGACGATACGCCTATGATCGATCTTTGCGGTACTGGAGGCGATGGCTTTAAGACGATAAATATCTCAACTACTGTGGCATTTATCCTTGCAAGCCTTGGCATAAAGGTCGCAAAGCACGGCAATAAGGCAGTTTCAAGCAAGTCAGGCAGCTCTGATGTGCTTGAAATTTTAGGCGTAAAAAGTGAAAAATCATTGGCAAAACAGCGTGAAAATTTAGCTAGTAAAAATTTAGCCTTTTTCCATGCACCATTTTTTCATCCGTTAGTTGGCGAGGTGAGAGAAGTGCGCCAAAGACTTGGTATAAGGACCGTATTTAACGTACTTGGACCGCTTTTAAATCCAAATTTGAACCTTACAAATCAGCTAGTTGGCGTCTATCACAAACCAGTGCTAAAGCTCTACGCCCAGACGCTTAAGATCCTTGGCAGAAAGCACGCTTTGGTCGTTCGCGGCGATGACGGACTTGATGAGATCACGCTTTGTAGTGAAACAAGCGTTGTGGAGCTAAAAAATGGAGAAATTTTTGAGTATAGCATCACGCCAGAGCAGTTTGGCTTTAAAAGAGCGCTTCACAGCGATATCGAGGGTGGCACACCTGAAGAAAACGCCAAAACATTGATCCGCACGCTAAAAGGCGAGGAGCAGGGGGCGAAATTTGACATCATTGTCTTTAACGCGATGTTTGCGCTTTATGCAGCTGATGGCGCAAAGAGCCCGGACGAGGCCAAAAAAATGGTGCTTGAGGCGATAAATTCTGGTAAGGCGTATAAATTTTATGAAGAGTTTATAAAGGCTGGGGCTAATGGTGCTAGTTAAAATTTGTGGCATCAAAACGCTAGATGAGGCAAGTGCGGTTTGTGCTTTGGATGTTGATTTTATAGGGTTAATCTTTGCCAAAAGTAAAAGAAAGGTCGAGCTAAATTTAGCTAGGCAGATAGCGAAATTTGCTCACAGCAAGGGCAAAAAAGTTGTCGGTGTTTTTGCGGAGCAAAGTGATTGTGAGATAATTGAAATTTGCCAGTTTGCTAGTCTTGACGTGGCTCAGGTGCATGGAGTGGTGAGTGAAAATTTAGGTGCAAATTTAAAAGATATGGGACTTGAGGTTTGGCAGGTTTTTAGCGTGAAAGATAGATTGCCAGAGGTTGATTTTAAGCATTTTGACATGGCGCTTTTTGACTGCAAGGGCGAAAATGCTGGCGGAAACGGCACTAGCTTTGAGTGGGAAATTTTAAAAGAGGCAGAATTTAAATTCGGCATGGCTGGGGGCATAGGCGAGCACAATATAAAAGAAGCGCTCAAATTTAAGCCATATCTAGTCGATATCAACTCCAAAGTCGAAAATGAAAACGGCATAAAAGATACGCAAAAGATAGAGAGAATTTTAAATGTAGTAAAATTTAACAACACATTGGAGTGAATAATACAATGTTTAGTAATTTTTGTGGCATAAAAATTCAGGGAAAGTGCTTTCAAAGTGAAGTAAAATTAAATTTTTTTGAGAAAGAGTACCATAGATTTTGTTTAATCTATGGCAAAAACGGAAGCGGTAAAAGTACTATTTCTCAAGCTTTTGATACCGTCGAACAAAACAATCAATCTCTTATTGCTAGCCAAATTATAGACAAAAGCGGCGCAGCAGTAGATTTAACAAACGAAGATCAGAAAAAGAATATTTTTGTATTTAATGAAGAGTATGTAAATAGTAAAGTTAAAATTAAAAATAATGGTTTAGACGCGATAGTTTTACTTGGAAAAGCGAAAGATATAGATGAGAAGCTTGAAAAAGCAAAAAGGATTAATGAAAAATTAAAAGGAAGACAAAGTAAATATCAAGAAGATTTTCAAAAATATAGTGATATACAAAATACAGATAATCCTGAAAAATATAAGTATGACATAATAAAAAGCTTAAAAGATAACTTTGCCGAACGAGAGAAAAATATTTTAGGAAATACAAATAGAAATTTACAAAATAAAACAATAGAATTCGCAAAAAATATCATAGATCATTTTGAAACAGATGTAAGTACAGATGAGCTGAAAAATAACTTTGATGAAAAACTTAAATCCTACGAAGATATGCAAAGCGATTTAAATTTTTCGGAAGATATAAAAAAGTTAAATTTTGAAGACATTAAGCAGCTTTTGCTACACCGAGTAGAACAAAAACAATTAAGTCCGAGAGAAGAAGAAATAAAACAAATTATACAAAGCGACCAAATAACAAAAAATATAATGGAAGGCGATAGCAATATTTGTCCATATTGTTTTCAAAAACTAACAGATGAGTATAAAAAAGAAGTTTTATCAAGTTTAGAAGCTATTTTTAATCCAGAGATACAAAACCATCGGACGAATTTAGAAAATAAGAAACAAGAAATTCAAATTTTACTGGATGATTTAAAAAAATTATCAGATATTGGTAAGCTAGATGAAGATTTGTTTGATGCTATAAAAATGCAAATTGAAATTTGTCAAACTGAAGTCACAGACAAACTAAATCAAAAGATACAAAATCCATTCGTTGCCTTAAATTTAGATGCAAATTTTGATAACTTAGTTAATGAATTGAATCGAGATTTAGATCAGCTTGAGCAAAAAAGACAAGCTTTTATGACACAAAAAGCTAGAGCAAACGAGCTAAAACAAGAGCTTGAAAGATTGAATAAACAAATAACCTATTGCGAGATAAAAGATAATTTTAACTATTATGAAGAAAAGCTAAGAATTATGCAGGCCTTAAATAGTAAAAAATATCACAATGACAGACGACTGGAGTGTATAAGTAGTAAAATTTCAGAACTAAATGCTCAAAAGGAGCAGATAAATATAGCTCAAGATAAGATTAATGAACATCTAAAATATATATTTTTCAAAGAAGGTAGGCTTGAACTTAGCGAAAATCAAGGGCAATATGTCTTAAAATCAAACGGCAATAGAGTAAAAGCCAAAGACGTCTCGACCGGCGAGCGAAACGCCATTGCATTAAGCTATTTTTTTACCGAAATTTTCAAAGGCGAAAATAGTGAGGAATTTTATACAAAACCAAAATTTATAGTTATAGATGATCCAATTTCTAGCTTTGATTTTGAAAATAGAGTTGGGATAATGTCGTTTTTAAATTACCAAATTCATAAAATTATGACTGGCTGCAATAAAAGTAAGATGATAATTTTAACTCATGATTTGATGAGTGCGTTTGATATGCAAAAGATTATAAACAATTTGCCAAAAGTAGAATTTTATGATGAACGAGAAAACAGAAATAAGAAAGATGTTATTTTTATACAAAAAGAGCTCAAAGAACATCAATTTGTGGACTTTGGTAAAAAGTATTCGGAATATAAAACTCTTTTAAACGAAATTTATGATTATGCAAATAACTCTATATCAGAAAATGTAAATATTGGCAATAATATGAGAAAAGTACTAGAAGCCTTTGGTACATTTAATTATCAGTGTGGCATAGAAGACATTGCGAGAGATAAGGCAATAGTAGTCAATTTAAGCCTAGAACAACAAGCTTATTTTGAAAATTTAATGTATCGTTTGGTTTTGCACGGTGAAAGTCATGCAGAGGATAAAACAAAAACTCTTGATTTTTTCTCTTGCATTAGCGAAATTGAAAAACAAAAGACTGCAAAAGACATCCTTTCTCTTCTGTACTTACTAAACAAAGCACACCTGCAAAAGTATTTACAAAAAGAACAGGTAGAAAAAATAGAGTAGTGGGTTGGAAATTGTAGGATATCAAACAACAGAATAAATTAAAAGTAAAGGATAAAAATGAATAGCAAGGCGTATTTTGGAAAATTTGGCGGGCAGTTCGTGCCTGAGACGGTGATGTTTGCCCTTGATGAGCTAGAAAATGCTTATGAGAGCATCGCAAAGACAAAAGAGTTTAAAGATGAGCTTGATGATCTTTTGAAAAACTACGTTGGCAGGCCTAGTCCGCTCTTTTTTGCAAAGCGCCTAAGCGAGCACTATGGACATGAAATTTACCTAAAAAGAGAGGATCTAAACCACACTGGCGCGCACAAGATAAATAACGCACTGGCTCAAGCACTGCTTGCTAAAAAAATGGGTAAAAAGAAAATTTTAGCTGAGACTGGAGCTGGTCAGCACGGCGTGGCAACAGCGACTGCAGCGGCACTTTTGGGCTTGGAGTGTGATGTGTATATGGGAGCTACAGACGTGGCTAGACAACAGCTAAATGCCTTTCGTATGCAGCTTCTTGGCGCAAAGGTGGTGAGCGTAGAAGACGGGCTAAAAACGCTAAAAGAGGCGACTACAGCAGCCATACAAGCGTGGGTAAATGAGATAGAGAGTGCATTTTACGTCATTGGCTCAGCCGTTGGTCCGCACCCATACCCAAAGATCGTGCGTGACTTCCAAAGCATTATCGGTACAGAGGCCAAAGCCCAGATTGCAGACTATGGCAAAAAGGCAGACTACGTCATCGCCTGCGTTGGTGGCGGTAGTAATGCTATTGGCATTTTTAGTGCGTTTTTGGACGATGAGAGCGTAAATTTAGTAGGTATTGAGGCTGGCGGTCTTGGCATAGAGACGCCCTATCACGCTGCTACGCTTAGCAAAGGCAAAACCGGTATCATCCACGGCATGAAAACGACGGTTTTGCAAGATGAGTATGGCATGATCTCGCCAGTTCACAGCATCTCAGCAGGCTTAGACTACCCAGGTATCGGTCCAGAGCACGCCCATCTAAACGACATTAAAAGGGTAAAATACGAAGCCGTGACCGACGATGAGTGCATAAATGCCTTGTATTTTCTAAGCAAGATGGAGGGCATCATCCCAGCTATCGAGAGCGCGCATGCGGTGGCGTATCTGGAGAAGCTTTGCCCAAAACTTGATAAAAAAAGCGTTATCGTCGTAAATATCTCAGGCAGGGGCGATAAGGACATAAACACAGTTATCGGCTACGAAAAAGGAAAAATTTATGGATAAGGTTAGAAGCGCATTTAACGGCAAAAAGGCAAACATCGGCTACATCGTGGCCGGATATCCAAGCCTAGAAAAAACGAAGGAATTTTTAGAAAATTTAGATGAGAGCACACTTGATCTAGTCGAGATCGGCATCCCTTACTCTGACCCACTGGCTGACGGAAAACTCATCGCGCAAGCTAGCTTTGAGACGGTGCAAAATGGCGTAAATACGGATATTGTCTTTGATATGCTTGAGAGTTGTAAGGCAAAAGTGACAAAGCCACTTGTTTTTCTGGTCTATTACAACATCATCTTTGCTTACGGCGTTGATAAATTTCTAAAAAGATCAGTTGAGGCTGGAGTTAGCGGCTTTATCGTGCCGGATCTGCCTTGCGAGGAGTGCGAGGAATTTGCTCTAAAATGTAAGGAGCTAAATTTAAGCCTGATACCACTTATTAGCGTCACTTCTGGGAGCAGGGCGGATGGAATTTTGAAATTTGGCTCAGGATTTATCTACGCTCTTGGTGCGATCGGTGTTAGCGGCTCAAAAAGGGCTGATGAAGATAGGATAAAAAATTTGGTCCTAGAGCTTAAGAAAAAGAGCGATCTGCCAGTGGCTGTGGGCTTTGGTATCAAAAATAAAGATGATGTTAGCGAAGTGAAAAAATATGCTGATGGAGCGATAATAGGTACGCAAATAGTTAAGCTTTGTGCCGAATTTAGCGGTGAAAAGCTAGTAAAAGAGATAGATAAGCTCTTTTAAAATGCTTAATAAATTTATAGCTAATTTAGTAAAGCCAAAGTATAATTGAAAATGCATTTCAAGTCTTAAGGAAGAGATATGAGAAAAGTTATAGATGAAGCTACAAGCTATCTTTGCAAGGATACTTTAGGGCTAGATTTAGAGTTTGGCAAGAGTCTAGGCAAAGGATTTTACGGAGCTAGCATACCAGTCTATAAGGGCAAAAACGAGTATCATTTTTACCTATTTTTTAAAAAAGATACTTTGAAAATTTTCATGAATGTCTTTTTTGGTCACGAAGATGTTGATGGTGGTGATCTAGACGATCTTTGTAAAGAGATAGCAAATCAGATCATTGGCAAAGCTAAAAATTTACTAAATGAAAAAGAGCCAAATGCTTATAAGCTTGGAACGCCTGAATTTTTAGGCGAAGTTGAAAATTTTGGCATAAAGCTAAAAGAGAAATTTGTATATAAAATAAAAAATAGAACATTTCAAATAGGCTACGATATACAATGAACGACGAGAGTGCGATAGAGACGCTAGAACAGCTAGGGCTTTTTAAGAGCTATGATGAGCTTATGGATATAAGCGTTGATTTTATAGCTGAGCTAGGAACTACCACAGTTAGCATAAATGAGCTTTTGAAATTTGAAGCTGGCTCGGTCATAGACCTCGAAAAACCAGCTGGCGAGAGCGTGGAGCTATATATAAATAATAGAATTTTTGGAAAAGGCGAAGTAATGGTTTATGAGAAAAATTTAGCCATCAGGATAAATGAAATTTTGGACTCAAAGTCAGTTATTCAGTACTTCAAAAAAGAACTTTTATGAAATTTGTACTATTTTTTGTGCTTTTTGCTACGCAGATCTTTGCCTCAAACTTGCTAACATACAACATCTATGAGCGCACCGACAGGGTTGATATCATGCTTAGCTTTGATGCGCCGTATGAGGGCAATATCTTTCAAAAGCGAGAAAAAGACACAACATCTTTGATATTAAATTCGCTAAATTACGATCAAAGTGCCAGTAAAGATATAAACTCAAAGATTATTCAAGAGCTTGAGATAGAGCCAAAGCAAAACTCGCTTGTCTTAAATTTGCGCTCAAATGATGCTATTATCGTAAATGCTTCAAAGACGACTGATAGTTTTGGACTCCGCATTCGTGTAACTCTAAAAAATGCAAAACCTCAAATACAAAATATGCCTCAAGCTAGTGCAAAAATAGAGACCCCTAGTACTCCAAAGATAGATGAAGAGCCTATGCTGAATATAGACTCAAGGTATTTTATAGTCTTAAGTGTGCTTATTGCGCTTCTTGTATTTTTATATGTATTTAAAAGATATATTACTTCAAAGAGTAATGATTTTAGCGGGTTTAAAACACCTAGAAATCAGTCTCAAAATGATACAAAATCAATGAACTGGCTACTTAAAAATCAAAATAGTAACGTCAATATAATATATGAAAAGTATCTTGATCGCACGAATAAGCTAATGCTATTAAGCTATGAAAATAGGCGTTATTTAGTGATAGTTGGTAGCTCAAATGTAATGCTTGATAGCTTTGGTGAAGACAAGATACAAAATGAGCAGGATTTTGCTATATTTTTTGAAGAGAACAAGAAAAAACTAAGCTCATTTTTAGAAGAGCGAAAAAATAGTTTAAGTAACTATAAAGATAAAATGAGCGGAGAATTTTAGTAGTTTTAGCTAAAATTCTCATCCAATTTAAATTTTATGCGTTAAAGCTAGTTTCAAAATTTATACAAACGAAATAGCAAAAATTTCAGGTTTTGTGATTTTTTTTATCTCTTCTTTTGCCATAGCAAATTCTTTTGCGCCTTCTATTTTTAGCGTATGCCCACTAAATTCGAAGTTTAAATTCAGCCTTTCACAGGTTAGATCAAGTGCCTTTGCAAGTGAGAGTATAAAGCTCAGCCATCTTATACACTCGGCTTTTGGAAGTAAATTTTTATATCGCTCAAATTCATATATATTTTTCTTTCCGTTTGTGCCAATTACTACTGCAATCAATGCTTTTTGTTCGTGCGAAAAGCCATAATTTAAGGCATTTAAGACTATATAGGCTGAGTTTTTATGATCGCCATAAAAGCCAATCTCTTGACCAACATTGTGAAGTTTTGTAGCAACTAAAAGCACTTCAAGATAGTTATTGCTTAGACCGTGAAGCTTTTTTAATACCATAAATATATCTTTTGCATATCTTGTGACCGATTTATTGCATGATAATATAAAACGATCTTGCAAACTTTTGATACTTGGATTAAAATTTTGCGGAAATTTAAGGCTAGGGCGTAAAAAATCTTTTAAGAACACTCCCTCTCTTACACCAACCCCGCTTGTTATAATATTTTTGGCATTTAGAGCTTTGGCGAGGGTCAAAAAGATATGTGCACCCTCTCTAATGGTGTCGTATCTATCTTTTTTTATAGGAAATTTATTTAGCTCAAGCACGCTAATATTTGCAATGCTCTCGATGTAGGCTTGCTCGTCGCTAAGCTTGTAGCAAAAGCCATGAAGCGAAGAGAGCGGATATGAATTTTTACTCATTATGGCGGATGATATCGCTCTAAGAGAGCCACCAATAGCAATTATATTTTGGCATTTAAATCGCTCATCTATTTGTTTTGTAACTTGTTCTAGAAATTTTGGCAATTTATTTAAGTTTTTTTTATCAAAAAAAAGCTCTTTTAATCTAACTGTACCAATGTCAAGCGAGAGCGTATCTATTATTTTGCCTTTGCTTATTCTGGCAAGCTCAGTTGATCCGCCACCGATATCTATAGTGACGCATTCATCGATGTTATGGAGTAAATTTTTGGCTGCAATCGCACCAAAAGTAGCCTCTTCTTTGCCGTCAATGACTTTTAAATTTATACCAAGCTTTTTTCTTAAAAGAGAAATTAGAACATTTGCGTTTGGAGCGTCCCTAAGCGCTGAAGTTCCAACACATAAGATTTTATTGCATTTGTAGCTTTTTATGATATTTGAAAATTCGCTAAAAGCCTTTAGCGCTTTTTCCATTGAGCTTTCGGATATTTCATTGTTTGAGCCATATCCACCTTCGCCTAGACGCACTTTTGTTTTATATTCAGCTAGTATAAAAAACGCTAAGCGTGACGTTCTCTCAAATATCGCCATTCGCATAGAATTTGAGCCAAGGTCGATTACTGCGGTTCTCTTTGCCATTTTTATCCTTTTATATTTAAAACTAGGCTTGCGACCGCACCGCCTCTATCGTTTCTATTTTTAATATCTACTTCGCCACCAAGAGCCTGCGCTGCACCTTTAGCTAGAAACAACCCAAGCCCAGCACCACCTTTGTCGCCGTATCTTTTAAATGGAGCAAATAAATCTTTGCTCTCATCTATGCCTATTCCTTCATCTATTACTTCGATGATAAATTTATTTTTTATGAGCTTAGAGCTAATCGTAATAGTGCTATTTTTTGGTGAAAATTTAATGGCATTTTGAACAAAATTTTGCACAATGTGAGTTAGCAAGCTAGTTTGTATTTTTAGATTTAAAATTTCTGGCTTTAGGTCTAGTTTTATATTTTTTTCATCATTTTTTGCAAGTATCTCATAGTTTTTAGCAAGTTTTTTTAAAAATCCTATAACATCGGTATTTACTGGCTCTTCAAACTGAGCTCCCTCTTGGCGGCCGATCTCAAGCACAGAACTTATCATTGCGTTCATGCCGTTTATAGCTTCATTATTTGATTTTAGAGCCTCGATATATTTTTCGCTCTCGCGTGGCTTTAAAAGTGTAACTTCATTTTTTGTTTTCATTACGGCCAGCGGCGTTTTTAGTTCATGTGCCACGCCTACAAAAAGTTCTTTTTGGTATAAGACAAATGTTTGGATGCGAGAGATTAGCCTATTTATGCTCTGTCCAAGTGGCAAAAACTCATCTGGTAGACTTTTTATATCGATCTCATGAAGAAATTTTTCGTCTAAATTTGTAAGCTTGTGACTCAAAATTTTTATAGGTATTAAAAGCATTCTTGATAAAAATAGTGCATAAAAAAGCACCAAAAGTATCGCTGATACATTTACGATTATAATATCTATAAAAATTTCTTCTACTATATGAGCTTGAAGTGTAGTATCTTTTTCTAGGCTTAAATAACTACTTTCATCGAGTTTTGTTATTAAAAAAGTTTTACTCTGATCCTTTGATTTTCGTGTTACGATATATGTTTCTCTATCTTGTGGCTCGTCTGTTTTTATCATTGCTAGAGTTTTATTTGGATTTTCTATCGTAAATGTTTTTGAATTTAAAGGATTGAAATTCTGAGGATTTTTTTTATAAGCTTCTGCTTGATAGTTTAGCTCATTAACTACACTTTGAAAAACGGTAACCCTTATATAGTGATAAAGCATTACCGAAATAACTACAATTAGCATCATGGCACCAGATGCTAATTGTAGTATAAATCTATTCCTTAGGCTTTTTTGGGAAAACAAAATCTATATCCGCGTCTTCTAACAGTTTCAATTGTTGAAATATTTAGTGGTTTATCCATTTTTTGGCGGATTTGGTTGATAGCGACTTCAATAACGTTTGGAGTGACAAGCTCTGGCTCTTCCCAGATAGCATCAAGTAGTTGCTCTTTAGATACGATCTGATCTGAGTGTCTTGCAAGATGAGTTAAGACTTCAAAAGGTTTGCCCTTAAGCTCAATATCACGACCCAAATATGTGATCTTCTCCTCATCTGGATTGATGATGAGCTCATCGATTTTTATAATATTTGTGCCACCAAAGCGTAGTCTAGCCTCTAGTCTAGCTACTAAGATATCAAAATCAAATGGTTTTTTGATATAGTCATCAGCACCAGCTCTAAGTGCTTTTATTTCGCTTTCTTTGTCATCTTTTGCAGAAAGAACTACAACTGAAGTGCGTGGAGATTTGTGTTTGATGATATTTATAAGATCTATGCCATCGCCATCTTGGAGCATCCAATCAGTCAAAACTAGATCGTAATTTCTTATGCCTATATAGTACTCAGCATCTTTAAAATTTTCAGAGCTATCAGTTTGATAGCCAAACTCTTGCAAGCCCTCAGCAATCGTCTTATTTAGCGTCACTTCATCTTCAACTATTAAAATACGCATTTTGCTTCCTTAAACTAAAATTTATGGGCGATTGTATCATAAATTAAGCAATATTTCAAGATAGTTTAATAAATTTTTAAAAAATAGTGTTTATTTTTGCTCCAACAACTGCATTTGGTAGAATTTCTGTTTTTAAAATTTCCATTTTAAGGCTAGTTAGTGAGCCAAATTTCTCTTTTAACGCTTTGCTAGTTTCTTCAAGCGACTCTTCAACGCTTTGAAACTGTCTTTCATTATAAAAATTTTTAACAAAGTCAATAATTAAAACATAATCAATAAAGCCAGTTGAGCAAATTTCTAGATTCATTTGCACCTCTTGCTTAGCGACTCGCTCAAAATCAAGCATTCCGATGATCGTTTCAAATTTATAATCTTTAATGATCGTCGTCATCTCGCTTTTCATACGACTTTTTTCTCCTTACCGGATATTAAACGAATGATATTTGGTATGTGTTTATAAACCACCAAAAATGCGATGATTAGTATCGGAGCGTGTGTATAAATTTCATCTAACTCTGGGTGGATTATAAAGCTTGATGCTATGAGAGCTATCAACGCGCAAAGTGAAGCAAGAGAGCTAATTTTTAAAAATTTTCCGACCACAAACCAAACAGCTAGAGCGATAATGATCTCAACTGGTAAGAAAAATGCGATCACTCCAGCTCCAGTTGCCACGCCTTTGCCGCCTTGAAAGCCCAAAAATATAGAAAAACAATGTCCAGCCACGCTTAAAACCGCCATAGTCCAAAGCACGCTTTGACTAGCTCCTAAAGATGAAGCGACAATAAGTGGCAAAACGCCTTTTAAAACATCACAGACTATCGTTAAAATGGCTAGTTTTTTGGCTAATTTTGGATCTTTTTGTTTTAAAACTCTTAAAACATTTGTCGCACCGATACTCTTGCTACCTTCATTTTTTATATCGACATGCCCAAAAATTTTTGCAAGAATGAGACCAGATGGAATGCTTCCAAGTAAATAACTAACGGCATAAAGTATTAAATTTTGCATATTTTACCTTTTAAATTTAACAGAAATGATAGTAAAAAAATACTAATTATTTTATAAATCATCTCCACAAAAGTACGACTTTCTCGTCATAGATATCACTTTTCTTTGGTGAAATTTGTATTTCATTTATGGTGATATTTTTTATATCATTTGCTTCTT
The DNA here is from genome assembly GCF_902460625.1 of Campylobacter concisus. GTDB lineage: Bacteria > Campylobacterota > Campylobacteria > Campylobacterales > Campylobacteraceae > Campylobacter_A > Campylobacter_A concisus_AD. The sequence continues at coordinate 171,685 of NZ_CABPUT010000002.1, forward strand.
TTAGCTCGTCGCTTTCTTTTTCAAATTTCTCCTCAAGTTCGCTTATGGCTAAATTTATATCATTTACGCTTTGCTCGCTAAGCTTGACGTCACTTTGCTCTTTTAAGACTCTATTAGCGCTTCTTGCACTCGATGCGATCTTGCCCGCATTTTGACGAGATAAAAGCTTGTTGCCAAATATCGCTCCAAGTATGCTAGCGCCTATATTTATGGCAGCATCAAGCCCACTTGTGGTCATCTCTTTTTGCTCTTTATCAAGCTTTGCTAGAGCCTTGTTTAGCTTATCTTGTAAGCTTTTTCGCTCTTTTTCAAATTTTGCTGTAAGTTTTGCGGTTTGTTCTTCTAAAATTTCATTGCACTTATCTTGAAGCCTGATATAAAACTGCTCCTTTGTTTCATTGTTTTTTGAATAAATTCCCAATGCTTCAAAGGTGTTAAATTTGAAATTTCTATACAGATACTCTTTAAAATCTTTTTGGATATTGTCAAAATTTTTAGCTTTTAAGATGAAATTTGGCACGGCTGCAAAGCTTGCGTCACTTGGTTTATCCAAGCTTGCATCGATGTGCATGCCTTCGCTAGCCTCATCCCAGTTTGGCTCATTGTCATCTTCGTTTAGTTCATAAAGATAGCTTACTTCATAAACGCTATCGATACCTTTTTTGGTGTCATAAATTCTTATCTTTGCGCTTGCTAGTAGGTTTGGTGTAAGGGTTTTTGAATTAGTATAAAGTTGCGTGATTTCATTTGAGATTATGGGCTTTATGCTAAATTTCATCTCGCTTTTATCCACGCTTTGAGTGCTTAAATTTTCTTTTTTATCTTTCATCAAATTTGAAATTTGCTCGCGGCTGAGTGGTCCTTTTAGATAGCTAAGCGCCCAGCGCGTGGAGATGACGTTTAAGCCGTCCTCGTTTATATTTTTGAGTAAGAAATTTCTTTTTGCCAAATTTGATATGAGATTTTCAAGTGAAGCTTTGTCTAAGCTTGAGTCCGCGATGCCGCTTAGCCCGTCGATCACGCGTGCTTTATCCTGTGCTGTTTGGAGGCGACCGATGAACCAAGTGCCGATGTTGCTTAGACCTTTATAGTCAAGATCGACTGGGTTTTGCGTGCTTAATACGCAGCCAAGACCAAATGCACGGGCTTGTTTTAAGAGCGTGAGCATAGGCGTTTTCGATGGAGGGTTTGCGTTTGGCGGGAAAAAGCCAAAAATTTCATCCATATAAAGGATCGCTCTAAGCGAGCTAGTACCCTCAGTACCGCGCATCCACGCGATAATCTCGTTTAGTAAAAGGGTGACAAAAAACATCCTCTCGGCGTCATTTAGGTGTGAGATCGTAAAGATATTGCACTTTGCTTTGCCGTTTTCATCAAAAAGCATCTTTGAAATTTCTAGCCTAATGCCTTGCGTCCAGCCTTTAAAACTTGGGCTTGCGATAAGTGCGTTTATCTTCATGGCAAGCTTTAGGCGCTCACTGCTTGGATAGAAGGTATCCACGTCAAAGACGCCTATCTTTTTAAAAGGCGGATTTGCGATGAAATTTATGAGCTCTTCTATACTGACGTCTTTTTGCTCTTTAAATTTAGTATCAAATATGGTTGAGATGAGAAGCTGTTCTTTTGAATTCATGTCCTCGGAATTTATACCTACAAGAGATAATACCGAGGCTGCAAGCGAATTTATATAGTTGCTAAAAATTTCTTCATCAGTGATATTTGGGCAGGCAAAGTCGCTAAGTAGCGCCACGCCTATGCCAGCTGAGCTTTTTGGTGTGTAGATGTTAAAGTTAGCGCTCTCTTTTAAAATTTTTACTCGCTCAAGATCTTGAAAACTCGATTCTACGCCGTTTTTCCAAAGCTCGGCTTGAGCAGCGGCAAATTCCTCTACACTTTGACCTTTATTAGCCGCTTCTGCTTCATCTATGTAGGGTAAAAAATCCTCCGGCCTCATCTGCGGAAAAGTGAGGGCTAAATTTGTGATATCGCCTTTTGGATCGATGATGATAGAAGGTATATTGTCTATGCAGGCTTCTTCTAAAAGCGTGATACCAAGGCCTGTTTTACCGCTACCTGTCATACCAATGATGGCTGCGTGAGTGGTTAGATCCTTATTTTTATAAAAAAATGGCTCTTTGTCTTTTAGTCCGATATAAAAAAGTTTTAAATTTTCTTGTATTGTTTTCACTGATTGCCTTATTCGTATAAATTTATACGTGAGCGAAGCTCGTCAAGCGTCTCTTTTATGCGCTTTTGCGTAAAATCTTTTATCGTTTCATCATCATCGATAAGCTTCATACAGTATCTAATGTAGCCTTTATATGCCAGCTCTGTAACAAGTCTTAGTTTTAAAGTCACGTTTTTTACTTTATCTGGCGCGATTAAGATTTCAAAGGTCGCTTCTAGTTCTTCTCCATCTTGAAAATTTGTAGTTTGCGGGCTTAATACGCTTATGCCACCTTCAGAAACATCATAAAGGCTACCTTCGATCTTGTCTTGCTTGCCTTTGATAATAGCTTTGGTAAAACGATTTGGCAAGATACGTTGGAATTTTCTTTTATATGCGTACATCGTCGTATTTCGTAAGAAATTTGAAAGAGTGACGCCTTTATTGACTATATTGTAATTAACAATATCAGCACATAATGGCTTTGAGAAAAAGCTATTTGGCAAAATAAAACCTTTGCCGTCTTGCTTCATTGCTAAAATTTGCATCATATCCACGCGAAAAACGACACTATCTTCTTTAACTTCTAAAATTTCAGCCTCATATTTTATATTTAATCCATCATATAAATTTAAAAGTTCTGGCCTTACCTTGGCTTTTTTCATGCGAGTGAATGTATTGATCGGATCTTCATAAAAAAATGTTCCGGTTTCAATCATATCTTTTACATTCGTTTCTTGCTGGTCTTTGGCGCCACATAAAATTTCTTTGATTCTTGAAACGGCATTTACGAAATAACCTACGAAGGTGCTATTGTTGCAAGAGTGACTAAAATTTAAAGTCAAATTTAAAAGTAGGAAATTTATTAATTCATCTCTTGCATTTGATTTTGGTATTAGATTATTCAAATCATCTTGTAGCTGCGTAGCATTTGGCTTTTGAATAAGTAGTGTATCAAAGATATTTTCAAGGCAAATTTTTACCTGATCGTGTGGCACGATAAATGTTAGTTGCCTACAAAATTTGATACCGTCATCGATAAATTTATCTCTTAATTTAAGTATGCTGTCTTCGCAGTTTATTACAAGCTCTTGCCTGCCTTTAAAATCCATGTAGTCTCCGGAATGTTATTGATTAAAGCCAAGGCTATGATATAAAAAGTTATATTAAAAAAGTATTTAAATTTATTTGGAGAAGAAATTTCTAGGTAAAGGATACCTAGAAATTTCTGTTGATTATAGTTTGCCTTCGTTGTGTGAAAGGTAGTCAGCAACACCTTCAGTGCTTGGTTTCATGCCAGCATCACCTTTATTCCAACCAGCTGGACAAACTTCGCCGTGCTCATTTGTAAATAGCATAGTATCAACCATTCTTATCATCTCATCGATATTTCTGCCAAGTGGAAGATCATTAATAACTGCATGGCGAACAGTGCCATCTTTGTCTAGTAAGAATGAGCCGCGAAGTGCTACACCAGCATCTTCTAGAAGTACGTCAAATCCGCGAGCGATTGATTTTGTCATATCAGCTACGATAGGGAAGCGAACTTTACCAATACCGCCTTTGTTTACCGGAGTCTCTTTCCATGCGAAGTGGGAGAATTGGTTGTCGCATGAAACTGCGATAACTTCGATACCACGTGACTTGAACTCGTCATATCTTTTGTCAAATGCGATAATTTCGCTTGGGCAAACAAAAGTAAAATCCATTGGATAGAAAAATACAACCGCGCCTTTCTCGCCAATATTTTTATAAAGATTAAAATCATTTACAATTTGATTGTTTCCTAAAACTGCTGCAGCTGTAAAATCAGGTGCTTTTTTTGTTACTAACATTTGTTCTACTTAATAATAAATTTTATTGATTGCGAAATTATATCTATTCAAAATTAAATTTAGTTTAAACATATTTTAGAAATTTTTTTTGTAGTAAATTTAGCGTTATTGATAAGAGTAGAAAATGGATTTTTGTTAAAAGTGTTAAAAATTTGAATTTTAAAAATTTTATTGATGAGAATACTTGAAAGAAATTAGTAAAAGCGTTACTAAAAATTTAGAAAATTACTTGCTGTAATTATTGTAAGTCGCTAAAATTTTTTCCACCAAATTTTAGAATTGCTGATCCCCATGTAAAGCCGCCACCAAATGCATCAAGAAGCAAAACTGAACCATTTTTGATACGGCCGTCTTCATAGGCATCATTTATAGCCATCGGAATTGAAGCGGAGCTTGTATTGCCATATTTAGCAACAGTCAAGACACACTGCTCATCTTTAAAATTTAATCTATTTTTTACTGCATCTATTATTCTTATATTTGCTTGATGTGGTATAAAAAAATCAATATCTTCGCTTTGCATTTTATTTGCATGTAAAATTTCTATTACGCTTTTGCTAAGTGTTTGAACTGCTATTTTAAAAACTTCATTTCCACTCATATGGATAAAATTTAACCTATTTTTTAGTGTTTCCTCGCTAGCTGGAAATACACTCCCACATCCTGGAGTTATTAAAAGTTCAGCTTGTTTGCCGTCACTTGCTGTATGGATATCGATGATCTCATTACCATTACTACTACTAATTACAGCTGCACCTGCTCCATCACCAAATAATATACAAGTGCTTCTATCTGTATAGTCAACAATAGAGCTTAATTTTTCGGCTCCAATGATTAAAACATTCTTTTTGGCACCGCTAACAATGAGAGAATTTGCAAGTTCTAAAAGATAAATAAAACCGGTACAAGCCGCACTTATATCAAATGCTGTAACTCCATAGTTTAAACCCAAATTTGCAGCTATTTTGCAAGCAGTAGAAGGCATACAAAGATGATCTGGAGATATTGTGGCACAGATGATTGCATCTATTTGAGATTTATCAAGTCCTGAGCGTTTTATGGCTAATTCACCAGCCTTTGTACCAAGGTCACTTGTTGTTTCGTTAGTTGCAATATGCCTTTGCTCGATACCTGTTCGCTTTACTATCCATTCATCACTTGTTTCAACCATTTTTTCAAAGTCAAAATTTGTTAGAATTTTTTCTGGAATATAAGAAGCGATAGAAATCAGTGAAGCTTTTGGCATATTTTACCTTGCAAAGTGCGAAAGTTCTTCTTCGATAACTTTATTTATGTTTGAATTAGCAAATTTTATTGCTTGAAAAATTGCATTTTTTATAGCTTTTGAATTACTTTTGCCGTGACTTATGATAACACAACCATTTACACCAAGAAGTGGTGCACCGCCATATTCGTCATAGCTAACCTGTTTTTTAAGTGTCTTAAAAACTTTTCTCATGAGTACAGAGCCAGCTATAGCAAGAGGTGATTTTTTAATTTGTTTTTTGATAATTTTACCTATAGCATCTGCAACGCCTTCGCTAGTTTTTAAAAGAATATTTCCCATAAAACCATCACAAACCATTACATCGATACTACCATCAAAAATTTGATTGCCTTCTGCATTACCAACAAAGCTATCAAGCCTAGAAACTAATTTAAAGGCTTCTTTGCTAACTTCATTGCCTTTGCTTTCTTCTTCGCCATTTGATAAAAGACCAACTTTTGGCTCTTTCCTACCTAAAATTTCTTTTGCATAGGCTTCACCCATTATGGCAAATTGAAACAGATGTTCACTTCTGCAATCAACATTTGCACCAACATCTAAAACCAAAGTCGCAGACTCTTTTGAATTTGGCATAAGTGTTGCAATTGCTGGACGAGAGATATTTTTTAGTCTACCAATTCTTAGGGTAGCTAAACTCATAGTTGCACCACTATGACCAGCAGAAACTACAGCATCAACTTCCTTGTTTTTTAAAAGTTCAATCGCTTTGTAGATCGTACTATCTTTTCTTTTAAGCGCATCAGTTGCGCCATCTGCCATTGAGATAACTTCACTAGCTTCTAAAAATTCGATATTTTTTAAATAAGATTGTGGAATGAGTGGTTTGATGACATTGCTATCGCCGACTAATACAGCTTTAAATTCTGTCTCTTTTAGTGCATCAATAACACCAGATATTATAGGATCTGCACCAAAATCACCACCCATAGCATCGATAGCAATGCGAATCATATTTTAATATTCACCTGTAGTTTTGTTTATGCGGTGAGGCATTTTCCAAGAACCATCTTTGTCTTTTACAGGTACTGGAAGTGTAACTTTATAATGTGTTCTACGTTTTGCTGCACGAGAATGACTCACTCTTCGCTTTGGTACTGCCATTTTTACTCTCCTTTATAAATTTTTACATTTTTCACAATAGAAATAATCACTTTTAAAAGCTTCTAACTCACTCTCAAAGACTTCTTTTAAATCAATATTGCCATCAAAAAATTCCATCGTATCGCTAAGCTCATTTTCGCTATCTTTATAAATACCGTCACTTAAATTTAGCTCTACATCTTGATCGATAGGCAACATAAATGCTTCACCACATCGATCGCAAACATAATTTATATTCCCTTTTATTTTGCCTTGGCATTTTACCAAAAAAGGATCTTTTCTTTTTAAAATTCCAATAAAAACTAAATTATCATTTCCTACTAGCTCAAAGCTTATATCTTTGTTTGCTATTTTAGAAAAAGATATAATCAATTTTCTTGACCTAAAATTAGCAAATTTCTCTTGAAGCAAAGAAGAAATTTATTTCATTCACAGCATTTTCTAGGCTGTCACTTCCGTGAACTGCATTTGCATCAATGCTATCAGCAAAATCAGCTCTTATAGTGCCAGGAGCTGCTTCTTTTGGGTTAGTTGCACCCATTAGCTCGCGGTTTTTAGCAACTGCATTTTCACCCTCTAAAACCATAACCACAACTGGCCCGCTTATCATAAATTCGACTAGATCGTTGAAGAAAGATCTATCTTTATGAACTGCATAAAATGCTTTTGCATCGCATTTACTAAGTTGGATTTTCTTTGCAGCTGCGATCCTTAGGCCGTTACTTTCAAATCTATCTATAATTTTTCCAACAACATTTTTCTTAACAGCATCAGGCTTAATAATAGAAAGTGTTCTTTGCATAAATTTTTCCTTAAATCTAGGTTATTTGAATTGAAGTTGGCAATTATATCAAATAAAGCTTAAAAATAAAATAGGCTCAAATTGAGCCTAAAATTTATAAATATAAATTTATTGAATAACTGGAATAGAACCATTGCGTGCATCAGCACCGATCTGATCGCGAGAAGGTTGTCCTGCTACAACAGCGTCCCATACGATACAACCGTCAGTTGGACAGGCAGATGCACAGGCTGGCTCATCGTTGTAGCCTACGCACTCAACGCATTTGTTTGAATAAACATAGTATGTATCTGCTCCAGTTGGGTTGTCGCTATCATCAACGATAGCTGAAACTGGGCATTCATCAATACATGAACCACAGCTTATGCATATATCAGTTATTTTTACAGACATTTTTTCTCCTTAGATTAAAATTTGGCGTAGAATATCAAAAAAAGCTGAAAATAATATAAATAAGCCCTTAAATTTAACTACGATCTTAAATTTTAGAAAAACTACTTTATAAATCTTTTATCACTTTTAGACTAAATTTACAGATTAAAATTTTAAAAAGGTTGTATAAATTTAATGAACGATATTATTGAAATAACTGGCGCAAGGGAACATAACTTAAAAAATATAAATCTTAAAATTCCTAAAAATAAATTAGTAGTTTTTACCGGTCTTAGTGGCAGTGGTAAGAGTACGCTGGCCTTTGATACGCTTTATGCTGAGGGGCAAAGAAGATATATGGAGAGCCTTAGCAGCTATGCTAGGCAGTTTTTAGACCGCGTGGGTAAGCCTGATGTTGATAAGATAGAGGGTTTAACGCCGGCTATTGCGATCGATCAAAAGACGACTTCTAAAAACCCTCGCTCAACGGTTGGTACGATTACAGAAATTTATGACTATCTAAGGCTTTTATACGCAAGGGTCGGCGTTCAACACTGCCATAAATGCGGCAAACCTATCTCAAAAATGAGTGCGAGCGACATCATAAATGAAATTTCAAAGCTCCCACTTGGCGCAAAAGTGATCATCTATGCGCCGCTAGTTCGTGAGAAAAAGGGCACATGGGCGGATTTGATCGAAAATTTACGCCAAAAAGGCTTTGTAAGGGCACAGATAGATGGCGTAGTGGTGAGGCTTGATGAGGAGATAGAGCTAGCTAAAACGAAAAAACACACGATAAAGGTCATCGTTGATAGGATCGCCATCGATGAGCAAAATCACGAGCGCCTTGCAAGTGATGTGGAAAAGGCACTAAATGAGAGCTTTGGAGAGGTCGAGGTAGAGATCGCAAATGCCGATGAGCTGGGGCTTAAAGAGAGTTTTATACATTACAGCGAGCACATGGCTTGTTTTGATTGTAAAATTTCATTTACGCCGCTTGAGCCACTAAGCTTTAGTTTTAACTCGCCAAAGGGTGCTTGCGAGCACTGCGATGGACTTGGCATAAGATATAGCCTAGATATGAGTAAGATCATCGATGAGGAAAAGTCGATAGAAAACGGCGCGATCAAGCTACTTTATGGCTATAACATGAGCTATTACTATAAATTTTTACTTGCTTTTTGCGAGCAAAATGGCATCGATATCAAAAAGCCCTATTATGAGCTTAGCGAAGATGAAAAGAGGCTCGTTTTATATGGAAATGTCAAAGAAGTTGAGTTCTTTTGGAAGCGAAATAAACTGCTTAGAAAATTTGACGGTGTGGTTAAAATTTCACACGGGCTTTTGAAGGACTATAAGGACTTTGACGAGTATATGAGTGAGAAAATTTGTGACGCTTGCAACGGCCACAGGCTAAAGCCTCAAAGTTTAGCGGTCAAGGTCGCTGGCCTTGGACTTGGTGAAATTTTAGATATGAGCATAGAAAACTGCACCGCTTTTTTCTCGAATGAGAAAAATTTCGCCTATCTTAGCGACTATGACAAGGCGATCGCAAAGCCTATCTTAAAAGAGATCAACGAGAGGCTTTTCTTTTTATATGACGTGGGGCTGGGATATTTGTCACTTGGGCGTGATGCTAGGACGATCAGTGGTGGCGAGGCGCAGCGTATCAGGATCGCGAGTCAGATAGGAAGCGGGCTAAGTGGCGTCATGTATGTGCTTGATGAGCCAAGTATCGGTCTTCACGAGCGTGATACACTAAAACTCATAAAGACGCTTAGAAATTTACAAGCCAAAGGCAACTCTGTAATCGTCGTCGAGCATGATAAAAAGACGATAGAGGAGGCTGATTTTATCGTAGATATCGGCCCTGGAGCTGGTAAATTTGGCGGTAATGTGGTCTTTGCAGGCACAGCAAAAGAGCTTTTAAGCTCAGATACTCAGACTGCACAATACATAAATGGTAAGAAAAAGATCAACTATCAAAAAAATAGAAAAGCTGAGAAGTGGCTTGAAATTTCAAATGTAAATATCAACAATATCTCAAATTTAACCGCTAAATTTCCGCTTAGAAATCTTGTGGGTATCACCGGCGTTTCAGGATCTGGCAAGAGTTCACTAGTGCTTCAGACCTTGCTTCCAGAGGCACAAGAGCAGCTAAATAGAGCTAAAAAAGTGAAAAAGATAGCTGGGGTAAATTTAAGCGGACTTGAAAATTTAGACAAGGTGATCTACCTCGATCAAAGCCCGATCGGTCGCACTCCACGCTCAAATCCAGCGACTTATACCGGCGTGATGGACGAGATAAGAAATTTATTTGCGCAGACTAAAGAGGCAAAGCTTAGAGGCTATAAAATAGGGCGCTTTAGCTTCAATGTCAAAGGTGGGCGCTGCGAGAAGTGCCAAGGCGAGGGTGAGATCACGATTGAGATGCACTTTTTGCCTGATATCAACGTAGTTTGTGACGTTTGTAATGGTGCTAGATATAACGCTCAAACCTTGGAAATTTTATACAAGGGCAAAAACATCGCTGAGGTGCTAAATATGAGCATCGACGAGGCAGTTGAGTTCTTTAAAGCTGTACCAAAGATCGCTTCAAAACTCACCACACTTCAAGACGTAGGGCTTGGCTACATCACTCTCGGACAAAATGCAGTCACACTAAGTGGCGGCGAGGCGCAACGTGTGAAGCTAGCAAAAGAGCTTAGTAGAAGCGACACTGGAAATACGCTTTATATCCTTGATGAGCCAACGACGGGGCTTCATTTTGCCGATGTTGATAGGCTAGTAAAGGTGCTAAATCACTTAGTTGATCTTGGAAATTCAGTCTTTGTGATCGAGCATAATATGGATGTTATCAAAAACTGCGACTATATCGTCGATATGGGGCCAGAAGGTGGTGCAAAGGGCGGTAAAGTGATAGCGTGCGGCAGTGTAAAAGAAGTAGCTAAAAATTATAAAAAAACTGGTAGCTACACTGGAGAATTTCTAGCACAAGAGCTTGAGGAAATGAAGAAAAAGTAGAAATTTAGCTCAACCGTTTCTTTGTAAAATTTGAAACGGTTGAGGCGTGTTGGAGCATTAGCTAATTTTTAAGGTCGATTTTTTATCTGTCGCACTTAAAGCTAGAGCCCAAAATAGTAGCATTAAAAGTGCATTTTCATGGTGAAACGTTGTATTTGCAAGTGAAATTATATTATTAGCCATAAGCATTAAAAGTGCAAGAAAAACTATGTTATTTTGTCTAAAATTTTTAATAAATTTTATAAAGAGTGATAGTTGAAATACCAAATATGCAAGTAGTGCAATGATGCCTTTTTCGGTTAAAAATGTTAAAAAGGTGTTGTGAGAATGACTAACATGAATCTCGCCATTGCCTGGAAAATACTTTGTTATGTCAATGATTTTAAACTGACCAGAACCTATCCCAAATAATGGATTCTCAAGCCACATATAAAATGCACTAGCAAAGATCGGATATCTAGTCTCTGATCCTGTCACACCCTTTGTTAGCTGACTATAAAATCTTTCATCTTGTATAATATTTGCTGATATATATGTATAAAAAATGGCTATGACACTAAATAAAATTATTAGACTAAATGCTAATTTAAGTTCAGTTTGCCTTTTTGAAATTTGATAAAGTAATATAGAAAAAATGATAATAGGCAAAAGATACATGGTGGCTCTTGAGCCAGCGATCATAATACCAAATACACAAATCCCAGCTACTACTATAGCTATATATTTTTCATATATCTTTTTAAGCTCAGCTGCTGATATTAAGGCTACACAAAAAACTAGCAACATAAAAATAGCACTATGATTTACGTGCCCTATCGATTTAAGCTCAAAAAGAGCAGTCGGATCACTTGATGTAAATTTCTTAACACAAGCTGGAATAAATGCAACGATAAAACCGGCAAATAAGGCAAAAAATAAAAATTTAAAATTTATTTTTTCTATACCAACACTTCTAGCCACAAAGAAAAATAGCATACACCTTAGTGGATCAAGCGCTCTTGATACGGAAACTCCATTCACCAAGCAGCTTATAAAAGTAGCCAAAACAAAGATAAAAAGCGAGATATTTATGAGATCAAATTTAAATTGCTTTTTTTCTTTGACGCAAATATAAATTCCAACCAAGACAAAAAGTGTAAGTGAAATTTGTTTTAAACCCTCAGTTACTGGCAGTGTAAATAAGACAATAACCAAAAAAAGATTGTAGAGCCTAGAGGCAATGTCGTTTTTCATGCAGATCCTTTAAATTTTAAGTGGGCATTTTATCATCGCTGAACTAAAAATAATATACAATTAAACAAAAATTAAAAGGAAGTATCGTGCCAGGTGTAAAAATAAGCTTTGTAGTGCCTGTTTTTAACAAAAAAGAGCACATTAGGGATTGTTTAAATTCGCTTATATCTCAAGACATGGATGATATTGAGATTATAGTTATTAATGATGGAAGTACTGACAATACGCTAGAGATATTAGAAGAATATAAAGATAAAATAATATTAAAAACAAAGAGCAATGCCGGTGTTAGTGCTGCTAGAAATGACGGTATATTGCTAGCTAGTGGCAAATATACTATCTGCGTAGATGCTGATGACTATGTGGAAAAAGATTATGCTTCAAGTGTTTATGATATCGCAGAAAAATTTGATGCCGACATAGTGATAACAGATATGTGTAAGGTCTATGGTCATAAAAAGCTCCTTTTTAAGGATTTTGAGACAAAAGAGGATGGCGTAATCGATAAAAACGAGTATCTAAAAAGGCTTTTGGCCTCAAGGCACAACAAAGTCTTGCATAATGCGGCAAATAAGGCGATTAGGACTAAAATTTTAAAAGAAAATTTATTTCCAGTTGGGATCACACAAGCTGAAGATTTTCACACTGTAGTGAGAAATATTATCGCTTCAAAAACTCTTGTAAAGCTAAATAAGGCTTTTTATTGCTATAAGATAGGAGACAACAACACTGCTGGCTTTGAAAAGCTAAAAGCAGTGATCGATCATAAATTTGTCTATGACGACATAATTTCAATTTTAAAAAACAAAAATTTAGCTCTTGAAATGGTGCCAGATCTAGAGCTTAGAAAGATAAAAAGCGTCTATATGCCAGCCATTTTGGCAAGGCCAAATCTAAAAAATAGTAGCTATGTAAAGGCACTTGATCTTTTTTATGAAGATATTGATAGCATTATAAACTCGGCTTGTTTTTCAAAGCTTAGACTAAAGCAGAGAATTTTGCTTAAAGTGCTAAAAAATGTAAAATCGTACGAAAATGTATCAAAAATTTTAAAAATCTTTAATACAATAAATGGCTTTTTGTCAAATAAAAAAATGAAAGAATTTAAAGAGTAGAAAATGATAAATATACTTGAGCTTGAAAGCTCTCTTGGATTTGGTGGGCAAGAACACCGTACACAGCGTGTGATAAATGGGCTAGATAAGAGTAAATTTAAGGTTTTTTATGGGCTAAATCCTGGCTCAAAAAGCTTTGAGAAGCAAATAGAGTGTGAATTCGTTGAGTTTAATCTTAAAAAGTCTTTTAATATCTTTGAAATTTTAAAAATTTGCAAATTTGTAAAGCAAAATAATATAAAAATCATCTCAACTCACTCAGGCAAAGATGGCACCATTGGGGCGATTGTGGGTAAAATTTGTGGCGTTAGCGTGGTTCGTACTAGGCATTTGCAGCTACCTATAAGCTCTCCCATTCCTTACAACCTAAGCACAAAGGTAGTTGGCGTTTGTGACTCAGTTTGCGCTGATCTTATCAAAAGAGGTGTCAAAAAAGAGAAGGTTCTAAAAATCTACACTGGCATCGATACGCAAAAATATACGCCAGAATTTAAGATAAATATGAAAAAAGAATTTGGCTTAAATGACGATGTAGTTGGAGTTTGTATCGTTGCGGTGCTAAGAGCTGCTAAAAATCATAAACTCTTAATCGATACATTTAGTGAGCTAAATTTAGAAAATTCAGCCCTTTTTATCGTAGGCGATGGTCCGCAAAATAAAAATTTACACGAATATATAAAAGATAAAAAAAATATCTTTATGCTTGGCAATAGAACCGATGTGAGCGATTTTTTGGGCTCTCTTGATATTTGTGTGTTGCCTTCAGATATGGAGGCTATCGGTGGAGCGCTGCTTGAGGCATCTTCGTGCAAGCTAGCTATTATCGGAAGTGACGTTGGCGGTCTTGGTGAGGCAGTGAGTGATGGAAAGAGTGGATTTTTATTTCAAAATGGCGATAAAGAAGGGCTAAAAAAGGTGCTTGAAAAGCTTATTTTGGATGAAAATTTAAGAAAACAGATGGGTGAGTTTGGCAGAGAGTACGTAAAAGAAATTTTTAGTATAGAAAAAATGATAGAAAACACACAAAATTTATATATGGAGCTTGTAAAATGAGCGTACCAGTTTTTATGTATCACCACGTGCTCGAAAAGAGCGGATTTATCGCCAGTAGTGTAGATGAGTTTAGAGATCAGATGAAATTTTTAGCTCAAAATGGCTACAAATCGCTAAGTTCGGCTGAGTTTGTGGCATATAAAAAAGGTGAGCTTAACGTGCCTAAAAAGAGTGTCTTTATCACATTTGATGATGGCTGGAAGGATAATTTTGTCTACGCATATCCTATTATCAAAGAATTTAATCTTAAAGCGACTATTTTTCTAGTTGCTGGCTGGATAGAGCAGGCGAGTAGAAAAAGTGGCGAGTTTATAGAGTTAGATCATAACGAATACAAAAATGCTGCACCAACTAGACCTGAAGATATATTTTTAAACTACGAGGAAATAGCAAAGATGAAAGAGTGCTTTGACTTTCACTCGCATACTTATACGCATTTTGATGATTATTTTGGCATTTGTGAAATGAAAGAAAATTTTACAAAGTGCAAAGAATTTATGTATAAAAATTTTGGCTTTGATGACAAGCTACTTTGCTGGCCAAGAGGTAAATTTAATGATGAGCTAAAAAATGTGGCAAAAAGCGTTGGCTATGAGGTTTTTTTTACAACAAAGCGTGGGATAAATAAACCTGATGGTGTACTTGATGATATAAGGCGCATAGCGGTAAAAAAAGATGCAAGCTGGTTAAAAAAGACACTATTTATCTATCAAAATGACTTTTTAGGCTCACTATATTCAACACTAAAATCTTAAGAGAAATTTTACTTTGTAAAAATTCTCTCATTTTTAGCTATATGTTTTTCATAAAATCTTGAAATTTTGTATGAGAAATTTTTATTAGATTTTTTAAAAAGAGAATTTATCTTCTCTTTTTGCTTTCTTTGGATTTCTAGGCTAGAGCTATTTAGCTCCTCTGGATGAGAAAAGATGTTGCTAAAATACATTTTTAGATCAGTATTTTTTAGGATCGCTTCCCATTTATCGGCTCCGTAAAGGCCATCTTTGTAAAAATCAAGCAGAGCTTTTGCACTCTTTCTTGTTAGAATGTAAGCGGCCGTTCTATATATACTAGCGTATGAGTATGGAGAGATAATATATAAATTTTCGTTTATTTTTTTACCAAAAGCACGAAATCTACTATTTAATCCATCTTGCACACCGCATATCAAAATGCTATCACTACTTATATCTTTGCATAGCAAAAAGGCCTCATTTATTAATTCGTCATTTCCAATAACATCATCCTCTAATATTAAAGTAAATTCCGCGTCGCCTTTTAAAAAATCCTCATAAGCCTTTATGTGTGACATTGTGCATGCTAGCTCACCTGGTGTCGCAATTAATGGTGGTATTTTAAATTTATAATCTTCATTGCAAGATTTTAATAAGCAATCTATCATTGCATTGTAATACTCATTGACGCTAAAATTTTTAGCATCAACTGCACCTATTATTTTAAATTCATCATATCTTTTAAATTGTCTTTGTAAATTTTGCCTTCGCTCTTCATCTCTTTTTAATGATATTACATAGATGGGATTATTCATTTTTTGCTCCAACTTTTGAGTCAAATTCTAACTTGACTTTATATGCAAGGCCTACTAGATCAAGCTCTTTTTTATTTATATGCTTTTGTGTGTTGATTAAATCGTCACTAGAATTTCTTTTATAAATTCCAGCGATTCGAGCTTCTTCATCAGCGTTTAAAATACAAAGTATATCGCATTTACTTATACGTAAAAGTGGATTTGCACTTACGTATATTACGACTTTTATAAACGGCATGATAAATTTAAAAAATGGTCTTAACTCATCTTGATGATCGCTTTTGATTTTTATCTTTGGACGAGCTATAAATAAATTTAGGCTCATTACATCATCATCGATTACAGCGATTTGATAAGGTTTAAAGTTTTTAAATCCATTTTTTCTAATTTGCTTTGCAAGTGTGCTTTTGCCACTACCATGAAGCCCAGTAAGAGCGATTAGGACTCGTTTTTTATCTTTTAAAATTTCTTTACAAGCCTCGTTTAATGCTTCAAGCATTATTTATAGCCTCTATTTCTAAAATTTGAATATAAATTTCCTAGCACTGGCGTAGAATAGATAAAAAGTTTCTTTTTAACTCTAAAAATGTAATCACTCTCGCTCTTCGCATTGTTTGATATATCGATACGTCTTATTTTAAATTTATCATCTCCTACGCAAAATCCGCCATCTATCACACTAAAAGCAAAGTCATAATACTCTCTTACAACTTTTAGTGAAAGCTCGTTAAAATGCCCTTTGGGAAAGCAAAAGCCAAATTCTTTTTTTTCAGGAAATAGCTCTTTTATCTTAGCCAGCGAGCTAGAAAATTCCTCTCTTAACTTTGTTTCATCATTACTTTTGCAAGAAAAGTGGCTCGCTGTATGGCTATCAAACTCAAAAAGCCCACTCTCTTGCATCTGCCTAATCTCGTCTAAATTTAAAAAATACTCCGCGTCTTTATCATAATCGATCTCTTTATGTTTTTTAAATACAAAGTTGTAGTCTTGCCTTTTAAAATCTTTGATCTTATCTGTTATCAAAAAGCAAACAGCTGGAATATTTAGCTCTTTTAGGATAGGAAATGCAAATTTATAATTATCAAAATATCCGTCATCAAAAGTTAGTAAAATGCTCTTTCTTGAGGCTTTTACTCTGCCACTAGCTATATCTTTAAACTGAGCATAATTTATAAATTTATAGCCCTCATCTAGCGCCATAAGAAGTGCTTTTTTAAATAGCTCTGGCTTAATGGCAAAGTCATTTTCATTGTTATTACAGTGGTGCATCGTTAGCACGCAAACTGGGTAGTTCATTTTTGCTCCAGTAAATGTTTAATAGCCTCTTTTAGCGCCTTGTGGCTAAAGTTTTCATCTACAAATTTAAAGGCATTTTGTGAGTAAATTTTAGCTTTTTCAGGCCCATTTATCAGCTCTAAAATACACTCTTTTAGTGAAACTTCATCTAAATTTCTAGCACAAAGCCCACGTTCTTTGTCTTTAACTAGCACGTTCATTGGGGCGTTATCATAGACTACGACTGGTACTTTTGAGCTCATTGCTTCAAGCAATACGGTACCAAGCCCCTCAGAGTGCGAGGCAAATACGTAGATATCAAAGCTTTTTATAACATTTGCCGCATCATTTCTAAAACCAGTGAAGATGATCTTGTCTTTTTCATCAAACATAGAGGCGATCTGCTCTTTTGTGCCGTCGCTAATGTTGCCAGAAAATACAATAGTCGCATCCTTTGTCTTTAAAATTTCTTTTGCGGCACTTGCAAAGTCAAAGACTCCTTTTTTGCGGTAAAGAGAAGTAAATGTACCGATTACTAGCTCATCTTTTGCGATCTTAAACTCATCTCTAAAAGTGCTTTTTATACTATCAATCTTTTCAACATCAACCGTGCTTGGCATAAAAAAGAGCCTATCTTTGCTAACGCCGATGCTTAGCAGGTACTCTTTGACACTATCTGAGATGTATAAAATTTTATCAAATAGTCTTTTGTGCATTAGTTTTGAAAGAAAGCCTTTTATAGGAAAAAGATTATGCCTTTCCTTGTAAAATTTAACGCCCCTTTTGCGGTAAAAAAGCCCAGCTATGGCCCCAACCCAGCTATCAGTCGAGCCATGTGTGATTACGATATCTATCTTGTTTGAGCTTATCGCTTCGCAAAGTACTGGTACACTTTTATGAAAATTTTTCTTATTCATCTCTTGTGCTATAACACTAAAGTCTTCTTCTTTTGCAATGCTTTCTATCTGAGAATTTGGGTTACAAAAAAGTATGACATTATGACCCATCTCGCGCATAAAACGCATCTCGTTTAGCGTCTTATTTTGCTCGCCACCCCAATTAAAAAGTGTCTGCGTGTGAAGAATATTCATCTGCCTATCCTAAAATTTCTTTTATTTTGGCTTTTATTTTTGGCATTTCGTCGCTAAAATCCATCAATGTCTTTTCTATGCCATGCTTTGCTATGCCCTCTTTATCGCAAGGCACAAAGTCCCAATCTTTTTGATAGACGATATGCTTGCCCATGCTTTGTATGCCATTTTGCGCTGTGTAGCCATTTTCCATAAGTGAGTTATCCCAAGGCCCCCACTCAAAAGCATTGCTTGGACCAAAAAAGGCTATGACTGGCACGTCATTTGCCGCAGCGATGTGCATTATAGCTGTATCCACTCCGATAAAAAGGCTTGAGCACTTTGATAGGGCGATCGTTTGTTTCAAATTTAGCTTACCGCCTAAATTTATAGGCTCACTCTTGCAAATTTTTAGTACGCTTGCAAGCTTATTTAGCTCATTTTCTTTGTTGTCGCTTGTTAGCACGACTTTTACATTTAGCTCGTTTTCGCAGTAGTCGATGAGTTCTGCCATGCTCTCGTCGTTTGCACATTTAAACATCCAGCGGCTTGTTAGATGAATATGCACAAAGCGTTTTGGTAAATTTAGATGTTCCACGCTCTCATCTGAAAAAACGCTCACTTTTTTACTAACCGGCTCAAAACCCAAAGCCCTTAGCGCGTTTAAATTTAGATCAACCGTGTGGGAGAAATTTTCGTAGTATTTTGCCTTTACGCTTAAAAGCTTATTTATCGCCTTATGCTTGCCTAAAAAGCCAACTATCTTTTTGATCTTGGCGTATTTTGAGATGATGACGCCGCGGTCTCCAGTGGTCGTTTGCACCGCCATATCGTACTTCTCTTTTTTGATCGCTCTCATAAATTTTAGCTCGGTCATTAGCTTTTTAAAAAAACCAGAATTTGCACTTTGCCTATCGTAAATGTGGATTTTATTTATATAAGGATTACCTTCTATCATCGCTTCTGTCCCTTTGTTTAGGGCAAAGTCGATGGTCGCGTCTGGGTAGTAGTGGTGCAAATTTTCAATGAGCGGCGTTGTCAAAAGCACGTCGCCGATGTTTCTAAATTTAATCACAAGTATTTTCATTTTATATATTTCCAAAATGTGTACTGGGCGTAAAGTCTAGCGATAACGTAGCCCGTAAAGCCCTCTTTAAAGCCACCTTTTAGCACGTAAAGCTTAAAAAATGTCCAAGCCGGGCTTGTAAGCGCCTTTAGCAAATTTCTTTTTGCGCCCATGCTTGAGTAGCGATTTTGCTTAGCTATAAACTGCTCGATGCTCTCATACGCGTAGTGCAAGAAGTGATTTTTAAGCGCGCCAAGCCTTTGTGAGTCGTCATTTAAAACGACCTTTTCATGCACAGCTCTGCCATCAAATTTGGCAAAATTTTTATTAAAAAGTCTCACCGTGTAGTCTGGATATAGCCCCATATTTTTTATCGCTTTGCCAAAAAAGAAATTTAGCCTAGCAACGTTGTAAGCCATAAATTTAGGCTCTTTTAACGTGCTAATGATCTCATTTTTAAGCTCGTCTGTAATCACCTCGTCGCTATCAAGCACAAAGATCCACTCGTTTTTGGCTAGATCCACGCCCTTTTGCTTTTGCGCGCCAAATCCAAGCCAAGCTTGCTCGTGAAATTTCACATTGCCAAAGCCATCACAAATTTGCCTTGTGCTATCTTTTGAACCGCTATCAACCACGATGATCTCATCAGCAAATTTAGCGCTCTCTAGCACCTCTTTTAGGTACTTTTCGCTATTAAAAGTCAAAATGACAACGCTTAGCATTTGTACTCATTTTCGTAAAATCTCTTAAACCTTTGGTGAAACCAAAAGTACTCTTCTGGCTTTGCTCTAACCATCTCTTCGCAAGCGCTGCACTGCATCTGCGTCGCTTTTTGCACGGCATCTTCTTTATCAAACGTGCTTATATCTATTGGCTGCTCAAAGCAAATTTCATTTAAATTTTCACCTTTTTGGTAGATAAATGCATTTATGATAAGGGCATTTGTCTTTTGAGCTAGCACGCTTGCAGCTGGCGTATGAAGCACATCTTTGCCAAAAAACTGCACCTTTATGCCATCTTGTGGAGCAGTGTTTTGATCAACTAAGATTCCAACTAAGCGTCTAGCTTTTAGAGCTTTTAAGATATCTTTTGCGCCGCCATTTTTGTCGATTAGCTCCACATCAAACTGCGCTCTGTTTGCCCTTAAAATTTTATCCATGACACTGCTATCAAGCTTTCTGCCAAGCACTGAAGATGGCCCAAAATGAGCTGCGACAGCCAGACTAAATATCTCCCACTGCCCAAAATGCGCAGTCGTGACGATGATAGGCCGGCCAGACTTCATCGCATCAAGCAAAAAGTGCTCATTTTTAAAAACAACTTGCTTAAGTATTTTTTGTTTTGTCGTGTTTTGATTGAGGATGAAATTTATACCAAGATATTTTGCAAAGTTGTAGTAGCATTTTTTGGCGATTTCTAGCTTCTCTTCTTTGGTTTTTGTCTCACCAAAAGCGAGGTTTAAATTTGTCATCACGATGTGAAATCTCTTTTTTTTAAGCTTCATAAACGCAAATGCTAAAAATTTAGCAAGCAGGTTTTGAAGCGAGCTTGGCAATATAAATATAAGAAATTTCAAGGTATAAAAGCCAGCTAGATAGAGCCTATCCATTTAGCAGCCTTTTTGCGAAATTTGCAACCGTTTCAGGGTAAATTTCTCTTATGCAAAAGTCGTTTTTATCGATACTTCTAGCATCTATCTCCTTGCCCATATCAACGACAAGATTTTTGTCCGTGACGTAGGCATTGCGGTGGCTTGGTCGGTTACCAAAAAGCGTGATAGAAGGCCTATTTACAGCCCATGCAAGGTGCGTTAGACCGCTATCGTTGCCGATTACCAGATCGCAGCTCGCGATAAAATCTATCATATCTTTTATGCTTAGTTTTTCAAGCAGTTTTGCTTTGGTGCCTGAAATGATCGCCTCAGCCCTTGTTTTTTCGCTCTCACTCCCGTAGCAAAGGTAAATTTCGCATCCATCAATCAGTCTGATCACATCTTTAAATTTGTCATAAATTTTGCTCTCTTCGCTTGCAAAGGCAGCGATTAAAACGCGTTTTTTGCCACTTTCGTTTTTATAAATTTCACTTGCTTCAAAGCAAGGCGCTTTTTCTAAAATTTCACTTGCTTCAAAGCTAAAATTTAGAGCAAAAGCCACAAGTGCCAAATTTCTAATGATTATATTTTCGTTGTAATCAATTTTAAATTTATGTCTATAAAGCCTGGCTGCGATCTTTTCTTTTACACTTTCTCTGCTAAAGCCATAAGTTTGCTTGCCTATTATTTTTGCGACGACGGCTGATTTAAAAAGCCCTTGCAGATCGATCACTTTGTCAAATTTACCAAGCGTTTTTAGTATCTTGTAGCTTTGTTTAAAGCTTTGTTTAAGCGGTAAAACGACTAGCTCGTCGATAAGCGGATGATCTTTTAAAAGGCTTGCGAAACGAGCATCAACCAGCCACGTGATATGGGCATTTGGGTAGTGCTTTTTGATAAACTGAAGCACTATCGCCGCATGGACAATGTCACCAAGTGCTGATAGCTTTACAATGGCTATTTTTAGTTGATTTTTGTTTTGCATTGATCACTTTAGATATAAATTTTTGGTATGATTTTAAAAAAAAATGCTTAAAAAAGGGCTAAAATGGCGAAAAGTTACATCTGTGTCTTTGACTGTGAAACGATACCTGATGCAAATTTGATAAGAAAAATTTATGGTATTGATGGGAGCGATGAAGGTGTGAGCGTGCAAGCGATGGCGCTGCAAAAAGAGGCCAGTGGTAGTGAGTTTTTGCCTGTGATGTTTCATAGAGTAGTCGCGATCTCTGCGGTAATGGCTGATGAGTACGGCAAATTTTTAAAAGTTAGCACGATGGAGGGCAAGAACGAGCGCGAGATCATCGCTAAATTTTTAAAATTTATAAATGATTATAACCCAAGGCTTGTTAGCTTTAACGGCCGTGGCTTTGACCTGCCGATGCTAATGGTGCGTGCGATGCGCTACAACCTAAATGCGGCGGCATATTATGAGAGCGAAAATAAAGAGCTAAATAAAAACAAATGGGAAAACTATAGAGCCAGATATTCGCCTAAATTTCACCTTGATCTGCTTGATTTTATAAGCGATTTTGGAAGTGTGAGAGGGCTAAAGCTCGATACGCTTTGCGCTAGCTTAAATTTACCAGGTAAATACGACGTGCACGGCGATCAGGTACTTGAGCTTTACTACGCAGGCGAGCTTGATAAGATAAACGAATACTGCGAAAGTGACGTGCTTAACACCTACTGGCTCTTTTTAAAATTCGAGCTTTTACAGGCAAATATCTTGCAAGATGACTATATAAATCACCTAAACGTGATGAGTGAATTTCTAGCCAAAAACTGCGCTCACAGAGGATATACTGAGGTCTTTTGCACTGCGATAAGCGACGAGCTAGCTAGACTTAATGGCAAGCTTGATTACGAGATAAAGATCCAAAAAGAAGACGATGAAGAATTTGATGATTTTAGTGATCTTGATGGCGTGAAAGATACGCCAGAGCAGCTAAATGAGCGTTTGGCAAGACAAGGGCTTGATGGGCTTTTAAAAAAAGCTAGTGAGGTTGCGTCAGCTACCAAAAAAGATAAGAGCTTTATCGAAGAGAAACTACCTGAAATAAATTTGGATGAAGAGTAGAAATTCTACGCTTTTAGGCTGTAAAATATCTTTTGCTACTCTATGGAATTAATATCCTGATCTGCGGAATATCACGGATATTCAAATCCAAATTCATACTCTTTTAAAACTCCATTAGAAAAGATGAATTTCTCGTAGTAGAGTGGCATATCAAATTCTTGTAAGAGTTTGCTTTCATTTTGCTCAGTGATGTAGGTGACAATAGAGGTGACATTTTCTTCTTGCAGATCGTTTGGTTTGCCTAGTTTCTTTAAAATTTGGTCTTGTTTGTCGCCAAGTTTGATACCAGAATTTGTAGTGAAATCTTTTATTATATTTGCTTTTCGCAAAATATTTCTGATGCTAATTGGATCATCTATGACCGTTAAGTTACCGTTACCTCACTATTTTCTATTTGTTCGAATTCTCCAGTCGATATTTTAGTGGCTTTGCTAGACATTAAGAGTTTATAAGCATATAAATTTTTATCCTATTAATATATTTACTTTTAAATACGTTACTCAAATTATCTAATTACTACTTATTTTTATAAAAGTTTTTTCTCATGTCATTAAGAATTTTTGGAGTGATTTGATTTATATAAAGTCTATTCTTTTTACCATGATCTACGTAGTAATTTTCTACTTTATTAATTTTTTCATCGTTTGTAGTTTCATCTATATATCCAAATTTCCAAGTGTACTCATACAAATAAAATTCCAAGGCTAATTTTTTAAGAAGTACATAAAAATCTACTATATTTCCGTCTCTGTCTTGGGTTCCGCCTTTAAACTCAATTATATTACCACTAGCCGTAACGCTCCACATAGACATATCGTCGTAACAAAAACTCCATTTTTTCATTTTCTCTTTGTAAATAATGGCACACTCTTTTATGTCTATCGCCCGCTCCAGGTTGTCCTCATTATAATTACGTAAAATCTTTACAGAATAGCTATCGCTGCCTATTTTAAAATAATAGTTAGATGTGTCTTTGTATTTAAAATTTTGTATTTCATCTTTTCCCATACCATTGCAAGCCAGCAATGATACTAATAAAAATGCACTATTTAAAAATTTAAAAAATTTCAGCATTTCTAATCCTCGTGTAATTTTCTTTTCTATCTCTTTTGCTTTGGTTGTCGGTCCCCCTATTAATAACATAAGTTATTTTATCCACTACATTTTCATTATTTGAGTCATTTTTACTCTCATCTGCTATTTTGTGTAGATTGTTAGAAAGCCAAAACCATGCAGCACTCATTATCGCGTACTTTCCATATTCGGCTACTAAAGTTGGATTTTCTACTGTATTATCTTCAGTATTAAAGTTTTTATTAATATAGTTATTGAAATTTGAATAGCCAATTCTCCCAGTTAAATGAAAAAAGCCCCTGCCTATAAAATTCCAACCATCGTCTCCGCCTTGATTGCCATTTTTATCGCTATAAACATAGTTGGCTATGGCTTTAGGTCTATCCTTTTCTTTAAAGGCAATAAATTCGTCTGCCTTATTTGGATTATCTTTAAATTTGTTTCTAAAAACTGTTTCGAGTCTATTTGCATTTTTGTATAAGATATTCTTGCTTATCTCTTTGGCTTTGAAAAAAAGTAAAAAATAAGCCAACTAAAAGAAAAATCTAAAATATACCATACTTTATATCTTTTTAAATTTATTTTGATCGCTGCAATTCTTTAAAACACTCTTTTGATACAAGCATATTTTTTGGTACCCATTGCTTTTTGTTTATCGCCTCACATGCTTCAAAATTTGCTATAGCTCTTTTGTTTTCATCAGTATCTATTCGTAGCGCCAGGCAGCATCCATTTTTTTCATATAGGTACTCATCTGCAAAGTAGGCTAGTTTCTCGTCATATTTGTCATCATCTGTCTCTGGGTCAAGATCTATATTTTTATTCCTGGCTACTCCAGATATTTTTACAATATCTTTATATACGTTATTTTCATAGGTTAGACTAAATTTGATCTTATCTTTTGCTATCTGCTTTGTACTTAAATTTATACTTATGGTATCTGTTTTGTATGTAAAGACTTGTGCAAACCACTATAAAAAATATAAATAAAATTTTTTATCTAGTTTCCTTTATATTGTCAATATTGCTATTTTCTATGGTAGGTAGACTGTAATTGGGTATAAAATTATCTGGATACACAAATGTAAAATTATGGTTCAAAAGCTATAAATTTAAGCCTATCATCAAGCTCATTAATAATATAGATTTAGGTTGCATCTTCTATTCTTTTATCAAATTTATTAGTCAGGTAAATTCCAAGATATAAAATGATATGCATCTACTTTGTCGTCTTTCTCTTCGAATAACCATAATTCACAACTGCTATCAGGATTGTGCTCACTTTTAGGGGTAAATAATTGAACCAAAAGAGTGTTTTTGTTTATCCATTTAAAATCAAAATCATAAGTTAGATTGTCTGTGCCATAAGCTATATATCTCGTGTCTTTCATACGCTCTACATCTTTTAGCTCTGGTTTTGGTGAAAAAAATAACGTTAAAACATAGTCTTTCCATACATCTAATATGGTAGCACCAATATAAGTATACATACCGTCGTTCCAAATTTTCTTTACAAGTTTTTTGCATTCTTTATTCAAAAACTTTTTAGGTATCGTCTTTTTCTCCAAACTATCATAATAATCATCTGTTGCAAATGATATGTTTATCGCCATAAGCGATATTAAAGCTATTTTATAGATCGTTTTCATGAGTACATTGTTTAAAGTCAGTCAGGTAAATTCTTGGATGTAAATTTATAAACATCTACGCTACCGTCTTTTTCCTCATATAGCCATAGCTCACAGATATTTTCAGGATTAGTGTCAAAGAACTGAACCAAGAGAGTGTTTTTGTTTATCCATTTAAAATCAAAATCATAAGAATAGTTATTTGCATCATAGGTCTTGTATCTTATATTTTTCATACATTCTATGTCTTTTATAGGAGGTTCATAAATAAGAGCATTTAAAATTGGCTCTTTGTACATATTTAATATTGTATCTCCACGGTAAGTGACCATACTTTCAACCCAAATTTTCTTTGCAAGCTTTTTACAGTCTTTATTCAAAAACTTTTTAGGTATCGTCTTTTTCTCCCAGCTATTATCATGATCATCTGTGGCAAATGATAAATTTACAGCTAAAAGTAAAGCTAAGATTATTTTAAAGATTGATTTCATAAATATATCGTTCATTATTAATCGGGTAAATTTTTAGACGTAAAACTATATACATCTACGCTACCATCTTCTTCTTCATATAGCCATAATTCACAGCTTGATTTAGAATATTTATCAGCATGAAAATGTAGTTGTACCAAAAGACTTTTGTTGTTTACCCACTTAAAATCAAAGTCGTAACAAAAATTTTTATTACACTCTTTGTATTTTTGATTTTTTAGATGTTGTATTTCTTTAATTTTTAAGTCGTAGTCGCCATATAAATTTAAAATAGGCTCTTTGTATATATTTAATATAGTTGTTTGACGATAGGAAACCTTGCTTTCATTCCAAATGTCTTTTGATATTGTTTTGCAACCTTGACTCAAAAACTTTTTTGATATTGTCTTTTGCTTCCAGCTATCATAATAATCATCTATATAATCATCTGTTGCAAATGATAAATTTACAGCTATAAGTAAAGCTAAGATTATTTTAAAGATTATCCTCATAATATTTCTCCAAAAGTATTTTTGTATCCTTCCTTTAGTATTTCCAGTGGGTCTGCTAGATCCTTACGTCTTTTAAATTTATTGTTCGAATCATTAGTGACAGTTAAAGGATCATCTTTGTTGGCTCCATTTGTAAAGTACTCAAAGTGAAGCATGGTTACTATTTTTTTATCAACTATATTTGGGTGATCACCGTTATCAATCATTAGTCCAGAATATCCTATAACCTGACCTTTTCGTACCATATCACCCGCTTTTACTTTTACTCTTGAAGGATCAACCTCGCCATATCTTATTATAAAGCTACCAAATTCTACTGTGTCGTATTGTATCGTTATGTGATCGGTTTTACAGTAAAAATTACCAGTCTTTATTACTTCGCCATCAGCTATAGATACTATCTCTACATCTGACTTAAATGTTTTTATGTCTACATTCTTTTTAAAAGGCATATCTGTATATAGATCTCTTGCGGCGTGTTGTCTTTTGCCATTATTTCTATTTCTGCCAAATATTGCTTGGCTCTCGCCCTTGTCTCCTAACATAAGCGTCCAGTCATATTCCATGCCTCTATCATTTAAAGGCTTGATTTTTAGTGGAAAAACTATCTCTTTGCCTATCTCTACTTTCACTAAGACTTCCTCATCCCCATCTTCCCACATACCACTATCTACTTTAGTTAAACTCTTTGATTCATTAAAAGAGTTAATAAATTTATCCATATTCTCTTTACTTAATAAATTTATACCAAGTTTATCATCTTTATCTGCATTAGACTGATTATTACTAGAGATCTCTTCTTTTGCATAAATTTGATAGCTCTTATTTGTTTTCTCATCACTTTTTAACTCTTTGCTTAGCTTGTCGTCTTCATAGATATTTATCTCATTTGAAGAGATATTTTTACTTATATATAAGTAATTATCATTTTTTATTAAAGCATCGTCTTTATTATCACTAAGATTTAATTTAGCATCAAATGCCTTCTCTTTTATAGCATGCTCAAACTCATATATAATTAGCTTATCATCTTTAAATTTAA
>NZ_CABPUT010000002.1:199230-215550 GCF_902460625.1 Campylobacter concisus
ATCTTTATATCTATCATTATATGATTTTTGCCATATCTTGTAAAAAACTTAAATTTATCCTTATCACCTTCAAGATATGCAAAAAATACTATAGTATGACCACCTTGTTTTAGCTTATCTAGATCATCTTTTTGTATAACATCTGAAATTTTAAATGTTATCTCTTTACCCTTTTGATCTTTTAAGTCCACTGCATCTTTTGGATTTGATTTAGACGCTTTGTTATACTCTATGCTCTTTATGACCTTATATCCCCAAAGTATCTCTTTATATCTCTTACTACCTTTTTCTTGTTTATATATAGCCTTTAAACATATTGGCTCATTTGTCTTAAATGGATACTCACTATCAGAGATTACATTTGTTATATGATCTGTTATATCTCTTAACGAGACCTTATTGCTATAGCAAAAGTTAGAGCTACTCTTATCTTGATATCCTAAAGATATTACAGCTGTATCAGTGTGAGCATGAATATCTTTAGTGCTATAAACTTTACTTAGATCACTTGAATAAAGTATAAATTTAGTATCTCCTTTATTCTCTTTGTCTATTGGGATATTAAATGTAGCTGTATATGAGTTTTTGATATCTGAGTCTTCATTTTTTACTAAAGATATACTCTCATATATACTTTTATCAAAGCAGTGATGAAGATATATCTTATCTATATCTTCACTTACCTTACCATCTTCGTTTTCAATGATGAGATTATTTATTGTAAGAGTAAGACCTGAACTTGATGCTGATGTAGGTACTATATTATTGCCATGAGCTAGACGAAGCTTTATGTCAAACATGGCTGAATCTTTATCATCTCTTAGGGTAAAGTTATTCTCTTTAGCAAAATTTAATAAAGAGAAATTTAGGTGTTTGTTGTTAGACGTTTGGTCTTCAAAGTACTTCATGCTTATAGCGCCATCTTCTAGCTTATACTCTATATCATCGCTATTTTGCTTTATGCTAATAAAGGTAGCACCATTTATCTTGTCTTCTTCATTTTTGTTTTCTTGATAGAGTATTACCGTATCTTTGCTCTTTGCATTTTTAAATTTTATCTCTTCATTTTTACTATCTTCATAAGAGTCAAATTTAAAGTCAGTAAGTATTAGCT
This sequence comes from Campylobacter concisus, assembly GCF_902460625.1. Classification (GTDB taxonomy): domain Bacteria; phylum Campylobacterota; class Campylobacteria; order Campylobacterales; family Campylobacteraceae; genus Campylobacter_A; species Campylobacter_A concisus_AD. The sequence goes on from NZ_CABPUT010000002.1 coordinate 200,345, forward strand.
CGCATAAATTCACCTTGCCATAGTTTGGCCTACTAGAATTTAGCTCTTTTGGATTTAGCTCACTGCAATCAAATGGAGTCTGACTAGCTAGCACAACGGTAAATTCGCTCTTTTTAGGTTGAAAGACTCTAATAGGAGTTGTCATCTTCCTTGGACATAGCAAGAGTATATTTTCTTGTTTGTAAAATTCCTCCTCTTTTTGTCTTAAGAGCTTATTTATTCTTGAAGTGTTTGAAGCATTTGAGCTGATTAAATTTACGCAGTATATATTTTCAAGGTTAAAGGTCTTTGTACTTTGAGTGCTTAATAAAGAATTTATCTTATTAACAAATGGCTGAAATAAAGCCTCACACTTTGATATATCTGATACGTTTAAATTTGATCCATTTTCTTGAAGCTTCATAAATTCTAAATGAGTGACGTTTTGGATGATCTCTTTATTGTTTTGATTTTTTGATTTATATTTTGCTTTGGATATATTTAAATGGCTAAAAATATCTATACACTCGACAAAATTAACATTTTGTTCATCACTTTCATAAAGGCCAAACTGATTTGAAATTTTTTCTCGCAAAAGAGATGTTTTATTGCTTGCCTCATCACTAAAGCTCTCATATGCTAGCCAAAACCAAGCCTTAAAACGATTTTTGCTTTTGATGTAGCTTGCTAGGGATGGATCAATATTACTTTTCTTGCTGATATAAAGAAGTGCTAAAAGCGCGACATGCTCTCTTGAAATTTGGTTATTTTGTGTATCTGAAGTAAGTGAAACGGCTTGTAAATTTTTAAGTGGAGAGTTGTTTAATTTTTGATTTATCTCTTGGATTAGCGGCGTAAGCTTTTGCTCCAAGATGGCATTTAGCTGATCTTCCGAGCTAAATTCAAACTCAGGCAAAGTAGCGGCACCTCCAGACTTTGCATAAGCCTCTTTTGCGGCATCATTTATCTTTTTAAAAAGTTCATCTGTGTCTATCTTTTCTATGGTAGTCTTACTTGTGGTGTTAGCAATAGTTTGCTTGATATCTTTTATGACTTTGTCTTTGTTGTTTTTATAAATTTGAGCACAAATAAGTTCTATATCATCTTTTAGGCTAAAGCCATATCCAATAAGTAGTTTGTTGTTAGATATAAATAGTCTGCTTATGTCATCGTCATACGAAAATTTTATGATATCTATTAAATTTCTTTTAAAATTTACATCATTTCTGGGCGTTAGAGGCATTAAACTTCCTTGGAAATTTTTGCTAAATATTAGCACAAACTTAAAAAGTATTCAACAATAAAACTTTATAGTAAAAATTTATGTCAAAAACACAAATTTGCATGTTTTTATTTTTGACAAGGCTACTTAAAAGGGCTTGTAAATTTAAAGCGCCTTTATAAACTCTTTAAATTTATCGCCTCGCTCGGCATAGCTCTTAAACTGATCAAGGCTCGCAGCTGCCGGGCTAAGAAGTGCTATCTCGCTGGTCTTTAGCTCTTTATTTATCTCATTGACAGCATTTTGTAAAAAATCGCATTTTAAAGCCGGTATGCCAAATTTAGTCGCTAATTTCATAAGTTTGTCACTATTTGAGCCAATGGCGTAAATTTTTACTCTTAAGCTCTTTAAGTCTTCAAAAAGTGGCGTCATGTCAACACCCTTGTCATCGCCACCTAAGATTAGGTGCATAAAGTGGTCTTTGTAGCGTTTTACGGCTTGAATGCTCGCATCTATGTTGGTCGCTTTTGTGTCATTTACCCAGGTTCGCCCAATCTTATCGGTGAGCTCTTCAAGCTTGTTTGCTTCAATAACAAAGGTGTTCAAAAGTGCGACGTCACAGCGGTCAAATAAAATTCTCTCCACCGCCAGTGCTAGCAGTGCATCAAGTAAAAATGGAGTTTTAAAGGCTATATCGTTCAAATTTACGCCGCAAAATTTAGCCAAATCGCTCTCATCTTTATATGCGATCACTTTGGCCTTTGTAGGTGTTTTAGCGTAAATTTCAGGCACGATCGCCACGCTCGTTTCGCTCATGCTAGCAAGCGGCTTAAGCTTTGCCTTTTCGTACTCGCTCATGTTGCCATGCCAGCTTAGATGATCTGGAGTTATCGGCAAAAGCACGTAGATGCCAGGTACGGCGCGTTTTGTATAGTGCAGGGTAAATGAGCTAGTCTCAAGTATCCAAATTTTAGCGTGCGGGTCTAAATTTGCCAGCGCGATGCCGACGTTTCCGCCCATCACTGAGCCCTTGCTCTCTAGCAGGTGCTGCATCATCTTTGTAGTCGTCGTCTTGCCGTTTGTGCCGCTTATCCAGACATTAAATGGCAAATGCGCCTTGTAAATTTCATAAAAATAGTCATACTCGCTAACTAAATTCTTGGCTTTTTTAATAAGCTCATGATGAGGTGGGATGCCAGGGCTTGGTATCTCTAGGCCGCTTTTTGCTGGATCAAATTCACTAACTGGCAAAAGAGTGTTGCCAAACTCATCTTTTGAAATTTCACTAAATTTATCATCATAGACATCCCAAAGGCCGTCTTTTGTGAAATTCTTTGCGATCGCCTTTATCGTGCCACCGTAGCCAAATAGCGATTTTCTCATGACTTTCCTTATCTGATCTTTAGCGCAGTTAGTGCGATTAGGTTTGCTAAAAGTGCGATGATCCAAAAGCGAACGATGATCTTATTTTCCGCCCAGCCTTTTATCTCAAAATGGTGATGTATAGGTGCCATGAGAAAAATTCTGCGTTTGAAAATTTTAAAGCTGCCCACTTGTAAGATAACGCTTAGGGTCTCAACGACAAATATGAGGCCAATGATGATGAGTAAGATTTCATTTTTGGTCGCAACGCCCATAAAACCGATATATGCTCCAACGCTTAAGCTACCGCTATCGCCCATAAAGACTTCAGCTGGATGGCAGTTAAACCATAAAAAGCCCATCAATGAGCCAATTAGGGCTGAAGAGACAACAACGCTTTCACCAACACCTATAATCTTTGGCAAGAGTAAATATGAGCTAAAGACAGCGTGTCCGCAGATATAAGCAAAAACGCCAAGCGTTAAAAGTGAAAATATAGATGGCACAGTAGCTAGCCCGTCAAGTCCGTCTGTTAAATTTACTGAATTTGAGGCAGCAACTATAACCAGTGTCCAAAAGAAAATGGCAAAAATTTTTAAATCTAAAATAGGTTGCTTAAAAAAAGGTAGATAAAACTCGGTGCTAAGCTCGTGACTTGCATATAAAAAAATAGAAATTACAAAGGCTATTAAAAACTGAAAAAAGAGCTTTGCTTTTGGGCTTAGGCCGGCGTGGTTTTTTGCGCCTAAAATTTTACTGTAATCGTCCTTGTAGCCAAGCAGTGTAAAGCAAACTAGGCAAAAGAGAGATGTTAAGACAAATACGTTATCAAGCCTTGCGCAAATTATCGTGGAAAGTACGGCTGTAAAGACAAAAACAAGTCCTCCCATGGTCGGAGTTTTGGCCTTTTTTTGGTGAGTTTGTGGGGCAAGCTCGTAGATAGGCTGGGCGGCATTTTTTGCCTTTGCCCAAGTGATAAATTTGGGCATCAAATAAGCTGTGAGTGCAAAAGCGATAAAAAAAGCGATACCAGCACGAACAGTGATGTATTGAAAGATATTAAAATTTAAAATTTCATAGATATAGTAAAACATGAGAGCCTTTATTTTTAAAAAAAGCAATTTTAGTATAATGGCCTTAAAAATTATCTAAAATTAAGGATAAATTTTCAAAATGAGTCAAAAAACTATTTTAATAATAACTGATGGTATTGGATTTAATAAAAGCGGTAAATTTAACGCATTTGAGGCGGCTAAAAAGCCAAATTATGAGAAATTTTTTAAAGAAATTCCAAACTCGCTCATAAAGACATCTGGAAACGCTGTGGGACTACCCGAAGGGCAGATGGGAAACAGCGAAGTAGGGCATATGTGTATAGGAAGCGGACGAGTTTTATATCAAAATTTGGTCAAAATTTCACGTAGCTTTGTTGATGGCTCGTTAGCAGAAAATGAAGCGCTAAAAGCCCTTTTTAAAAAGTGCAAAAATATCCACATCATAGGGCTTTATAGCGATGGCGGCGTGCACTCACATATGGAGCATTTTGATGGTATGTGCGAGCTTGCTAGCAAAAATGGCTGCGAGGTTTTTGCCCACGCTATAACTGACGGACGCGACGTTAGCCCAAATAGCGGTCTAAATTTCATAAAAAGCTTGGAGGCTAAATTTAAGGTAGCAACCGTTTGTGGGAGATTTTACGCGATGGATAGAGATAAACGCTGGGAGCGCGTAAAAGAGGCCTATGATAGCTTGGTAGAGGGGGAAAATTTAAGCAACTTATCGCCAAGCGAGTATCTACAAAAAAGCTACGATGAGGGCGTGACAGATGAGTTTGTAAAGCCAGCAAGCTTTAATGGCTTTAGTGGCATAGGCAAAGATGACGGCGTGATCGTAATAAATTTTAGAAATGATAGAGCAAGAGAGATATGTGAGGCACTAGGAGGTGAGAAATTCAGCGAGTTTGAGCGACCTTTTGCTATCAAAAATATAATCACAATGACCGAATACGACGCAAATTTTAAATTTGAAGCGCTATTTAAAAATGAAAACATAAAAAACACTCTAAGCGAGGTCATAGCGGCTGCTGGTCTAAGGCAGCTTCACACGGCTGAGACTGAAAAATACGCGCATGTAACATTTTTCTTTAATGGTGGTGTCGAGGAGCTAGCGAGCAACGAAACGAGAGTGCTCGTCCCTAGTCCAAAGGTCAAAACCTACGATGAAAAGCCAGAGATGAGCGCTGCAGAGGTCTGCAAAGCTGTGCTAAAAGGCATAGATGACGAACAAGACTTCATCGTTGTAAATTTCGCAAACGGCGATATGGTGGGGCATACTGGCAACTATGATGCCGCTATAAAAGCAGTTGAAGCAGTGGATACGGCTCTTGGAGAAATTTATACTAAGGCAAAAGAGAAAAACTACGCGATGATCATCACGAGCGATCACGGAAACTGCGAAGAGATGCGTGATAGCAGCGGTGAGCTACTGACAAACCACACGACTTATGATGTCTTTTGTTTTGTGATGGCTGATGGCGTAAAAAAAGTAAAAAACGGCGGTCTAAACAATATCGCTCCTAGTGTTTTAAAGATCATGGGGCTTGAAATTCCAGCTGAGATGGACGAGGCGTTAATATAAAATAATGGAGCTAGTCGAGTTTTTTGGAGCTGATAAAGTCATAACCTTTATGCTTCTTTTTGCACGTCTTAGTGGGCTTATCGTATTTTTTCCATTCTTTTCTCACAATCAAATCCCGCTTAGCGTAAAAACTTTGCTAGTTTTTGCCCTTTGTGTTGTGCTTTTTCCGCTCTCACACACTCATGAGCATGCTATAAATTTTTTGATCATGGAAATTTTAAGTGAGGCTATGCTCGGACTTTGTGCTGGGCTTTTGCTAAATATCGTTTTTGCTATACTTCAAATGGCTGGCGAGCAGATCTCAATGATTATGGGTTTTTCGATGGCTTCAGTGCTTGATCCACAAACCGGTACAAATTCGCCAGTGATCGCAAATATTCTAAATTTTATCGCGCTTCTTGCATTTTTGATGCTTGATGGGCATCATTTGATATTACAGTTTTACTCCACTTCACTTTCTGCTATACCGCTTGGAGATTTTTATCCAAGAAGTGGTGTGATGAGCTACGCCCTAAAGCTCTTTGGTAATCTTTTTATGTTTGGATTTGTTCTGGCTTTTCCTATTATTGCGCTTTCTATACTTTCAGATGCTATTTTTGGCATGCTTATGAAAACCATGCCACAATTTAACCTATTAGTTGTTGGTTATCCTATTAAGGTAAGTATTGGCTTTTCGGTTTTGATAGCTATTTTAGCTGGCATTATAAAAATCATAACTGATATGATGGTGCAGATTTTAAACGATATGCCAGCACTATTTTTTTAAGTAAATAGCAATGAAATTTATCATAAAATACAGCCTCAAGCTCTTCAAGGAGGGATTATGAAAGTTGCACTTGTAAACAAAAACCCCGCAGTTTCTCGCCTTATAACGTTAAGTTTAAATAAACTAGGCATAGAATATAGCGAATTTGACGATGCTAATAGTGTTGGCGATCAATTTGATTATATTATCATCGATAGTGATATGGATAGTAGCGATGTTAATTTAAATCAAAAGATAATGTATCTAGCACCTAGAGGCGGTAAAAAGCCTGATTTTGCTGATGTTATGCTTGAAAAGCCCTTTTTACCAACAGAATTTATTAGTTTGTTTGAACAAAACAAAGATACTGACAATGATAAAGAACTTGAGCTTGGACTAGATGAGTCTGCAAATTTTAATGACTTTGACGAAAGCAATAAAAACTTTGATGATTTAGAAAATTTTGAGCTTCCAGAAATTGACATGGGACTTGAAAATTTAGCAAAAGAAGATGATAAGGCAGATAAATTTGATAATGAGGCTTTAGATGATGAGTTTTTAAAAGAGGAGCTAAGTGAACTAGAGGCCGAGGATTTAAAGGATAAAGATATCAGTTTTGATGAAACAGACACTGAACTCATAGATGATGATATTATAAATGACATAGCTAGCAAATATATGGCTGATTCAGAAGATATAGATAAATCCTTAGAGCAAAACAATGAGCCGCCTGTGATAAAAGAAGAGCATAGCAATGACTTTGATGAGCTTAGTTCGCTTGTAGATGAGATAGATGATATGGGTGAGAGCGACTTGGCAGATGAAGAGGCGAAAAACGAGCTTGATAAAATGGTTGAGCAAAATTCTCAAAATTTAGAAACTACCGAGCTTAATGAAGATTTTGTAGATGATATAAGCCAAAGTAAAAAAGAGCTAAGCGAGATCGAGTCTTTGGATAAAGAGCTAAACGAAGAAGCTAGCGAAGATAGTGAAAATTTTGATGAGCTAGAGACTGATTTTGGTAGTGATGAAAAATTTGAGCCTGAAAGCAGCGAGATAAATTTGATAGATGAAGCTAGTCAAAATTTAAAGGAAGATATAGATAAAGAATCTACCCAAGAAACAGAGGAGATTTCTTTGGATGAAGATATAGACCTTGAAAAAGAGCCAACTAAAGAAGATCATGAAGAAATTTCTGAAGAAGTCCTTGCTCAAGAAGATCTAGGTATGGTAGATGAGACATTTGAGGAAGAAAATTTTAAAGAAGAGACGTTGGGTAGCCCAAATTTTAATGTAGCATCTATTGAAGAAATAGATGAAAATACGATGCAAGCAGCATTTGGATTAAATATTGCTCCACAAACTAGCTCATGCGATGAAACAAAAATCGATGCTGACTATAAAGAAGAGCTAACCAAAAAGATCACAAAACATGTCCATGAGTCGTTAAATGAAAGCTCGCTAAGAGATGTGCTAAAAGATATGAACATAAAGATAAATATAAGTTTTGAGGAAAAGTAGTTGCAAGGACAAATTTTAGTAGTTTCTGGGCCTAGTGGAAGTGGGAAAAGTACGCTTTTGGGTCGTCTTTTAAAGGAAGAGAAGGATCTTTATTTTTCTATATCAAGCACGACAAGGGCAAAAAGGGAAGGTGAAGTCGATGGAGTGGATTACTATTTTATAAAAGAAGATGAGTTTAAAAGTGGCATAGAAAAGGGCGAATTTTTAGAATGGGCGCAGGTGCATAAAAACTATTATGGTACGAGCCTAAAACCAGTTTTGGCAGCACTTGAGGCTGGGAAGATAGTTATATTCGACATCGACGTGCAAGGCTTTCACATCGCACTTGAGAAGTTTAAAAGCTATATAACTTCAGTTTTTATCACGACTGCAAATAAAAAAGAGCTTAAAAAACGCTTGAAAAACCGCGGAACTGATAGTGAGGAGATGATAGAAAATCGCCTGATGAACGCAGTTGGTGAGATGGAACATATCTTAGAATATGATTATTTTTTGGTAAATGATGACATTGAAAAGAGTTATAAGGGCCTAAAATCAATTCTTAGAGCGATGAGGTTAAAAAGTACGAAAATAGACTTAAGACGCGTTATTGATGAGTGGATAGATTGCTAGAAATTCAGGAATTTATGATAACATTTTGAAAAATTTATTGAGGAGAAAAAATGGGTTCTTTTAGTATTGGTCACTGGCTAGTTGTTTTAGCGATTATTGTTTTACTTTTTGGAGCAAAGAAGATCCCAGAACTTGCAAAAGGACTAGGCAAAGGCATAAAGACTTTTAAAGCTGAGATGGAAGATACAACGCCTGAAAAAAGTGAGAAAGTCGAGCATAAAGGAGAGAGTGCCGATAGCCAAAAAATAGAAGAAACAACTAAAAACGCATAGGTTTTAGAGTTGAAAAATAAAATAAAAGCTGAAATTTCAAAGGTTTTAGAGCGTGAATTTGTGCTTGAAAAGCCAAAGGATAAAAATTTAGCCCACTATGCAACGCCACTTTTTAGCCTTGCAAAGGAGCTAAGAAAGTCTCCAGCTATGATAGCTAGCGAGTTTGCCGATAAATTTAGTGATAGCAAAATAGTTGAAGCTAGTGCAGTAAATGGCTACTTAAATTTCAAGCTAAAAAGCGAGTTTTTAGATGAAATTTCAAAGCAAATTTTACTAGATAGCGAAAATTTTGCAAAAGAAGATGTGAAAAAAGATAGCTATTTAATAGAATACATCAGCGCAAATCCAACTGGGCCGCTTCACATCGGGCATGTTAGAGGCGCAGTTTACGGCGATACTTTGGCTAGGCTTGGCAAAAGACTTGGCTACGCTATCTCAACAGAATACTATATAAACGACGCTGGTAATCAAATTGATCTACTTGGCACTTCGATATCGCTTGCGGCAAAAGAGCAGCTTTTTAAGGAAAGTGTCGTCTATCCAGAGAAATACTACCGCGGAGATTATATTTTAGATATTGCTAGGCTTGCAAATGAGAAATTTGGCAAGGAAATTTTTTATGACGAGAGCAGAAATCTCGAGCTTGCCGAGTTTGGCAAGGATATCGTGCTTGAGATTATCAAAAAAGATTTAGCGGACGTTGGGATATTTATAGAGAGCTGGGCTAGCGAGAAAGCTCTTTATGATGGCCTAGAGCCAACTATAAATAAGCTAAAACGTTCAAATCAAATGTACGAAAAAGAGGGCGCTACTTATATCGCTTCGACCACACTTGGCGATGATAATGATAGGGTTGTGGTTAGAAATGACGGCAGACCGACATATCTAGCTGGTGACATCATTTATCATAATGCTAAATTTGAGAAAAATTTTGATCACTACATAAACATTTGGGGCGCGGATCACCACGGATATATCGCAAGGCTTAAGGCTGCGATAAATTTTCTTGGATACGATGAAAACAAGCTTGAAGTGATACTTATGCAGATGGTTAGCCTGCTAAAAGAGGGCAAGCCATACAAGATGAGCAAGCGCGCTGGTAATGCCGTGCTAATGAGTGATATCGCAAGCGAGATCGGTGCTGAGGCGCTTAGATTTATCTTTATAAGCAAAGCAAACACAAGTAGTTTGGAATTTGACGTGGATGAGCTTAAAAAAGAGGATAGCTCAAACCCTATCTTTTATATAAACTACGCTCATGCTAGGATAAATCAAGTCTTCGCAAAGGCTGGGAAAAACGTTTGTGACGTGATAAATGCAAATTTTGAATGCCTAGATGAAAATGCTAAAAATTTACTTTTTGAGGCGCTAATCTTACCCGAAATTTTAGAGGATGCTTTTATCTCAAGACAGCTTCAAAAGATCCCAGACTATTTGAAGTCACTAGCTGCTAGTTTTCATAAATTTTATAACGAAAACCGTGTGGTTGGAAATGAAAACGAAGATAGCCTGTTAAAGGTATTTGCAGTCGTTGCTATCTCGATAAAAACAGCATTTAATATAATGGGAATCACAGCTAAAGATAGGATGTAAAAGTTTAAAAATTTAATTAAAAAGGACTATTAAAATGAGCAGTATAAATTTTGGATTAATAGGCGCTAGTGGATACATAGCTCCGAGACATATGAGGGCTATTAAAGATACTGGAAATGAACTAATTGCAGCTTTAGATCCATATGATGGAATAGGAATAATGGATAGTTATTTTCCGCAAGCTTATTTTTTTACCGAGTATGAGAGATTTGATAGGTTTGTAGACAAATGGCGAAGAAATGGTAATAAAAAGATAGAATATATTGCAATTACTACTCCAAACTACTTGCACGATAGTCATATTCGTTTTGCTTTAAGGAGTGGAGCAAATGCTATCTGTGAGAAGCCATTGGTTTTAAATCCTCATAATATAGATCAATTAAAGATAATTGAAGAAGAAAGCGGTAAAAAAGTTTTTAATATTTTACAACTTAGGCTTCATGATTCGATTGTAGCACTAAAAAATAAAATTTCAAAAGAACTTTCGCAAAACCCAGATAGAATTTATGATGTAGATTTAACATATTTAACATCTCGTGGAAAATGGTATTTTATATCATGGAAAGGCAATGAAGATAAATCAGGCGGTGTTGCAACAAATATTGGTGTACATTTCTTTGATATGCTTTCTTGGATCTTTGGACCTATAGAAGAAAATATAGTCCATCTTAAGCAACCTGATACAAATGCAGGATATATGAGACTTAAAAATGCAAATGTTAGATGGTTTTTATCTGTCAACTATGATTATATTCCAGAGAATGTAAAAGATGGCGGGAAAAGGACCTTTAGAAGTATTAAAGTCGATGGTGATGAAGTAGAATTTTCTGATGGTTTCACTGATTTGCACACAAAAAGTTACGAACATATTCTTTTAGGAGAAGGTTTTGGCTTAGATGAGGCAAGAAACTCTATTAATATTGTTTCAAATATAAGAAAAATGTCGCCCATTGGATTAAGAGGAGAATATCATCCTTTTTGTAAAAAGGTAGTAGAGTAATGTCATATTTTGCTCATGAAAGCTGTTTTGTAGACAGTGGTGCGACAATTGGTGAAAAAACAAAAATTTGGCATTTTTCTCATATTTTGACTAATTCTGTCATTGGTCGAAATTGTTCATTTGGGCAAAACTGTGTTGTTGGACCAAATGTTAAAATCGGCAATGGTGTAAAAGTACAAAATAATGTTTCAATATATGAGGGTGTTGAAATAGACGACGATGTCTTTTTGGGGCCATCTATGGTTTTTACTAATGTAATAAATCCACGCGCTTTTATAGTTAGAAAAGAAGAATTTAAGAAAACACATCTAAAAAAAGGTTGTAGTATTGGTGCAAATGCTACTATAGTTTGCGGTGTTACTATTGGCGAGTATGCACTTATAGGGAGCGGCGCTGTTGTAAATCGCAATGTAAAGCCTTATGCACTTATGGTTGGTGTGCCAGCGCGGCAAATAGGTTGGGTTAGCAAGGCAGGCAATACACTTAAATTTGATAGTAGTGGTTTAGCTGTTGATGATTTTGATGGTAGTAGTTATAAAGTTATTGATGAAAATTTAATAGTAGTGAAAGAGTAAATATGAATATAGATTTTGCAAATTTAACCTATCAGCATGAACTTTATAAAGATGAGATTGAAGAAGCTATTTTAAAGGTTGCTAGAAATTGCAATTTTATAATGGGTAGTGAGATTTCTGAATTTGAAGCAGAGCTTGAGAAGTATATAGGCGTAAAATATGCTATAAGTTGCAGTAGTGGAACAGATGCCATTTTAATGGCTCTAATGGCTATTGATATTAAGCCAGGCGATGAAGTTATTACAACACCTTTTACTTTTATAGCAACATCTGAAATGATTGCTTTGCTTGGAGCAAAACCAGTTTTTGTTGATATTGATGAAAAAACTTATAATATAGATGCTAATAAAATAGAAGCAGCCATAACATCAAAAACGAAAGCTATACTTCCAGTTTCGCTTTATGGTCAACCTGCAGATATGGATGAAATTTTGAATATTGCCAACAAATATAACCTTAAAGTTATAGTTGATGGTGCTCAAAGTTTTGGATCAACATTCAATGAGATTAAAGATTTAGCTCTTGGTGATATTGCTACGACATCATTTTTTCCAGCTAAACCACTTGGTTGCTATGGTGATGGCGGTGCTATTTTTACAAATAATGAAAATTTTGCGAAAAAAATAAGGTCGCTACGTTTACACGGTCAGTCAAAAAGATATCATCATCAGTATATTGGAATTGGTGGTAGACTAGATACGATTCAAGCAGCTGTTTTACTTGTGAAACTTGCGCATTATAAAAAAGATTTGACATTAAGGCAAGATGTGGCATTAAAATATACAAATGCCTTGCATGGAAAAGATGTCATATTACCTTATATTGATAGTAGAGCCAAATCCGCCTGGGCACAATATTCTATTAGAGTAAAAAATAGAGATGAAATACAATTAAAATTAAAAGAGGTGGGCATACCAACAGCAGTGCATTATCCTATGCCACTTCATTTGCAGGAGTGTTTTAAATATTTAGGATATAAGTCTGGGGACTTTCCTGTAGCGGAAATGATTTCAAATGAGATAATGAGCTTACCTATGAATCCATATTTAACAAAAAATGAAATAAATTATATTTCAGAAAAATTTACTAGCTTGTAAATTAAATGAGGAATAGTTTTAATGATATATATATTATTGCCCGCATACAATGAAGAAAAATCCATAGACCAACTTTTCCCTAAAATAGATAAGATATTAAAAGGCGAGATGAAAGTCGATTATCACATAATAGTTTGTAATGATGGAAGTTCCGATAATACAGGAAGAAAGCTGGAAGAATATTCAAAGCTCTTTCCTATAACAGTTATTGAACATGTCATAAATAGAGGTTTAGGTGAGACATCTAGGGATCTTTTTGAAAAAGCTGCAGAAATTTCCAATAATGAGGATATTATTATTAGAATGGATTGCGATGATACACATGAGCCAAGTTTTATTCCAAATATGATTGAAAAAATAAATGATGGATTTGATGTGGTTATTGCATCAAGGTTTGTGCAAGGCGGAGGACAGGAAGGTTTGAGCGCTTATAGGACTATTATATCAAGATTAGCAAATATTTTTATGAAAGTCTTTTTTCCAATAAATGGACTAAAAGAATACTCTTGTGGGTTTAGGGCATATAGGGCAAGTGCGATAAAATATGCTATTAATATTTTTGGTAATAATTTTATTCAATTAAAAGGACTTGGCTTTACTGCTACTTTGGAGAAGATCGTTAAGCTTAAAATGATAGGTGCAAAATTTGGAGAATCCCCATTTGTGTTAAAGTATAATCAGAAACGAAGTGAGTCCAAAATGGTTAGCTCAATTACCACTTTTGGATATGCATCTTTAGCCTTGCTGTATCATTGGCCATGGGGTGGATGGAAATCTAAATATAAAAATATTAAAAAGATACATTAAATAAGCTGTTTGCAATATTAAAATAATGAGATAGTATGTGTGGTATAGTTGGCTTTTATTCTTTTATAAAAAATAAAGATATTATTATAAATAACCAGTTAGAAACGATTCGTCATAGAGGACCTGATGATAAAAATATTTATGTACATAACAATATAGCGCTTGGCCATGCTAGGCTTGCCATTATAGATATAAAGCAAGGTTCTCAACCTATGCATAGCATAGATGGTAGGTTTACGATAGTTTTTAATGGCGAGATTTATAATTATTTAGAATTAAGACAACATCTTGTTTCAAAAGGTATCGATTTTAAAACTTACTCTGATACGGAAGTTTTATTAAATATGTACATATTGTATAGAGAGGATTGTGTTTGTAAATTAAATGGCATGTTCTCGTTTGCTATTTATGATAAAGAGAAAAATTCCCTATTTTTAGCCAGAGATCATTTTGGTATAAAACCGCTATATTATGTATATAATGATGATAATTTTGTTTTTGCATCAGAAATAAAATCTATTTTAAAATATCCGGGCATTAGAGCTGAGGTTGACTACTTATCATTGAATGAATATATGGCTTTTCAAGTAATGTTAAAAAAACATACGATGTTTAAAAATATTAGCTCTTTGGAGCCTGCAACATATTTAATTTTAGAGAATGGCAAAATAAAAGAGAAGAAAAGATACTGGCATTTTAATTATGATATTGATGAAACAAGGAATGAAGATGAATATTGTTCTGAACTTTTGCACTTACTCGAGGATTCATTAAATATCCAAACTAGAGCAGATGTGCCAATTGGTGCATATTTGAGTGGCGGTATTGACTCTAGTTTGGTTTCTATATTGGCCTCCAAGAAGTATTTTGGTGATTTTCATACATTTACTGGTGGTTTCAAGGATTCAAAGGAATTCGATGAAACATATTATGCAAATATAGTTCATCGATATATAAAAAGCATTCATCATGAGATTTTCCCAACTTCGCAGAATTTTATAGATACATTTGAAAAAATATCATACCATATGGATTATCCAGAGGCCGGACCAGGCGTTTTTTCTCAGTATATGGTGTCCAAACTTGCATCTAGCTATGTAAAGGTTGTGCTTGGTGGACAAGGTGGGGATGAAATTTTTGGTGGGTATACTAGATATGCTGTAGCTTATTTAGAGCAAGCAATAAAGGGAGCAATATTTGAAACAGCCGAAGAAGGCAAGCATCTAGTAACTTTGCAATCAATAATTCCTAATATGCCCCAACTTAAAAATTATATACCATTAATAAAAGAGCAGTTTAAAGAAGGACTTTTTGGTCCTATGGATGAACGATACTATCGTATTATAAATCGTACACATAATGTTGATATGATTTATAATAAGGATTTTTTAAAATCTTTTGATAGTAGGCAGCTTCTTGATAAATTTAAACAAGTTTTTAATACGCCAAACACAAAGTCGTATTTTAATAAAATGACATATTTTGATTTAAAAACATTATTACCTGCACTTCTTCATGTTGAAGATAGGGTTAGTATGGCAGTATCAATAGAATCAAGGGTTCCTATTTTAGATTATAGAATAATTGAACTGGTTTCTAAAATGCCACCTACAATGAAATTTGCAGGTGGAAAAACAAAGGCTATTTTATTAAAAACAGTAAAAAATTTATTACCAAAAGAAATTTTTGAACGAAAAGATAAAATGGGTTTTCCTACTCCTATAAACAAATGGCTAGCTAATGATTTGAAAGAGTATGCTCTTGATATATTAACCTCTCAAAAA
>NZ_CABPUT010000002.1:219026-227222 GCF_902460625.1 Campylobacter concisus
AAGGTTAATTTTTAATAGAAAATTCTTATAAGTATAAAAAATTCTTAAATTTTGTAGATAATTTTTATCAAGAAAGGCTTAAGAAATCTAAAATAAATTTTGCTTTTTAGTATTTAGAATTATTTTTATAAACACTCTTAAGTAAATTATGAAAAAATTTTATAAATTTTAAACAAGATAGAGCAAAACTCTTGGATCTAATAGAAGTGTCATATAAATTTATTAGACGCCCTTGAAGGCAAAAATGGAAAATTCATTCATGCAAATATCATCCTTTTTCATATTTTTTAGTCTTAGACTTACGTTGGTGTCTTGCCAAAGTATCGGCGGTAGCGCAAATATCGTCCTATCAAGACTAAAATTTCTCACATCCTCACACTAGCCATACCAGCTATAAAACTCACAAAAAATTAGATATATCGCCGCAAAGCGCCCAGTATAAAAACTACGAGTAGCCAAGCTACGTATCCTCCCATTTGCCACTATCTGGCACGCAGTAAAAGACGTTGCCAGCTTTGCCACCAAAGGCACTGCCGTTTATCGCGAAAAATCCACTCAAAATATCGTTTGCTACGAGCAAATTGCTAGGCATCTAGCCTGCTTCGCTAAAGCACTTGCCAAGGTTAAAGCTGTAAATTTTGCACTTCATCTGCTCGCATCCTGAGCCAAGTAGGCGCAACCAACCTCCATCTATCACTATGCCGCCACACCCATAAACAAGCGCATCCATCGACGATCGAGTGGCTACTTGAAACCCAAAAAAACTCGCTCTTTGCGCCCTGCCCTCATCACGCAGTAAAATTTCACCCATTTTTAGCTTATTTAGCCGTTCTTCAACCAAGCTCCCAAGCCCGGCTTATTTGTATCTATAAGCCACCCTAGAGCTCTTATTGCGTACCGTTACAATAAATTTGATGAAATTTAAAAGAAGAATTTGGCGAGTCGCCCCGCCAAAAATTTGTATTAGCAGATTATTTTGCGTCCCAAGCTAGGATCGTATTGCCCTCGGCATCGGTAGCCACGTCGCCCATACCCATGATGTTGTAGCCGCAGTCTACATAGTGAACTTCACCTGTTACGCCGCTAGCAAGGTCGCTAAGCAGATACATCGCACTGTTGCCGACGTCTTCAGTCGTAACGTTGCGTTTTAGCGGGCTATTTACTTCGTTGTAGCGTAAAATCATCCTAAAATCGCCTATTCCGCTTGCAGCAAGCGTTTTGATAGGGCCTGCGCTGATAGCATTTACGCGGATATTTTTAGCACCAAGGTCGTGCGCTAGGTAGCGAACCGAGCTTTCAAGTGCCGCTTTTGCAACGCCCATGACGTTGTAATGTGGCACGAATTTCGGTCCGCCAAGATATGTGAGCGTAAGTACCGAGCCGCCCTCTTTTAGCACCGGTAGGACCGCACGAGTAAGGCTTAGTAGCGAGTACACACTAGTTCCCATCGCGATATCAAAGGCTTCTTTTGTGGTGTTTACAAACTCGCCCTCAAGCGCCTCTTTTGGTGCGTAAGCCACTGCATGTACAACAAAATCGATCTCGCCAAGGTCTGCTTTGATGCGATCCGCAAGACCGTCAAGATGAGCAGGATTGTTTACGTCAAGCTCATAGACGAATTTACTCCCAAACTCCTCCGCGATCGGCTCTACACGTTTTTTAAGAGCGTCATTTAGGTATGTAAATGCCATCTGCGCACCTTGATCGCAGCAAGCTTTTGCAATGCCGTAAGCTATTGACTTAGCGTTAGCGACGCCGACGATGAGGCCCTTTTTGCCTTTTAAAATCATTATTTCTCCTTTAAAATTTGCTTGGCTTTTAAGCGATTTAATTTAAATTTTTAAATTTAAAATTTAATAGCGGCAGTATCGTGAGATGGATTTTTAATGTTGTGTAGAAATTTTAAGTCAAGACTAGGCACATAGCCTGTCGCAGACTTAAAATTTCCAACTCATTAAAAGACGCTCACGAGACGACGCGTATAAGTTCCAAAAATTTAGAGGCGTCCCAGCTGGCCGTTCCTACTAATACTCCATCACAGCTTGCAATTCCCGCTATCCCGCCGATATTTGCGACGTTTACGCTGCCGCCGTAAAGTAGCGGCGCGCTCGTCTTCTCGCGGATGAAATTTAAAATCTCCTCTATCTGCTCTGCGCTCGCGCTCTTGCCCGTGCCTATCGCCCAAATTGGCTCGTAGGCGATCAGCAGCCGCTCGTAGCCAAGGTCGATATTTTTTAGCTGTTCGGCCAAAAACTCCTTCGTGCCGCCAGCTTCGTTCACGCTCAAATTTTCGCCGATGCAGTAGATGATCTGCCAGCCCACCTCTGCGGCGAAGTCAAATTTAGCGCGCAAGAACTCCTCGCTCTCGCCAAGCTCGCGTCGTTCGGAGTGTCCGATCAACACGCTTTTTACGCCAAACTCGTCCAGCATCGCCTTGCCGATCTCCCCGGTGTGAGCGCCGCTTTCGCACGGGTAGAAATTTTGCGCGCCGAGTTTAAATTTATGAGCCGCAAGATCAAGCGCGCTAAACGGAGGAAAAACCGTCACGTTGTCGTTTGTGCTTAAATTTGCGTCTAAAATTTGAGCATATTTAGCAAAGCTAGCTCTCGTGTGATTGCACTTTAAATTTGCTAAAAACCTCACTCCGCAGCCTTTCTAAGCGGTTTTATGCCCGGTAGCTCTTTGCCTTCTATTAGCTCCAGACTAGCGCCGCCTCCAGTCGAGATAAAGGTCATCTCGTCGGCATCTCCCGCACGCTCTACTACGTCGGCCGTATCGCCGCCGCCCACGACCGTAGTCGCGTGAGTGTCGATGATGGCGTGGCTCATTTTGATGCTGCCTTTGCTAAATTTATCCATCTCAAAAACGCCCATCGGCCCATTCCACCAGATGGTTTGTGCATCGGCGATGACCTCTTTAAAGAGCCTAATGGACGCCGGTCCGATATCTAGCCCCATCCAGCCGCTTGGGATCTCTTGCGCGGGGACGAATTTCACGGCGCTTTCTGCTGAAAAAGTCTGAGCTGCGACGACGTCTACTGGCAGGTAAATTTTAACGCCAAGCTCCCTGCCCTTGCGTAAAATTTCTCGCGCATCCTCGATGAGGTCTTCTTCGAGTAGCGAATTTCCGATATTTTCGCCGAGCGATTTTAAAAACGTAAACGCCATACCGCCGCCGATTATCAGCTTATCCACGCGCGGAAGCAGGTTGTGTAGGGCTTGTAGCTTGCCGCTTACCTTACTGCCGCCAACGACCGCCACAAACGGGCGCGCAGGGTGTTTGATGAGATTTTGAGCAAAATTTATCTCTTTTTGTAGCAAAAATCCCGCCGCTTTGTGCTTCTTGTCGTAAAATTTAGTGATCGCCTCGACCGAGCTGTGAGCTCTGTGGCAGACGCCAAACGCGTCGTTTATGTAAAATTCGCCGTATTTAGCTAGCTCAGCGGCTAACGCCTCGTCGTTTTTGGTTTCGCCCTTTTCAAAGCGCAAATTTTCAAGAAGTAAAATTTCGCCCGGTTTTAGCGCGGCGACTTTGGCTTTGGCGTCCGCGCCGACGACATCCTCGGCAAATATCACGTCTCTATCAAGCAGCCTTGAAAGCCTCTTTGCCACGCCTCGCAGCGAAAATTTCTCCTCAAAGCCGTTTTTAGGGCGTCCTAGGTGGCTAGCCAAAACCACGCTGCAGCCGTTATCTAGGCAGTAGCGAATAGTTGGTATCGCCGAGCGGATGCGGCGGTCGTCGGTGATGTTTAAAAACTCGTCCATCGGCACGTTAAAATCGCACCTGACAAATACTTTCGCACCGCCCAGTTCAAGATCGTTGATCGATAAAATTTCACTCATTTTTCACCCTTTAAATTTACTTCGTAGCCACGATCTTAGCTAGGTCTACAAGCCTTGTCGAGTAGCCCCACTCGTTGTCGTACCATGCAAAGACCTTCACCATATCGTCGGCGATCACCTGCGTAGTGTCGCTCGCTACGATACTGCTGTATGCGCTCGTGCAAAAGTCGCTGCTAACTCTATAATCGTCATCGACAAATAAAATTCCCTTCAAATTCGACTCAGCAGCCGCTCTAAACGCCTCGTTTATCTCCTCTTTGCTAGCAGGTCTTTTTAAAACCGCCGTTAGATCAACCATTGAGACGTTTGCGACCGGCACGCGCACGCTTTGGCCGTGCATCTTGCCGCTTAGCTCGGGAAGTACTTTTGCGATCGCCTTTGCGGCTCCGGTGGTCGTAGGCCCGATGTTTAGAGCCGCAGCGCGAGAGCGACGGAAGTCTTTAGCCTTTACGTCTACTAGGCTCTGTCCGTTCGTATAAGCGTGGATCGTGGTCATGAGCCCTTTTACGATGCCGAATTTATCGTTTAGCACCTTTGCCACTGGAGCTAGGCCGTTTGTGGTGCAGCTTGCGTTTGAGACGATCGCTTCGCCTGCGTATTTATCGTCGTTTACGCCGACTACGAACGTCGCCGTGTCGTCTTTTGCTGGAGCGCTCATGACGACTTTTTTGATGCCGCGATCTAAATAGGGCTCGCATTTTTCGGTAGTTAAAAATTTACCAGTACACTCTAAAACCACGTCCGCGCCGTAGTCTGCGTAGTTAAGCTCGTTTAGGTCCCTTGTTGAAAAAACTCTTATCTTTTTGCCGTTTACTTCTATAAAATCGTCGCTTATCACCTTAACGTCTTGCTTAAATTCGCCGTGCACGCTGTCGTATTTGAGCAGATAGCGCGTCATGTCGCGCGTCGCCGTGTCGTTGATAGCGACAAGCTCAACGTCCTCTCGCTCTAAAATAATACGAGCAGCGCACCTGCCGATACGCCCGAAGCCGTTTATTGCTACTTTAACTGACATCTTAGCTCCTTTTGATATAATTACGCCTAATTCTACAAAAAAGAATTTTAAAACAAATATAAACAAGGCACTTTAATAGATGAAGTTAGCACTTTTTGGCGGGAGCTTTGATCCGGTTCATTTAGGACACGATAGCATTGTAAGAATGGCACTAAGTGGCCTTGATATCGACAAGCTCATCATCATGCCAACTTTTATAAGTCCCTTCAAGAGCGAATTTTCAGCTCCGCCAGAGCTTCGCCTAAAGTGGATAAGAGAAATTTGGGGCGGCCTAGAGAAGGTCGAGATCTCAGACTATGAGATAAATTTAGCTCGCCCAGTGCCTACCATAGAGACGGTTAAGTATTTGTATGAGAAATTCAAGATAGAAAAATTTTATCTCATAATAGGCGCAGACCACCTAGCCACACTTGATAAATGGCACGGCTACGAGGAGCTAAAAAATTTAGTGCAGTTTGTGATCGCCAAGCGCAATCACATAGAAATTCCACGTAATTTACAAAAAATGGACGTACACGTGGATGTTAGCTCGTCGCAGATCAGGCACCAAATGGGGCTTGATGAGTTACCTAGTAAGATAAAAGATGAAGTTATAAATTTTTACCAAGGATTAAAAATGCAAGAGAGATCGATGCAAGAGCGCACCGAAAGTATAGTTAAGGTTTTAGACGCAAAAAAGGCTGAAGAGATACAAGTATTTGATATGAGTGGAGATGATTATTTCGTAAAAGCCGTAGTTATCGCTACTACGCTTGGCGAGAGGCACGCCTACTCACTGAGCGAGGATCTAAAAGAGGAGCTTAAGCCTCTTGGGGAGAAATTTATAGGCACTGAGAGCTCGCCTGATTGGATCGTGATGGACCTTGGCGACATCTTAATACATCTTTTAAGCCCAGCTTATCGAGCAAAATACAACATCGAAGAATTTTTGCAAAAGCTAAAAACTAGCAAAGAGTCTTAACAAAAACAAGCGATGAGCAAATAAGCCATAAAAATATAAAAAATGCTAGCAAAAATGGCTTTTTGCCCGTCGCTTTAAATATACTACTCCTATCTATCCCAAATCCCAAAGCACACATCGCAATGCAAAGACAAATGCTAGCAACCAGCTTTAAAATTTGTACCAAATTTTCAGGGAAAAATGGCAAAGATCTAACGCAGATCGCCACTAGGAAAAACAGCGCAAACCATGGTATGCTCTTTAGCTTTGAGCCGCCGCTATTTTGGCTTAAATTTAAGAAATTTAGCAAAAACAAAAATGGCACGAGCATGATCACGCGAAGCATTTTTATGATGACGGCGGTGCTGTTTGCTGTGCTGTCAAATGCCGCTGAGGCTGCGACTACGTGGGCTACCTCGTGAAGTGAGCCACCGATAAAAAAGCCAGTTTGGTGTGGCGTGAGAGCTAAAAATTTAGCGACAAATGGATAGATAAACATACCAATTGTCCCAAAGAGCACCACCGTGCAAATGGCGATAGCAAGCTTGTTTGCGTCTGCTTTTATCTCATTTTGAGTAGCCATAATAGCAGCTGCGCCGCATATGCTTGCCCCTGAGCCAATGAGCACGGCGCTATCCTTACTAAGTCCCAAAGCTTTAGCTACAAAAAGCGCAAAGCAAAAGGTCGCAAATACCATAAAAGCTGCATATGTCACGCCAAGAGTGCCAACACTTGCAATCTCGCCAAGGCTTATATTAAAGCCAAAAAGTATGATACCTAGCCTTAAAATTTGCTTTCCAGCGATCGCTACGACGCCGCTAGATTTTAAAATTTGAGTTTGTTTTGTAAAAAGATTTGCAAAAATGGCGCCTAAAACGATGGAGATAATGAGCGGGCTGGTGTGAAATTTAGCCAAAATCGTATTTGAGAGCGCAAAAGAAATGGCGCAAATCAGCGCTAAAACAAGCGCAGCAAGAATTTTACGAGACATATTTTAACCTTAATCTATTTTTTAAAAATGCAATTAGCACGTTTGGGTATAATTAGACGAATTTTATAATGCAAATTTAAAATAAAGATAAAGGGATAGGACTATGATCATCCTTGGTGAAAAATATGCTTTTACTAGCCTAGAACTAGAAAAGCTTAGAAAGAAATTTGGTCAAGTAAATTTTTTATCCCATGAAAATAGCGACGCAAAAGCCTTGCGAAGCGCACTAGAAAATCTCATAAAATCAGGCGATCAAAGGCTGATCGTGCTAAATACCGCAAAGCCAGTTGATGGCAAATTGGTTAGATTTCTCACGCTTTTGCAGTTTAAAACGAAGTATAAAAAGATAAAATTTCTAAACGTAGAGAATTTTTTAGAAATTTATCTACACAAATGTTATATCCCAGAAAATGGGGAAAATCTTAATTTGTTAGATGAAATAAGGCCTTATGGTACTTTTAGCTATGCACTCAAGCGAATGATCGATTATGCAAGCTGCTTAATACTTTTCATCTTGCTTTTTGGCTTAAAATTTTATGTAAAAAGAAAGATAGACGAGCAATCGCCTGGAAGCCTTTACTTTTTACAAAGTAGAGTTGGTCTAAATAACAAGGAATTTGAGTGCATTAAATTTCGCTCGATGGTGGAAGATGCCGAGAAAGATGGAGCAAAATTTGCTAGTGAAAATGATGAGAGAGTGTTTGAGTTTGGCGAATTTATGCGAAAAACTCGTATAGACGAGGTACCACAGTGTATAAATGTCTTTCGAGGACAAATGCATCTAATAGGGCCAAGGCCTGAGCGAAGACACTGGATAAATTTCTTTGAAAAAGAGATACCCTACTACAACGAACGCCACATCGTCCGCCCAGGAATCACTGGCTGGGCACAGGTAAACTACCCTTATGGCTCAAATACACACGATGCCAAACAAAAGCTGATGTATGATCTTTACTACATCAAACACTGGTCGCTTTGGCTAGAGATAAAGATCATAGTAAAAACCATTGCGATTGTATTTGAGAAAAAGGGTGTTTAGCTACAGAAGTTCGATCATTTTTTTAACTAATACTTTATATGATAAATTATTTTTAACATATTCTTTTCCTTTTTGCCCCATTCTCTCTCTTTCCTTTTTTGACATATTGTAAATTTTCAAGATAGCATTTTGTACTTCGAGCGCACTACCGGATTTAACGCTAATACCACATCCTGTTTTCATTACAATATCATGTTCCTTATAGTCAAAAGAGTGAACTATTGGCACACCAGCAAACATATATTCATTCATTTTAAGTGGAGATATCCCATATCTATAAATTTTTAATGACAACATTGCACGATACAAAACATTACATTTGGACATTAGCATAAAGGCCTCATCTTTTTTAACAGCATCTATATACAA
>NZ_CABPUT010000002.1:232156-239353 GCF_902460625.1 Campylobacter concisus
AGCTCTTTGTTCTCAAGTTTGTATGAGTTGTCGCATTTAGCGGCTAGGTCGTTGTCGTGAGTAACTAGAACAAGGGCAGCGTTATTTTCATTTATATAGTCAAATAAAACTTGCATCACTTCATTTGCCGTCTGCTTATCAAGGTTGCCCGTTGGCTCGTCTGCAAAGATGATCTTTGGCTTCTTGGTAAGTACTCTAGCGATACTTACGCGTTGCTGCTGACCACCACTTAGCTCGCCAACTTTTTGATTTATTACATTTGAAATTTTAAGTGCTTCAAGATCATTTTTTTCTATATTTTCGCCAGATAAGATGCTTGCAAGCTCTATATTTTCATAAGCACTAAAACCTTTAAAAAGGTAGTGCGACTGGAAAATGATACCAAAATGAAGCCTTCTAATAGCCAAAAGTTCGTTTTGAGAAAGCTCATAGATCGATCTATCTTGATAGATAACCTCACCAAAATTTGGTTTTAAAAGTGTTGAAAGTATGTGTAAAAGTGTTGATTTGCCACAACCACTAACGCCGGTTATCGCGATGCTTTGTTTTTGATTGAGAGTTAAATTTATATTATTAAAGAGCGTATAATCATACGCAAAGCCTAGATTAGACGCTCTTAAAATTTCCATTAGCCTATTTGAGCAGCAACTTCTGCAGCAAAGTCATCTACTTTTTTCTCTAAGCCTTCGCCAAGTTCAAAACGAACGTATTTTACGATCTCGATCTTGCCACCAAGCTCTTTGCTTTTTTCTTCAATAACTTGTTCAATAGTCTTTTTATCGTCCATTACATAAAACTGGCCTAAAAGTGTGAGGCGTTGGTCAAGCACTGTGTTATCAGCATAAAATCTCTCGATCTTACCAGGGATGATCTTGTCCCAAATTTTCTCAGGTTTGCCCTCAGCTTTTAGCTCTTCTTCGATCGCTTTTGTAGCTTTTGCAAGCTCTGCCTCGCCTATCTGGCAGCGGCTAGCATACTCAGGGATGTGATGAAGTGGCTTGCCTAAGCGTTTTAGCTCTTCATTTTCTTTTTCAAGCTCAGCACGAAGTGCGATAAATTCTTTCTCAACAAAATCTTTATCAAGGTCTTTGTAGCTTATAACGCTTGGCTTCATAGCAGCTGCATGCATACATAAATTTCTTATAAAATCAGCTGCTTTATTTGCAACTTCTGCGCTTTCGCAAGCTGCACCGATAAGTACACCAACACGACCATTTGAGTGAACATAGCCATTTACCACGCCTTTATCATCAGCAATAATAGTCTCAAAGCGGCGCACTACAAGATTTTCACCGATAGTTGCGATCTGAGTTTTGAAATAATCTTCAAATTTAACACCATTTAAAGTGCTCGCATTTAGCTCTTCAACTGTTTTTATGCCGCTTGATTGGATGTGAGCTGTTGCGTCTTTTGCAAGTGCTTGAAACTGTGGGTTTCTAGCAACAAAGTCAGTCTCAGAGTTGATCTCACTGATAGTTGCTTTTTTGCATTTTGAGCAAACTTCAACACTTACCAAGCCTTCGCTTGCAAGGCGGTCAGCCTTTTTAGCAGCTTGGCCTAGGCCTTTTTCACGAAGGATGTCAACAGCTTTTTCCATGTCACCATTTGCTTCGCCAAGTGCCTTTTTGCAGTCCATCATGCCAGCTCCGGTTGATTCGCGGAGCTCTTTTACCATTTGTGCAGTTATTTCCATTACTCTTCGTCCTCGCCAAAGTCTTCTTCACTCATAGCCTCAGCTACAACTGCATCTTTCTCATCTTGGCTTACTTCTTCGCCAGCAGCTTGCTCGCCACCATCTTGCTCAAGAAGTGATTTGCCTTCGTTGATCGCTTCAGCCATCTCTTGGCAGAAAAGCTGAACAGAGCGGATAGCATCGTCATTTCCTGGGATCGGATAGTCGACAACATCAGGATCGCAGTTTGTATCAATAGGTGCTACAACTGGAATTTTTAGGCGGTTTGCCTCTTGAACAGCGATTTTTTCTTTAACTGTATCAACAACAAATATCATATCAGGTAGGCTTTTCATATTGCGGATACCACCAAGAGTTGCGATAAGCTTCTCTTTTTTGCGGCGAAGCATTAAAGCCTCTTTTTTAGTTAACAAATTTATCGAACCATCTTCTTCCATAGTTTCGATAACTTCTAGCTTGCGGATAGACTGGCGGATAGTACCAAAGTTTGTCATCATACCACCTAACCAGCGGTGATTTACATAAGGCATTCCACATTTTTCAGCGTACTCTTTGATAGCATCGATAGCTTGTTTTTTAGTACCAACAAATAGCACTGACTTACCTTCAGCAGCTGCGTCACGAACAATGTTGTAAGTGTAGCGGAAGTAGCGGATAGTCTTTTGTAGATCTATAATGTAGATACCTTTTCTCTCGCCAAAGATAAATTTTTTCATCTTTGGATTCCAGCGGCGTGTTTGGTGACCAAAATGTACGCCACACTCTAATAAATCTCTCATAGTTACCATGAGTTTCTCCTTGTTTTAGGCATTTTGCCTTGAATTTAGTTTTATCCTCCACGACCATTAATGCTTTCGCACAACCAAATTTAGGATTGTCGTGTGTGAAATAAAGGGGGATTATACTTAAAGTAATATGAATTTAAACTAAAGTTTATTTACTTAATTGTGAGTCTTCTTCAATTTTTATTAATTTAGCAAAAATTTCTGCCATTGCTTGCCTTTTTTCGGATGAAATTTCAAGCTTCTTGACATTTAAAAGAATGCTTACAAACTCCTCGTTTTGTAGCGTTTCTACGCCAAATTTTCTTGCATTTGTAGTGATTTTTAGCACAAGAGGATTTTTTGATTTAAAGTTTTCGTAAGGCATTCTTTCTCTACTTTCAAAATTACAAAGCGATTATAAAAATTTATAATAAATTAGGACTCAAATTTATATCAAACTTTTATTCTTTTATCTCAAAACTAAGTGTCGTTTTTAACGTCTCTTTATCACACTTCGTAGCATCTGGATAAAGTCTTTCATAAATCACCTCAAATACCCAAAACCCTGGTCTTAGAGCTAACACTTCAGTGATGCCTTGCTCATCTGTCATACCGTAAAATGCATGCTTATGGTCTAAAAATCCAGCAAAAGTACCAGTTAGTTTAGCTCGCTTTAGCGGCTTTCCATCAGTAAAAACCTGCAATTTAAAAGGCTTATCCACTCTAAAATCCGCTGGGTTTTGTAGCGGTACGATCTCGATTTTAACTCCAATAGGTTTAGTTACGAAGCCATCTATTTCACCTAAATTTAAGACTCTCTTAGATGTTATCGTCATCAGCCGGCAAATCTGTATATCACTTAGATCCTTTAGATCAAGCTTAGTTTTGTCTATTAGCCACTTGCCATCACTACGCTTTTTAAGCGAATACATAGGATTTTGCTGTGCTAGTAAGATATATGTGCCTTTGTCTAATCTTTCGCCCTCGTAGCGGTAGTTCTCGCCACTTTGTGTAAGCTTCTTTTTGCTACCATCTTTACTTATTACAGTAATTGGCGCAAAAAGATGGACGCGTTCGGCCATAATAGGCTCTAGCTTTGGAAAATCATCGCTATAACCCATATTTGCGATAAATTTTCCTAGCTTTTCATCATTAGCTCCATCTACCCAAAACATGTGTGCTTGCACCATATAAAAGGCTCCTGTTGACATAATGGCAGTCAAAATTCTACCTATTTTCATGATTTTCCTTATTGTTATTTTTGAGATTTGTTGTCAAATTGTAGCTAAAAATTATTATATTTAGCCATTTTTTAGATCAAATTAAATATCAAAACATTCAATACAATTTAGCTGGCAAATTTTAACAGGCAAGCAATGAAGCTAAAAATTTGCTTTTATTTTTTAGTATTTATCGATGTAGCTCTATTCATCACAAACCCACAAAAACGCCCGGTCCTACTCTGTTTGCGGTATGAGAATAATTCATCTCTCTCAAAAGTGCAACGAGGATCTAGCGATATTTGCTCTACTCCGAGCTTAGCAAATTCGTCTAATAAAGCTACGTTTATATCAAATTTTCCATCTTTTTTGTATCGGTTAAATTCACCAAGATCTAGCTTGCCTACTTCGTAGTTTTGCACTTTGATATTTGCGCCTATAAACACGCGTAAATTACTAGCGCGGCAGCCAAACTCGCTCATCATCAGTCCTACCGTATTTGTACAAATTTTACTAGTAACACCTGCGCGTCCCGCATGCACAGCTGCGACTACACCAAGATGTTCATCTATTATCAAAACAGGCGCACAGTCTGCGACTAAGACGCAAAGTGCTACGCCTTTTAGTGATGTTATTACGCCATCGCATGGGGGTAGGGTATCGTTAAAACCTTGCAAAATTTCCACTCTATTTGAGTGGATCTGGCTCATAAATTTTAAATTAATAGGCATAATGCCAAGCGCCGTTGCTAAAATTTCACGATTTTGTGCGACCTTTAGTGGATCATCGCCAACATGATCTGCTAAATTTAAGCTCTCAAAAGCTCCCTCGCTCACACCGCCAAATCTATTTGTAAAGCCGGCTAATACGCCATTTTTATCAAAGACGATCTCTAAATTTTCACGCATTTTATCCACCTAATAAAGGCTAGAAATTCGCTCAACATCATCCCAGCTAAGGCCACTATCTTGCTTGCAAAAAAGCTGCCTAGCTACGTATCGAGCCAAAAGATCGCTTTCGATATTTACGCGCCTGCCGACCTTGAAAGTGTCAAAAAGACTATCTCTAAAAGTGATTGGTATGATTGTAAGCCTTATACCCTTTGGCAAAATCTCATTTATGGTTAGACTCACGCCCTCAACACCCACCGAACCTTTATTTGACATCAAGCTCATAGCATCGCGCGGCAAGTCGATGTAAAAATCAACCCCATTCTCATTCTTTTTGATATTTGAAATTTTACCGATAAAATCGATATGTCCTTGCATCAAATGCCCATCCACGCGCTCGCCAAGCTTCATCGCAGGCTCTATATGCACCAAGCCACTTAAATTTTCAACCGCGATATTTGCCCTACTCTCTGCGCTTAGCTCCACACTAAAGCCATCTTCATGTAGTTTTATTACACTCAGGCAAGCACCATTTACAGCAATGCTATCGCCCAAATTTGGACGAAAATTTGTCTTTAGCCTTAAAATATTTTGTGAATAACTAACAACCTGTGCGATCTCACGGATCAATCCATTAAACATATTTTGCCTTTAAAATTTTTAAGGATTTTACTAAATTTTGCCTAAATTTGGGCATTACCATCTTTGATTATTTTATATATTTAAGTAGTTAGTGGTAGAAATGGCAGTGAAATTTTGGCAATCGCACTAAAAATGTTAGTAAAAATTTATTGTGTAACCCTAGTATAAAATTTCCCTATAAATTCTAATTTTTATCTTTTATAAATTCGGCAGCCTTAGCTCGTCTGCAAAACTAGCCACGTCTTGCTAAAATCGTGCGCCAAAAGATCATCCCTCTTTATCCACAGATAAATTCTGCCCTCTCCGTCCCAGTCCATATCGCCCTCATCATCACTATCTATCTGTAAAAGTAGTTGCCACTGGGCAACATTTTTCTCAAATTCCGCTATTCTTGGGTGGTGATAAGCGCTACCATCACCACAACTAAGTCCATTTGCAGCCAGCTCACACTCTAGCTCCATGCCATCTTGGGCATTATCGGAGTGCCCAAGGAGCTTATTTTCTTTAGCCTGCCAGCTTGGCTCAATAACCTCATGATAGGCCTCCCACTCAGCCTCACTAATTTTACTAAATGGCACAATTGAGCTTTGTAAATTTGGCAAATTTATCTCATTTTTAAAGCTAAGCAAGCGTGTGTTAAACGTAGAATTTTCTCCCTCTAAGCTCTCCGCTCTCCTACGAGAAAGCAGTCCATTATTTACATCAGAAAAGATCACTGCAAAGCCGTCTTTATCGGCAGGATCATAGCCCCAAGTACGCAAATTTCTATCATAAAAGAGATAGAGCATTCCGCTTTTTGGCAGTAGTGAGTCAATGTCAAATTTGCTAGCTTCAGCAAAATTTATCTGTGCCACAAAACTCAAAGCGCCGTTTTCATTTGACGGCCACGGTAAACTGTCTGGCAGATCTGGCAAGCCACCGAATTTAGACGCTCCAACGGCGATATCATTGTCATTTTTAGCTTGCGTATCTATCCTTATGGCATTTCTTGCTAGTGGCGATAAAAGCTTAAAAAGTTCATCCAGTCCACGCTCTTTACAACCTTTAGAAATTTTTGCAATATCCATATTTTCCTCTTTAACAAGCATCAACGTATATATGATACTTCTTACAATGCAAACAACGAAACAAATATCCAGCAATATCGCCAGCTTTAACAAGATGTTCACGTAGCATTTTATCGTCATATTCAGCTCTTTTTGTGTAGTCCTCAAAGACCTCGTCTGCTATACCCATTTCTTCAAGCTCTCTTGTACCAACGTCACCTAAAAATTCGCAATAATCATCACAACAAACTATCCAATGCTCGCCCTGCCAGCTCTCGTAGCCCGGGGTTCTTCTAAAGAGTTCGTCATCCTTTTTAGCATCACTTGTATTTAGTTTGTCAGCATCTTGCACAAATGTTGCGTCAAATTTCTTAGCAGCCTTACCACTAGAAATACAAGTAGGACAAAGATACGAAATATCTTGCTCGCAATAAATGCTACCGTTATAATAGACTTCAGTATCTTTGCCACAACACTCACACACTATGTTCATATCATCTTTAAATGCACCGGTTCTTAAAGGATTAGGATGGTAGATAAATTTTGGTAACGTGATGGCTTTGTCTTTTTGAGCTAAAATTTGACCTCTACTTTTTGGGCGAGGTAGTGCCCATCTATCATTTTCGTCAATGAATTGCTCTAGATAGCCAAGTGTCTTTAGCTGTTTTTTATCACTTTTGTCATGTATTTTTAAAAGTAAGTCGTAAGCACTCTTTCTCATAGATAAAAGCTGATAAACATCTACTAAAACATACTTTGCGCAAATGTCATCACAATTTTCCAACTCTTCTTTAAACTGATAGAGTGCCTCAATGCTAGAAGCATTGCCATTATTTTTATAATATTCTTTTGAAAGAGTGATATATTTTTCTTGAAATTTATTCATTAATACTCTTTATGTAGATTTGACATTAACAATTTTAGTGTTTAAATCTTAAAGAT
>NZ_CABPUT010000002.1:239933-265707 GCF_902460625.1 Campylobacter concisus
GGCTGTTAAAGCGATTAAATTTATATTGATTTTTAAATTGTTTTAGTATTTTAGTAGATGATGCCACAAACAAATTTGATAAGTATTCTTATAAAATTGTTGTGACTATAAATTTATTCTTCAAATGCTCCGATAGAGAGAATTTTTTCTATTCTTTTTGCAACAAGATCATTTATATCAAGCTTTTCAAGCTCAGCTAGCTCTGAGATAAAATAATTTGCAAGTGCTTTTGCAGCACCTTCTTTATCTCTATGGGCTCCATTTATCGGCTCATCTATAACAGCATCAATCAGTGATAGACTTTTTAAATCATCAGCTGTTATTTTCATAGATTTTGTAGCTTGTTCTTGTTTAGCTGGGTCATTCCAAAGTATTGCCGCACAGCCTTCTGGCGAAATAACCGAAAACACAGAATTTTTCATCATGGCAAGTCTATCAGCCACACCAATAGCTAAAGCACCGCCACTTCCACCTTCGCCGATAACAACAGCAATTATTGGAGTTTTTAAATTTGCAAACTCAAATAAATTTCTAGCTATAGCTTCACTTTGTCCTCGCTCTTCAGCTCCAACACCTGGATATGCGCCTGGAGTGTCTATGAGAAATAAAATAGGTAGATTAAATTTCTCAGCCATTTTTGCAACTCTAAGAGCTTTGCGATAACCCTCAGGATGAGGCATACCAAAATTTCTTCTTAATTTGTTTTTAGTGCCACGGCCTTTTTGCTCGCCTATAACGATAGTCTTTTTGCCTCCGATATAGCCGATGTAGCAAACTATCGCTGGATCATCTCTAAATGCTCTATCTCCATGAATCTCATATCCATCAATCAAAAACGCATTAATATAATCAATAGAATATGGTCTATCTGGATGACGAGCAAGTTGCAAACGTTGATATTCGTTTAAATTTTTATATACTTTTGATATCTCTTTGGATAAATTTTTATTTAAAATTTCAACAGCATGTTCATCGCCTCTGATCTTAGCATTTGCTATATCTTCATCAATTTGCTTTATGCTTTTTTCAAAATCTAAATAATTTGACATCTTAATCCAACTTTTTAAATATCACGACGCCATTCGTGCCACCAAAGCCAAATGAGTTACTCATAACAGCTTTTATATCAGCTTTTCTAGCTTTATTTGGAACGTAGTCTAGATCGCACTCTGGATCAGGTGTTTCATAGTTTATTGTTGGAGGGATAATTCCGTCTCTCATTGCCATTATAGATATAACAGCCTCGATCGCACCAGCACCACCTAGGCAGTGTCCAGTTTGACCCTTGGTTGAGCTAACTGGTGGGCACTTATCACCAAAAACAGCCTTTAGCGCAGCTGTCTCATTTTTATCATTTACTGGTGTTGAAGTACCATGTGCATTGACATAGTCTATTTTTACGCCTTTTGCCATATCAAGTGCTTGTTTCATCGCACTTAATGGACCTTCAAGTGTTGGTGATGTGATGTGATGTGCATCTCCGCTCTCACCAAATCCAACTACTTCAGCGTAAATTTTAGCACCTCTTGCAACAGCCGACTCATACTCTTCAAGTACAAGCGCACCGGCTCCTTCACCCATTACAAAACCATCACGATTTGCGTCAAATGGCCTTGACGCCTTACTTGGTTCATCATTTCTAGTTGATAGTGCTTTCATTGCTGCAAAGCCACCTATACCTACACCACAAATAGTAGACTCAGCACCGATAACTAGCATATTTGTAGCTTGACCAATCATAATGCATTTTGCAGCTTGCGATATCGCATGAGTGCTTGCTGCACATGCTGTTACGCTAGACAAATTTGGACCCTTAAGTCCGTGATTTATAGAAACTATGCCACCTAGCATATTTACAAGTGCAGATGGGATGAAAAATGGCGAAATTCTCTTTACGCCTTTTTCAAAGTATGTAATTGAATTTTTTTCAATATTTGGCAAACCACCTATGCCAGCTGCTGAGCTAACGCCAAATTTATGAGCATCAAACTCTTTAAAATTCGCATCAGCCATAGCTTCATTAGATGCTTTTATGCCAAGCTGTATGAAACGATCTACTTTTTTCACCTCTTTGCCGTCTAAAATGCTATTCGGATCAAAATCAGTTATCTCGGCAGCAATTTTAACAGGAAAGTCACTTACATCAAAGCTTGTGATCTCTTTCACACCTGTTTTACCCTCGCAAATAGCCTTAAAAGAACTCTCTTTATCAAGACCAAGTGCGTTTATCATGCCTATACCAGTTACAACGACTCGTTTCAATACATCTCCTTAAATCAAACTGTGTAAATTTAAATTATTTACCTAGTTTTTCTATATAATTTACAACGTCTTGAATGCTTATTAATTTCTCTGCTTCGCTATCAGGAATTTCTACTTCAAATTTCTCTTCTAAAGCCATAACTAGCTCTACAACGTCAAGTGAATCAGCGCCCAAATCTTCAATGATTTTAGACTCTAATTTTACTGCTTGTGGATCTACACTTAGTTGCTCTACAACTACGTCTCTTACGTCTTCAAATACTGCCATTTTAAGGTCTCCTTATAAAAAATGTCTGTTATCTTATAATATTTACGCTTTTATTTATTTTAAATTTCAAAACTTGTCTGAAATTTACCTACATATAAAGTCCGCCATTTATTTTAAGTGTCTCTCCAGTTACGTAGCTTGCGTGATCACTTAGTAAAAACGCTACTGCCTCAGCCACCTCACTAGCGCTACCGAAACGTTTTAGCGGGATGTTATCGCTATAAGTTTTTTTCACCTCATCGCTTAGCCCATGTGTCATATCAGTCTCGATAAAGCCCGGAGTTACGCTGTTAAAGCGGATATTTCTACTTGCGCCCTCTTTTGCAAAGCTCTTACTCATGGCGATTAGTCCGCCCTTGCTGGCTGAATAATTCACCTGTCCAGCATTTCCCATCTCACCAACGATAGATGCGACATTTACGACCGCTCCAAAGCGCTTTTTACTCATCACTTTTAAAGCCTCTCTGCATCCTATAAAAGCTGAAGTTAAATTTGCATTTATTACATCTGTAAATTCGCTAGTTTTCATACGAAGCGCTAGCTTATCGTTTGTGATGCCAGCGTTATTTACGAGATAGCTTAGCTCACCATCACTATCAACTATCAAATTTATACCTTTTATAAACTCATCTTCGTCTGTCGCATCAAATTTTATCACCGCAGCCTTGCCGCCATTTTGCTCGATCTCAGCCTGCAAAGCGTCTGCTATCTCAGGCTTTGAGCGGTAGTTTATCCACACTTTTAAGCCCATATTTGCAAGCGTCTTTGCGATCTGTGCGCCGATACCTCTACTTGCACCTGTTATTAGCACGTTTTTTCCGCTAAATTTCATAAATTCTCCTTATTTTTTCTAATTTTTCAATGATTGTAGCTTATATAAGCTTAACGTCTAAATTTTATCGTTTCTTTCCCACCTTATCTTTTTGCCAAAACCAAGGACATTACTTGTAAATTTTAGTTTTTCAAGGCTTATAGACCAAATTTTTGGATTCATTGCCTTTGCATAAAAAAACCTTTTGAAATAAATTTCTATTTCGTTTTCTTTAGCTTCTCTCATCACTCCTTGAAACTGTACACCCTCTATCTTGCCAACGATCTTCGTATCAAGAGCGACTGTGCCAGCTACAAACTTTGAGTTTTTTAAAAATTTAACATGTGAGCTATCATCAGAGCTAGCTAACAAAAGGCTAAAATTTAGCTCATCAAAGGCGTAAAATGCGCTAAAAGCGTAAGGCTGACCCTCATCATCGATGGCGCAGACACTTGCAAGGTGCATCTTTTTTAGAAATTTAACTATCCCCTCATCCATCTAAATTCCTCTAAAAATACCAAGGATGGCTTGAAATTTAAAGATGACTACGGCGATTATCAACACCCAAAGCGTAAAAATAATAAGCTCTATTAGAGTAAATTTATCTTTTGCAACTTTTTTAAAAACAAGCATCGTTAAAAATGCTCCCAAAAAGCCGCCTATTAGCGAGAAATAGTGGATCGCATTAACCTTTACAAAGCTTGGCAAAAGCCCTTTAAAAAATAGCGAAAACATAAAAATTGAGAGTAGATTCGCAAGTATTAAATAATAGCCAACGACTGGTAAAACTGGGTAGAGCCTAGCAAAGCCAAAGCTTAAAACAGTGATAAGCATAAGCAAAAAGATCCTAGTCCCAAAACAACACATCGCCCGTCCTTTTTTGACGCATTTTACAAAATTTTGCTTTATGAAATTAAAATTTTGCCGATTTAGCCTCAAAAGGATTTAAAAATGCAAACAAATTTTTACTCTCAAGGAAGCTACAACAACATGAGCTTTTCGATGAAAACTAGCTCAGGCGATGAGATAAGCTTTTCTATGTATGACAACAAAAGTTTGGAGTTTTCAAGCCAGAAAAATGGCACTTCTAGCCAAAGAAGTCTAACTCTAACCCACGAATACGGCTATGAGTTTTTATATAAAGGAAACGGCATAGACGAGCAAGATATGAAAGAGATCGAAGAGGCGATGAAGCAAATTCGCCCACAAGTTGATGAATTTATGAAAAATGTCAAAGAGGGCGACAAGATCGCTGGCAGCAGCCAAAGCATAAGTGATCTTTCAAATAAGATCAAGCAGATACTACCTGACGCAAAAGATCTAAATCACAAAAATTTCATAAATGACAATATACTAAAGATGTTTGACGAACTTCTAGCTCAAAATAATGCGAACAAAAATCTACTAAGTGCTACAAAAAGGCTATTTGATACATTACTTGATGAGAGTAACAAAGTATCTTACTACGCATAAATTTAGAGTCTTCTGGCTCTAAATTTTTATAAGCGCTTCTTTCTCAAAAAAGAGGTGCGACAAGACTATCACAAAGTAAAGTTGAAAAAATAATCCCACAAGCGGCACAAGCGAAACAAGATAAAACAAAAGCGTAAAAATTATAAATTTTATCCCACCACCTTCAAGCAGCGCTAGCTCAAATTTATCACTATCAAGCGTGTTTGAGCCAACGTCTATTAGTAAAAGTTTGTAGTAGATGTAAAAAAATGGCACGTTTATGATGAAAAAATTTAAGACTGGTACAAATAAAAGCGGTAGGCAAACGAGCAATATCCCAAGAAATTTCATGATCTCAACCATCATCACCTTTAGCACTCTAGCCGTGCTAACCTCGTTTTTAAGCACGTAGTTGTAGTGCCTTTTGTTTATCTCTTTGGCTACAACCGGCGTTAAAAAGCCAGCTACGACTAGAGCGATCACGATGCTAACAATGATCGTTAAAAAGGTGCTCAGAATATAAAAAAGTATACTAACTATCCATTTTGTGGCGCTAAAGCTTAAAATTTTAATAGCTATAAAAGAGAGCGTTGAGTTTGGCTCTAAAAAGGCAAAATTTTTGTTTTTAGCACTATCACTTAAAAGATCAAATATCTCACCGCCACCCCAGATCGTAAGCCACGTGAGACTAAAAATGCTAAGGCAAAGTGGCAAGATGGATAGCGCTATAAATTTGGCTGTAAAAAAGTCTTTAAAACCAAGGCGAAGAAGATTTATCATTTCACCTTTTTGTATTCATGCTCAAGTGCTGCGTAAATTTCACCTATCTTGCTAACGCCATTTGACAAAATTTCACTCATCACTTCATTATCTTCGCGTCCGTTCCAATTTTTCTTATAGCTACCTTCTTTGTAGCCATTATTTTGACGGAAGCGATTTAGCACGTTTTTAGCGATATAGCACTCATAAAGTGAGTATAAATTTACGCCACATTTTAAAGACATAGAGAAGTAAATTTTTAAAATATCAAATATATCGTAGTCAAACCCGCTACACTCATGTATAAGCATTTCAACATCATTCATTATCTCATAAATGCTCTCGTCTTCGATCTTTAGTGGCACTTTGCAAAACTCACTAAATCCGCTTGACTGACAAATATCATCAGCTAAAGTTTCTATATCTCCAAGCTGTTTTGATTTATAAATTTGTAAAGCTAGACTCATAATAAAGTGCCAAATATCAACAACTTCTATGCGCAAATTTTGCTCATCAGTCTTAGCATCAATACTCTTCCAGTGCTTCCATGCAAAGCTATCGATTAGCTCAGCGCACTCCATATATATACAACGCCTCCAGCTGATTAATTTATTTTTATTAGTATAACCATTTTCCCAGCCAAGCCCATTTGTCTCATCATTTAGGCTTTGCTGCATCTTTAACATCTCTAAAATAATCGTTCTTTCATTCATTTTAGGCCTTTAAAAATTTTAAAGGATTATAACAAAAAATTATTAAATGCCACGAGGTAAGCTTGACTTAAATCATTTTATGTATAAAATTTAGGAGCTAAAATTAGCAAAAATTTCAAAGGAGAAAAAATGAGAGAAAAAGATCTAGTGGTTTGCAATGTTTGCGGACTAAAAAGCAGTGATGATACAAATGCAGTTTTTATCCACGCTCATAAAAATGGCGAAGAAGTTGATATCTGCACCAGTTGTGTTCCAAGCGTGATCCATGGCTCAGGCATGGTCGTAAAATCAAACGAAGAGATAAAGGCTGAAATTTAAACTTTAGCTATCATTTGAGGATCTTGTCTTACAAGGTCTTCAAATTCTTCTGCACTCATAGGGCGAGATAAGAAAAGTCCTTGCACTTCATTACAATCAAGCTCTTTTAAGAAACAAATGTCTTCTTCTTTTTCTATGCCTTTTGCACCAACTTTTATCTTCATTGCCTTTGCTAAATCGATAATTGCAGATACGATTTGTGCATCTATTTTGCTATTTGATGCTTGAGCAACAAATTCACTTGCTATTTTTATACGCTTAACACCGTATTTTCTAATGTAAATAAATGAAGTATATCCGGAGCCAAAATTATCTATACAAACATCTATATTATTTTCTTTAAGAATAGAAAAAATTTTATCAAGCGTTTTAGAATTATTTGTCCATATTTCTTCGCCAAATTCTATTTCAAAAAGCTCTGGATTTATATGATGCGAGCGTAAGATAGAAACAAAATCTAAAACAAATTTTTCTGATTTACTTTGAATCTGCGCAACATTTATGCTTATTTTTGGTGTCAAGAGTTTTTCTTTTTGCCATCTATCTACATACCCTATGGTCTTTGAAACCAAAAGCGAGCAAATATCGTTTAAGATATCACTATTTATATTGACTTCTTTCATAAATTTGCTTGCTTCCATCAAGCCAAATTTTTCTGATTTCCAATATAAAAAAACCTCCGCGCAGATCATTTTTTCGATTTTTAGATCAAATATTGGTTGAAAATATACATGAAGGTCTTCTTGCAAATTAGCTTTTTTAAGCGCGATCTCGATGCTTGAGCTTAGGTGCATTTCATTGCTAATTTTATCGCTATAAACCATAGGATTTAAAGCTGGATTTTTCTTAGCGTAATACATTGCCATATCTGCATTTTTTATAATATTTCTTGGGTTTGCCGTACTATTTTTTGTTGCTACGTCTATGCCTATTATGCACTTAAGCCCAAAGTGATATCTATCTATTCGAATTGGTTTTTCAATAGCGTCTTTTAAGGCAATACCAAGATTTAAACGTTTTGTATGACTATTTATCTCCATTTTTGCTAATACCATAAATTCGTCCGCGCTAATCCTTGCTATGGTCTCTTGTCTATTGCAAACTTCAAGTATCCTTTTTGCAACTAGTTTTAAAATTCTATCGCCTATTTCATGCCCGTAAGATGTATTTATGCTTTTAAAACGGCTTAAATTTATATAATAAACTGCGATCTCCTCATCCTCAGAGATGCTTTTACACATTCTTTCAAGCTCATTTACTATAAAATTTCTATTACCAAGATCTGTTAGATAGTCTTTCTCGGATATATCTTGAAGTCTTAAATTTGCGAGCATAAGTTCATTAGTTCGCTCATGCATCGACTTTTCCATCTCTCTATGAAGATTTCTCTCATAACCTAATATTTTTCTGCTTGCAATAGAGCTTTTAACATAGTAATTAACAATAGCATTTACAACTAAAACAAAAAGTGAGATGAGCGCACTAAAAGATGTTAAATCTTCCTGTAATAGCAAAGGTAAAACTATTATTATTGGTAGCCATTTTGATCCTATCGAGATATCTTTATCGGTATTTGTAACATACTCATTTTTAGCTTTTAAATGAAAAGCTCCTATCATCAAGAAGAAGAAAGGAACGATATATAAAAAATCTATTTTATGGCCAAAATTTACATTTGAGATCTGACCATAAAAAATAAATAAATTTAGCATCGTAAATAAAATACTAGCTGATATAAGGTAAAAGCCGCTAATTTTTATATGAAGCAAACTGCTTGTAAAAATCTCACTTAAAGTGATAAAAAGTATAAGAAAATTTATGGCTACAATAGAGAGAAAAACGATATTTGAT
The DNA here is from genome assembly GCF_902460625.1 of Campylobacter concisus. Classification (GTDB taxonomy): domain Bacteria; phylum Campylobacterota; class Campylobacteria; order Campylobacterales; family Campylobacteraceae; genus Campylobacter_A; species Campylobacter_A concisus_AD. The sequence continues at coordinate 248,368 of NZ_CABPUT010000002.1, forward strand.
CTATTATTTATCATCGATGAAATATCTATTTCGTCAAAAATACCATATATTAACATTGCTATTAAAAAAAAGACACTTATGCTATCCATAATGATGGCTAGCTTTTCTTGACTGGCTGCAAATTTTGAATACAAAAATATACTAACACCAGCTAAAATAGATATCATTGGCAACATAAAAAACGTATCAAGATACGCATAAGAACTATGAGCCCGCAATAGTACATCTTGATTTAACACCATTAATGCATCGCAAATAGACCATAAAAAAACACCAAAACATATTGCAAGCCAATGCGTTATTTTGGTTTTTACTTTATCCATTGAAGTATAAATACCAAAAGTTACTATAAATAAACTAAGTAAAATAGAAATTTTTCCAATTAGATTATAGTCTAGTAAAGATGCTAATAGTGCAAATACGAATAGCGCTACAACTGCAACTAAGATCCATTTTCGCATGCCAGTTATAGATGATTTTGATATTAAAAAAATAGTGTCCCTCTCCTAAGAAATAGTCCAAATTATACAAAAATTGACTTTGCTTTTGGTTATAATTTCCCAAAAATTTTAAAAATCACAAAGGTATCTTATGAAGTGCAATATCGTCATAAATGGACAAAATTTAATAGATTATAAATCTTTTATCTTATTTTTCTCAAAGGCAGCAAGAAAGCAGTATTTTATAAACACATTTATGATATTTACTGAAGCCATCATAGCGGGTTTTGTTGCTGATATGCTATTAAAAAGTAAAATTTTTACTGTTATCGGAGCTATTTTTGCTATATTTTGGATCATTTTTTATCCTATTTTTTTAAAAAGAAGTCGCATAGCTGCATTAAAGAGAATTGAAATTTCAGATGTTCAAAAGCAAATGAATTTTGAAGTAAATGAGAAATTTATGGCTTACTATGAAGGCGAACCCAAAGAAAATGAAAAATTTGGCCTAAATGAAGTTAGTGAAATTTATGAACTCAAAAATATTTTTATCATTTTTTTAGAAGAAAAAATTCATCTAATAATCCCAAAAGATGAAGCTAGCTCAAAAATGATAAATGAGCTGGCTAAACTTTGCCATAAAGATATTTTGAAATTTGAAAATTTTAGCGCAAAAAGCGTGCTTAAATAGCACTTATTATAAGCTTTTCAAAATCCTCTGCACTCATTGGCTTGCCCCAAAGATACCCTTGTACCTCATCGCATCCAAGCTCTCTTAAAATTTCAAGCTGGGTTTCATCTTCGACGCCTTCAGCAATAGTCTTTAGCTCCACATTTTTAGCCAAAGCTATAACGCTTTTTACTACGTCTTTATCTATATCATTTTTAGCAATATTATCTATCAGCTCTTTAGCGATCTTTAGGCGACTCATAGGATATTTTTTGATGTAACTCATCGATGAAAAACCGGTACCAAAATCGTCTATGGATATGCAAATTCCTCTATTTGAAAGCTCAGATAACGCACTTTGCATCATCTCTTCGGCATTGACAAGACTGGCCTCAGTGATCTCAACATCTACACAAGATGGATCGATGCCGTATCTATCTATATAGCTTAAAAATTTAGATGCAAAATTTATATTATCAATCTGTTTTGGAGAGATATTTATACCTATTTTTAGATTCATATTATATTTCTCATTCCAAAAGGCCATTTGTTTTATAGCATTTTTTGCCACCCATTTTCCTATCGCATTGATAATAGAGCTTTGTTCGGCTATTGGGATAAATTTTGATTGATCTACCGGACCTTTTATAGGAGAGTTCCACCTAACAAGAGCCTCTGCTCCTACTATTTTTTTACCTTCTATTAGATATTGGGGCTGAAATTTTAGCTCAAATTCTTCATCAAAGCTTATACTATTTAGCAATATTTCTATGTAGTTTCTATCCTGAATAATGCTTTTTATATCACTATAAAAAACATACTTTTCAGATGCATCTTTCTTTGCTGCTTCTAGTGCTGCTTCTGATTGCATGATAAAATCATCAGCCAAAATTTCACTAGTTTGTGTCGAGCTAATCCCTATTTTTGCATCAAGTACGATTTTATAATCATCTATAATAATTGGCTCTGAAATAGCTTTTAGTAGATAATGTAAAAATTCCCTGCAATGCACATTTTCGTTTTGCTTGATAACAACGATAAAGTCATCTCCGCCAGACCTTGCAAATAAGGAATCGTTTGGTGGCAATATTGACTCAATGTTTGAAGCAAACTTTGCTATTACATCATCACCGATATAGTGCCCATACGAGTCATTTATCGCTTTAAAATGGTTTATATCAATACTATAAATATCTATCTTTTCGCCAAGTGCCTTTGACTTTATCATCTCTTCAAGCCTTGCGATAAAATACTGGCGATTTAGAGCATTTGTCAAATAATCATATTTACTGATCCTTTGTAGGTGCCTATTTGTCTCTTCAAGCTCTTTTACTTTACTTTCTATCTGATTATTTAATACTTTTTTGATATGTATTTCACGTTTAATTAAAATATCCATTTTTCTAACATTAGAAAATGTATAAGATAATGCCCCGTATGCAAGCAAAGTAACTAAAATAGAAAATAACCATGTCAAATTTATCTTCCAAGAGTACAAGATCATGATCGTCAAAAATGCGGCAAAAACAAATAGCTTTTGTATTAAAATTTTATCAAAATCGTTTCTGAGCGCCCTAAATTTTATATTTGCCTCACCCTCTCTTAAATGAAGCGTAGCAACAAACAACATAAAAAATGAACTCTTAAATACAATGTCGTATCCAAAAAAGGATATTTCATCTATCCAAAAGTCCATTGTAGTGGTAAAAACATCATAAGTGCTTATTGCAATAAGCACTATCAAGCATAAAAGTATAGATAGTCTTCTTTTTGAAAATTTAAGTGAAAAAAACGCAGTAAATGAAGTACAAAACATAAATAAATCTATGGCGATGTAACTTAGATTAAAAAAATCTTTTTGGCTTAAAACTTGAGTTAAATTTCTATTAAAAATCATAAACCACATAAAGCTAAAATATATTGCGGAAATAGAAACTGAGTCCACAAATACTTGCATTAAAAATAAATTTTTCAAATTTTTAATCAAAATATAAAAAGCAGAAAATGCAAACATAAAATATGAGACTACGTATGAGATTTGTATAAAATTGACTTTAGAAAGCAATTGTTTAAGAAAATCAACCTTATCATATAGCATCCACATAGTGTCTGATGCTACCCAGCAAGTAAGGCCTAGTAATATATATATCCAATATGTTTTTAAATTTCTTGTCTCTTTTAGCTTTAAAAAGATAAATAATGTGATCATAAAATCAAATAGAGTAGTAATTATGTCTTCATAAAAACCACTAGCAATAAAATAACTAACAACATATACACAAAAAAGTATCAGCATAAATAAAAAAGATACTTGATTTTCGTTACTTATTTTACTTATCATGTTCCGTCTTTATCTATCTTTCTCTGCCTTTTTGGCTAAGCTTTGCCATCTTTGCCACTCGCCGCTATCATCGACGTCGTTGCCGATAACTTCGTATCTAGCGTAAAAATGCTCAACAAATTTATTACACTCTTCATCTTTTGGCAAATAGCTTAGTTCATCTTTTTGGCAAAATTTCTCTAAAAATGTGCTCGCATCATCTTTTTTAGCGTATGTTTGCGCTAGATCGTAGTAGTTTTCTAAGCAATTTTCTTTAAATTTAGCGTAAGCTTGCTCGCTCATATCTACGCTTAGCTTGCCGTCAAATTTAAGCACACCAGCCCTAAAAAGTAGGCTAAGATGTATGAGTCCCTCGCAGTAATACGCCCTCACCTCATCGACCTTTCGCCACGCGATAAGCCCAACAGCACGGGCTATTAGCTCATGAAAGACGGCCATTTTATACTCCGTCTCTTCGTGTAAAAAGAAATTTACTAGTCCACCAGTTGTCGCCTTGTACTCTTCGATAAATTTGAAAACACCGCTTTTATTCATGCTCATCTCAGTATCAAGTCCGATAAAGAGAATGTGTCCAAACTCATGACCGATCGTTGAGATTTCATAGACTTTTTTCCAAATTTTTGGCTTTAAAAATAAAATCTCTCTGCCAAAATCCAAAAATTCCTTGCTAAAAATTTCAGCTCCAAGCTTCATAAAAGGCTTTGCCTTTGCGCTTTCATAGACGTGATTTACAAAGGCAAAAATTTTCTTGCCGCATTTTGCGCTAACACTCTCATCATTTGGCACGACTTGAGCGCTAAAAAGCCCGTTTAGTTCGGCGCCATAATAGATCATCGGCACGCTTATATAAAGCTGCGTTCTAGCGATATTTTCGCTAACTGCCTTATTTGTCTCAGCGTTATCAAATTTTATCTTTTCACAAACGCTTTCGTAAGTTTTTGCCACTTTTTCTTTAAATTTATGCTCATCAATGCCCTCGCTATCAACCAGCCTGATGTCCCACTCAAGTGCAACCGCGTGCGTGTAGGCATCCTCGTAGTACTCTAGTGGATGGCCCGGCTGAAGTGCGCCTTTTACATCCATCCACGCTATCTCGGCTTCTTGCCAAGCATTTATCACCTTTGCATTATCCTCTTCGCAAAAGGCATTTTGTAGCTTTTCGAGGTATTTTACGTAAGATTTTTGCTCGTCGTTTTTGGCTAAATTTCTTAAAATTTCAAGATTTTTAACAAAAACACTTTTAAGCTCTCTAACCTCATCCTTAAAAGCGAGTGCATAAGGCAAAAAGCTAAATTTATCACCTTCTTTTACTACCGCGCCATACGTTCTATCAGCCCTTACGCCGTTACTATCACACTGAAATAAAGCACTTTTAGTAATAAACTCATTTGCATGGCTTAGATCTTTAAATTTAGCCTCAAACTCTTTGTTTGTAGTGTCGATAATACGATCCTGCCATGAAATTTGCCACGCATTTAGACTAAGTCCAAGCTCGTGCATAGCCTGCACAAAGGCTTGGTTAAATGGATCTAAAATTTTCTCTTCTTTGGCCTTTTCTAAAAGCTTGGCGTGCAGATTTTCATATAAATTTCTAACGTAGCCATAGATCAAATTTAGCACTCGTTTTTGATCGTCTTCGCCTAAATTTAGCTTTTTTAGCTCATTTTGAAGCGGATCTACTTTAAGATCTACTATCCTTCTTGCAAGAGCTAGTTTTTGGCTTGGTGTACCAGCAAGGCCACAAATTTTAACAGCTTCGTTTATAATGTCATCGTCTAAATTTTTATAAATAGCATTTAACTTGTTTTTTTGCTCTTTTGTGAGTTCATTTAATCTTTTAAAATCGTTCATTTTTTCATCCCCTGAAGTTGCAAGATTTTAGCATAAAGCCTTAAAATTTGCTACAATCAACCAAAAATTTTAACATCTAAAAGGCAAAAAATGGATATTTTAAAAGATTTTGGTGAGCCACGTATCAAACAAGTTATGTTGCCAAAGGACACAAACTCGGCTGGAAATATTTTTGGTGGCTGGATAATGAGTCAGATCGACCTTGCGGGTGCTCAGGCTGCTAGAGAAATTTCTCCTGAACGCGTTGTGACGATCTCTATGAAAGAGATCATTTTCAAGCAACCTGTCTTTGTTGGCGATGTGCTAAGCTGCTATGCTAGAATCATTTCCGTTGGCAAAACATCGATAACAACGCAAATAGAAGTAACCGCTCTTAGGCTAAATGACGGTGGATTTAGAGAGACTATACACGTTACTAGCGCTACTGCAACTTACGTAAGTGTGACGAAAGATGGACTTAAAAAGCCAATCGATGAGAAACTAAAACAGCTTCATGGATTTTAAAAATTTGGTTGCGATTTATGCAACCAAATTGAAAAATTAATACTACTTTTAAAAATTATTGAAATTCTTAAACTAAAAGCAATATTTTTCAACTTCTTTAAATGCTTTGTGAAGTAAAATCAGGCTCTATACATTTTTTGGGAGAAAAATGAAAAAATCACGTCTAGGTCTTTTGCAAACACAAATCACAAAGATCCTAACTCAAAATGAGCTTGATAAATTTGAGTATAAAGAGCTACCAAAAACAAGCATAATCTACACAGAAGAGATCAAGATCATCATCTTAAAAAGTGGCTGTGCAAAGCTCTCATTTTTTGAAGATGGAGAGGAATTTATCCTTTATCATTTAGAAGCGAGCAACATCGCCGTGCTTGATGATAATTGCGCTTTTGAAATACTTGAAGATGCTGAAATTTATGCTATAAATTTAAACAAAATAGGTGAAATTTTATCAAATGCAAATGTCGCAGATGAAATTTTAAAAGCTGTGTTAAATGCAGTAATCGTGCAACGCCAGATCATAAAATCAATACTTTTTGAAGATGCAAAAGGCAGGATTGCAAATTTTTTGATCGAGCTTGCAAAGGAGCAGGATCTAAAACAAAATGGATATCACTACATATTTTTGCCATTTTCTCTAAAAGTGCTCTCAAGCTTTGTGGGGCTCAAACGACAAAGCGCTTCAACTGCTTTTAATGAGCTTATAAAAGATGACATCATAAGAAAGATCACACCACACGAGTTTTTAATAATTGATTATGAAAAACTTGAAAGTTACACAAACTAAAAACCAAAAATTTTTATAATGGCTAGCAAAGAGTAGTCTTAAAGGATTAGTCTTTGCCAAGAAGCAAAGACTAAAATTTTTAAGCTTTTTTCTTCATATCGAATTTATTTGCCATAAAGCCAACTAAACCAACAAAGAAAAGTCCGCCGCAGATATTACCAAGTGTAACTGGAACTAAGTTTTTACCGATGAAATTTCCCCAGTTTAAAACTTCTAGCTTTTCAGCCGTGATGCCATGTCCTAGAGCCGCAGCTGCAGCAGCGATATCTCCGCCGTTTGCTGCTATATAGTGAGCTTTTGAGATGATGGCTTCAGTGATGATAAACATATTTGCCACGCAGTGCTCCATTGAGCAAGCCACAAATGCGCCGATCATCCACATAATGGCAAAGAATTTACCAGATAGATTGCTCTCGCTTGTCGCAGTCCAAATAGACATACAAACAAAGACATTACAAAAAATTCCGCGGATAAATAGCTCATGAAATGGTGCTGTGATCTTGCCAATGCCAGCTGGTATAAAGTGCTGCAAGATGTAGCCATCATACTTTAGTGGCAAGCCTGAATAGTAGTACATATAAGCGATTAATGCGCCGCCAACGAAGTTAAATATCCAAACGATAGCCCAGTATCCGATAGTCTTACCTAGTTTTAGCTTTCCTTCATATGCGCTAACACCACTTAAAACTGAGCTTGTAAAGAGGTGACCACCATAAAAAACAACCATCATAAGACCACAGCTAAATGTGATACCACCGATAAAATTTGAAAGACCAATTGACTGATTTTCAGCCATACCAACTGTTGAGTGAGCCCAGAAAATATCACCCATAGCAATAGCAGCTCCAGCCATGATAGCAAGAAAAATAATACTAGTAAGCGGCATATGAGCCTTATGCTCCATAGAGCTTGAGACCGCTTGAGCGGTTTCTGCCGGATTTAACATCACATTCTCCTTTTTATTTTCAATCTCGCACATGAGCCAAGCTCATCTTTGCGACCAAAGTTTAACACTTTGCAAAATCACTAAAATCAAATCAATGCTTGCGATTAAAAGCAAATTTTTGTCTTTAGTAACTAAAAGATTAAAATTAGCCATTTGCTAAATTTAACCGACTAAATTTTTATCAATCTCTACAATTCTTAAAAATGCTTTTCTGGCACTTTTTTTAGCCTGCTCGCTTAGTCCCTCTTCGAAATTTAAGACATTTTCAAGCAAGACGCTAATGCCAAGAAAGAGCGTCTTTGGACAAATTTTACGCAAATAGCTTAAAAGCACTGGAGTTGGTAGATTGTGAGTTGAGTAGATGTAGTCTTTGTCGTCACTTAGGTCAAAAAACTCTATCTTATCCTCATCAAAACCGCTCATCGCATCGACTACTATCAAGATATCAGGTGCAAATTCTCTAATAGCTGAGAATTCATTCTCAGGCACATCTTGCCCAAAAAAGACCTTCCACTCTTTTAGCTCAGCTTCTACGATGCGGCCTACTTCATTGCCCACGTCATCATCGCCACGCATAGGATTACCGATGCAAAGGATGGCCTTTTTCATCAAAAGTCCTTCCTAAGCACGATATATCCCTCTTTTAAATTTGCCAAAATTTCTTTAAGCTTACACTCACAAAGCTGCGGCAAGAGTTTAGCGATATGCTCGGCAAAAATTTCAACTTCAAAATATTTGCTTAAATTTCCGATCTTAAATTTCACATATTCGCCTGAGTTTTTGATCATCTCGTCAAATTCCTCATCACTTAGCTCTAAAATTTTCTCGCTAAAATCAATCGTGCCAACGCCATGTCCCACGCAAGTGGAGAAAATTTTTATCTCCTTTAGCTCGCGTGGAAGCTTGTCGTTGTCGTCCATATGCCTTTTTGTAAGCTTATAAACTTGTATCATCTCTTGCTCCAAACCTCGCTATCAACGTCTATCGCAAAGCTTTTATCAGCTTTTGCATATTTTAGATAGACATCATTATGCAAAAGCCCCATGCACTCAGCATATCTAGGATCTTCCTCTTTTTTGATAGCTGTAAGCACAGCCTCTCTTGAAATGCTTGGGTCATGGACATCTTTTGAACATTTGATAGCACTCATATATTTTTCAAAAAGTATTCTACCAAAGATATAGCTCATTAGCCTTCTGCTTTCAGCTTGCAAGTCGCGCTCGAACAAAATATCGCCTATGACTGACTTCTCAACTGAAGGTGGCAATGTATTATCTTCCTCATAGCTTTTTTTATGAAGTTTTTGATCAATAATGCCAAGAGCCATGCCAAGGCCGTAAATAATGCTTGCTGGGTGTGGAGGACAGCCTGGGATATAGACATCGACGGGGATTATCTTATCGATACCACCCCAAACGCTATAAGCGTCGTGGAAAATTCCACCACTGCTTCCGCACGCGCCAAGAGCAACTACGATCTTAGGATCTGGAGTCGCCTCATAAGCACGAAGAAGTGGATAATACATCTGTCTTGTTACAGGACCAGTACAAAGCAAAATATCAGCGTGTCTTGGGTTTGCTACAAGCTTAAAGCCAAAACGCTCAGGGTCCCACATCGGTGTAATAGCTGCAAAAATTTCTATCTCACAGCCGTTACAGCTTCCGCAGTCGATCCTATAAACGCTAAAGCTTCTTTTGATATTTTTTAGATGCTCTAGCTTTGCAGTTAGATCATTTGCTGTTTTTATGTCCTCTGGGACTTGGTATAGACTCATTTTATAGCCTCCTCAATGCCTTTTGTTAGCCTCTCAGCAGATTGATTTTTCTTGCACTCTGGGCAGATATAAAGGTAGTCTTTTGCCTCTTCAAGTCTGCCTGGGAGTAAATTTGCTGTACCAAGCTTCTCAAGGGTGAAATTTATAAGCCTTTTTGGCGTAAATGGCTTGCCGCAGCATTTGCAAGTTTGCATCTCAAGCTCGCCTCTTTGTATAAGAGCGCTCTTGTCAAATTTAACCGCAAGCTCAAAGCTATCGCTAAGTCTTACAGCTCCAGTTGGGCAAACCTCATCGCAGCGTCCGCAAAATATGCAGCGCCCGCAGTCAAATTCCCAAACAAGCTTTGTTTGCTCCTCATTCATCTTAAGCTCTATCGCGTTACTAGGGCAAGCGATACCGCAAGCTGCACAACCTATGCAAAGATCGTATGTATAGTTTGGCTGACCACGGAAATTTTCAGGAACAATATATGGCTCAAATGGATAGGCGTATGTCGCCTTTCCATATTTTTCTGTGATGTCAAATAACTTCATCATCTTAAATCCTTCTTACTAACCCCGCCATCTTGACAGAATTTTTTAAGGTCTTTCTCTGTTAAAATTTTGCTCTTTTTAGTCCTTACATCGACTAATGTAACACGCTCTGTACATGAGTAGCAAGGGTCAAGTGAGCAAACGATAAGCGCAGCGTCACTTATGTTGTTGCCTCTGAATTGATATCTTAGGCTTGGCCAGTTGTTATAAGTAGCCGCTCTACATCTCCAGCGATATACTTTTTGAGCACTGCCCTGCATGATCCAGTGAACATTCTCGCCACGTGGTGCTTCATCATGACCAAGTGCAAAATTTTCAGGTTTGATCATAGTCACAGGATCGATCATGATCGGAGTTTGAGGCATCATCTCAAAGCATTGGCGGATGATGTGGATAGAGCTTTTTAGCTCTTTATATCTAACCATCTCGCGAGCAAATACGTCACAGCCGTGCTCGACCGCTACTTCAAATTCTATCTGTTTGAAGAAGTCGTATGGGTGATCGTAGCGGTTATCACGTTTAAAGCCAGAGCCTCTCATATTTGGACCAACTGGGCTAAAGTCACGTGCTATTTGGCGGTCTAGGATTCCCACACCTTTCCAGCGTCCAATTTGGCGTTTATCCTCCATAACTGCGTCCCAAATTTCTGAAATTTGAACGTCAAGTTTATTTATGATCTCGATGCCTTTTTTGATCTCTTGGTTTGTCATATCACGTCTTAAGCCGCCCATAACGACGTTGCCGTATGTTTTACGTCCACCAGTTACAAGCTGAGCTAGCTCCATAGAGTACTCACGAACTCTAAAGATATGCATAAAAGCGTTGTAGTTACCAGTGACCTCACAAGCTAGACCAATATTTAAAAGGTGGCTGTGAAGACGCTCGATCTCAAGACAGATGACGCGTATAGCTTGAGCTCTTAGTGGAATTTCAAGCTTGATAGCTTTTTCTGCTGCTTCAATACAAGCAATAGCGTGAGCATAACCACAAATTCCACAAACTCTCTCTGCAAGATAGCCCATTTGATCATAGTTCATTCTGTTTTCAGCTAGCTTTTCCATACCGCGGTGTTGATAAAACAAGCGGTAGTCAGCGTCGATGATCTCGTCGCCGTCACAGAAAAGTCTAAAGTGACCTGGCTCATCTGAAGTAATATGTAGTGGTCCAAGTGGCACATCAACTACTGCATCACCTGTTGGGAACAAAAACTCAGAATCAGGCTCATCTCTATGATCAACTGGATCAGGGCGGTAGCGATAATCCATCGCATCTTTTCTAAGTGGGTGAAGTCCGTCTGGCCAGTCATCACTTAAGACTAGACGCCTTTTATCAGGCAAACCTTCGGCTACAAGACCAAACATATCATAAGCTTCTCTTTCGTACCAAACACAAGCTGGCACTAGCGGGGTAACTGATGGGAATGTCGGATCACTTCCTGGAATAAGTGTTTTAACAGTGATAAAGCACTTATCCTCAGGCGCAAAGTCGTCCGCTTCTGTCATCTTGCTACCTTCCATTGAGATAGCATAGTAAAGCGCAAAGCTACCATTTATCTGGCGCTCGTCATTTGGTATCATCGTGCTTATGAAGCCACCGATATCATAATAAAGCGTCTTAACAGCTAGTGGAAGATCATTTCTATCAACCAAAACTGTGATCTGATCGTCTGCTTGACGAGTTACCTCTAAAATTTTTACCTTGGTTTTTAGGATTTCAACAAATTTATCGCCTCTCATTTTAAAGCTCCCATCATTATATTAACACCGTTATCTACTAGCGTATAAAAGCTATCTACGTGCCATACGCCAAAGATTATGATAAGGGCACAAAGTGCTATAAGAGGTAAATTCTCTAACAAACTCATCTCTTTATTATGAACAACCACACCTTTTGGCTCGCCAAAGCTTGCCATGTTAAAGTGTGCAAAGTCAGCTATGAAAATAACTGCGAGTGCAATAGCAAATAGCGCAACTGCGATGTATTGACCGCTTGTGATAGCTCCAACAAAGACGTTATATTCACTAACAAATATAGCAAACGCTGGAACACCAACTAGCGAGCAAACAGCCGCGCCAAACATTATAGTGGTAATAGGCGCGATCTTAACCATGCCGCCCATCTTACTCATATCTTTGTGGCCATAAATTCTTGCTATATTGCCGGTAGAGCAAAACGCAAGAGCTTTAGTAAAGCTGTGAGCTAAGCAGTGAAATATCGCTGCAAATAGACCAAATTTACCGCCAACACCAAGTGCAAATGCGATAACACCCATGTGAACGATTGAGTGGTATGCAAACATTCTTTTTACGTTGTGTTGTCTGATTAGGAAAAATCCCGCTACAAAAAGAGTGATAGTTCCTGAAACGATCATTATGCCCTCAACAAAGCTAAATCCAACTGCTTGAGCTGTAATAGCGTAGTATCTTAAGAGTGCTAGCATCGCACATTTTAAAAGTACGCCTGAAAGCAATGCTGAGATAGGTGCTGGACCTTCAGCGTGAACGTCTGGTAGCCAAGTGTGAGTTGGCGCAAGACCAGCTTTTGTACCAAAACCAATTAGAGCAAATACAAAGATAAGTTTTGCTGCATCTGGGTTTAAATTTTTAGCGTTTGCCATTATGCTTGAAAATAGCATAGAAGCTTCGCCATCTCCTAGAGTACTAAATGTGGCTGAATATAAAAGGACAGTCGCATAAAGTGCAAATGCTAGACCGATTGAGCAAAGAACAATGTATTTGTAACCACTCTCTGTTGATTTTTGATCTTTGTGGATAGCGACAAGAAACACAGAAGCTAGTGTTGTAGCCTCGATAGCTGCCCACATAAACGCAACGTTGTTGCAAATAACGCTTAAAGTCATTGTAAAGATAAATACATGGCTTAGTGCATAATATTTTTTAAGATCGCTTAAGTGGATGTGTCCGTCTTCAAGCTCCCATCTCATGTAGTGGATAGAGTAGAAATTTACTATAAATCCAGTTACAGCGATAAGTACCAAGAAAACACAGCCTAAGCTATCTAAAAACAAAAATTTATCAAAACTATAAAAAGTTCCGCTACTTAAGACTTTAAGAACATTGTTAAGTAAAGCCACCGATGTCGCAGCAGAAAACAAAACGTGAAGTCCGCTTAATACCGCATAATTTTTAGGACTCAAAAACAAGACCAAAGCACCAAGGAGCGGTAAGATAAGTATTAAAGCTAAACTATCCATCTCTAACCCCTTAAATTTGAAGCTTTAGAAGTATCTAAACTATCATAAGCTTTATAAAATCTAATCGCTAGAATACTCATGATGATAACGGCAAATATCGCATCTGTTAAAATTCCAAGCTCAACTAACTCATGTGAGTTATAAGCCATTAGAGCAAGGCTTAGGTGGATACCGTTTTCAAACAAGCAGTAAGCTAGAATTTGTTTTATAAATGAGTTTCTTAGCATGAAGCCAAAAATTCCCATCATAAAGACCGTTCCAGCTGCGATTAGCATGATCTCTTCTTTGATAAGAGAGAATTTTAAAAATATAGGGTGGATGCTCATTGAAAGTGCTAGAGAAAATCCCATAGCAATAACAGGGCTTACAAAAAATCCACCAACTGGCTCATCTTCGCTAACTACGCCAAGTTTTTTGATAAGCCAGAATAAAATTCCTGGCACAAGTAAAACTTTGGTAAAAAATGCAACGATTGCCCAAGTTTTGAGCTGCTCGGCGTTAAATTTCTCAGATAGCAAGAAAAATATGCTAACTAAAAGTAGTGTCTCAATCGCATAAGCGATGATTGAGAGTTTCAAGCTTCTAAGACCAAAAACCGCAAGCGAAGTTACGATCATGCAAATGGCTAAAATATCAAGTGTTTGCATCTCACACTCCTACTACATAAAGTGTTAGTGCAACAAACGAGATAGCAAGTGCACCAAGTGCATTTTTGCGTAAAGATGAAGTCATTTTAAAGCGTGGACCAAAGTTGTCTATAAAGACAGCCGCTACGTAAAATACTCCAGTTTTTATCACAAAAACGATAATAGCTAAGAAAGGATTGCTAAAATTCCATGGCTCAAATATAGTTAGGAAAAGTCCGATCATAGCAAACTGTTTTAATATAAGTGATGCTTGAACTAAACCAAGGTCGCTACCTGCATACTCGCCAAGTAAGCCTTCTTGAAGCTCTTGCTCGGCTTCAGCTACGTCAAATGGTTTTCTACCAGTCTCAACATACATGCACCATAAAAATGCGATAGAAGCTACGGCAAAGCTTGGGATTTGATATCCGATAACGCCAGTTTTTACCATCTCTTGGATCTCAATTAAATTTGATGTTTTAGCTGCAAGCATTACTACGATTAGGCACATGATCATAACTGGCTCAACATATACACCCAACATTTGCTCCCTACCGCCGCCTGTTGCTGCAAATGGGTTGCCGCTATCCATTGAAGCTGCACCAAATACAAATCTAAGCAATGCGCCAAGATAAAGGATCACAAATATATCTGAATATGCTCCAAAAACAGTGTCTTTGCTATATGTTATAGGTATAGCAGCTAGCACTGCAGCTGAAGTTGCAAAAAGGAAAAATGGAGCCCATCTAAATACCCAGTGAGAGCACTCAGGGACGGTTCTTCCTCTTCTAAAGAGTTTTATAATATCGCGATATGTTTGAAAGAAATCGCTACCTTGTTTTGATTGAAGTCTAGCCCTTAGTTTTCTTGCCATACCATCAAACAAAGGAGCTACCAAAACGATAACGACTACTTGAAATATCATTAAAAGTATAGTTTGCATTTTCGTCTCCTAAACTAAAAAGTAGCCCACAGCAAGTATGGCACAAAGATAAATTAGGATATAAAGCGTATAGATGTTTGTGTATCCGCTTTGAACAATGCCTAGTTTATCAGCAAATTTCATACACCATTTGATGACTGGCTCATAAAACATTCCCCACCAGATATCTTTTGGATGGTTGTGATATTCAACCGCGTCAAAATAATTTCTAGTAACGATCTTTTTATCAGCTCTAAATAGCCATTGCATAATCTTTCTAAGATCGCCTGTAAATGGACCACCTGTCATTTGCATACGTGAGCTATATTTAAAGCCACATGCCCAAGGATCAGTCTCGCGTGGTTTATCTCTGTTTGCTTTCATAACAGCAAGGATGATAAATGGCAAAATCATTGTTGAGCAAAGAACCAAGGCTATCAATGGAGTTGAGATCATACTGCCTATTGGTGAAGTTACATTTATAGCACCAAGGCTAGCTTTATAGTCGCTTATAGCGATAGAATTTACAGCTTGCATGATGTAATCAACTATGTAGTTTGCGCCAAGACCAAAGCCAACACATCCTATCATTAGGATGATCATGCCAAGTACCATGCCTATTGGGCTCTCTTTAGCATTTTCCCAAATTTTTTGATCTCTTGGAGTACCTGCAAAGATAACTGCGTAAAGTTTTAAGTGCATACCAACCAAAACACCAGTTAGTGCAAGAGCTACGACACCAAGTGTAAATGCGTATCTAACTAATGTTCCCTCGCCCATCGCGCCTTGAAGCATACCTTGATATGTAAACCACTCTGAAACAAAGCCATTTACTGGAGGTAAAGCTGCGATACCCATGATACCTATAAACATACCAAGGCTTGTCCATGGCATCTTTTTGGCAAGACCGCCAAGGATGTCCATATTTTGTGTGTGAGTAGCGTGGATAACTGAACCAGCACAAAGGAAAAGTAGACCTTTAAATATAGCGTGATTGACTACGTGGTAGCAACCTGCTAGAAAACCTACTGCTGCAAGCGTTAAATTTCCAGCTGCGACACCATAAATTCCTGTGCCAAGACCTAGCAAGATGATGCCTATGTTCTCAACTGAGTGATAAGCAAGCAAAGCTTTGAAGTCGTGTTGGCAAAGAGCGTATAAAACACCAAATAGTGAGCTAGCTGCACCAAGAGCGAGTATTGTAAGACCAAAATATGTGCTAAGTGGCAAGTAAAGTGTAAATTTAACTAGTGTAAATAGAGCAACTTTTATCATAACACCTGACATAAGAGCCGAAACATTTGATGGTGCTGCTGGGTGAGCTTGTGGTAGCCAAACGTGAAATGGCCACATACCAGCTTTGCTACCAAATCCAACTAGAAATAGTATAAATGTAGCAACAGAAGCGCCAAATGGCATCTTAACACCCATGAACGCACTAAAGTCTGTACTTCCTGCGTAGTAAGCAGTGATAAGCAAGCCACAGGTGATACAAAATGCACCAATTTGTGCGATACCAAGATATACCATAACAGCTTTTAGAGTATTTTTGCCATCATTTACTATGATAAGGAACGATGAGATAAGAGTCATAAGCTCCCATAAAACAACAAAGCAAAATACATTATCAGCGCTAATTACTAGAAGCATTGAGAGTATAAATGTATTAAACAAACATGCAAACACGCCGACATTTGCTTTTTTGATGTACTCGTCTGCATAGCTCATACCATAAACGCTACTTGCAAATCCTATGAAAACAACGACAAAGCTGAAGAAATTTCCAAGTGGATTTAGCGCAAATTTTGGCGAATACAAAAAGCCATCCATAAGAGCAAAGCTATCGCTTACTCCCATATTTGCAACAAAGTGACACATCGCGTAAAAACAGCTTAAAGCGCTTAGTCCAAAACCAACCTTTACAGCGGCCTTTGGAGCACAATAAAGCAAGATGCTAACGACGGCACTTACAAGAAATAGCATATAAACCGTAGTCATCTTATGCTCCTTGTCCGTTTAAAATTTTAGTAGCAAATTTATTCGCTGCTTCATAATCTATCCTCTTGCCAAGTTTATGTTTGCCCTCTTCTGGATCAATCATAACAAGAGCACTTGTCGGACAGACATCAACACAAGCTGGTCCGTTCTCACGACCAAAGCACATATCGCATTTAACAGCGATATTTTTTGCACCTGATTGTGACTCTATCTCAAGGTTATATTTTGGCTCGACAGCGTAATTTACTGAAGGCATAAGCTCTGCACTTGAGCTTATCGCACCGTAAGGACAAGCGATCGTGCACATCTTACAGCCTATACAAATTTCCTCGTGAAGCTCGATGCAATTATCATTAAATCGCAATGCTCCAGTTGGACACACATTCGCACAAGGACCATCGTCGCATTGTCTGCACTGAGTTGGCATAACGCCAGTAGCTTCTCTTAGCACACTTAGCCTTGCACGTGACAGCTTGCCGCGTTCATAAGCGCTCTTAAAACATGCAGCCATGCAGGTTGCACATCCTATACAGCGTTTATAATCGGCAATCACAAATTTATGTTTTTTCATAAATTCCTCCCATTAAACAAGGCTAAACTGCCCTGCTCACTTTTAAAGTGATGGTTAGTCACCAAAATAGAGATAGTTAAATTTTTATTTAACATCTCAAACGCTCCTTCCTAATTTTTGTAATAATTCTATAACTTACAATGAATAAATTCCGTCATCTATC
>NZ_CABPUT010000002.1:271966-349248 GCF_902460625.1 Campylobacter concisus
ATTCATCTTTATATAAATATGTAAGATATCAATCGCAGCTGGCGTAATACCTGAAATTTCACTCGCAGCAAAGAGCGTCGGCGGAGCAAATTTCTCAAGCTTTTCGACCACTTCATTACTAAGGCCACTAACACTTCTAAAGTCAAAATTTTCAGGAATTTTTACATCCATCATATCTTTCATTTTTTCTATCTGATTTTTTTGCTCATTTATGTAGTGCTGATATTTACACTCGGTTAAAATTTGATCCACACTCGCATCATCTAAATTTGCAAATTTCTCATCAAGCTTTCTTAGTTTCTCAGCCGTAAAGCTCTTACGTGCGACAATCTTTTGAAGGCTCACATTTTGGCTTATTGGCTCTTCATCAAAACTAGCTAAAAGCTCTAAATTTTGCTTACTTGGCGTAATTTGCGTATTGTTAAGGTAAGCAAGTCCATCTTTTAAATTTTGCCTGATAGCCTCAATTTCATTAAAAGTCTCATCATCAATAAGTCCAAGCTCATGTCCATATCTGCCAAGCCTTAAAATGGCATTTTCCTCACGCAAAAGCAAGCGATACTCCGCCCTACTCGTAAACATCCTATATGGCTCTTTTGTCCCTTTTGTCACAAGATCGTCGATCAAAACACCAATATACGCCTCATCACGGCGCAAGATAAGCGGCTCTTTATTATCCAGTGAAAGAGCTGCATTTATGCCTGCCATTAGCCCTTGAGCACCGGCCTCCTCGTATCCAGTCGTGCCGTTTATCTGCCCAGCCAGATAAAGCCCTTTTACTTTTTTAGTCTCCAAACTATGTTTTAGCTGTGTTGGCTCGACGTAGTCATATTCGATAGCGTATCCATGCCTTACGATTTTTGCATTTTCAAAGCCCTTTACAGAGCGGAGCATCTGCACTTGCACTTCATAAGGCAAGCTAGTCGAAAAGCCGTTTATGTAGTACTCTGTCGCTTCAAGTGTCTGAGGCTCAATGAAAAGATGGTGTCTGTCGCGGTCGCCAAAGCGGTTTATCTTATCCTCGATACTTGGGCAATACCTTGGTCCTATACCCTCGATCTGTCCTGTAAAAAGTGGCGCTTTGTCGAAATTTGAGCGGATTATCTCATGCGTGGTTTCGTTTGTATAGGCGATGTAGCATGGCAGCTGTGTTGGTGAGAAATTTTTAGTTCTAAAGCTAAACGCAACCGGCTTTGCGTCGCCATCTTGCTTTTCTAAAATTTCAAAATTTATCGTTTTTGCGTCGATCCTTGGGCATGTCCCAGTCTTTAGCCTGCCTAAATTTAGCCCAAGCTCTCTTAGACTGCCGCTAAGATCTTTTGCACTTAGCTCGCCCACGCGGCCAGCTTCTAGCTTGTTAAATCCAACGTGGATTAGCCCGTTTAAAAATGTGCCAGTTGTAATTATTACCTTTTTTGCGTTATAAATGTTATTTAGGTGGGTTTTAACGCCGGTTACTTCGCCATTTTGGCTTAAAATTTCAGTGGCGATCTCTTGAGAAATTTCTAAATTTGGCGTATTTAAAAGCAAATTTCTCATATAAACTCTATATCTATCCATATCTATCTGAGCACGGCTACCACGCACAGCTGGGCCTTTGCTCTCATTTAGCACGCGAAACTGGATACCAACAGCATCAGTCGTAAGTCCCATCTGACCGCCAAGTGCGTCGATCTCTTTTACAAGATGTCCCTTTGCAAGGCCTCCAATGGCCGGATTACAGCTTGCAGCGCCTATTTGCTCGGCTAAGATCGTGATAAGTAAAGTTTGCTTGCCCATTCTGGCTGCTGCAAGACTTGCCTCAATGCCTGCATGCCCGCCGCCAACAACGATTATTTCATAATTCATGATAAATTTTTCCTAATTTTTTGATTGCGTGATTTTATCCAAAAGCATATAAAATTTAAATTTTTTAAAAATTTTTATTACCAAATTTAATGTAGAGTTTTTTATTAATAATATTTTAAATATTTTGCTGTTAGATTTACAAAATTTTTAAAATCACAAAGGTGTTTCTATGATGAGTTTATTAAAAGTTGCTGGCTTTTTACCCTACCTCGCGATCGCATTTTTAAATGCAAGCGTCGATCTAGCGCACAAAATCACCATACAAAATGTTCTTTTAAAAACATATGATGGCGACATACTTTTTATCTTAACAGCCGTCATAAACGCAATGATCTTGCTGCCATTTATATTTTTATTTTCGCCCTCAAGCTTTATAAATGATAAATTCTCAAAGACAAAAGTCATAAGAATTTGTGCTATTTTTGGCCTTGTCATTAGTGTCGCGGTACTTTTTAGCTATCTTGCAGGTGCTTTTGGCGTAGCTTTTGCACTCACACTCATACTAGCCGCTCAAAGTGCGATCTACTCGCCAGCAAAATACGGCATCATCAAAGCTCTAGTCGGTCCTGAGCGCCTTGGCACAGCAAATGGCATCATCCAAGCGCTCACCATCGTTGCGATACTTTTTAGCTCATTTTTATTTTCATTTATATTTGAAAATTTATACATCCAAGGCGAAAATTCAGAAGAAATTTTAAAAAGCGTCTATCCTATTGGCATCTTTTTAGTCGTATTTAGCGCACTTGAAGCGTACTTTGCTTATAAGTTACCTTGCATCGATGAAAAAGATGAAACAAGCGAAAATTTTGATATTAAAAAATATATTCGCCTTAGCTATTTAAGAGAAAATTTAAAAGAAGTAAGGTCAGATAAAAATATCTGGCTAAGCATCGCTGGGCTTAGTATATTTTGGGGAATTTCTCAGATCATCATCGCAGCTTTTCCAGCTCATTACAAAGCCGTTTTTAATGACGACAGCTCACTAGCAGTGCAAGCAATTCTAGCAGCAAGCGCCATAGGCATCGCATTTGGCTCATACGTGGCTGGCTCTATGTCAAAGCTTCACATCGAGCTTGGTATCGTGCCGATGGGTGCTATTGGTATATTTTTCTCGCTTTTATTTTTCGCATTTGGCTCAAGCATCGGCGTAGTGAGCCTTAGCTCATTTGCGTTTGGCTTTTTTGGAGGCATATTTATAGTGCCGCTAAATGCGATGATCCAGTACTTTGCCCCGCAAAAGACCACCGGCAAGATAATGGCGGCAAACAACTTCTTACAAAACGTCTCAATGCTGCTATTTTTAGCTATTGGCATAGGTTTAGTATATTTTAAAATTTCAACCACTGGGCTCTTTGTCTTTACAGCGCTTGTTTGCTTGATCGGTAGTTTTTACGCCATTTTGCAGCTTCCACATCTTTTTACAAGGCTACTTTTGTTGCCATTTTTAAAGACAAAGTACCGCTTTTTTGTAGAAGGACTTCAAAATTTACCACAAAGTGGTGGCGCTCTACTTCTTGGCAATCACATCAGTTGGATCGACTGGCTCGTGCTTCAAGCTGCAAGCCCAAGGGGCATAAGATTTGTCATGTATAGAACGATCTATAACAAATGGTATCTAAAGCAAATTTTTAAATTTTTTAAAGTGATCCCAATAGGCGCAGGGGCCAGCAAAGAGTCGATCGAGTTAGTTAGAGAGTGCCTAAAAAATGGCGAAGTGGTCGCACTTTTCCCAGAGGGTCACATCAGCTACAACGGCCAGATAAATGAATTTCAAAAGGGCTTTGAGCTTATCATCAGAGATCTAGAAGAAATTTGCATCGTGCCATTTTACCTTCGTGGCCTTTGGGGCTCGAGCTTTTCAAGAGCTAGTAAATTTTACAAAGACCTCACTTCTAAAAACGGCAGACGCGACATCATCGTCGCCTTTGGCAAGCCAATAACCACATTTATAAACGCTGCAAAGATGAAGCAAAAGGTGCTTGAGCTTAGCTTTTCATCGTGGGAGAGCTTTATCTCAAGGCAAAAACCACTAACAAGCGAATGGCTAAATAACGCAAAAGAGGATAAATTTAAAGAGTGCGTAAGCGACAGCACAGGGCTAAATTTAAGCAACTTGAAATTTATAACAGCTGTTTTAGTCTTTATCAAAATTTTCAAACGCGAGCTAAAAGATGAGAAAAATATAGGCATCTTGCTGCCTAGCTCAAGCATCGCAGCTATCGTAAATATGGCGCTTCTTGCCATGGGCAAAGTGAGCGTAAATTTAAACTACACGCTTAATGTTACCTCGCTGAATCACGCTCTAAGAAAGGCAGATATAAACACAGTCATCACCTCTAGCAAATTTCTTGAAAAACTAGCGCTTAAAGGCTTTGATCTAAAAGATGCGATGAGTGGCAAGGCTAAATTTGCAGAAGATCTCTCAGCCAGCGTCTCAAAAAAAGAGAAATTTTTAGCGCTTTTAACTGCATTTTTTGCCCCAGTTTGGCTCATCAAGCTTTGCTATTTTAAGCGTGTAAGCTTAGAGGATACGGCTACCATTTTATTTAGTAGTGGCAGCGAGGGCGAGCCAAAAGGTATCGAGCTAAGCCACAAAAATTTACTTGCAAATATTAAGCAAATAAGCGAACTTCTAAATTTCAAAAAAGATGACGTGATCTTAAACTCACTCCCTGTTTTTCACTCATTTGGGCTAACAGTCACCACACTCATGCCACTTTGCGAGGGCGTAAAAATGGTAAGCGTGCCTGACCCAACAGATGGAGCGACTATCGGCAAAATGGCCGCAAGACACAGCGCTAGCATCATCTTTGGCACCTCGACCTTCTTTAGGCTCTACACCAGAAACAAAAAGCTTCATCCACTGATGTTTCAAAGTGCCAGAATGGTCGTAGCTGGGGCTGAAAAGCTAAAACCTGAGATAAAAGACGAGTTTAGGCTCAAATTTGGCATAGAAATTTATGAAGGCTATGGCGCGACCGAAACGGCGCCAGTAGCTGCTGTAAATATGCCAAATATCCTAGAAAAAGAGAGTCTAAAAGAGCTTACATTTAATAGACCTGGCAGCGTTGGTATGCCACTACCTGGCACTATCATAAAAATAATCGACCCAGAGACGCTTGAAGAGCTAGAAACTGGCACAGACGGCCTCATCGTGATCGGCGGATCGCAGGTGATGAAGGGCTACCTAAACGACGAAGCTAAAACAAGCGAGGTCATCACGCATATAGACGGCGTAAGATACTATAAAACTGGTGATAAAGGCCACATAGATGAAAACGGCTTTGTATTTATCGTAGATAGGTATTCGAGATTTGCTAAGATTGGTGGCGAGATGATAAGCCTTGGAAGCGTCGAAGAAGAGCTTACAAAGGTGCTTGGAAACGACGTCGTCTTTAGCAGCGCAAACGTACCAGATAGCAAAAAAGGCGAAGCGATCGCACTTTTAGTAAAAAGTGGCACAGAGCCTGAGAATATCGAGCAAATTTTAAAAGAGAGCAACCTAGCTCCGATAATGATGCCAAGCTATATCTTCATCGTTGATGATATCCCAATGCTTGCAAGCGGCAAGGTTGATTTTAAGGGCGTAAAAGCTCTAGCAGTCTCACTTTTAGCGGAGTGAGGCACCGCCTCTTTTTTTGTAATAAAATAGCGCTAAAATACTACCCAGGTCGCAGTTGCGACTGACATTTGCATAAATCTTAAAAATTTTTTGCAAAGAGTTTTGTATAAAAATTTCTATTGCTTTTTAAATTTGGTGCAATTCGTGCGATTGTTTGCTAAATTCTGCCTTTACAAAATTTTACTGGCAGATCATAAAAGATGATGCTATACAAATAGTGAACAAATGGGCTATAACGTAGAAAAAGGTAACAAAGTGCTGCTAATTAAGATAAATTTTGCCCTAAATGAGCTTAGCAAGGAAGGAGCTTTAAGCGAAATTTCGCTTAAATACTTCGGTAAAGATATTTTAAATAAGGAGAATTAATGAATTTTAAGCCCATTTTTGGCTTGATCGCAGGTGCTTTTTTAGCTTTAAATTTAAATGCTTCAACTATCAAAAAAGGCGAACTTACCGTCGCAACTGAAGGTACTTACTCGCCTTACTCATTTTACGATGAAAAGGGCGAGCTAGTAGGATATGACGTAGATATTGCAAGAGCAGTAGCGCAAAAGCTAAATTTAAAAGTCGAGTTTCTAACAGCTCCTTGGGATGCGATGCTCGCGGCTTTTGATGCTGGTAAAGCCGATGTTGTATTTAATCAAGTTAGCATAAACGAAGATAGAAAGAAAAAGTATGGTATGAGCGTGCCTTACACTATGCCATATCCGGTAATTGTCGTGCATAAAGACAATAACGATATCAAAAGTTTTGCTGATCTAAAAGGCAAAAAGAGTGTGCACTCTGCGACTAGCAACTGGGCGGCGATAGCCGAGAAAAACGGTGCAACAGTGGTTGTGGCTGATGGCTTTAGCAAAGGCGTGGAGCTTATCATCTCAAAAAGAGCTGATGATACGATAAACGATAACGTTACATTTTTTGACTACATCAAACAACGCCCAAATGCGCCACTAAAAATCGCATACACAAGCAACGAGCCGATGCCAACAGCTGCAATCGTTAAAAAAGGCAACACTGAGCTACTAGAAGCGATAAACAAAGCGCTTGATGAACTAAAAGCCGAGGGCAAGATAAGCGAAATTTCGATGAAATATTTTGGAAAAGATATTTCAAAATAAAGGATCAAAATGAAATTTACAAATTTATTAAAAGTAGTAGCTGTGCTTGCAATGGCTTTAAATTTACAAGCAAAAACTATAAAAGATGGCGTGCTAACAGTAGCAACTGAAGGCACTTACGCGCCTTTTACATTTTATAATGACAAAAATGAGCTAGTAGGATACGACGTAGATATCGCAAAAGCAGTAGCACAAAAGCTAAATTTAAAAGTTGAGTTTCTAACAGCTCCTTGGGATGCGATGCTAGCAGCATTTGATGCTGGTAAGGCCGATGTTGTATTTAATCAAGTAAGCATAACTGATGAGAGAAAGAAAAAATATGCTTTTTCGGTGCCTTATACTGTAACATTTGGTGCCATCATCACTAGAAAAGATAATAACGATATAAAAAGCTTTGCTGATCTAAAAGGCAAAAGAAATGCCGACTCAGCTACGAGCAACTGGGCGAAAGTCGCCGTAAAATACGGTGCCGAGCACGTCGTAACAGATAGTTTTGCTAAAAGTATGGAGCTTCTTATATCAAGACGTGTAGATGCTGTTGTAAGAGATAACATCGTATTTTACGACTTCATAAAAGAGCGTCCAAACGCACCTGTAAAGATAGCCGCCTCGCTTGATAAGAAAGACTACACAGCAGCAGCTGTTAAAAAAGATAACGCCGAGCTTGCAGAGCAAATTTCAAATGCTTTAACTGAGCTTTCAAAAGAAGGCAAACTAGAAGCTATCTCAAAAAGCTACTTTGGCAAAGACGTCTCAAAATAAATTTATAAACCAACAAGGCAAAAATGGAAAATTTAGATAGAGTGATCGAGCTTGTTTCAAGCTCGACGCTACCGATGATCATCGCACTTTTAAAAGTGACGATCCCGCTTACATTGCTCTCGTTTTCGCTAGGGCTTGTCATCGCCATTATCACAGCAGTAGCAAGGCTTTCAAATATAAAAATTTTAAAATTTATATTTGCCACCTATGTTTGGATATTTCGCGGTACGCCACTTCTCGTGCAGCTTTTTATAGTATTTTATGGGCTTCCTAGCATTGGCGTCACGCTTGATACTTGGAGTGCTGCTACCATAGCATTTAGCCTAAACGTGGGTGCTTATGCCTCTGAGTCTGTAAGGGCTGCCATACTTTCTGTGCCAAAAGGTCAGTGGGAGGCTGCGATATCGCTTGGTATGACGCACTATCAAATTTTAAAGCGTATCATCGCGCCTCAAGCAGTAAGGATCTCGTTGCCACCGCTTTCTAACACATTTATAGGCCTTGTTAAAGACACTTCACTAGCAGCTTCTATAACGATGGTTGATATGTTTATGGTCGCTCAAAGGATCGCAGCAAGGACTTTTGAGCCACTCATCCTCTACATCCTAGCAGCGCTCATCTATCTAGTGGTTTGCACACTCTTAACCTATCTTCAATCAAGGCTTGAAAAAGCTGTTTCAAGGTATGTCTAATGGCTATAAATTTTAAAAATATAAGCAAATCTTATGGCGATCATTTGGTGCTAGAAAACATAAATACAAGCTTCAAAGAGGGGCAAACGACCGTGATAGTTGGCTCATCAGGTTGTGGCAAATCAACACTTCTTAGATGTATAAATTTACTTGAGATCCCACAAAGTGGTGTTTTAGAGATAGATGACAAGAGCGTAAATTTTAAAGAGAAGCTTAGCTCAAAAGAGCTTTTAGAAATTCGTAAAAAAACAGGCATGGTCTTTCAAAGCTTTAACCTTTTCCCACATCTAACAGCGCTTCAAAATGTCACCGAAGCTCCGATCTACGTTCAAAAAAAGGATAAAAACGAAGCAATAAAAGAGGCAAAAGAGCTTTTAGCCAAAGTGGGGCTTAGTCACAAAGAAGATACCTATCCAAACAGGCTCTCAGGCGGACAAGCACAGCGTGTGGCCATCGCTAGAGCCCTAGCTGTAAATCCATACTTTTTACTACTTGACGAGCCTACAAGCGCGCTTGATCCAGAGCTTGAGGCTGAAGTTTTAAAAGTCATCTTATCTCTTGCAAAAGAGAAAAAGTCTATGATCATTGTCACTCATAATATGAATTTTGCTAGAAAGATAGCTGATAGAATTTTGTTTTTAGATAAAGGCGTGATCGCGTTTGATGGCTTGGTAGATGAGTTTTTCAATAGCCAAAACGAAAGAATAAAAAGCTTTATCTCGGCTATGGATATATGAAAATTTTAGCTAGAAAATCTAGCTAAAATTACATTAAGCAAAGTAAGGTTTTATCTGCTCGATCCAAGCTGAAATTCTACCCTCAGTTTTGTCACTTTGGTTATCAGCATCAAGTGCTAGACCTACAAATTTTCCATTTCTAACAGCATCAGAGCCATCAAATGTATAGCCATCAGTGCTAACCTCACCAACTACCTTTGCGCCAGCTTTTACGACCTCATCATAAAGCTTTGCCATGCCGTTACAGTACTCATCAGAGTAGCTCTCGCTATCACCCATACCAAAAACAGCGACTGTTTTTCCGCTTAGATTTAATGCTTTAAAGTCAAACGCATCCCAGTCATCTTGAAGATCGCCACTACCCCAGGTTGATGTACCAAGGATGAGCTTATCAAAGCTATTTAGTTTCGCTGCGTCTACATCAGCAACGTTTAAAAGCTCATTTTCAAGGCCTAGACCCTCACTTATAAGTTTTGCTGCATCTTCAGTATTTCCCATGCTACTTCCATAAACTATACCTATCATTTTTATCCTTTTTAAAAAATTTTACTAATAATCGTATAAGGCACAAGCTTGATCAAACCTCTCGCACAACAGTGCCTAACCTCAACGTGTCGCCTAAATTCCTCATTTCTAGGAAAAACGATATAAACCATCTCGCACTCGTGATCAAGCACACCGACGGCTCTATCTATATCGTCGTTTAAATTTCTCATATCATCAAAGCTCACTTTTTTAAAGCTTGGCATGACGCTGAGCAAATTTTTACCATCTTTTTTGACCGAAATGACACCGCCATTTAGCACGACCTCTTTATCTTGATGGCGGAGGCGTATTTTATCATAAACAAATTGACAAAACATCTGTGCCGCATCGATGCAAAGCTCAAATTTGCCACTTGCGTAAAGCATTTTTATCATCTTTGCAGCTGCCATTCTTGGCTCTTTTGCTATAAATTTGATCTTTGAAAAGTCGCCTTTTAAATAAGCATTTATGATGATATTTGATGGAATACAAAAGCGATCTGCTGGCTTAAAATTTAGACATTTTTCACGAAGTAAGAAATTTATCCTAGCTTCAAAAATTTCTTTGAAATTTAGAAATTTGGCGTAAGAAAGCGGTATTTTTAGCTCACTTTCTACGCCAGAATTATAAAGTGCAATAAAAATTTTTGCACGTGAAAGCCTATCAAGCTTTGCAAAAATATTTGGAGTTATTTCGCCAATATCTGATAAAAGCCCGAATCTCATTGATTATTCTTTGCATCCAAATTCCTTATCTAGCCCAAAGACCTTGCAGTACTCGCAAAATACGCAACTAACGCTTCTTTTTGCACAAACAATTGGAATATTTCTCTTTTTTGCTTGAGTTTTAATAGTCTTCATAGTGTTGTGGTTTAAAAAACTAGTTAGCATCACCACACACTCGGTATCTTGAGGGATTGGCTTACGATTTACACGGTTTTCATTTCTAGCATCCCAGTGTTCTATCTTCTCAGCTCCCAAATCATGTAAAACTGCCTTGATAGGCGTTATCTCATCTGCACCGATAACTAAAACTGACATAATAAGCTCCTAAAATTTATTCATTTTCTGATAATGATTATAAGGAAGCTTAACTAAAATTTTTCTTAGTTATGATATTTATTATCACTTATATGTAGAAATTTGTAACGTTTTACTTAGATATTTAAACATCTAAACTCTTTTAATCTTAGATACCGCAAACAAAAATATGATAAGTCCGCTTGCGGCAAAAAAACTACCGACATTGCCGATATTTTGCTCGCCTAAATGAACTATCGTTTGATGCCCTATTAGCGCCCCTGCTCCGATGCCTATGTTATAAATAGCCGAAAATATCGCCATTGCAGCATCAGTTGCATTTAAGGCAAGATTTAGCACTTTTATTTGAAAGCTCATATTTACACCAGCTATGCCAAGCCCCCAAACAAAGGCCAAGACTAGCATTAAAACTTCATTTTTAGCAATAAAATTTAACACAAGCAAGCAACATAAAATAAGCATGATAGAAATTGCTGAAAATGCATTTGGAATAAGCTTATAAAATTTAGAGAAAAGCAGGCTTGCAACTACACCAGCAACGCCAAATATAAGCAAGAATATTGTGATAAATTTCCCATCAAAGCCACTGATATCTTTTGCAAATGGCTCAATGTAGCTATAGGTGCTAAAATGCGCGCTTATGATAATTGCCGTTAGTAAAAATATGACCATTAAAAGGCCATTTCTTGCAAGCTCTGGCAAGCTTTTAAGCGAGCCTGAGTTTTTACTTGGCAGAAGTGGCAAAATTTTATATAGCCAAGCTCCAACACCAACAGCAAAAATTCCAATCAGTCCAAAGGTCACACGCCAACCAAGTGCGTCACCTAAAATTCTTCCAAGTGGAAGACCAAGTATCATCGCTAGCGATGTACCAAGAGCTAGCAATCCAAGAGCTTGCGAGCTTTTATTTATCGGAGCTAGCCTAACAGCAAGTGAAGCAGTGATAGCCCAAAAAATGGCATGAGCAATAGCTATCATCAACCGAGCAATAATTAAAATTTTAAAATTCCAAGCAAAGGCACAAAGCGTATGAGCTACAACAAATACGATAAAAACTTTTAAAAGAAGAGATCTTCGCTCTAAATTTGCAGTTAAAAGCATAAGCGGTAAAGAGAGTATAGTGACGCTCCACGCATAAATCGTGATGATAAGACCGGTATCAGCCGTGCTCATATCAAAGTCTTTTGCAATATCACTTAAAAGTGGCACTGGGACAAACTCAGTAGTGTTAAATATAAAAGCACAAAAAGCAAGAGCTATAACCCTTAAATAGGCTACCTTATGAACACTTATCAAATTTTATCCTTAAATTTTTTCATTACGGTAATGGAATTTTATTTAAAGTTAGTAATTTAAAAGGCAAAATCCTCAGAATTTATTAATGACATAGATTAATAGTAGATTTTGGAAACTATCTCTATAATAAAAGATTTTTAAAAATCGTAAGAAAATTTAAGGCGGAAAAATGGCTAAAATAATGAAAACTATGGACGGAAACGAGGCTGCGGCGCACGCAGCTTACGCATTTACCGAGGTTGCGGGCATCTACCCGATCACTCCTAGCTCGCCGATGGCTGATTACACCGATATGTGGGCGGCTCAGGGCAAGAAAAATTTATTCGGCATGCCCGTTAAGGTAGTCGAAATGCAAAGCGAAGGCGGGGCTGCGGGCACCGTGCACGGCTCGCTGCAAGTAGGCGCGCTAACTACAACGTACACGGCTTCGCAAGGACTTTTGCTAAAAATCCCCAATATGTACAAAATCGCAGGCCAGCTACTACCCGGTGTCATCCATGTGAGCGCGCGCTCTATCGCGGCTCAGGCGCTTTCTATCTTCGGCGATCATCAGGACATTTATGCCTGTCGCCAAACGGGCTTTGCTATGCTAGCAAGCGGCTCCGTGCAAGAAGTCATGGATATCGCGGGTGTCGCGCATCTAGCGGCTATCAAGGGTCGCGTGCCGTTTTTGCACTTTTTCGACGGGTTTCGTACTAGCCACGAGATACAAAAGGTCGAGGTGCTTGACTACGCGCACTTTGATAGACTTCTTGACCGCGAGGCGCTACAAAAATTTAGAGACGAGGCGCTAAGCCCCGAAAACCCGAAAACTCGCGGTACGGCACAAAACGACGACATCTACTTCCAGACGCGCGAGCTAGCCAACCGCTACTACGACGCGGTGCCTGATATCGTGGCCGAATATCTAAAAGAAATTTCAAAAATCACGGGACGCGACTATCGTCCGTTTAATTATTACGGCGATCCGCACGCTACGCGCATTGTGGTCGCGATGGGCTCCGTTACGCAAACTCTAGAAGAGGTCGTCGATCACCTGCGCGCAAAGGGCGAAAAAGTAGGTGTACTAAAAGTGCATCTATACCGTCCGTTTAGTCTAAAATACCTCTTTGACGTGATGCCTGAGACGGTAGAAAAGATCGCCGTGCTAGACCGCACCAAAGAGCCCGGAAGCCTCGGCGAGCCGCTATATCTGGACGTCAAGGCGGCGTTTTACGGACGCAAAAATCAGCCCGTGATCGTAGGCGGTCGCTACGGTCTAAGCTCAAAAGACGTCGATCCTGCTCAGATGCTAGCCGTCTTTGAAAATTTAAATTTAGAGGGGCCCAAAAACGGCTTTACCGTTGGAATCGAGGACGACGTGACCTTCACCTCGCTAAAAGTCGGCGAGAAAATTTCGCTAAGCGACGCAAGCGTGAAAGAGTGCCTATTTTACGGTCTTGGCGCGGACGGTACCGTTGGGGCGAATAAAAACTCAATCAAAATCATCGGCGATAAAACCGAGCTTTACGCGCAGGCGTATTTTGCCTACGACAGCAAAAAATCGGGCGGCTACACGCGCTCGCATTTGCGTTTCGGTAAAAACCCTATCCGCTCGACTTACCTTGTCTCAAATCCGCACTTCGTAGCCTGCTCGGTCGCGGCGTATCTTGAAATTTACGATGTCATAGACGGTATCCGCGAGGGTGGAACATTCCTGCTAAACTCGATCTGGGACGCCGAGCAGACGGTTGCTAAACTGCCGAATAAAGTAAAGAAAATTTTGGCCGAGAAAAGAGTAAATTTCTACATCATCAACGCCACTAAGTTAGCTCGCGAGATCGGGCTAAAAAACCGCACGAACACCATCATGCAGTCGGCGTTTTTCAAGCTCGCGGACATCATTCCGTTTGCCGACGCGCAAAAATACATGAAAGAGTACGCGCACAAAGCCTACGCCAAAAAGGGCGAAGCGATCGTAGAGATGAACTACAAGGCCATCGACATGGGCGCGGACGGGCTGGTCAAGGTCGCGGTTGATCCTAGCTGGGTAAATTTGACGGATGACGCGAGCGCGGAGGAAAAATACGTCGGCGACGAATTTATAGAAAAAATCGTCAAGCCTATCAACGCCGCCAGGGGCGATAGTTTGCCCGTTTCGGCGTTTGTGGGCTTTGAGGACGGACACTTTAAATCAGGCACGACGCAATACGAAAAACGCGGCATCGGCGTAATGGTGCCAAAGTGGATCGAGGGCAACTGCATCCAGTGCAACCAGTGCGCCTTCGTCTGCCCGCACGCGGTGATCCGCCCGTTTCTCATCGATGAAAACGAGCTCGCCGCCGCTCCGCAAACGGTGCAAGATCACGTCCTAGACGCCAAAGGCAAAGAGGTAAAAGGACTAAAATACAAAATCCAGGTTAGTCCGCTAGACTGCACGGGCTGCGAGCTGTGCGCTCAAAACTGCCCGAGCAAGGAAAAATCGCTCGTCATGGTGCCTCTAGCAGAGGAGATGGAGAAAAACGAGCAGGAAAACGCGGATTATTTATTTAAAAAAGTAACCTACAAAGACGACCTGATGAGCAAAGATAGCGTCAAGGGCGTGGGATTTGCGCAGCCGTTATTTGAGTTTCACGGCGCATGCCCGGGATGCGGCGAGACGCCTTATATCGGGCTTGTGACGAGACTATTCGGCGAGCGTATGATAGTGGCAAACGCCACCGGATGTAGCTCGATCTACGGCGGTAGCGCGCCTTCGACGCCTTATACGACGAACAAAGACGGCAAGGGCGTAGCGTGGGCGAACTCGCTGTTTGAAGATAACGCGGAGTTTGGCATGGGTATGAATGTCGCGGTCGAGACGCTGCGCCACCGCATCGAGGATGTGATGCTACGCACCAAAGATACCGCGCCAAATGCCATAGCTGCGCTATACTCCGACTGGATAACGCACAAAAACGACGGCGAAAAAACGACGCAAATCGCTAAAATTTTAACGCCGATTTTGGAGCAAAATTTAAGCGTAGAGGGCGTAAAAGAAATTTTAGAGCTAAAAAGATACCTCGTCAAAAAATCCCAGTGGATCATCGGCGGCGACGGCTGGGCGTACGATATCGGCTTTGGCGGTCTTGACCACGTGCTAGCTAGCGGCGAGAACGTAAACGTGCTAGTGCTTGACACCGAGGTGTACTCAAACACCGGCGGCCAGAGCTCAAAATCAAGCCGCGCGGGCTCCATAGCGCAGTTTACCGCTAGCGGCAAGCCGATGCAGAAAAAGGATCTGGGCTATATCGCGATGACCTACGGAAATATCTTCGTAGCTCAAATCAACTCAAACGCGAGCCAAGCAAACACGATAAAAGCCATCGCCACAGCCGAGGCCTACGACGGTCCGAGTCTCGTGATCGCGTATTCGCCTTGTATCGCGCACGGTATAAAAGGCGGTATGGCCTACTCCGGCGATCAAGGTGAGCTCGCGACCAAATGCGGCTACTGGCCGACCTATGTCTACGATCCGCGCCTAATCAAAGAGGGCAAAAATCCGCTCAAAATGACCTCAAAAGAGCCTGATTGGTCGCTTTACGAGGAGTTTTTGCTAAACGAAGTTCGCTATAACTCGCTTAAAAAGACGAATCCGCAGCACGCAGACGAGCTGCTGGCTAAAAATAAGGCCGACGCGCAAAGACGCTACCGCCAGCTAAAACGCCTAAGCCTAGCCGACTTTAGCGATGAGGTCGAGTCTGGTGCGCCTGAGAGCGCTGAAGATGCCTCCGCTACTAATACCGCAGCTGAATAGGACGCGAATTTCTCTCGCCTAAATTTGACGGGCGATGGAAAATATCTGTAAATTTAGCCGCTCGTTCGGGCGGTTAAATTTGCTTCCAAATTTGAAAATATCAAATTTAACGCGACAAATTTAAAAGGCGCAAAATGAGCCAAACCCATCCTTTTCAACCGATTTTTGATAAAAACTCTAAAATTTTAATCCTCGGCTCCTTCCCTTCCGTCATTTCTCGCAAGCTCGGATTTTACTACGCAAATCCGCAAAATCGCTTCTGGCGCGTGCTGGCCGGGATTTTAAACACTCCGTTGCCAGAAGGCACGGACGAAAAGATAAATTTTCTGCTCACTCACCGCATCGCTATCTACGATGCTGCGATATCCTGCGAAATAAAGGGCTCGAGCGATGCCAAAATGACCGCCGTCTCGCCCGCAAATTTAGAGCCGATCTTTAAAACCGCAAATATCACGCAAGTCTATGCAAACGGCGGTAAGGCGCACGAAATCTGCGAAAAATACCTAAAAACTCAAATTTTAAACGCAACGGGTAAACCGCCCCTCAAACTACCCTCGACTAGCTCGGCAAACGCAAATTTTAGCTTTGAAAGGCTCGTGCAAGAGTGGACGGTCGTCGCGGAGGCGCTAAAAGATGGCTAAATTTATCTATCTAAATTTAGCTAATTTACCTGCCTATTATCACAAACGGCAAAATCTAAAATAAAGGCGCCGCCAAATTTCGCAAACATCTATTTAAGAAGCGAGCAAATTTAAAAAGGCTTGTTCGCTTTATCGCTGCAAACAGCGGCATAAACCTCTAGCTAGGTACGACTGAGTTTTTGCGCGCGGTTTTTGTGAGCGAATAAATAACCAGTAGCATAATTAAGCCATACAGCAAGTTTGCACTTTTTTGCGTTGATTGCATTATTTCGTCGTATTTTAGAGCGGCTAGAGCCTCGGCATACGATTTTTGAGGAGCTTCTTTTTTCTGAACATTTTTATTACTCATGTTGTGATCCACAAAGTTCTCTGGATTATTGAATAATTTTTCTACAAAATCATTCAATAATGCTTTATCGTCATCTAATTCATCTAAAATCGTTTTTCTATTTTCGACTATAAAATCTAGTTTATTGTCTTTTTTGGTGTTGGTGAGATTTGCATCTAGTAGCATATCGTCTAGGCCGTTTTCATTATATCTTATGGTGTATTCTTTAAATTTGCTTTCGATCGCTTGTTCTGACGTAAATATGCCTATAAAAGGCGCTATCAAAAATGGCTTAGCAAACAATATGACAATAAACAGACTATAGTAAATCAGATATGACGGGCTATATTTAGATGCAGCAATAACAATGCGGCGATATATCAATAGATATGATGTAATAAAAAGTGCAATATAGGCAATATAATTAATACTAACCAAATAGACTACAAGTGCAGATATTAAAACAAGCTCAATAAACCATATAAGTACTTTTTTCCATGATATACTGTATTTACTGGTTTCTCTACATGTAGTAAAAAGAGCCCATAAAAGTACTAATAACAATATTGAACATACCCATTCATATGAATAATCAACAAGCCAAGTTAAAATGCAATTTTTATACACATAAAGATAAAATCCATAGACCGCAATAGTTAAAACCATAAAATTTATAATTCGTAGTAAATTTGTATGGTGGTCACTGATATTTCTATATAATTTTAACGTTATCAAATCTAACAAAATCTCGATACGATTTTTGCTTTTAGGTTTGGCTTCTATTTCATCCGCAGATTTTGTTCCTTTGCTATTTTCGCCATCTTTATCAAGAGTAAATTCTAATTCTAGCTCTTTGCAGTACAGTTCTAGGCGGTGAAACAAGCTTGCGTCTAGCGCATTGCCTTTGTTGTTTAAGTTGTATTTCATAAGCCTAAAACCATCTCTAAAATCGTTTGTTCTTTTTATATTATCGATGCTTTTATCGCATTTGATTTGAGTCTCGATAAGCTCTTTAAGCTCTTCGTAAGTAAAATCTGTTTTTGCATTTACAAAATTTAAAGCGCCGTTAAAAATGATTGACGAGAAATTAACCGGCTTTTTAAAAGCGACGCTATAAAAGCAAGCGACTTTTTTAAAATCAGCCTCGTGAAAATCGGCAAAATCCTCAAAAACTCTATTATTAAAATAAGCATTATCGTGAAAAGTTGCATTGCTAAAATTGGCATCTTTTCCAAAAGTAAGATTTATGTCTGTTTTGAAGTCTGCTTCTTTTTTAAATTTGGTATTTTCAAAGATTGCCGTGCCTTTAAAGTCTGCATTTAAAAACCGTGCTTCATCGTCGAAAGTGGCAGAGCTAAAGTCTACATCTGCCTTAAAAATGGCATTTGTAAAATCTGCTTTATTATTGAATTTGAATGCTGCATTTGAAAAGTCGGCTTTATTTTCAAAAGTTGTTTCTGTTAGTATTGCTTCGCTAAATTGAGTTCCGCAAAATTGCGCCTCTCCTTTAAATTTTGATTTATCTAAATTTACTACGTAATCAAATTTGGCTTCTGCAAAAATTAAGTCACTCTCAAAACAAGCTTCTTTGAAAAGTATTTCGCAGTTAATTATACTCTTATTAAAACTTAGCTTTTGGTTAAATATGGCATTGGTAAAATTTATGTTTATTCCGTCAAACTGCCTTGCGTGCAAATTAAGCTCGCAATCAAATTCGGCACTTGAGAAATCTAGAACGCTAAATTTCCCTATATCCATAGTAAATTTTTGCTTAAAATGTGCGGCTTCAAATTTTACCTCTCCCAACTCATTTTTTGTATCTAATTTAAAAGATTTATTAAAGATACTACTTGCAAAGGATATATCTTGTCTAGAGTTTTCGGATATGAAATCGCTGTTAAACGTGCATGCATGAAAATACGCATATCCGTCTACGTAAACTTCTTTTGCAAATTCACATCCGCCAAACGTGCTGTTATTGCTGATGTTACGTAAAAATACTTCGTTTTCAAATTCGCAAGAGCTGATGTTGGGAAGGTTGGAATTTGCAATTATAACCTTCCGCTTAATTTTATTTAAATGCTCTATAGATATTGAGTTATCCATAATATCGCATTTATAAAGGACAATATTAAATTCGTCGCTTTTCAGATATTTTTCTAAATTTATATGATTATTACGGTCCGATTTTTGATCTAAATAAAAACCTTTAAAAATAAAAAAAATCTGCTCATTGTACTTGCATTTTTTAATAAAGCAATCTTCACTGTTTTGCCCCGACGCATACAAAGCATCTATATTGCCGCTAAGAATCTCAAGCTTCTGAAGCCTTTTGAGTTCTTCTGGCTCAATTTTTTCTTGTGGTGCATCAAAAATTTTATCTATATCTAAACCCATTTTTAAACTTCGCTATCATGCACATGCTAAAAATTTACGTTATGCGAAATACTATCAAAAACCAACTTGTAAATTAATTATCAATAAATAAAAACAAACAACGGATTTTAGCCTCATCTTCACCTTAAATTTAGTTTCAAATTTTAAAATTACCCAAATCAAACAAAGCAGGAAAAACCATGAAAATCCTAAAATTTCTATTTTTACTCCCGCTTCTAGCCATCGGCGCGCAGGCATTAGAGCCAAAAATTGTAATGAAGCCCGAAGCAAGCCTAAAAAACGGGCTTTACTACGTAAAAGGCAAGCTCTACGACGGCACGCTAAAGATGCTTCGATACAGCGTCGAGGACTTATATGACGTAAATGCGATAGGCATGGTCTATCCGAGGCTAAAACCTTTGCCGCCCACGCTTATACGCGAGATAGACGTGCAGGGCGGCACGGCGGTGCGATACAGGGATTATTTTGACGGCAGAGACAAACCCTCAAACGAATATCCCCTAAAAAACGGCGTCCGCGAGGGTACGGCTAAGCACTACCACGCAGATAGCGGCGCTCTGATGGGCGAGAGCGAATACAAAAATGACGTCCGCGACGGGCGCTACCGCCGCTACTACTTTGACGAAGGCGGCGCGTTAAAGCAGGAGGGCTTTTTCAAGGCGGACAAGCGAGAGGGCGTGTTTACCGACTATTACGTTAGCGGCGAGGTTAGCGCACGCAGCCCATACGTCGGCGGGCTACGAAACGGCGAGGACTTCGACTACTACAAAAGCGGCAAAATCCGCGGCAAGCGAACGTATAAGGATGACAAGCGGGAGGGCGTGGAGACGTGGTACTACGAAAGCGGCGCCGTGGAGGAGATGGGCGAGTACAAAAATAACCGCAAACAAGGCGTTTGGAAGCGATTTTACGAAAACGGCAAAACGCGCGTGGTAGAAAATTACAAAGACGGCGAAAAGGACGGCGTCGCGCGCGAATACTACAGGGGCGACAAGCTACGAGGCGAATACGAGTACAAAGACGGCCGCCAAACGGGCGCGGGGCTGGACTACTACGAGAGCGGAGCGCCGGCTGCCAAAGTGATGTTTAAAAACGGGCGCTATCACGGCCTATATGAGGAGTATCACGAAAACGGCAAACTAAAAGCTAGAGTGATGTTTGAGGACGGGCTGGAGGTCGGCGAGGCGCGCCACTACTACACAAACGGAAAGCTCGAAGCCCTGGGCGAGTTTGAGCGCGGCAGGCTCATCCGCGCCAAAAAATACGATGAATCGGGTAAGCTAATCAGCGATAAGTCTGATAAAAACGGACTGCCGAGGGAGTAAATACTAAAATAAGTTAATACTGGCATCATTTGAATATTTACCAAACCAAATATTTACGTCCTTTTTTATTTTGAATATTTTAATTAGCCTTAAATCACACTACAATAGTTGTACTTAATATTAAAATTTTATATTCATCTTTTGCATCTTAGTCATAAAAGTAGCAATCTAATCTATAGAATTAATAATATTTTTATAAATAAAAGCGAAATTTCAATATAACAAGTAGTATAATTGCAAGTATATAAATATTATTTTATATTTAAGTGTATTTTTGATTTTTGTATTCTGGTTTTTAAATATCTTAATAAGGAGCAAAAATGCATACTCTTGGTCTAATCATAGCCTTACTTACGCTTTTTGTTGTAGGCTGGGCGATTTTAAAAGGCAAATACGCCACTTTCGTGCTCTTACTCTCTGGCGTTATCATGCTTGTCTCTTCGGTCATTCTTGATACGGGAAAATTTTTACCAGAAAAGGTAAAGAGCACTGGAAATTCCTTACTGGATGTAGTTGAGTTTATCCGCTATATGCTCTCAAATAATTTTTCGCAGCTTGGACTTTTAATCATGTTAATGGTCGGTTTTGCAAGTTACATGACTCATATCGGAGCAAATCAAGCCTTTGTGGGCATCGCCACAAAAAGGTTTAAAGCCATAAAAAGTCCATATTTTATGATATTCATAGCTTTTTGCGTAGCAAAACTTATAAGCATGGTAATAACCAGTGCGGTTGGACTTGGCGTGCTTTGTCTTGCGCTTCTTGGACCAATTCTTATATCACTAGGACTAAATAAACTAAGCGTTGGTAGTATTTGTGCGATGAGTGGAGCTAGCTCAATGGTACTTCTTGGCTCATCAACAGCTGCTGCTGCAAAAGCAACTGAACTTGAGGTGCTTGATTATGTTTTTATCTATAAAATTCCAGCAGCTCTTCCAACTGCGCTCGTGATCGGCATTGCATTAGTTCTTTGGAATAGATACTTAGACAAAAAAGAAGGTTGGGTTTGTAGCGAGCATGTAGGAGAGAGCATTAGTTTTGATGATAAGGTGGATGTTCCAAAAGAGCAAGCACCTATGATCTATGCTCTTTTACCATTTTTACCGATGATTTTAGTAGTAGTTTTTTCGCCATATTGTTTAAAAACTATAAAACTAAACATATCAAGCGTCATAATCCTTTCTATGATAATTGCTATGGTATTTGAAGCATTTAGACATAAATTTAGCTTTGAAAAGCTTGGCGAAGGGCTAAAAGTATTTTTTAATGCCATGGCAAAAAGCTTAAGTGGTGTTGTTATGCTAGTTGTAGCAGCTGGTATATTTGCTGAAGGGTTTAAAGCTCTTGGTATGCTTGATGCTATTGTAAATTTGGCAAAAAGCATAGGCTTTGGAGGGCTTGGCATGTCTATACTTTTTGTATTTATAACAACTATTGTTACAATCATAGCTGGCTCAAATGGTGCAAGCTTTTATCCGCTTTTAAACATGGTGCCAAATATAGCTAAGAGCTTAAACATCAACTCTGTTATGCTCGTGCTTCCTATGCATCAAGCCTCCACAATAGCTAGACCACTTTCACCTGTCTCTGGCGTAGTGGTAGCCATTTCAGGTATGCTTCACATTAGCCCGCTTTCGCTCATTAAAAGATGTAGCGTGCCAGCTATTTTAGGTCTTATAAGCCACCATATATTTGTATTTTTACTATCATTTTAAGGAGAAAATATGAGATGGAGCTTTGATGATTCTTATGTAGATTTTGATAGCGAAATTTTTACCTCATCGTTTGAAAATCTAAAAGCACAAAATGAAAATTTAGTTAAATTTTTAAACAATAGCGAGCTTACCAAAGCTATCATCTCATACGAAGAAGCATACAAAGAAGCAGCTAGCCTACTCGCATTTTGTCGTTGTAAAAGTAGTGATAATACAAAAGATGAGCTAGCTAGTAAATTTGAGCTAAAAATAAAAGAGCAAAAAGCTAAACTTGATACGGCAAAGGAGATACTTTTTGATAAATTTGATAGCCTAAAAAGTGATGATAAAATTTTTCAAAGTACTCAATTTAAACATATAAAATTTCTATATTTAGAGCATAAAAATAGCAAGAGCAAAATACGAAAAAAGAGTGAAAGAGATTTTTTTGCCAATTTAGCGCTCATAAATTTTTTTCCACTTTTTACAAATTTTAGACATCTAAATAATTTAATAAATATCTCTGCTACCAATAAAAATGCAAAAACACAAAGCTATAATCTTGCAAAATGTATGGGTATATTAAAAGGATCAGATGATGAAATTTTACGCAAAAATGTGTTTGATGGTCTGAGCTCTCACTATGATAAATTTGCTGATCTCTACCTTGATGTCTTAAATATGCTTCATGGATTTAGACTGGCTAAATTTAAAGCAGCAAAAGTTGATTTTTTAACTCCAAGCCTTGAAGAAAATAAAATGAGCCTTGACACTTTAAACGCCATGCAAGAAGCCATTAGCAAAAGAGTGGAAAAAATAAGAGAATGCGTAAGAGTAAGAGCTAGCTTTTTAGGTGGCAAAAGTATGAGAAGTTGCGATCTTTTGGCACCTTATCCACTTAGCAAGCATCATGAAATTTCTCATGACGAGGCTATTAAAATCATCAAAAAAGCATTAAAACCACTGGGCGAAGATAATTTTATCGAGCTTATGATAGACAAACACTGGATAGAAAGCGATGTACGAGAAAATAAAGCTGGTGGAGCATTTTTTGTGAGTTTGCCAAAATTTAAGCAACCAAGAATTTTTACCACCTACATGAATACTCTTTCGCACTTAATCCAGCAAGCTCATGAGCTGGGGCATGCTTGGCACTACTATTTGATGCGTGATCTTCCGGTTTTAAGCGCAAATTTTCCAATGAGCTTAGCCGAGAGCGCGAGTACATTTAATGAGACTCTTTTACGAAATGAGCTAAAAAAAGATGACTCACTTAGAGTAGAAATTTTATGGCAGGAGCTAAAAAGTGCTGCAAATTTTTTACTTCATATAAGCGTTAGATACGAGTTTGAGACTGGTTTTATAAAGCTGCGACAAAAAGGTCAAGTCAGCAAAAAAGATGCAAATGATCTTTTAAAACAAGCTTGGGATAAATTTTACAAAGACAGCACGAGCGATGTTGAAGAATTTTTGCCATATTTTAAGCCACATTTTTATAAAACAGATAACTACATTTACAACTATCCTTATAGTGTCGGTTATCTGCTATCACAATTTTTTCTAAGTGAGTTTAAAAAAGATGAAGCAAAATTTTGCAAAATTTATAAACAATTTTTAATAGAGTGCGGCACAAAAAGCGTGGAAGAGCTAATGAAAAAACACTTTAAAAAAGATACGACAAAGTCTGAATTTTGGCTGATTGGCATAGATGAAGCGCTAAAAAATTTAGATGAGTTTAAAAAGGTAGTGACTGTATAAATTTACTAGTTATCTTAAACGTTTTATTTTTTTTCGAGAAATTTTATAAATTTTTGATGGAGCGTCTTCAAAAAAACGATCATCTACTATTTCATCAGCCGCGCTCATAGCCCAATCTTCATTAAAATTTTGCCCATTTTTGTTTGCACTGCTTGAATAAAGCCAGTCAAATTTAGCTAAAAATTTTTCGTGCTTGCACTCTTTTACGACTCTAATAGCCTTTAAATTTGGATACAAAAATGTAGCTTTTCTTGAACGGCGTATAAAATTTTTATATTTTTTTGGCACTCTAACAAGCTCATTTAAAACGCTAAATTTCGCTGTCGTGATAAGGCAAGGTTTATTCTCATCACGCATTTTGGCCTTATTTATCTCTTTATAATCTTTACTCAAAAAGCCAGC
Organism: Campylobacter concisus; assembly: GCF_902460625.1. Taxonomy (GTDB): domain Bacteria; phylum Campylobacterota; class Campylobacteria; order Campylobacterales; family Campylobacteraceae; genus Campylobacter_A; species Campylobacter_A concisus_AD. The sequence continues at coordinate 295,927 of NZ_CABPUT010000002.1, forward strand.
TGTCGTATCGGTTTGTGCTAGAAATATCATAATTTTTTTCTTTTTGATAGTAAAAATATACAAGAGATTATTAGAGCAAATCCTAAAAAATCCCAAAATACAAATTTTGTTCCAAGCCAAAAATAGCCAAAGAAGGCCGCACTTAGTGGCTCTATGCAGGCTAATAAACTAGCTTTTGCTGCGCCTATTAGCTTAACACCTATCATATAAAAGCTAAATGCAAAAATGGTACCAAGCGTAATAACAGCAATAAATGCCAGCCATTGATTTATCCCATTAAGCCAAGCAAAATCCCAAACTCTCATATAACAAGCAAGCACTACCCCACCCATAACCATGCCCCAGCCAAGTGTGAGAGTGACTGAATATTTCGCATTTAGCCTTGCTGGAGCAAGATTATAAACACAAACGCAAATAGCGCTAACTAAGCACCAAAACAAGGCCTTTGGCGAGATGACAAGAGATGAAATTTGAGCATGTGTGCTCAGGAAAAATACGCCAAGCATAGCTAAAAATAGAGTCAAAATTTCAAGTTTTCTTGGGACGCGTTTTTCTTTTATGCAAATGACCATTAAAATTAAAGCAGGAGCAGTGTATTGAATAACAGTCGCTACTGCGGCATTTGAAAGCTCAATGGAGTAAAAATAAGCATACTGCGTCATCATAAGCCCAAGCAGGGCATAGACTAAAAACTCACCAAGGAGTTTTATATCTTTAATCGGAGCAAAAACGACACTTGGTTCTTTAAAAGCATAAAAAATTACAATAACAATGCCAGCTAGCATCAGTCTATATGGCACTAAAAAATCAGAATTTATACCAAGTGAAAATAGATACTGCCCACAAACCCCACTAAATCCCCAAAGGATACCGCCAACTAAAGTAAGGAGTATCCCAAGATGATGAGTATTCATTAAATTTATCTATCTTTATGAAGCTGTGCATCTTTGCCATAATACGGCGAATATGGTCCATAAAGTATGCAGTTATGGCAATCTCTTGAAAATAAATAAGCATCTGCCATTACTGCTAGATCGTATGATCTATCTGAGATGGTATTTGCCACCTGTGAGATGACGGCTGAGACTAACATACCAAGTAGGCTACTTTGGCCACTGCTGCTATCTTCTGCTGCCATAGCACTGCCTTGCCAAAGAGTAGCGCCGCTTTTTATATCGATAAGCTTTGCTTCAAGGACAACCTTTGTTGAGCTTGAGATGACTGCATAGCTCGTACCATAATCTTTTATATTTATATAAAGCACACTATCAGCATGGAAAATTTTATCAAGCTTATTTAGTGGTACGGCTGCGATCTCGCTTGGCTCGGTTATACCATTTAGCTTAAAGGTATCATTTACAAGAGTCACTGGAAATACATAGTATCCTGCCTCACTTAGTGGTGCGACTGCATTTGCTAAAACTGCAGCTGGGCCTGAAATTTCTGTACTATCGTTTGTTGGCATAAGCACTAAGATAGAGTGAGGTCTTTTTTGTAAAAATTCTGAGTAGTCGTATGGCTCAGGCTCTTTTATAGAGCAACCCGTAAAAAATACTACCAAAAATATAGCGGCTATAAATTTCAGGCTATTTTTCATTATTTGCCCCCTCTTTTTGCTCTACTTTTTTTGGAGTTAAATTTTTAGAGCCTTTGATGAAATTTATATACTCCCTTGACTCTGGGAAATTCTCTACTTCTTTGTCAAAATTTGCATTTGCAGCGCCTAAATTTCCGTTATTTAAGTATAAAAGTCCAAGGTGTGCATATACGCCAGGAGCGATCTTATAGCCCTTTTGTATTGATATCTGCACCAAATTTTCTAAGCGTGAAATTTGCTCGTTTGTATCGCCCTCTTCATTTAGATAACTATATAGCGAGCTACTATATGATCCATCCCAATAATAAAGTGATCTTGGGCCGTTTGAATGACCGCAACCCGCTAAAAATAGTGCAAAAAGCGCGAGGCCGGCAAGCCTTATTTTACTTGCCATGCTCCACTTTCTATGCCATTTACTAGATTATTTACTGCTTCAATAATAGCTAGACTTAAAACCTTGCCATTTAGCGTAGAGTCGTATCCTGCTGTGCCGCCAAAGCCTATGATCTCTCTGTTTGAAAGGGTGTATTCGCCAGCGCCGCTAACCGAATAGACAACCTCGGCTGTTTTGGTATCAACGATATTTAAATTTACCTTTGAATAGGCAGTTTGTTGCTTGCCTTTGCCAAGTATGCCAAATAGCTGATGATCACCCGTAGTTTTTCGTCCAAACTCGGTCACATCACCAGTTATCACGTATCTTGCGCCTTTTAGATTTTGAGCAGTTTTACTTAGCTCACTCTCTTGTTTGATTACTTTCATATTTGATCTATCAAGCACCAAAAATCTGCCACTTTGCTGTAAATTTGTAATCAAAATGCTTTGAGCTTGGTTACCAAGCCTATCTTCACCATCGGCAAATATACCATTTTGGTAAGCTGATTGATTATTAAATCGACCTATCGAAACTGAAATTTTTTGACCATTGTAAACTGTGCCGTAGCTTGCTACTTTTGGAGTCTCAACAACCCTTGAACTCTCACTCGCACACCCAGCAAAAAGAGCTGCTGTAAGCAAAACTGCACCAATTTTAAATACATTTTTCATTTTTTATCCTTTGCGACAGAATCGCTTGTATATTACTAAATTTCTTTTTAAATAGCTTTAAATTTTATCCATGTGCCTTTTAGGTATCTAATCGTAAAAAGCACCGCCTTTACAGCCCAGTCAGCAAACATTGCAAACCAAGTACCTATCATGCCAAGATCAAATGTGAGTGCAAAGATATAGGCCAAGATGACTCTACAAGCAAACATGCAAACTAAATTTACTATCATCGGATATTTAGCATCCCCAGCTGCTCGAAAAACGGTCGGATACGTATAGGCAAGTGGCCAAATAAGGCACATAGCGATACCGTGATACCAGACGATCTGTCTTGTTAAATTTATGGCTTCGCTTGAGAGATTATAAACAAGAAGCAGTGGCTCAAGTAAAAGCAAAATTACTGCTGTGCTAAAAAGCTGCACGATGTAGATGCTTATCATTGATTTTCTTACGTAAAATTTAGCCTGAGCAAAGTTGTTTGCGCCGATGCATCTAGACACTACGACGCTTAGGCCTGTGCCTATCGCCATGCCAGGGAGTACTTGAAACATCACGATCGTCCCGCCCACGGCATTTGCAGCGATACTTGCTGTGCCAAAGAGTGAAACAAGACTCAAAACGATGATGCGACCCACATAAAACATCGAATTTTCAAAGCCATAAGGTACGCCGATATTTAAAATTTTCTTGATGATCTCGTAGTCAAATTTATAGATAAAGCTCTTTCTTATGTGAAGTTTTAGCCTTATATCAAGAAGCAAATAGACTATAACAAAGCAAGCAAGCACCTTAGCTATAAGCGTACTGATGGCGATACCTAAAATACCAGTATGAAATGTATAAATACTAATGGCAGTTAGAAGTACATTTAATAAATTTGCAGCCGCCATAATATACATAGGTAGCTTTGCGTTTGACATCGTGCGAAAGATCGCCGCAGCTGCAGCATAGACAGCCAAAAATGGCGCGGAAATAGCTGAGAAAACAAGATAGTGACTAGCATCATGCCTTACTTGCTCACCAATATCGCCAAAGACATAATCTAGGATAATATCTTTTAAAACTATGATGACCGCTGCGATAAAAAGGGCAAATATAAAACTAAACCAAACGAGCTGATTTGCTGTGACTTTGGCATTGCCACTTTGTTTATTACCAAGATACTGGCTAGCAACCACTGAGCCGCCAGTAGCGATAGCAGTAAATATGCTAATAAATAGCGCCATGACAAATTCCACAAGACTAATCGCACTTACAGCGCTTTCACTAACACTTGCTGCCATTAGCGAGTTTGCAAGCCCTAGACTATACTCTAAAAACTGCTCAACTGCAATAGGGAAAAATAGCTTCGCAAGGTCGGCATTTGAGAAAAATTTTGTATTTTGATCTTTGATTTTGTTTACCATGCTTCCCCTAAGATAAACTTAAAAATTTTAATATATTTAAGCCAAGATCTGCTTTTTGCAAATCCTGACTTAAAAATTTTAGTGTCTTGAAAGATAGTTTGTATCGTAGTTGTTGCTTAAAAAGTCTTTGTTCTCCATCATAGCGATGTGAAAATCTTTTGTTGTTTTTATACCATTTATTATGAGCTGATCAAGAGCTACTTTCATCTTATGGATCGCCCTATTTCTATCAGTATCCCAAACTACCAGTTTGCCGATCATACTATCGTAATACGGCGGTATAGAGTAGTCTTGATAGATATGGCTATCCATTCTTACATTGCGGCCACCTGGGCAGACATATTTTGTGATCTTTCCAGGACACGGCGTAAATGTATTTGGATCTTCAGCTGTTATCCTGCACTCGATCGCATGACCTTTTAGCTCGATGCTCTCTTGTGATGGTAGTGCCTCGCCTTCAGCCACTTTTATCATAAGCTCGATGATATCAAGTCCGCTTACCATTTCGCTCACCGTGTGCTCAACTTGAAGTCTTGTATTCATCTCGATGAAGTAAAAGTCCAAATTTTTATCAACCAAAAACTCAAACGTACCAGCTCCCTCGTAGCCAATCGCTTTTGCCGCTTTTATGGCTGTTTCGTGAAGTCTCTCTCTTGTCTTTTCATCAAGCAAAATAGCTGGGCTTTCTTCGATCAGCTTTTGGTGGCGACGCTGCATAGAACAGTCACGCTCGCCTATGTGAAGTACATTGCCATGGCTATCGCCAATTACTTGAACTTCGATGTGGCGTGGGTTTAGGATATATTTTTCCATATACATCGTGCCATCACCAAATGCACTCATAGCTTCGCTCTCAGCAGACCAAAACGCTTTTTCTAAATCAGCCTCTTTTTCAACCACACGCATACCGCGTCCGCCACCACCTGCAGCAGCTTTTAAAATGACTGGATAGCCTATCTTTTTGGCTAGCTCTTTTGCTGCTTTTGTGTCAGCCACAGCACCGTCTGAGCCAGGTATGACTGGTACACCAGCTCTTTGCATGACTTGCTTTGCCTTACTTTTATCACTCATCAAAGCCATCGCAGCGACACTTGGTCCTATAAATTTGATCTTGTGATGTGAGCAAATTTCAACAAAATTTTGATTTTCGCTTAAAAAGCCATATCCAGGGAAAATAGCGTCTGCTTCGCTGATCTCAGCGGCACTTATGATAGCTGGGATGTTTAGATAGCTATCACTTGAGCGCTCTTTGCCGATGCAAATGGCCACGTCGGCATATTTTACGTAAAGTGCGTCTTTATCAGCGGTTGAATAGACTACAACGGCTTCTTTACCCATCTCCTTTATCGTTCGCAAAGCACGAAGAGCGATCTCGCCTCGGTTTGCGATTAAAATTCTTTTTAATTCCATTAATTTTTCTCCACGCCAAATAACGGCAATCCAAACTCAACTGGCTGTCCGTCAGAGACTAGCATCTCAGTGATCTGGCAGTCAAACTCAGCCTCGATCTCGTTCATTATCTTCATAGCCTCGATAATACCGACTACATCGCCCTTTCTTACTCTTTGGCCTACTTTTACAAATGGGGCAGCGCCTGGGCTTGGAGCAGCATAGAAAGTACCTACCATAGGAGATTTTATGCTATCTTTTGGCGAGTTTGCAGCTGGTTTTACCTCTGAATTAACGACTACATTTACAGGTGCTGGAGCTGGTGCTTGTGCTGCTGGTTTAGCAGGCGCGCAATAATCTGAAAATTTTTCAAGCTCTACCTCAAAATCACCACTTTTTATTTTGATATGATTCATCTCCATATCATTAAAAAATTCGATAAGCTCTTTTATATCTTCTTTTTTCATAGAAATTTCTCCTAAATTTTTATATAAGCGTCTAATTGTAGCGAAAATTAGATAAAAATTTTTTTTATGAAGCAAAAACGAGAACTCAAAGTTACTCTTTTTTGCTAAGTTATTTTTCAGTAATAATTATCTTAATATCTTTAGTATCCACTAAATTTTCATCGATGATGATCTCATCTATCTTTGCTGCCCTTATCACGCCACTTTTTGGATTTTTTATACTTTTTATCGCTCCGCTTGTGCTTACATCGACACTTGAGTACTCAAACGCAAGACTCGTATCCATAAAAATGCAATCTTTTACGACCAAATTTTCCACGTAACAAAGTGCTTGCAAGCTCTTTATCGTGCAGTTTATGAGCGTCACATTTTTTGAGTTCCAAGCCAGATATTCGCCTGAGATTAGGCAGTTTTGCGCGGTCACGTTTTCGCAGTTCCAAAAAGCATCTTTTGAGATGAGTTTTGAGTTTGCAATGCGAAGGTTTTTGCAGCTATCAAAGCAGTAGTTTCCGTCTAAATTTAGCCCATCAATCTCTAAATTTTCGCTATTTGCTCCGAAATAATCGCCACTGGCAAAAACATTTTTTATCTTCACATCCGCGCATCCCCAAAGTGTTTCACTAGCATCTGAAAAATTTATATTTTCTAATGAAATTTGTGAGCTTTTTCTAAAGCTTTTTGGAGCGTTGATGAGTGCGTCTTTGAAGCTTAAATTTGTACTGTACCACATGCCAGCCCTTGCTAGAGGCTCTAAGTATCCGCCATTTAATTTAATGTCGTTTGCGTACCAAAGTGGGTATTTGTAGGCAAAAACGCACTCATTTAGCTTTAAATTTGAGCTATGCTTTAGTGGCGACTCGCCATCTTCAAAGATACAGTTTGTAAAATTTACACTTTTTGCCCCAAACATCGCACGCTCGCCAGTAAAAATTTCTGCATTTTTCTCTTGCATTTTTGTCCTTTATTAATTTTTGCTGTTAAAATTATACTAATTTTCATCTAATTTAGTCGTTTTATTAAATTTACTTTAAAGACGCAAAGCGTTATAATCGCCCAAAAAAGGAGCAAAAATGGGTTTAAAGTCAGATTCTTGGATAAGAAAAATGTCGGTTGAGAAAAATATGATAGTGCCGTTTGCTGAGGAACAAGTGGGTCGTGGCGTCGTTAGTTACGGCGTTTCTAGCTACGGCTACGATATCCGCGTTGGTGATGAGTTTAAAATTTTTACAAACATCGGCGGAACCGTAGTTGATCCTAAAAATTTTGATGAAAAGAACGTGGTCGATTTTAAGGGCGATGTCTGCATCGTGCCTCCAAATTCTTTTGCTTTAGCGCGCACGATCGAGTACTTTAACATGCCTGATAACGTGCTAGCGATCTGCCTTGGCAAAAGCACCTACGCAAGGTGCGGTATCATTGTAAACGTCACACCTTTTGAGCCTGGATTTAAGGGGCACATCACGATCGAGATATCAAATACTACGCCACTTCCTGCAAAAATTTACGCGAACGAAGGCATCGCGCAGGTGCTATTTATCGAGGGCGACGAGCCTTGCGAGGTAACCTATGCTGACAAAAATGGCAAATACCAAGCTCAAGAAGGTATCACACTACCAAGAATTTTGAAGTAATTTTTATGCCTTTGCGACCTTGCAAAGGCAAAATTTAAATACTACTTTTACAATTTCCTCTAAACATTAATTAAAATTTGACGAAATAGAAACTAGAAAGATAAAACTTTTGTAATAAATTTTAAAATTTTGGCATAACTTTTGCTTAAATTTTCAGTGTTTTAATACTATACTTAGCATATTTTTTAAGGATATTCATGTCAGATAAAAAAAAGACAATAGAAAGAAATTTAAGTGGGATAACAAACCCTATTTTTGAAAAAAACCTTCAAGCACTATTTCAACAAGATGAGGTCTTGGCTGCTAGACTTTTTGGTATGAATATACAAACTAAATACGAAATCGTTCTAGATAAAAGTGATCCAATACGCATAAATATCATCAATAAAGAATCTAATGAAACAATATATAAAGATCCGGTTGAAGAAATTAGTAAAATGCTTGATAATATAGAAAAAAAATATAAAAGATATCCAGGGCTTTTCTTTTATGGCTTAGGAACTGGTATATTTTATAAAGCTTTGGCAAAAAATAAGACTCATAAAAAAATTGTTATCATAGAACCAGAACTTGAGATCATACATCTTGTTTTAAATATTATTGATATATCAGATGAGCTTAAAGATGAACAAATTGTTCTTTTTTATTCTGATTTTGCTACATATGCTCAGTTTTACTATCTCGTGTCGCATAGCGATTTAGATATATATGCTAAAACTTATAGCTTATTAATCCACTCTAACTATTATGATAATTTTGCAGATGACTATATCAAAATAAATAAAGATATAACAAGAGCCTTTTCTCAAAATGTCGTTTCCCATGGAAATAGTATAGATGATCTTCTAATAGGCACAAAACAGCATATCGAGAATCTACCTAATATGCTTACTAACTACTGCTATACAAATTTAGTTAAAAAAAGACATGGTCTTATGGATACAGCGATCATTGTCTCTACAGGGCCAAGCCTAGATAAACAGCTAGAAACACTTAAGAAATTTGCACCTTATGTAAGCATTATAAGTGTCGATGCATCCTATCCAATACTCGCAAGAAATGGCATAAAGCCAGATTATGTAACATCAATTGAACGAATGATACCTACTTCTACATTTTTTGAAAAAAAGCACCCTGGATTTGATGATGATATAAATTTTATTGTAGCTTCAGTGACACACAGCCAAACTGTAAAAAATATATTACCTAGACGTTTAGTACTTACAATGAGGCCTCAACAAGAAGAAAAAATGTTTAGACTCAACAAATATGGATATCTTGGCGTCGGGCACAGTTGTGCAAATATGGCCTACCAGCTAGCGTATGTCTTAGGGCATAAAAATATTGTTTTTATAGGTCAAGATCTTGCTTTTGGTAAAGATGGTGCAAGTCATGCCAAAGGTCACACTATCGCTCAGCCGGACGAAAACTTATACACTACTGCATATGGTGGTGAAGGAGAAGTAAGAACAACTTATGTATGGATGCTATTTAAAAATCAATTTGAAAATGATATTGAGCAAGCTAAATTAGAAGATATAAAATCATATAACTGCACTGAAGGCGGAGCCAGAATAAATGGCGCCATAGAGAAATCATTTTTAGAAGTTATGAATGAGCTTTGCAAAGGTAAAAAAGTTAAAAATTTACCAAATATCAAAAAAGATAGCGATAAAGTAGCTAACAAAAATTTGTTAAAAGCCTATGAAGTAATACAAAACAAAATAAGAGTTCAAACACAAGCTAAAGAAAAAATAGAAAAAGTATTTTTAGAACTAACACCAAAAATTGATAATTTTATGATCTTAAGAGATAAAGGCGAAATAAACACAAAATATTTTAAAGAGCTTGTAGGAATATCAAATAAGATAGATAAGCTTAAAAACTGCATCTCTCATAAAAAATATATGAGATATATAGAAAATATTTTTGCTATCTCGACTTATTATCAAGAACTAGAGCTTGCTAAAGTATCAGTAGCACCAAGTGATACAGACGAAGAAAAAACTAATAAATTAGTTGAGTGGATAGAATTTCATAAATACTGGCTATTTTCAGCAGCTGGCGGTATAAATGCGGATATAGAAACAACAAAAGAAGCCTCAAAACCTCTTATAGAAGAGCTTAAAAAACGTGGCATCTTTCCAAAAGAAGACTAAAAATGGATATCTTAAGCTTAATAGGACGCACGAAAAATCTCTTTGAGGATGACATAAATGCACTTAATAAAGACCTAAAAGAGATAGTCTCAAGCTCAAGCTTTCTAGTGATCGGTGGAGCTGGCTCCATAGGCTCGGCCGTAACAAAAGAGATCTTCATAAGAGATCCAAAAAAACTCTATGTTGTTGATATCTCTGAAAACAATCTTGTAGAGCTAGTGCGTGACATAAGAAGTGAGTTTGGATATATAAACGGCGACTTTAAAACTTTTGCTATAGATGTTGCAAGTACCGAATTTGATGCACTTTTGGCACGAAGTGATGGATTCGACTACGTATTAAATTTATCAGCGTTAAAGCATGTTAGAAGCGAAAAAGATCCGTTTACACTTATGAGAATGCTTGAAACAAATATCTTTAACACCGATAAAACACTGGCTCAAGCTTTTGATATGAAGGCAAAAAAATACTTTTGCGTAAGCACCGACAAGGCAGCAAACCCTGTAAATTTAATGGGAGCTAGCAAGCGCATCATGGAGATGTTTGCGTTTAGGCACTCTTTAGAGATCGACGTCTCTATGGCTAGGTTTGCAAACGTGGCATTTAGCGACGGCTCGCTTCTTTTTGGTTTTCAAAAACGCATAGAAAAGTCTCAGCCCATAGTCGCTCCAAACGACGTCAGACGCTATTTTTTAACGCCAAAAGAGAGTGGTGAACTCTGCCTTTTAAGCACCATTTTTGGTGAAAATAGAGATATATTTTTCCCAAAACTGGATGAAAATTTAGACCTTATAACTTTTAGTGAGATAGCCAAGAGATACCTGCAAAATTTAGGCTACGAGCCATTTTTGTGTGAAAACGAGGAGGAGGCCAGAAAGCTTGCAAAAGTGCTTCCAAAAGATGGCTTTTACCCTTGTCTTTTTGCATCTAGCGACACGACTGGAGAGAAGGACTACGAGGAGTTTTTCGTTGACGGCGAGGAGCTTGATATGCAAAGACTTCAAAATATCGGCATAGTCAAAAATGATACAAATTTTGATAGCAAAAAGCTAGAAATTTTCAGAAACAATATCTTAAATTTAAAATCAAGCTTAACATGGAGCAAAGAGGACGTTTTGCGCGAGGTCTTCGAGCTCATACCAAATTTTATGCATAAAGAAACAGGAAAATATCTCGATGAAAAAATGTGATTTTGACGAGGTTTTGAAATTTATAAAAAGTACCTTTGGCAAGGACAAAGTCCCACTTCACGAGCCAAAATTTATAGGTAACGAGAAAAAATATCTGCTTGAGTGCATCGACTCTAGCTTTGTCTCAAGTGTCGGTAAATTTGTCGATGAGTTTGAGAGCAAGCTAGCTCAAATGGTCGGTGCTAAATTCGCAGTTGCCACGACAAATGGCACCTCTGCGCTTCACATCTGCCTAAAGTTGGCCGGCGTAGAGCAAAATGACGAAGTGATCACCCAGCCAGTTACTTTTATAGCCACTTGTAACGCCATTAGCTACCTTTTTGCAAAGCCGGTTTTTGTGGACGTTGACCTAGACACGCTTGGTATGTCGCCAGCATCACTTAGTGCGTTTTTGGAGAAAAACTGCGAGCTAAAAGAGGGCAACTGTGTAAATAAAACTAGCGGCAGGATAGTGCGCGCCTGCGTGCCTATGCACACTTTTGGACTGCCTTGCAAGATAGTTGAGATAGTTGAAATTTGCAAGCGTTGGAACATTGCTTTAGTAGAAGACTGCGCCGAGAGCCTTGGTAGCTACTATAAAGGCACTCATACGGGAAATTTTGGCAAGCTTGCAGCGATGAGCTTTAATGGCAATAAGATCGTTACAAGCGGAGGCGGCGGAGCCATCATCACAAACGACGAGGAGATAGCAAAGCACGCTAAATTTATCACCACAACAGCCAAGGTGCCACATCCTTTTGAGTATCGTCACAGCGAGATCGGCTACAACTACCGCTTACCAAATTTAAATGCAGCCCTACTTGTAGCGCAGCTTGAAAATTTGGAACTTTTTTTAAAGAGCAAACGCAAACTAGCGATGATCTATAAAGAGTATTTTTCTAAATTTGATGATGTGAAATTTATAGATGAGCCAGCGGACGCTAGGTCAAATTTTTGGCTAAATGCGGTGCTCTTTGAGAGCCATGAAAAACGAGATGAGTTTTTAAAATTTAGCAATGAAAATGGCGTTTTTACCCGTCCTATCTGGCAGCTTATGAATGAGCTTGATATGTTTAAGGACTGCCAAAGAGATGAGCTAAAAAATGCTAAATTTTTAAGCGACAGGATAGTAAATATCCCAAGTAGCGCAAGAGTTTAGCCGTGCAAGATATAGTTTTAGTAGGTGGCGGTGGGCACTGCAAAAGTGTGATAGATGTCATCGAGAGCGAGGCTAAATTTAATATAATTGGTATCATAGATACGGCAGAAAATATTGGCAAAAAGGTGCTTAGCTATGAGATTATAGGTAGCGATGATAATCTGACTGAGGTTTTTACATCATGCAAAAATGCTGTGGTGACGGTTGGGCAGATAAGAAGCAGTGAGCCTAGAAAAAGGCTGTTTGCGTTGCTAAAAGAGATAGGTTTTGGCCTTCCAGCCATTATCTCTCCGCTTGCGTATATCTCAAAGCATGCAAGTGTAGGTGAGGGAACGGTTGTGATGCATCATGCCTTGATCAACGCTGGTGCAAGTGTCGGCAAAAACTGCATCATAAATACAAAGGCGCTTGTGGAGCATGACGCAAATATAGGCGATCACTGCCATATATCAACAGCAAGCGTGGTAAATGGTGGCGTTGTCGTACAAGATGAGACATTTTTTGGCAGCAATGCAACCAGCAAAGAGTATATCGTGATAGGCGAAAATTCTATCATAGGCGGCGGAACTAGCGTGATGAGAAGCTTGGAGAAAAACGCTTTTATAAAGGCGTAAAACTAGAATTTTAAGGAAATTTGATGTCAAATAGGGTTTTTATCATAGCTGAAGCTGGGGTTAACCACAATGGTGATATAAATTTAGCCAAAAAGCTGATCGACGTGGCAGCCAAAGCTGGCGCTAATGCAGTGAAATTTCAAACCTTTAAAGTTCAAAACCTGGTTTCAAAAAATGCACAAAAGGCTAGCTACCAAAAACAAACTACCGATAAAAACGAGAGTCAGTTTGATATGATAAAAAAGCTTGAACTAGATGAGAACACACATAAAGAGCTTATAGCCTACTGCAAAGAAAAAAATATCACTTTTCTCTCAACTCCTTTTGATACTGATAGTATAAAGCTTCTTGACGAGCTGGGACTTAGTACATTCAAAATCCCAAGTGGCGAGATAACAAATTTACCATATCTTAGGCAGATAGGTGGGCTCAATAAAAAGATCATTCTCTCAACCGGAATGGCAAATTTAGGCGAGGTGGAAGCCGCGATAGAAGCACTTGTAAAAAGTGGTACAAAACGTGAAAACATAAGCCTTCTTCATGCAAATACGCAGTATCCAACGCCGATGGAGGATGTAAATTTAAAGGCGATGATAACTCTTAAAAATGCCTTTGGGCTTGAGGTCGGATATAGCGATCATACACTTGGCATCGAGGTTGATATCGCAGCGGTTGCTATGGGTGCAAAGATCATAGAAAAGCACTTTACGCTTGATAAGAGCATGCCAGGACCTGATCATAAGGCTAGCCTTGAGCCAGATGAGCTAGCGGCTATGGTTAGGGCTATTAGAAATATCGAGCTAGCGCTTGGAGACGGAATAAAGCACTTTAGTAAAAGCGAGAGTGAAAATATAAAAATAGCTAGAAAGTCGATCGTGGCAAAGTGTGATATAAAAAAGGGTGAAATTTTTAGCGAACAAAATATCTGCGTAAAACGCCCAGGAGATGGTATAAATCCTATGAGGTGGGATGAGGTGATCGGACAAATTTCACAAAAAGATTACAAGCAAGATGATCTGATATGAGAAAAATTTGTGTAGTAACAAGCACTAGAGCAGAGTATGGTCTGCTTTACTGGCTTTTAAAAGAAATAAAAGCGGATAGCGAACTAGAGCTTCAAATAATTGTCACCGGCATGCATCTAAGTCCTGAGTTTGGACTCACATACAAAGAGATCGAAAAAGAATTCAAGATAGATAAAAAGATAGAAATTTTAGGCTATTCGCACTCAAAGCTTGATATATGCACTGAGATGGCAAAGGTTTATGAGAAATTTGCCCCAGCTTTTAGCGAACTTAAGCCAGATATATTGGTACTTCTTGGAGATAGATACGAGATATTTGGCGTAGCAGGCGTGGCTAGCATCATGCAGATCCCAATAGTACACATACATGGCGGAGAAACTACTCAAGGGGCATTTGACGAGGCCTTTAGACATAGCATAACAAAGATGAGCCATATTCATTTTGCAGCTACAAGAGAGTATGCAAACCGCATAATCCAGCTAGGAGAAGAGCCTAGCAGAGTTTTTAATGTTGGTGGCCCTGGCATAGAAAATATAAAAAAGTTAAATTTACTAAACAAAGATGAGTTTGAAAAGTCTATAAAATTTAAGCTTGCTAAAAAAAATATACTAATCACATTTCATCCGGTAACGCTTGAAAATAGCAGTGCAAAAAAGCAATTTAGCGAGCTTTTAAAAGCAATAGATGAGTTAAAAGATACAAATTTTATTTTTACAAAGGCAAATAGCGATACAGATGGCGATATTATAAATAAAATGATAGATGAGTATGTGAGTAAAAATTCACAAAAAGCTGTGGCGTTTGCTTCGCTTGGGCAGCTGAGATATCTAAGTGCGATAAAATTTGTTGATATAGTCCTAGGAAATAGCTCGAGTGGCCTTTCAGAAGTCCCTAGCTTTAAAAAGGCAACCATAAACATAGGCGACAGACAAAAAGGACGCACTAAAGCTAGTAGTGTAATAGATACAAGGCCTATAAAAGATGAAATTTTAGCGGCTATTACAAAAGCATATTCGAAGGAATTTGAGCAAATTTTACAAGACACAATCAATCCATACGATGGTGGTAATTCAAGCAAAAAAATGGTTAAAATTTTAAAAGAAATCAAGCTAGATGGTATTTTGAAAAAGAAATTTTATGATATAGGTTTAAAATGAGAATAGTAAACGATATAAAGCTAAGCATAAATTCAACCATAAAAGATGCCTTGCAAACAATCAATAATGGCGGGCTCCAAATAGCTATTGTCGTGGATGAAAACGATAGTCTTGTAGGTACAGTAACAGATGGGGATATCAGGCGCGGACTACTAAATGGACTTGATCTAAACAGCAACATAAATCTTATAGTACACAAGAGCCCAAGTACTGCAAATGTTGGCGACACAAAAGAGTCAATACTAAAAATAGCCCTTGCTAAAAAGCTTCATAAAATCCCACTAATAGATGAACTTGGAAAGCTAGTTGGCATAGAAGATATCGAAGACATTATAAAACCAGCCAGTAAAACAAACAAAGTCATTTTAATGGTAGGAGGTCTTGGCACTAGGCTTAGACCACTTACGCAAGATACTCCAAAGCCTATGCTAAAAGTTGGGAACAAGCCGATCCTTCAAACGATAGTTGAGAAATTTGCAGAGTATGGTTTTGTAAATATCACTATGTGTGTAAATTTTAATGCGGACATCATAAAGGACTATTTTGGAAATGGTAAAGAATTTGGAGTAAATATTGACTACGTTTTGGAGCAAAAAAGGATGGGTACGGCAGGTGCACTAAGCCTACTTAAAGAGCGTCCAAGTGAGGCATTTTTTGTAATGAATGGCGATCTTCTTACAAATGTAAATTTCGAGCATATCTTCAACTACCACACGCTAAATAAAGCGACGGCTACAATGTGTGTAAGAGAGTATGACTACGAAGTGCCTTATGGTGTTGTAAAAATGAATGACAACAAAATAATAGAGATCGCAGAGAAGCCTGTGCAGAAATTTTTCGTAAGTGCTGGGATATATATGCTCTCGCCGGAAATTTTAGATCTAATACCAAAAAATGAGTTTTATGATATGCCAACTCTTTTTGAAAAAGCGATAAGCAAAGGAAAAAACGTCATCTCGTTTCCTATACATGAGTACTGGATCGATATAGGTCGCTTAGAAGAGTATCAAAAAGCAAATGAAGAATATGCAAAAATATTTTGATTGGATGTTTTAAATGAAAGCTCTTATCTTAGGCTATGGCTCGATTGGTAAAAGGCATTGCGAAGTACTAGAAGCTTTACCGCAGATAGATGAGATCTGCCTCATCACTAGCCAAGATGTAGTTGGAAAAACTTGTTACAAAAGTTTAGAAGAAGTCTCAAATTTAGACAAGTTTGACTACTTTGTCATAGCAACTCCCACATTTTTACACCTGCAAAATTTAAAATTTTTAGATGAGAAAGTAAAAGATAAAATAATACTTTGTGAAAAGCCTTTGTTTGAGAAATTTTACGATTTTACACCAAAAAACAACAAAATTTTTGTAGGCTACGTGCTTAGATTTCATCCACTTTTACAAAAACTAAAAGAGCTTTTGAAGAATGAAAAAATTTTTTACATAAACGCTAGTTGTGGACAGTATCTACCAAGCTGGAGAAATGGAGACTATACAAAATGCTATAGTGCTAGCAAAGAAAAAGGCGGTGGGGTTTTGCTAGATCTTAGTCATGAGTTAGACTATACCATGTGGCTGTGTGGCAAATTTAAGAGCATAAAAAGCTTTCAAGATAAAGTCTCAAATTTGCAGATAACAAGCGATGATTTATGTTTAATCTTTGGCAAAACAGATAATAATGTAGTAGCCAATATAAGCATTGATTATTTAAGCCATATGACGCATAGAAACGTGCGAGTGGAGTGCGAAGACTCCACTTATGAGCTTAATTTTATAAAAGGTACTCTCATAAAACAAGATATCAATAGGCAAATTTTTAACATGCCAAATTTGGAAAGAAATGAGATGTTTTTAGCTATGCATAAAGATGTCCTAGGTGAACAAAAATATGTTTGTGGCTTTAGCGAAGGACAAGATACTATGGGTGTAATAGATAAAATTCAAAGGCAAAATAATGAGTAATGTTTTATGTACAATATGTGCAAGAGGCGGTAGTAAGGGCGTAAAAGGGAAAAATGTACGTGAGCTTTGTGGAAAACCACTTATTGCTTACACCATAGAGCAGGCTAGAGAGTCAAATTTATTTGAACATATAGTAATTAGTACTGATAGCGATTTAATCGCGGAAACAGCAGTAAAATATGGCGCAGAAGTTTTTTTTAAAAGAGATGCTGCTATGGCCAGCGATACAGCTGGAAAGCTTGATGTGATAAAAGATGCTTTTTTAAAAAGTGAACAACATTATGCACAAAGATTTGATTATGAGATTGATCTTGATGCAACAGCTCCACTTCGTGATGTAAGCGATATCATAAACGCTTACAATCAGTTTCTACACGATGAAAATGACAATCTAATAACCGCAATGCCAAGTAGAAGAAGCCCATACTTTAACTTGGTTGAAATTTATCCTGACGGGCATGTGGGACTTGCAAAAACTTTAGCAAAAGCCATTGTAAGACGACAAGATGCACCAAAGACTTATGATATGAACGCTTCTATCTATATCTGGAAACGTGAAGTCCTGCTAAATAACTATACATTGTTTTTACCAAAAACTGGGCTTTATGTGATGAGTGAAGACAGATCAATTGATATAGATTGTGAGCTGGATTTTAAATTTGTAGAGTTTTTAATGAAGGAAAAAAATGCTAACAGATAAAGTCATAGTGGTAACCGGAGGGGCTGGTAGGATAGGAAGTGCTTTTATAAGAGCTATCGTTAATCAAAATGGCATTGGTGTGATAGCAGAGGTAGATACAAAAAGAGCAAATTTACTAAAAGACGAGATATTGAGCTCAAATAAAGATGCAAGGATCGAAGTTTTACAAATTGATATCAGTGACGTAAATTCTGTTAATGAAGCCATAAATTTCTTACACTCAAAATATGGCCACGTAGATGCACTGGTAAATAACGCCTATCCAAAAAACAAAAATTACGGTAAGAAATTTTTTGAGATAGATATGAATGATTTCAATGTCTTCTTAAATTTACACCTTGGTGGATACTTTAATATCTCACAAAATTTTATAAAATTCTTTTTAGAGCAAGGTTACGGCAATATCATAAATATCTCATCTATACAAGGTATCGGAGCGCCTGCTTTTGAGACTTACGAGGGAACAAATATGCACTCTCCTGTCGAATATACAGTAGTAAAACATGGCCTTCTTGGCATGACAAAATACATGGCAAAGATGTTTAAAAAAGACAATATCCGCGTAAACGCTATAAGTCCTGGAGGAATTTTAGATGGGCAGCCTGAGCCATTTTTAAGCCAATATAAAAAAAGATGTGGCATGAAAGGAATGCTCAATGCAAATGATATTTGCGGTGCTTTGATTTATTTACTAAGCGATGTATCAAAATATGTAAATGGACAAAATATTGTAGTTGACGATGGATTTAGTTTATAATTTAAAGCCTTAGTTTATTGCTAAGGCTTTAAGCATCAAATTTAGCATGAGTATTTTAAAATCTTATATACAAAAAGTTTAAGATATTTTATTGATTGCAAAAGTATAAAACCCCAAAGCTAAGCTTTGGGGCGTGGGTTTGCGTATTGTAAAAGCATTAACACTCTTAAGGCTTTGTACTGCAACAAAGCCTCTATTTAAAACCTTAATTAACTACTGTAGTAGCTTCATTACGTTTTCGAGGAAACTTCACTCAGCTCCTACTATTGTAGAAGCTTCATTACGTTTTGTTGTACGCTGTTTGCTTGACTCATAGCATAAGCACCTGATTGAGCTAGGATGTTATGTTTTGAGAAGTTAGCAGACTCGCTAGCAAAATCAACATCTCTAATTTGAGATTCTGCTGATTTTACGTTAACTTGAGTTACAGTGATGTTATTAACTGTAGCTTGAAGTTGGTTTTGAACTGAACCAAGGTCTGAACGAACTTGATCAAGTGTTTTTTGAGCTGACTCAGCGATACTCATAACAGCCATCGCGCCGCGAAGTGTCATAACACCAGCAGATTGGGCTACTGATAAAGATGCACTCATTCTTTGGAATCCCATAGCTGTTGCTAGGTTTTTATCTATTTGTCCCCTGATATCTCTTAGAGATACTGATTGCTGAGCACCACCACCAGCAGAGAATGCTATTGATAATTTAGTATCACCGCCTCCTACTAGTTTAATATCTCTACCATCAAGACGAACTAGGTTTAATCTACCCACAAAGCCAGCTGTCAAAGATGTACCAGCGGCTGCTTTGCCTTTACCGCCAAGGCCTAATGAAATGTTTTTACCACCTGCAACTATAGCACGACCATCACGGCTTGTTAGTACCATTTTACCAGTTTCAGCATCAACAGAAGCTTCAACGCCGGTTTGGTCTTTTACAGAGTTGATAGCATTTACAAGTGCGCCGTTTGAGTCATTTGCTTTAACTTCCAAGTCGCCAATTTTAACGCCATTGATTGTTAAAGACTGAATTAAACCACCAGCAATAGCAGCACTAGCCTTCCAAGTAACATCAGCTGTAGCTCTAACACCAGTTTTATCAGCAACTTTGTTGATATTCTCAGCTAGAGCACCAAGACCTTTACCGATACCTGTTGAGATAGTAGCACCTGTAACGCCGACATCATTTACACCATCAACGTTTAAGAATTTAAGGTTTACTGCGCCCATACCTGTAAGTAGTTTTGAGCTCTCAAAACGTGTAAGGCCTATCTTATCAGACGTAGTCGCACCAATACTTGCTTTAACAGTTTGGTTTGAGTAAGCACCTATTTGGAACTCTTTATTAGAGAATGTTCCGTTTAGTAATTGCTGACCGTTAAATGAAGTAGTGTTACCGATATTGTCAAGCTCTTCCATTAGACGAACGATATCAGCTTGCAATGCTTGGCGTGATTGAGTTGTTTGGCCGTCTTGAGCTGATTGAGTAGCTTTTGTCTTGATAGTATCAAGAATTTTTAGCTGCTCGTCCATAGCTTTATCGGCAACTTGAATGATACCAATAGCATCATTACCGTTTGCAATAGCTTGACCTAAAGCTGAAGCTTGACTTCTTAAGCTATCTGCAATAGATAGACCTGAAGCATCGTCTGCAGCTGTTTGAATCCTAAGACCTGAGCTAAGTTTGTTAAGTGACTTAGATAGGTCAGTGTTGTTGCTAACTGCGTTAGCGTGTGTGTTAAGTGCGTTTACGTTTGTGTTAATACGAAAACTCATTGTAAATCCTTTTAATTTTTAGTTACGACTTCTTGTCGCACAAAAACTATATCGTGAAATTTTTTAAAAACTTTATAGGCATGAATGAAAAAATTTTTAAAATAATGAAGACGGATTTGATTTTTACACCTTGATACTTTGAAAATTATTTTTGCTACAATTACGCCAAAAAAAATTAAAGGCTATATATAAATGAAAAGCTTAATCATCGTGGAATCTCCCGCAAAAGCAAAGACTATCAAAAATTTTCTAGATAAAAGCTACAACGTCATCGCCTCAAAAGGTCACATCAGAGACCTGCCAAAAACAAGCTTTGGCATCAAGATAGAGGATGATAAATTTACCCCAGAGTACCGCATCAGCAGTGATCACTCCGCTATTGTAAAAGAGATAAAAGAGCTCGCCAAAAGTGCTGATGAAATTTACCTCGCGACCGATGAGGATAGAGAGGGTGAGGCGATCGCATTTCACATCGCAAACGCTATCGGCAAGGAGCCAACTAGCCTACCTCGTATCGTCTTTCACGAGATCACCAAAAGTGCCATACAAAATGCTCTAAAAAGCCCAAGACGCGTCGATATGAATAGCGTCAATGCCCAGCAAACAAGGCGCTTACTTGACCGCATAGTTGGCTATAAGTTAAGTCCGCTTTTAAATTTAAAGATACAAAAAGGACTAAGCGCTGGCCGTGTGCAAAGTGCAGCTCTAAAAATAATAGTCGACCGCGAGCGTGAGATACAGGCATTTAAACCGGTTGAATATTACACGATTGATACATTTTTCAAAAAAGATTTAGACGCTGAGCTAGTTAAATTTGAAAACCAAAAGATCGAAAAGCTCACTATCCAAAACCCAGATCGCGCAAAATACATCATTGAAAATTTACAAAATGAGAAATTTAGCGTCCGTGAGATCGAGAGCAAGGATAGAAAGATCCAGCCAAGCCCGCCATTTATGACCTCAACCCTTCAGCAAAGTGCGAGCAACCGCCTTGGCTTTAGCCCTAAAAAGACGATGATGATCGCGCAAAGCCTCTATGAGGGTGTGCAAACAAACGAGGGTTTCATGGGTGCGATCACATATATGAGAACAGATAGCTTAAATTTAGCCAAAGAGGCCGTCGCAGCCGCTAGAGAGCATATATTGCAAAACTACGGCAAAGAGTATCTGCCAGCCAAAGCGATAAGCTACACGACAAGCTCAAAAGGCGCGCAAGAAGCCCACGAAGCGATCCGCCCTACAAATTTAAACTTCACGCCACAAATAGCGGCTAAATTTTTAGAAAAAGACGCGCTCAAACTCTACACGCTCATCTACAATAGATTTTTAGCCTGCCAAATGAGCGCATGTGTGAGCCAAACGCAAAATGTCTACGTCGCAAGTGAAAAAGGCGAGTTTAAGATAAGTGGCAGAAAGGTCCTATTTGATGGCTTTTACAAGGTTTATGGCGAGCTTGATAAGGATAAAATTTTGCCAAATTTAAAAAAGGGTGACGAGATGAGCTTGCAAAGCATAAAAAGCACGCAAAATTTCACCGAGCCACCAGCCAGGTACTCAGAAGCTGGACTTGTTAAAAAGCTTGAAAGTCTAGGCATCGGCCGCCCAAGTACCTACGCACCGACTATCACGCTGCTAACCTCAAGAGACTACGTGAGAGTCGAGAAAAAGCAGCTCATACCAAACGAGATCGCATTTAGTATGATAGGCGTTTTGGAGGAGCACTTTAGCAATATAGTTGATAGCGAATTTACCTCACATCTTGAAGAAAAGCTCGATGAAATCGCACTTGACAAGGCTGACTGGCAAAAGGTGCTAAGTGACTTTTACTATCCATTTATGGAAAAAATTAGTGCTGGCAAAACTGGCATAAAAAGCCTAAAAACAGCCACTCCGATCGGAGAAAAATGCCCAGAGTGTGGAAGCGAGCTAGTGCTTAGAAAGGGCAGATATGGCGAGTTTATCGCTTGTTCAAATTTCCCAAAATGCAAATACTCAAGAAATGTCACAAAAGATAATGAAAAGAGCGCAGAGGCAGGCGCTACTACTGCGGCAGCTAAACCAAAACGTGAGCTTAAAAAGCTTGATGTGCCATGTCCAAAATGTGGCGGTGAGATCGTCGAGAGATTTAGCAGGCGTGGTAAATTTTATGGTTGCGCCAACTATCCAAAATGTGACTTCATCTCAAGCTACGAGCCAGTTGAGCAAAAATGCAACGAATGTGGCGGCGATATGATCAAAAAAGAGCTTAAAAAAGGCACATTTATAGAGTGCACAAAGTGCAAGAAAAAGACGCTTATTTCTGAAAACTAAAAATTTCTAGCCAAATTTGAGCCCTTAAGCCTAAATTTGGCTTATAAATTTGGACTTTAAATGCCTGATACCACCGCTAAGCTTAGCCAGCATAAAGGGTAAAACCTCGTCATCAACTACACTTAGTCAGATGTAGCTTTACACAGTAGTACAAAACCTTCAAATAAAAAAAGAGCCGTACTTGATGAGCGGTGTGAATTTTTTTAAGAAGCGAACAAAACGTTTTTGAAGAGCTTAGCTTTTGCACGAAAATACCTTAAAAGCTCTTTGATACGGTGTGTTGCCAAAGAATTTTAAAAAGCCTTCATATCAAATGAGACTCGCATGAGAACTTTGACGCGCCAGCAAGCCTTTCTAGTCTAAAGAGCCTTTTTGTAGGCTCTGGAGCTAGCGTAAAAAGCATAGCGCTAATCGCAAAACTTTCTGGACTCAAAAGCCTTGCCGTGGAAAATTTTCAAAAGATAAATTACTATTATACGCTTTCAAATTTATAAAATTTAAAGAGTCTTGAGATCAGCAAAAACGGACTTTCGCCTAGATTTATCCGCATCGAAGTCTATAGTTTTTACGCCAGATGCCTAGGCTAACCAGCCTTGTGATATTAACGACTAGGATAAAAAGCAAGGACTACTCGTCTATCTTATCTATAAAGTCCTTCACTCATCTTAGCTTGCCGCCACAGCATGCACTTCTAACGTGCGAAGGGTTTAGAGGATTTAAATGAGGATAAAGGGGCGACAGCTCTTTGCTTCGCTAGCTCGCAGCTGCAAGCAGACCGTAACTCAAGCCCCCTTGTCCCCTTTGAATAAAAATAAATTTATACATTTCATCAAACTATTTTTGTAAATTCATAAACCGCCCTACTTAAATTTTAAACCTATCAAAGCTATAATACGCCCCAAAAAAGGATGAAAAATGAAAACAATTATGCTCTGTGCGATATGCTCAGTCACTCAAGGAAACTGCGCCGAGGACTGCGCTTACTGCACACAAAGTGCCAAAGTTGGTGCCGATATCTCAAAATTTAAAGAAAAAAGCGTGCAGCAGGTGGTGGGCGAGGCCAAAATGGCTTGTAAAAATCACGCTCTTGGCTTTTGTTTAGTTACAAGCGGTGCTAGGCTGAATGACAAAAAGACCGACTATATCGCATCTTTAGCAAGAGCCGTGAGCAAAGAAGTGCCAAATTTGATGCTCATCGCATGTAACGGCATGGCGACTTACGAGCAGCTTAGCGAGCTTAAAAAGGCTGGCGTTTTTAGTTACAACCACAACCTTGAAACAAGCCGAGAATTTTTCCCAAAAATTTGTAAAACACACACTTGGGACGAGAGATATCAGACAAATTTAGATGCAAAAAGAGCTGGGCTCATGCTTTGTACTGGTGGTATTTACGGCGTTGGCGAGAGTGAGGCTGACAGGGTGAGCTTTAGAGCTAGTTTAAAAGAGCTTGAGCCGTTTTCGTCACCAATAAATTTTTTCATTAAAAATGAAGCATTGAGTCTTGATCTGCCTCCTCTTAGTGCGGATGAAGCCCTAAAAATAGTGCGTGAGACCAAAAGAGATCTACCAGAAACTAGAGTCATGATAGCTGGCGGTAGGGAGAAAATTTTAGGCGATAGACAATACGAGATCTTTGAAAATGGCGCCGATGCGATCGTGATAGGTGACTACCTCACCGCAAAAGGCGAGAAAGCTAACAAGGATATCGAGGAGCTTACAAAGCGCGGTTTTAGCTTCGCTAGTATCTGTCACTAATGCTTGCAAATTTGCTTTTCGCAGGGTTTGGAGGCTTTATCGGGGCTGGATGCAGGTTTTTAGCTGGCGAGCTGCTAAAATTTAGCCACTTTCCGCTAGCCACGCTTGGCGTAAATGTGCTTGGTAGCTTTATTATCGGCGTTTTGTTTTGTCTAAATTTAAGCCAAAGTGCAAGAGTATTTTTGGTTGTTGGCATACTTGGCGGATTTACAACATTTTCAAGCTTTAGCCTTGATAGTGTGAAATTTTTACTAGAAGGCGAGCTGGTAAAAGGCTTTTTAAATATCTTTTTAAACCTTGTCCTTTGCCTGCTTGCAAGCTATCTTGGAATTTTGCTTGGCAAGAGTTTATGAGAGTTTGCAAATTTAATAGAGTTTAAATTTTGCTAGATTTTCTTAATCGCATGCAGTGCTTTAGCACCATTGCATGCACTTTGAACGTGCGAGGGGATTGGGGGATTTAAAAAGGGGGATAAGGGGACGGCTTCGTAACTCAAGTCCCCCTTGTCTCCCTTTTGAATAAAAGAACCTAAAATAAAGAAAGTCTGTATTTTTAAAAATAGAATTTTACTATCGCAAAAATTTTAAAATTCTATTCACTCGCAAGAATTGACTACTGATTTTAGGTCTCGCAAAGCTTGCCACTAAAATCAGAGCCGAAATTACTCGTTCATGAAATTTTAAAATTTACTTGACGCTTATCTGACTTGATAAATAAAAATTTGTCGTAGTTTTTAATCGCATGCAGTGCAAAATACCACCACATCCACCTTTCTACCTAGCTTCTACCTTTGGCATCTGAAGCATAAAATTTCTAGCTTCACTTAAAAGTACAGGCTTAAGCCCATCTACCAGAGTTTTTGGATCATAAATTCTCTCATATGAAAGCATTAAGACTCCATCTTTTCTAAGTAAAAAGTGGATTATTTCTATATTTTTACTGCTAGTTTCATCTTTTATGAGAGATAAAATTTGATCATTTTCTTCGCTATAAAGCACCTCTTTAGCCTCTTTTATCTTTCTTTTTAGCTCAGCAAGCATACTTTCACTTTTTATATTTTTATCAAATTTCACTCTAAAGCCTACAAAATGCTCATCAAAATTTTCATTTTTTAAAAAGTAAAAACTCTCATTTTTAACCACTTGCTTTTTATAAAAAACGCTTCCATCAAATTTAAAACTTTGAACCAAACTTAGCTCATCTGCAAAGCTAAAAATTCCAAAAAACATCAAGACAAAAAATAGAAATTTACGCATAAATTTGCACTCCAAATTTTTAAAAATTTGTCGCCATTTTGCCTAAAAATCGCTTAGCTTAATCAAAAAATAACAAAGCTTTTTATACAATCAAACATTTTTAATTTAAGGATCTTTTTGCAATTACATCAAGCTAGCGAGCTTAGCATTCTTGTCGTTTTGGCATTTATCGTCTTTGCTTCGCCTTATATTTCTAAAATTTTACGTATTCCTGTCGCTCCTGCTGAGATAATACTTGGAGCACTAGCTAGCTACATCGGGCTTGTCGGCGAAAATGAGATGTTTAAGCTAATTAGCGAAGTTGGTTTTTTCTTTTTGATGTTTCTAGCTGGCATGGAGATCGATCTTAGAATGCTTATAAACATTGACCGTAAAATTTTACGCCTGGGGCTTATCTATCTTACCCTCATCTACTCGCTAGCAACTGCACTTACGTTTAGTTTTGATCTTAGTTTGCTCTATATTATCATTATCCCGATAATGGCCGTTGGTATGATATTTACGCTATTTAAAGAGTATGGTAGAGATGTGAAATGGCTAAATTTAAGCATGCTTATTGCAACTATTGGCGAGCTTATAAGCATTACACTTTTGACATTTATAGCAGCCTATTTGCAGTTTGGAGCTAGTATAAATTTATGGCTAACGATTGGCTATTTGATCTTATTTTTAGCCATCAGCGTACTTAGCTTTAAAATTTTAGATGTGCTTTTTTGGTGGTATCCGGGGCTTAAAGTGATCCTTATGCCACACTACGATAAGGACGAAAAAGATATTAGGCTAAGCATTGCTGTATTTTTTTCGATGATTGCACTTATGCTTTATTTAAATTTAGAAGTTGCCTTTGGCGCGTTTATCGCAGGTATGTTTATAGCGACATTTTTTGATCATAAAAAAGACTTACCACACAAGCTTTCAAGCTTTGGATTTGGATTTTTGGTGCCGATATTTTTTATACACATAGGCTCAACCTTCAAGCTCTCAAGCCTAAGCTCAAATGAAGTGATAAAAGATGCTATTTTTATATTTTGTGCGATGCTTGCCACAAGGCTTTTTTCAAGTGTGTTATTTGTAGGAAAATTAGGATTTAAGGGGATATTTTTGTTTTCTCTCTCACAATCCATGCCACTAACGCTTCTAGTAGCAGTTGCTACTATCGCACACAGATCAGGTGAGATAAGTGATTATTCTTACTCATCTTTTATCCTAGCAAGCCTAGCTCAAGCTATAATAGGGACAATAATTATAAAATTTCTAATGCAATCAAGAAGTAAGGAGTAAAAATGTCATCAAATACAGCTACGCTAACTGATAACAGAACCGGCAAGAGTTACGAGTTTCCTATACTAAAAGGCACTATGGGACCTGATGTGATAGACATCTCGACATTTTTTAGTGATACTGGAATGTTTACTTTTGACAGAGGTTATACTTCAACTGCGATGTGTCGCTCAGCGATAACTTATATAGACGGCTTAAAAGGCGAGCTAATGTATAGAGGTTACGATATCGCGTATTTGGCTGAAAATAAGACATTTTTAGACGTGGCATATTTACTCTTAAACAAAGAGCTTCCAACAAATGATCAGTATATAAATTTTAAAACTGAGCTTAAAAAAAGAAGCTTTATACATGAAGGCATGATGAAGCTATTTGACGCATTTCCAGACAAAGCTCACCCTATGGCGATCTTGCAAGCAGCGGTCTCAGCGCTAAGTGCCTTTTACTCAGATCATCTAAATATGGATAAACCTGAAGAGTATCACGAGATGGCTATGCGTATAATCGCTAAAATTCCAACGATCGCGGCCTTTAGCTACCGCTACTCACGCGGACTTCCTATTATATATCCAAATTTAGATCGTGGCTTTACTGAAAATTTCCTCTACATGATGAGAGGCTATCCATATGAGCATGTCGATCTTAAGCCTATCGAGATCAAGGCACTTGACACGGTCTTTATGCTGCACGCAGATCACGAGCAAAACGCTTCAACAACGACTGTTAGAACCGTTGGCTCAACGCACGCTCACCCATACGCATGTATAAGTGCTGGTATTGGAGCACTTTGGGGCTGGGCTCACGGTGGCGCAAACGAGGGTGTCATACGCCAGCTTGAAGAGATAGGCTCGGTCGCAAACGTCGATAAATACATCGCTAGAGCAAAGGATAAAAACGATCCATTTAGGCTAATGGGCTTTGGCCACAGAGTCTATAAAAATTTTGACCCTCGTGCAAAAGTGCTCAAAAAAATGAGAGATCAGCTTATGGATGAGATAGGCATTAACTCAGAGCTCATCAAGATCGCAAATCGCATCGAAGAGATCGCACTAAATGATGGCTACTTTGTAAGCAGAAATTTATATCCAAACGTTGATTTTCACTCAGGGCTCATCCTAAAGGCGCTTGGCATACCAAATAATATGTTTGCCGTCATTTTCGTCATTGGCAGGACTCCAGGCTGGATCAGCCAGTGGATCGAGCTAAAAGAGCAAGATATGATAAAGATCGTCCGCCCAAGACAGCTTTATGTTGGAGAGACAAACAGAACACCAAAATGAGCGAGCTTCTAAATTTAGCTAAAAAAGCAGCCGTTAATGCTGGAGCGCAAATAATGAAATTTTACTCTGCAGATAATACGGCTCTTAAAGTCTGCCTAAAAGATGACAGCTCGCCACTAACTAGCGCTGATCTAGCCGCAAATGAAGCGATAATAAAAATTCTAAGCAAAAGTGGGATAAAAATTTGCTCTGAAGAGAGCATCCTGCAAGAAAGCGATAAAGACGAGTTTTGGCTCGTAGATCCTCTTGATGGCACGAAAGAATTTCTAGCTAGAAACGGCGAATTTTGCGTTTGCATAGCGCTTATAAAGAAAGCTAGACCGGTGCTTGGCGTGGTATTTATCCCGGTTAGTAGAGAGCTTTTTTATGCTGATGAAAATGGCGCTTTTAAAGAAATTTTGGACGCCAAAGGTGAGAGCATAACAAAAATAGATCTAAACGCAAAGAGTGAAAAATTCCAAAATTATGTTTTTTTAAGTAGGCGAGGTGATTCACAGGTAGCTGAGCTTATTAAGCAAAATTTAAATCTTAAACAAATTTCTCTTGGCTCAGCCATAAAATTTTGCCGTTTGGTTGAATTTGGTGGAGTTTATTTGAGATTTGCTCCAAGCTATCTTTGGGACAATGCAGCAGGAGATGCGCTCGTAAATTTTTGTGGTGGAAAAGTATTTGACGCTAATAGTAGCAAAGAGATGAGCTATGAGTTTGCTGATTTAAAAAGTCCATTTTTCATAGCTCTCTCAAAAAATACACTAAATCTAAAAGATAAAATCACACAACTATATAAGCAAAGTAAAATTTAAAGCTACTTGCTATCCGTTTTTGCTTACTAAATTTCTTCTAGTAGATAAAACGTACTAGCCATTTTTGCTGTGCCTAGCACATAGTTCATTATATTTGCGGCAACCTTATCTTTTTTAAGTACTTTCCCGTCTATATCTAATATATTCTCGTTACTTTCTTTGATAAATTTCAAAGCCTTTGCTGCTACTTCTTCTAAACTATTTTTACCATCAAGCAGTAAAAGTATGTAATAATCGACAGTATTAAATTTTCCTAAAATGCTAAATTTATTAGCAAAAGCAACATCAGCGTTATTTTTATGATTTAAAAAATACTTTACGTAGTTTGTTAAATTTACACTAAGTCTTGAGTAGCCGGGTTTATACTCGATATTTTTTTGCTCATCTTTTACGATCATTGCATCGGACGAATTTGTTAAAATTCTTACAAAAGCACTATAAGCCATGAGTTTATCTTCTGGCAAAATTTCTAAAATCTGAGAAAGGTTTATGCTGGCTGGATACATCTTATAAAAGACCTCGCAAAGCCATGATATATCTTGTGGCATAGCGCCATAACTATCTTGCCACTGGTTATCTTTCTTTATAAAATCTGCCACAACGTGAATTTTATTGATATCGCTTGGGCCTATTTGTTTATTGGCTATGCTCTCATAAGTTTTGCTATGGACTACTAGGCTTTGTCTAAAGACTTTGTTGCTAATCATATCCATGAATTGCTCTAGATCGATCCTGTCTTTAAATTTATTGTTTTTGTATTCATCTACTACGGCTGTGCCAACATCTGGGGTAAAAATATCATCAAGCGTATATTCACAAAGATAAGTAAGCTCATTTTTGGCAAGCATGGCATTAAAATCTTTGAAATAAAATGGATCATTTATATCTTCTAAAAACTCATGAGCTATGTAAAAGTCATCTTTTGCAAGTATCTCATCTATCCAAAACAACAGCATTCTTGTAGGCATTTTATTTTCATAAGTTATATTATCTTTACTAAGCAAATATTCTTTATAGACTAAAAGTGCTTCTTTAGCTGCTTTTAGCCTCTCTTGCATGCCCTCTTTATCTTTTGCGGCAAGTAGCATTATGTCTCTTGCGATATCTTTTACTTTCCAGCCAGGATAAACATTATAAGAGATAAATGCCACGCCATTTGTACTTAAATTCTCTCTTACGACTTTTAATATAGCTTCTTTTACAAAGTCAGGCACCCAGCTAAAAACACCATGAGCAATGATATAGTCAAATTTCTCATCACTTTTAAATTCGCAAATATCACCGTGTATAAGCTCTAAATTTGTAAGCCCCATCTCTTTAACGATCTCTTGCCCGCGCCTTATCTGCTCGCCACTAAGATCTATGCCAATTACTTTTGCATTTTTGTTATTTACTGCAAATGGGATCAAATTTCCACCAAAGCTACATCCTATCTCTAAAACTCTTGCATTTTCGCATGGCGGTGGAGTTATGCCAAGAAGTGTCGCACAAGCTTCAAGCCTATATGGCGATGATTGGGCAAAGGCTATTGATTTATAAGTTAGTTCGTCATAAGACTTTTCGATTTTGCTATTTTGACTCATTTTAGCTCCTAGTAGTCTTTTTCTTTGAGTTTTTCTAGCATATTTTTAGCATCATTCTCAGGATCATCCACTATATATGCGCGCCTTATCTTGCCATCTTTTATGATGAGCGTTTGTCTAAAGTAAAATTTATGGCCATTTGATGCAGAAAAAACTGGTAGTTCAAGTGCTCTCTCAAGCATAAACTCACTATCATTTAAGAACATAACTCCAGCTGAAGTTTCTTCTTGAAATTTCTTTTGAGCTGCTATATCTTGGGAGCCAACAGCCACTATCATGAAGCCAAGATCGTTAAAGTCTTTTAAAAATTTCTTGTAGTTTATCGCTTGTTTGGTGCAGCCCTTCATGCCCGCAGTATTTTGCAATTGCTCGCTTAAAAGACCAAAGTCCTCGCCTATCTTTGGATAGATGAAAATAACGCAGTCGTGTGTCCTTGCAAAGGCAGAAAAATCAAATTCCTTACCGTCTAAGGTATTTAAATATATACTTGTAGGCACTTTTATCATACTTCATCCTTTAAAATTTTTTACTATTATATCTTTATAAGCTTTGCCTTAAGCTTTTTTAGAATTTAAAAGATAAACTACGAAAAGGACAAAAAAGCTAATTATTAACATCAAAAGTGCATAGATATGAGCCTTGGTGTAATCAAGCATTTCAACTGCTTCAAATATCGCAATGCTAGCGACCTTGCTCTCTCCAGCTACGCTACCGCCTATCATTAAGACAACGCCAAACTCACCCATGGTGTGAGCAAAGCTAACGACAGTAGCTGTTAATAAATTTGATCTTATACTTGGCAAAATCACCCTAAAAATAGTCGTGAGCTTATTTTTACCAAGGCTATAACTTGCTTCAAAAAGGCTCTTTTTTAGGCTATTTAGCCCAGCGTAAATCGGCCCAAACATAAATGGCAATGAATAGATACAACTTGCCACAACAAGGCCTGTGAAGTTAAAAACAAGCCTAACTCCAAAAATTTCTTCAATAAATTTACCAAAGGTCGAATAAGGTGAAAGAAAAATGAGTAGATAAAAGCCAAGAACACTTGGTGGCAAGACCAAGGGTAGTGATATTATCGACTCTAAAAACGACTTACCAAAAAATTTCTTTTGAGACATAAAATAGGCAAGTGTGATGCAGACAAAAAATAAAATAAAAGTTGTTATAAAAGATAATTTTAGTGATAACCAAAATGGCTCGTAATCGAT
This sequence comes from Campylobacter concisus, assembly GCF_902460625.1. Taxonomy (GTDB): domain Bacteria; phylum Campylobacterota; class Campylobacteria; order Campylobacterales; family Campylobacteraceae; genus Campylobacter_A; species Campylobacter_A concisus_AD. Next base: position 327,414 of record NZ_CABPUT010000002.1, read on the forward strand.
ATTTTTTAACTCGTCTATCATGCTTTTTCCAAATTTACACTAAATGCTTTTGTGCTAACTACCACCATATCGCCTGCTTTTAGATTCATTGCTTCGCTACTACTTAGCACCACTTCACAAATTTGGCGGTTTATTAATACATTTGCCACGTAAATAGCATCACGTTTTTTTATCTCTAAAATTTTAGCGTTAAAGGCAAATTTCTGTGATCCTGCACTCTTTAAAAATATCTCACTTGCACTACCTGATCTTGAAATTTTACCGTTTTCAAGGACAAAAACTTTATTGCAAAGCTTATAAATTTCAGCAATATCATGGCTTACTAAAATAATGCTCATCTTAAACTCATCATGAAGTGCTAGTAAATAGTCTTGAAGTTTCTCACGCATGGCATTATCAAGCGCACTTAACGGCTCATCAAGTAGTAAAATTTCAGGCTTTCTCATAACCGCACGAGCCAAAGCAACACGTTGCTTTTGACCGCCAGAAAGAGTGCTAATTTTTGCATTTTTTAGGCTGGTTAGACCACAGATATCAAGAAGTTTATTCGCTAGAGCTAGATCATTTTTTGCAAAGAGTAAATTTTTAAAGACATTCATATTTTCAAAAAGTGCGTAGTCTTGAAATAAAAAGCCGATATTTCGCTTTTGTGGAGCCAAATTTGTCTTTTCATCAAAGAAAATTTTATCTCCAACCTTTATAAAGCCACTTTGTGGTGCTTCAAAACCAGCGATCAAGCGTAAAATAGTAGTCTTTCCGCCACCGCTTGCTCCATAAAGTGCGACAAAATCACCACTTTCAAAGCTAAGGTCTACCTCAAGTAAAAATTTTCCGCCACCGCCATTTAGCTCTTTTTTACAAGAAATTTCTATCATTTTTGTGTACTTATGTGAATGCTTGTAGATTTTATATAGGCAAAAACACTATCATTTTTACTCAAATTTAGCGCTTTTAAAGCGTGATTTGAAATGATAGCTTCGAAGTGGATTTGATCGCACTTTAGACCAACAATACTTAAAACTTCACCAAAATTTATGGCTTGTACTACACATTTTAATTCATTCTCAAGCGAGCTGGCGTCAAGTTTGTTTTTTGCCAAGACAACATCTGAGCTTTTAAAACCTAAGCTAATCTCATCATCTAAGGCGAATTTGCTAGCCTCATTCAAGACTAGCATAAATAAATTTGCCTCTAAATTTAGACCCTTTAGCTCAAATAAGTTAACGTCATCTTTAGTTAAAATTCCAACGATCTTTGCTCTTATCATTTAGCTGGAACGTTGTAACCAAATTTCTTGAAAATTTCTCTTGATTTATCACCTAAGATAAAATCATAAAATGCTTTTGCATCATCATTTTTTTCAGCATATTTTAGAAGAACTATGCCTTGATCGATCGGAGTGTATAGCTCTTGCGGAACAAATATATAATTAACGCCCTCTTTGTATTTTGACATTTTCTCATCAAAAAGTGCACTAGCAGCGATAAAACCAACATCTGAAGCGCTCAAAGCTTGAGAAAGTGTCTCAGAAATTTTTTGAGCATAGACGATGTTTTTCTCTACTTCGTCATAAAGTTTTGCATTTTTAAGAGCCTCGATACTAGCCTTGCCGTAAGGCGCTGTTTCTGGATTTGCTATTGAGATCGCTTTTAAGCCACGAACCACTTCGATGCCCTTTTTAAAATCCACATCTCTTATAGAAAAGATCGCCAAAGCGCCTTGTGCATAAACTTTTGGAGCAGCCACTGCAAAGCCTGTGTCATAGGCCTTTTGCGCAAAGCCCATATCAGCAGCCATGAAGATATCAGCTGGAGCCGAGTTTTGTATCTGCGTGACAAGGCCACCGCTTGCGCCAAGAGTTAGATTGATCTTAGCGTCTGGATGAAGCTTGTTAAACTCTTTTATAAGCTCTGGAAATGCGTATGTTGTATTTGCCGCAGCATATACATTTACTTCAGCGCCAAATGCGTTTATGGCAAGCAGAGCTACTGCGCATAGAAATTTAAAAACCTTTTTCATTTATACTCCTATTATGATTTGAGATGATTTTACTATGGCTAAAAGCGTGTCACCAACGCCTATTTGCATATCCATCGCGCTATCTTTTGTGATGATGGCAGTTAGGGTCTGCTCATCACTTAGTTTTAAAGTGATTTCAGCATTTACAGCACCTATCTTTGCTTCGATCACTTCGCCTTTTAATTGATTTTTTGTGCTTATTTTTATATCTAGATCCTTAGCCAAAATGACAGCTGGAGCTTTAAAAATATAAATAACTTTTTGTCCAACTTTTAGGCCTAAATTTTTCTCACTTTCAACCGTGATGTTTGACTCAAGCGTGCAGCCATTACTTAGTTTTGCAACTATTTGAGAATTTACCGCACCTCTATTTATGCCAATAATCTCGCATGAGAGCTGATTTCTAGCACTTAAGTTCATATTCATTCTTTGAAGATTTATAATATCTACATCCTCAAAATCTACTTTTTGACAAATTTTTTGCAAAAAATCCTTTTGAGTCTCAAGAATGGCATCATAAATTTTTATCAGTTTATCGGCATACTCGCTTAGCTCAGAGCCACTATTTTTTTGTTTCCATCAGCTCTAATAATAAGCGGCTTACTACTTTTGTTATTTATCGTATCAAGGCAGTCCCAAGCATTTTTATACGATATGCCAACCAGTTCTGCTGCCTTTGTGATACTTTTTGTCTCTTTTATGGCCTTTAATAATGTAATATGTTTAGCTAAAACCTGTGTATCTTCGCCTAAAAATAGTTCTAAATTTATATCTGCTTTCAAAATTTTACCTTTACTATATTGGAGAATAATTTGTGAAGTATATCTAATTATATTAATCCTTAAGCTTAAAGATTTAAGTCGATTTATAAATTTCTCTTAATTTCTTGTAAAGTTTTTAAAAGATAAAATCAAGCTACATTTTATAAATAAAAATAAGGCTTAGTATGAAATTTTTGCTTTCTATCTTTTTTAGTTTGCTTTTAGCCTGTGCTAATACTGACATAAATACGAATAGTGAAAGCGATGAATTTGATGTTGAATTTGAGGCAAGAAAAGATGTTTTTGACCCACTTAGTGGCTACAATAGAATGATGACACATGCAAATGACTTTATCTATGTAAATATGCTAACTCCGGTGGCAAAAGGCTATGCCTATGTTGTGCCAAAAACAGCTAGAACAATGGTTTCAAATTTCTTTGACAACCTGCTTTTCCCAGTTCGCTTTGTAAACAATCTACTTCAGTTTAAATTTCAAAATGCTGGTGAAGAGACATTAAGATTTTTAGCAAATACGATAATAGGCTTTGGCGGACTAACAGACGGAGCAAAATACTACAACCTCAAAGCTCACGATGAAGATTTTGGACAAACGCTTGGATATTGGGGACTTGGCAGCGGTTTTCATATCGTTTGGCCACTTATTGGACCATCAAATTTAAGAGATACTGGTGGCATGGTTGGAGATTATTTTGCTGATCCTATTAGCTACGTTGATCCCATACTTTTATCAACTGGTATCAAGTCATATAGAGCGTTTAATAGCTTTTCACAAGATCCAACTGCTTATGAAAAACTAAGAAAAGATGCTATTGATCTTTATCCATTTTTACGCGATGCTTACGAGCAAAGACGCGACAAGCTTATCAAGGAGTAAATATGAAAATTTTAAAAATTCTAACTATGATTTTACTTTTTACAACTAGCCTTTTTGCTATTTCAAAAGAGCAGATCAAGCCTGAAGTAGAGATGAAAACAACAAAGGTTATTGAAATTTTAAAAGATACAAATTTAGACAATAACGCAAAGACAAAAGAAATTTTTGCTCTTCTTGATCCATTTTTTGACTATAAACAAATGGCAAAGATTAGCCTTGGTAAACGTTACAACAGCCTAAGTAGCGATGAGCAGGCTAAATTTGACGCAGCATTTGAGCAAAAACTAAAAAGCTCATACATAGATAAACTTTTAGGGTATAAAGATCAAGAGATACGTATAACTGGTGAGAGCGAACCTCAAAAAAATAGATATTGGCTCACATCTGAGCTTATAAATGATGGCAAGAGCTACGAATTTGTCTATAAATTTTATGACGCTAAAGAGCGTGGATGGCTCATTTACGATCTTGATATCGTTGGTGTAAGCATCATTCAAACATACAGAAGTCAGTTTGGTGATGTGCTAAATAACGCTGATTTCAATACTCTTTTACAAAAGCTAAACGAAGCTGTTTTGCCTGATCAAAATAAAACTAACCCTTAATGCGACAAATTTTTAAATTTATCATTGCTAGAAACAAGCTTATTATTGCTCTAATTTTAGCTTTAAGCGTAGTTTTTGGCTATCTTAGCACTAAGCTTAGCGTTGATGCGTCAGCTGAAACGCTACTGCTTGAGCATGATCCTGACTTAAAAGCTTATAGAGAGATAGCCAAACGCTACGACTCACCCGGATTTTTAGTGGTTGCTTTTACTCCAAAAGGTGATCTTTTTTCATCTAAAAATTTAGAACTTATCAAAAATTTAGGCGATGAACTAGCTAAAAACGATATGGTAAATAGCGTCATCTCTATAATAAATATTCCGCTTTTAAATAGTGTAAAAGGCGGGATTACGGGCATCTTAGATCATACTCCAACACTGCAAGATAAAGATATAAATATTTCAAAAGCAAAGCTTGAGTTTGCCAAAAGTCCGATTTACAGCGGAAATTTGATAAGCAAAGATCTAAAAACCACAGCTATTGCTCTAAATTTAAAACAAGATGAGAAATTTAATGAGCTTGTAAATGAGAGAAATTTACTTAGCCAAAAAGAGTCAAACGGCACTATCACACAAGCTGAGCGACTTAAGCTAGAGGCTCTTGCCTATGAGTTTAAAGCCTACCGAGATGAGCTTAGAAAGAGCGATCACAAAAACCTTGAGGCCATAAAAGCAACCATAGCTAAATTTAACGCAAATGACGAGCTATTCTTAGGCGGTGCAAATATGATTGCTGATGATATGATAGGCTTTATAAAGAGCGATCTTTTGGTCTATGGCTTAAGCGTACTTGCTCTTCTTAGCTTTAGTTTATGGCTATTTTTCAGGCAGGTTAGATGGATAGTTTTGCCGATGTTCATATGTGCCGTAAGTGCCATTTTTACGACCGGAATTTTTGGTATATTTGACTGGGAAGTGACGGTCATTAGCTCAAACTACATCGCACTTCAGCTCATCATTACTATTTCAACCGTGATTCATCTTGTCGTTAGCTACCGAGAATTTTACGCAAAGCATCCAAAATATAGCCAAAATCAGCTAATTTATCTAACGCTTCGTGATAAATTCTCTCCATCTTTTTGGGCAATATTTACAACAGTTATTGGCTTTAGCTCGCTTATGAGTGCTGACATAAAGCCAGTTATCATGCTTGGCATTATGATGAGCACTGGCATTAGCGTTTCGCTTGTGCTTGCGTTTTTGCTATTTGGTGCAATAAATGTAAATTTAGAAAAATTAGCTCCCATTAGAACCTTTGAAAATAGCTTTAAATTTACAAAATACTGCGCAAATTTAGCCTTAAACTCAAGGAAGATCATCTACGTAGTTTGCGCTCTAGTTGTCTGTTTTGGCATTTATGGTATCAGCAAGATAAAGGTTGAAAATAGCTTTATAGGCTACTTTAAAGAAAGCACAGAAATTCGCCAAGGAATGCAAGTCATTGATACCAAGCTTGGCGGCACGATACCAGTTGATGTGATAGTGAAATTTAAAGAGCAAAAACAAGAAAAAAATGCCGAGCAAGATGAGTTTGAAAATGAGTTTGAAAGCAACGCCAAGGATGCAAAATACTGGTTTAATAGCTATCACACAAGGGTTGCTGAGAAGATTCATGATTATTTGAAAGAGCAAAAATTTGTCGGACATGTAAGCTCACTAGCAACCCTTATAAAAGCCATAAAAGAGCTAAATAACGGTGCGAGTGATGATTTTTTATTAGCTGCGATGTATGAGAAATTGCCACAAAATTATAAAAATATCTTATTAAGCCCTTATGTGAGCGTTGAAGATGATGAGCTTAGATTTAGTATAAGGATCGTAGATAGTGACTCTGAACTTAGACGAAATTTATTTCTAAAAGAGCTTAGAGAAGGGCTAGCACAGCTTACTAAAAATGACAATGTAAGCATAGAAGTTGCCGGCATGATGGTGCTTTATAATAATATGCTTCAAAATTTACTTAGTTCGCAGGTTGATACTTTTGGGCTAACTGTTGCTATACTTTTTGTCATATTTTGCTTTATCTTTAGGAGCATAAAGCTAGCAACCATTGCGATAGTTTCAAATTTAATCCCGCTTTGCACACTCTTTGGTGTGATGGGATTTTTTGGCATTCCGCTTGATGTGATGAGCATCACGATTGCAGCCATTAGTATTGGTATTGGCGTTGATGATATTATCCATTACATCCACCGCTTTAAAGAAGAAATGCTTACAAAAAGTGTTTTTGAGAGCATTAAAGTCGCGCACGCAAGCATCGGATATGCGATGTATTACACATCGTTCACCATTTTTCTTGGCTTTAGTGTGATGATAACTAGCAATTTTATTCCAACTATATATTTTGGCTTACTAACCGATCTTGTTATGGTTTTTATGCTTCTTGGTGCACTAATCATCTTGCCAAGCCTAATAGCAAGCTTTGTAAAAAAGAGCGATATTTAAGCTAAATTTATTTGATGACTTTGATAAATGAGTAGACATCTGCCACGCCGTCAATGTGCTTAGCGTACCAAATAGCATGTTTTTCTTGCTCAATGCTATCAACTACGCCACTAAATACAACATCGCAGCCAACTATGCTAACACGCACATTTGTTCCTTCGACTATACTATCTTTAAAAAGATTTTGCTTTAAGTTTGCGAGAATTTTTAGACTATCGCATGGATATTCTGGCTTTTTGATACGAAGATAGGTATAAATTTTTCGCACGCCATCTGTACTTTTGGCTAGTTCTACTAGCTTATCTTCAAGCTCTTTACTATCAACAAGTCCGATCAGATAAGCATCTCCGTAAAAAACCTCTATCTCGATGTCGATATTACTAAGACCTTTTGAAAATAAAATTTTGCTTTGTAATTTGCTTTGTATAAATTTATCTCTTGTGATCGAGTAAATACCACGTTTATCGCGTGAAATAGAGTATGCATCATATACATTTAGCGGCGCAGTTGCTGGAGAAAGAACCGAGGAACAAGAGCAAAAAAATAGAGCCAAAAATACAAAAACACTAAATTTTAAAATCAGAAATCCTTTTGTAATTTCAAAAAGTTTATAGAAAATGGGCTAAAATTTATCTAAATCTGCTAAAATAACGCGCACGGAGGATAAAGTAATCTGGTGATGCTCACGGGCTTCAAACCCGATGACTGGGCGGTTGACCGTCTGGTGGGGAGTTCGATTCTCTCATCCTCTCGCCACTCTCATTTTAAATTTTACTTTTATCAAGCAAATTTATAATTCCAAACAAAATAAAGCTTAATACAACCAAAACAAGGCTTAAAATCAGCGCTTCATCACTTTTACCATCATATACGGCATTATAAATGGCAAGCGAAATAGTGTCTGTTTTGCCTATGATATTGCCACCCAAAATTAGTGTTATGCCAACCTCGCCAAGCCCACGCGAGATCGCTAAGATAAAAGCCGCTGCTACGCTTTTTGCAACACACGGGAAGAGCACAAAAATAGCTGTTTGAAATTTATCTTTCCCAAGGCTGTATGCTGCTTCACTTAGGCTTTTTGAAAGTGAGCCAAGAGCAGAAGCGACAGGCTTTACAAATAGTGGCAACGAGGCTATAAAAGCAGCTAACACAAGAGCCTTAAAACTAAAAATAATTTCTAAATTTAAAGCCTTACCGACGATGCCATTTTTACCAAGCAGATAAAGCAGTAAAAATCCGGTCGCAATGGGTGGAAAGATGAGCGGAAAAGTTACGATCATCTCTAAAATAGCTTTAAATTTGGCCTTACCAAAAGCTAAATAATAAGCCAAAGCCAGCCCAAAAATGATAAGCAAAGCCCCTTGGCACAAAATGACCTTTATGCTTAAAACCAGAGGATCAAATAGCCAAGAGAGCTCTTGCAAGCTTAGCCTTATCTTATGCCAAATTTAGTGTAAATTTCTTTTGATCTCTCGCTTTTTAGCTCATTTAAAAATTTCTCACAATCAGCCTTTTTGTCGCATCCTTCAAGCTTTGCAGCTACGATGTTTGCTGGAGCGTAAAGCGATTTGTCTATCAAGATAAAACTACCAAATTCGTCTTTGTGTGCGTTTAGTTCGGTCTGGTTGATGAACCCAGCATCAACTTCGCCGTTTAATACATAAGTAACGACTTGTGGCACGCCGGCAACCGCTAAAATTTTATCCTTTAGCTCGCCACTTAAATTTGCTTTTTGCATAAATTCATTCGCTCTTTTGCCATAAACTGTCTTTACAGCATCTGGCATAGCGATCTTAGAAAGCGCTTTTAGCTCTTCAACTTTTTCTATTTTCACACCTTTTTTGATAGCCAGCACCAAAGCACCTGAGCCTAAATTTACATACTCGGCGATCTTTAGATCAGACTTTTTCAAAAAGTCCTCATCGCCTACGATCACGTCAGTTTTGCCCTCTTTTGCCTGAGCCATGATAGCTGTGATGTTTGCAAAAGAAGTGTCGATATTTACGCCATCTTTTTTGAGATTTTGCGCGACTGCTTCGACTATCTTTTTATATCCGCCACCCGCACTTACTAGCAAATTTTCATTGCCAAATGCAAAAATTGCAACCATTAAAAGTAAGAACTTTTTCATATTTTTCCTTTAAAAGTAAAATTTCAAGATTTTATAAAATATACTCTTATATATTCTTAAAATATATTTTTATAACTTATTCGGCTTTTTGCCAAAATGGTATAATTCCAACAAAACAAAAGGATAGGCATGAACGAACTTGAGCTAAAGAGGCAAGGTAAGATAGATAGGCTAACGGATAATACTTTTAAGTTAGATCCAAGGATCGGCGAGGGCTACTTTACTGCGAAATATTTTCTAAAAGTAAATGAGATAATTAAGCAAAACCTGCCAGATCAGCACGTGACGATGCAGTTTTTCCAAAGACGTGATGATATCGTGCTTTGTGGCATTGACGAAGTTTTAGCCGTCATTAACAAATTTGCCAAAGACCCAAGCCAGCTTGAAATTTACGCACTTGATGATGGCGATATAATAAATGCAAACGAGCCAGTTTTAAAAATAAGCGGCAAGTATGAAAATTTTGGCTTTTTAGAAAACGTGATCGATGCGACGCTTACTAGAAGAAGCTGCGTGGCGACAAATTCAAGAGACGTTATAAGAGCGGCGAATGGCAAGGATGTTTTTAGCATGGCAGACAGGCAAGATGACATCTGCACGCAGCCAGGCGACGGCTATGCCTCATTTATCGGCGGTATAAAAAAAGTCGCTACTGACGCTCAGGGCGAGCTTACTGGGCTAAAAGGTGGTGGCACCATGCCTCATGCGCTTATTCAAATGTGCGGTGGAGATATAGTAAAAGCCTCAGAAATTTATGCTAAAACCTTTAAAAATGAGAAGATCACGGCCTTAGTGGACTATAACAACGATGTGATCACAGATGCATTAAGGGCTGCAAACGCCTTAAAAGAGAGGCTTGGCGCGGTTAGGGTTGATACTAGTAAAAATTTGATAGATAAATATTTTGAGGACAAAGACACGAGCAAATTTGACCCGCACGGTGTTTGCAAGGAGCTTATATTTGCTCTAAGAGAGGCGCTTGATAAAGCTGGTTTTAAATACGTCAAAATCGTCGTTAGCTCAGGCTTTAGCCCTAAAATTATAAAAGAATTTGAAGCTTATAACACACCAGTTGATACTTATGGCGTGGGAAGCTATCTTGTTAAAAATGACATTTGTGGCTTTACTGGCGATTTAGTCGAGCTAAACGGCAAAGATGAGGCTAAATTTGGTAGGAAAAATTTTGCCTCAGATAGGCTAAAGAGAGTGAAATTTTAAGAAAAAAGATGAAATTTATAAAAATTTTAATGTTTCTGTCACTTTTTCTAACCGTTTGCACCGCCGCAAACTACGCTAATGCCTTTGAAAAGGTTGGCATCCTTGAAGACGGAGTTTACCGCTTTAGTGAAAATGGACTCGGAGCGAACAAAGACCTGCTTGTAAAGGTGATCTCGGTACAAAACTTGGATAGCTCACGCAAAAAGATCATCTCCATGCTAAATATCCCTAAAAATTCTAAAATTACGGACTTTAAAACAAGCGGTGCTGGCGTAATAGTATGGCCATTTTACGAGTTTGAGGGTAATTTTATAACGACAATAATCGTTGAAAATATAAAAAAAGAAGATAGCGATCAAAAACTGATTAAGATGCTTGAACTTAAGCATCCATTTTACTCAACGATCCTTGCTCGAAGAAAAGGGGCTAAAGACGCCATAGACGTAAAATACATGCTAAATTTCAAAGAGGCAAAGCTGGTAAAATCGTTTAAAAACCGCCTTTAAAACTTTATTTTAAATAAATTTCATTAAAATGGCGTAATCAAAAAAAGGATCATCTTTGCACAATCTAAAAACCATAAACGTCGCTCACTCGCCAGACGCTGACGATATTTTCATGTATGCCGCGGTCAAATTTGGCTGGGTTAGCAGTAAAAATTTAGCCTTTACATCAAAGGCGCTTGATATCGAAACGCTAAACGAAGAGGCATTAAAAGGCACTTATGAGGCCACAGCGATCAGCTTTGCGCTCTATCCTAAAATTTGCGATGAATTTGCACTTTTACGCTGCGCGGTGAGCTTTGGCAATGGATATGGCCCAAAGCTTATCAAGCTAAAAGATAAGCAGCTAAAGCGAAATTTTAAGGTCGCACTCTCTGGCAAAAACACGACAAATGCCTTGCTTTTTCGTATCGCTTATCCAGAAGCGAGGATAGTTTACAAAAATTTCCTTGAGATCGAAAATGCCGTGCTTAGCGGCGAGGTCGATGCTGGGGTGCTTATACATGAAAGTATCTTAAATTTCTCCGATCAGCTCTGCGTAGAGCGTGAAATTTGGGACATCTGGAGTGAGCTAAACGGCGAAAATTTACCTCTTCCACTTGGCGGCATGGCGCTTAGACGAAGCCTGCCGATAACCGATGCGATCGAGTGCGAGAGAGTGCTTAGCGAGGCCGTTAGGATCGCCACTTCACACAAGCCATTTTTATCTCACATGCTAATGGAGCGAAATCTCATCAGAGTTGGCAAAGAGGAGCTTAAAACGTATCTAAATTTATACGCAAATGACGAGTCTATAAGCATGAACGAAACGCAGCTAAAAGCGCTAAATAAGCTCTATCAAATAGGCTATGACAAAGGCTTTTTTGAAAAGCCAATCGAAGTAAACGACTACCTAATCCCAACTGAATACAACGAAGTAAGGTTTAGCTGATGCAAAGTACGCTTGTCTCACTTGGAGTTGAAACCTTTAAGATCGCCCTTTACATCAGCCTCCCGATGCTGCTAAGCGGACTAATAGCAGGTCTTATCATCTCCATTTTTCAAGCGACCACGCAGATAAACGAAACCACGCTAAGCTTCGTGCCAAAAATTTTGCTAGTCGTCGTTGTTATCATATTTTTGATGCCTTGGATGATCTCGATGATGGTTGAATTTACCACTCGCATGCTTGATTTTATACCGGAATTTATCCAGTGACGAGGCTTGTTGATTTTTCTAAATTTACTTCGGTTAGGATAGGTGGCGTGCATGAAATTTTTGAGGTTAATTGCCTTGATGATCTAAATTCGCCTGAATTCTTGGGTGCTGTGATGATAGGCGGAGGTAACAATCTACTCATCTCGCCAAATCCCCCAAAAATGGCGATACTTGGCAAGAGCTTTGACTATATAAATTTAGAACGCTTAGGCGATAAAATTTATCTTGAGATAGGTGCTGCAACAAAATCAGCTAAAATTTATAACTTCTGCAAGCAAAACAACATAGCTGGCCTTGAGTTTTTAAAAAATATCCCTGGTACACTTGGCGGACTTATAAAAATGAATGCTGGGCTGCTTAAATTTAGCATAAGCGACAATCTCACGCATGTGCGTCTGGCTCGTGGCTGGGTGAACAAAGATGAGATAAGCTTTAGCTACCGCCACAGTGGCATAGATGAGGTCATTTTGGGAGCTAAATTTGAGCTTAGTAGTGGCTTTGACGTAAGCATTTCTGAAGCTATCAGCGCAAAAAGGGCAAATCAGCCAAAAGGAGCTAGCTTTGGCAGCTGCTTTGTAAATCCAGAGGGGCACTTTGCAGGGGCTTTGCTTGAGGCGGTCGGGCTAAAAGGATACGCTATTGGCGGAGCGAAATTTAGCGAAGAGCACGCAAATTTTTTGATAAATTTTAACCACGCAAGCTTTGAGGACGCTACTAGCCTTATAAATTTGGCAAAGGCTAGAGTTTTAGAGAAATTTGGCGTAGAGCTTAAGACCGAAGTTTGCATTTTATAAGGATGATGATGAGTGAGTTTTTGAGCGAAGTTTTTACCCTTTCACTTTTGTTTATAATTATTGGCTTTTATGCCATTTATAGGGCCAAAAAGGCACAAAGCGAGCATGAGAAAAATGTGGCCAGTTATGATAAAAACTTGCTAAATTTTATCAAAATTTTAGGTGTTCAAAATCACATAGATCTAGTTAAATTTGATGAAATTTTGGCTGAAGCCTTAAAAGAAAAACTAATTTTTAACTTTAATAAATCCACCTCACAAGAGGAATTTATCTCTTTTATAAAAGATGAAAATTTTAAAACCAAACCCCAAATTTCACAAAATCATATCGATGAAGCCTTTTTAAATCTTTGCGCAAGCTCACTTGCAGAGCCACTAAAGCTTGCGATACTAAAAAACGAAGATCAAATTTATGGATTTTTGTTTGAAAAAGAGCAGCTTTTTGCTCTTATTGATAGCGCTGCACTGCTTGGCGAAAATATTATAATTTGCGAGTAAATCAAGTAAAATTCATCTCTTTTTAGATAAAATCAAGCCAAATTTCAACTATAAGGTAAAAAATGGCAAAAGAAAAAGATAGTGACAAAAAGATAGCTATCCCAGAGAGTGAAGCGGACAAGAAAAAGGCGCTCGAGCTTGCGCTAAAGCAGATCGATAAAGCTTTTGGTAAAGGCACGCTTTTAAGACTTGGCGACAAAGAGGTTGAGGCGATCGAGTCGATACCGACTGGCTCGCTAGGACTTGACCTAGCTCTTGGCATAGGCGGTGTTCCAAAAGGCAGGATCATTGAGATCTACGGACCAGAGAGCTCTGGTAAGACCACGCTCACGCTTCACATCATAGCTGAAGCGCAAAAAGCTGGCGGAATTTGTGCATTTGTCGATGCAGAGCACGCATTAGACGTAAAATACGCTTCAAATTTAGGCGTAAATACCGACAACCTTTACGTCTCTCAGCCAGACTTTGGCGAGCAGGCACTTGAGATAGTTGAGACACTCGCAAGAAGCGGTGCGATAGATCTTATCGTAGTTGATAGCGTCGCTGCTCTTACTCCAAAGAGCGAGATAGACGGCGATATGGGCGATCAGCACGTTGGCTTGCAAGCTAGGCTTATGAGCCAGGCGCTTAGAAAGCTAACTGGAATTTTAAGCAAGATGAAGACGACTGTTATCTTCATCAACCAAATTCGTATGAAGATCGGTATGATGGGATATGGCACGCCAGAGACCACAACTGGCGGTAATGCGCTTAAATTTTACTCATCTGTAAGGATCGATGTCAGAAAGATAGCCACACTTAAACAAAACGACGAGCCTATCGGCAACCGCACAAAAGCAAAAGTCGTTAAAAATAAGGTTGCGCCTCCATTTAAAGTGGCTGAATTTGACATCATGTTTGGCGAGGGTGTGAGCAAAGAGGGCGAGATCATCGACTATGGCGTAAAGCTTGACATCATCGACAAATCAGGTGCGTGGTTTAGCTACAAGGCCGAAAAACTGGGTCAAGGCAGAGAAAACGCCAAAGCCTACTTAAAAGAGCACCCAGAAATTTCTGATGAGATAGTAGCGGCGATAAAAGGCTCAATGGGGATTGATCACCTAATAAGTAGCGGCGCAAAAGACGAAGACGACGACACAAACGAAGCAGGAGATGAATAATGGTATTTATTGAAGATGTAGAAGCTCACGAGGTTTTAGACAGCAGAGGCAACCCAACAGTTCGTGCGACAGTTAGACTAAGTGATGGAACCGAGGCAAGCGCGATTGTGCCAAGTGGCGCGAGCACAGGCAAGCGTGAAGCGCTCGAGCTTCGTGACAAAGACGAGAGATACGCTGGCAAGGGCGTTTTAAAAGCTGTTTCAAACGTAAATGAAAAGATCGCAGAGGCAGTTATAGGCCTTGATGCTTACAACCAAAAGGCAGTCGATGCGGAGATGCTTGAGCTTGATGGCACGCACAACTACTCAAATTTAGGCGCAAACGCAGTCCTTGGCGTATCTATGGCAGTAGCTCGCGCAGCTGCAAAGAGCCTAAATATCCCGCTTTATCGCTACCTTGGCGGTGCAAACGCCAGCATCTTGCCAGTGCCGATGTTTAACATAATAAATGGCGGCGCACACGCAAACAACAGCGTTGATTTTCAAGAATTTATGATCATGCCATTTGGTTTTAGCACATTTAGCGAGGCGCTAAGAGCTGCAACTGAAATTTATCACAAGCTAAAATCTATCCTAAACGCAGCTGGACACAGCACGGCTGTCGGCGATGAGGGTGGCTTTGCTCCAAATTTAAAAGATAACGAAGAGCCGCTAAAGCTCATCTCACAAGCTGTAAAAGAGGCTGGATATGAGCTAGGCAGCCAGATAAAACTAGCACTTGACGTCGCTTCAAGCGAGCTTTATAAAGACGGCAAATACGAGCTTGAGGGCAAGAAATTTAGCAGCGACGAGCTTATTAGCTACTATGAAAAACTTTGCGAAAAATATCCGATATTTTCTATCGAAGATGGCCTTAGCGAGGACGACTGGAGCGGCTGGGCTGAGCTTACAAAAAGGCTTGGCAGCAAAGTTCAGCTAGTTGGCGACGATCTTTTTGTCACAAATGAGAAAATTTTACGCGAAGGTATCGAGAAAAAGATCGCAAATGCAATCTTAATCAAGCCAAATCAAATAGGCTCAGTCACACAAACTATGCAAACTGTCCGCCTTGCTCAAAGAAACGGATATCGCTGCATAATGAGCCATAGAAGCGGCGAGAGCGAAGATGCGTTTATCGCTGACTTTGCAGTCGCACTAAACACTGGCGAGATAAAGACAGGTGCTACTTCAAGAAGCGAGCGTAACGCAAAATACAACCGCTTGCTTGAGATCGAACTTGAGGCTGGAGAGTTTTTGGGGGATAATATTTGAGCGAAATTTTAGACGAATATGGCAACACCGATGGCATATTTCATAAAATTTTAAAATATATTAGACCAACATTACGCTACGTCATAGCCACCATTTGTGTGGCTATGTTTGCTTTTTATGTAGGCAATATGATGTTTGGCAAACGCTCACTTGATGTTATGTTAAGCCTTCAGAGTAAAAAAGATAGACTTAGCGAGGACGTGGAAATTTTAAAAAAAATGAACGCGCGCCTGCAAAAAGATTATTTTGAATTACAAGGCCTTGAGCCAGACTTTAATAAAAAGTAGGAATGATGAAAAAATTTTGGTTAGTTTTATCTATATTTGCAGCAAGCGTCTTTGCTAGAGAGAACCCATTTATGCCTATTAGCGAGCTAAATACAAGCGTTATGACAACAAATATCATAGAAAAATTTGATAGCTTTGATTCTCTTTCGTTTAAATTTCCAAGTGATGCGGCACTTTTACTAGATGTCACCATAAAATATAGAGCAAATGACGGCACCATAAAGGAAAAAAGACTAGCTGATATAAATAAAACTATCGATTACAGCGATGAATTTGCTTTAAATAAGGTAAAAAATCCAGAACCAGTTGTGGCAAAAAAGCTAGATGTTTCGGTCACAATGGCAAATATGCCTAGCCAAAAAGTAAGCACTCCTGTGATAATAGAAAAAAATGAAACTAAAATTTCAAATAAAGATAGAAATAAAACTTCAGATATGCCAACTCCAAATGTTGTAGTGATCGATCTTAGCACAGATAAAGCAAAAGAAACTAACATAAAACCTGAACAAAAGGTGGTCGAGATAAAGATTGAGCCTAGTACAAAACCCGTTGATAGTGTCAAAAATGGAAAAGATGTTAAATTTCTAGGTTTTATAAGCTTTCTAGCCAACGACAAAGAGCTAAAAATCGCTACAAAAGCTAAAAATTTAAAGCATTTTGCTTATGAGAAAAATAAGATCGTTCTTGACTTTGCAAGGCCACCAAGAAGCTTTAAAACCAAGAGCTTAAAACTTGAAAATGAACATTTTAAAAATGTGATCATAGGTTGGCACGATAGATATTTCAGAGTGGTTTTAGAACTTGATAAGATGCATAAATATAAGCTTGAAGCCGCTGAAAATGGATATTTGCTTAAGCTTTTATAGTTGAATTTTAAAAAGAGTAGATTTTATAAAATTTCAAATATAATACTTTTCAAAATAAAAATTTAAGGTTATTGGTTTGAAATACCCGCTTGATTGTAAAGATAATTTTGAAAACTCATTTATATTTTGGCTCACTCGCTACGTCAAATTTAAACTTAGCTCACTTTCGAATAAAGAGCTTCGAGATCCAAAGGCACTTGCAAGTGTGAATTACGCTCTAAGCCGTGAGGTAAAGAACATTGATCAGCTTGATGGTTTGGTAAAAAGTGCGAGAAATGCAGGGCTTACTGGTATAAATACCTACTTTAATCCACTTAAAAAAATATATGAAACGATGAAATTTTACGAGCTTAGCAGCCTAAAGCAGATCGATGAAGAGCTACTAAGCGAAATACTAGCTAGCACGACTGGCGGACTAAGCGATGCTAGTAAGAAAAATTACCGCATCTCAGTAATAAATTTCTTTGCGTTTTTAGACAAACAAAACGAAGAGGATGGCAAGGCCCATGTTTTTGATATAAATTTAAAAAACTGGGGCGGAGTGAGTGGCAACAAAGGGCAAAAGTTACCTGAGTTTATGGGTGAAGATGAGGTCAAAAAATTTCTAGATGCGATCGAA
Organism: Campylobacter concisus; assembly: GCF_902460625.1. Lineage (GTDB taxonomy): Bacteria > Campylobacterota > Campylobacteria > Campylobacterales > Campylobacteraceae > Campylobacter_A > Campylobacter_A concisus_AD. The sequence goes on from NZ_CABPUT010000002.1 coordinate 344,661, forward strand.
GAAAGTGACTTTAAGCAAAACTCAAATCGCAATAAGCTCATAATAAAAACGATAATTTTTACTGGCATTCGTGTGAGCGAGGCTCTAAATTTAAAGCGAAAAGACATCACTGAAGATGGCGATCTTTTTATCATTAGGATCCGAGGCAAAGGCAACAAATACCGCATCGTTATGATAAAACGTCACCTCATAGAAGCTCATCTAAATGCGATCGCAATAAACTACATCAATAAAGAAGGCTATCTTTTCATCAATAAAAAAGGCACCAGGCTTACGCAGGCTTATGTTAGCCGCATAGTTGAGCAAATTTTATTTAAAGCTGGCATCAGAAAAGAGAAAAATGGTGCTCACATGCTACGCCACACCTTTGCAACGATGCTTTACAAAAAGCAAAAAGACCTTGTTTTGGTGCAAGAAGCTCTAGGTCATGCAAGCCTAAATACCTCAAGAATTTACACGCATTTTGATAGTGATAAGCTGAGACTTGCCGCAAAGGTAGCTGAGGATCTAGCAAACTAGAGCGCTTAAAGCCAAAGCAAACTAGCAATACTAAATTTAACTCATGTAAAATTTAAAACATTAAATTTAACTATGAAACCCTATAAATATATGAGGAAATTTTGGCTTGCAAGCAGCCCAAAGGTTTGCTCTGTATCTAAATTTACAATCCGCTAGTCAAAAGCCCTTATAAAAAATAAAATTTGGCAAGCAAATTTTACTCTACTCACCAAATTTATATCAAACTAGCTGATTTTCCTTATCTTTGCAGGAAGTGCTTGTCTAGCGCAAGTGCCAACCAACCAGTCATTTAAACTAAATTCGCCATTTCTTTTTGGATCAAGAAGTCCAAGCTTATTATGATTGACCCCTTTTTCTAAATTTGCGATCCCAAAAGCTGGCTTTCCATCGACGATGTGCGTTCTTATACCAAACTCATCATGGCCAAATCCATGCTCTATGCTGATAACCCCGCTAGCAACGCCGTCAGTCACAAATGCCTCGCCAACTTGTGCGCCATAAGGCGTAGTCACTTTAACCTTATCGCCTGAGCGAATGCCTTGCTCGCTAGCCACATCTGTCGATACCCTTATGAAATTCTTAGGATGAACAGATCTTAGCCTTGGACTAACAAATGTGTAGAAGTGTTGGATATTTGACTTTCTTGAGCTCACTGTATATTTCCACTCAGAGCGTGGGAAAAATTTCTCAAGCGGCGTGCCGTCACTTGCTACTGGCAGCATTAGACTTGGCACTCCTGGCATAAATTCGCCTGTTATTGAGTGTCTATGCCCACCAAGTGGCTCATAGTAGATAGAAGCTGGCATAGGCGCTGGCACTTTTACGGTTGCTTTATCGCCCTTGTAAGCACTCTCGTAGCTATCGTATCTGCCGCCTTTTGCTAGTATGTGCGCTACTTTTGGCTTCTCTTCGTCTTTTAGATAAGGATCAAGTTTTGTCATCACTCTTGATATCTTACTAAGCTTTTTGTCCTCGTCGCTTATATCTTTCACACCCTCGCCATCAAAGGCTAAATTTGCTAGTGCAGCCGCATAATACTGCTCTTTTACGTCAAGATCCATGAAATTTCCGTCTTTGTCTTTGAAGGCATTTTTGCCAAAGCCTTTTAGTCCAAGCCTCTTTGCTACGGCTATATAAAATGCCTCAACGTCGATCGCGCCGCCGTTTTTATCCTTTGCCTGCTTTGAGCTAACGGCTGGATAGCGCACGACTGAAGTTTTAGCGATCGTTCCCCAAAGAGAGTTTGGAAGTGCCCAGTTTTCTAAATTTACCCCATCTGGCACGATGTAGTCAGCATAGGCGTTTGTCTCGTTCATAAAGGCGTCTATCCCCACAAAAAGTGGTAATTTTTTACTATCTTTTAGTACGTCTAAAACCGCTCTTTCAAGTCCTGCTTGGCCGTAAAGTACGTTTGTCATGTAGTTTATGAAAACTTTTACTTTGTATGGATAGCCAGCCTTGTGGCTTGTAAGCGTTTCGTTTACAAGTGGCATAGAGATAGGATACCATGGCTGAGTTGATGGATAGCCGCTGCCGCCAGCTGCTACTTTGCGCTTATACTCAGAGCTTGTTTCGTAGTATTTGCCTGATCTTGATAAATTTAGACCATTTGGCTTATAAGCGCCCTCAAAGCTCTCAAGGTCATATCTGCCCTTTAAAAACTCGTGTGTGCCGGCACTTGCATTGACGTTGCCACCTTTGTAGCCATAAGTGCCCATTAGCGTGTTTAGACAAAGTATCGCAAAAGTAGTCATACCAGCTTGAGTATGCATCATACCGCCATGCACGTTTGTGCTCACCTGTCTGCCATTTTTGGTGAAATTTTCACAAAGCCAGATGATATCTTCAACGCTTACACCACAAATTTTTGAGTACTCCTCTAAGCTATGCTTATAAGCTGACTCTTTTAAAAGCTGCATTGAGCTTTTTACCTCGACCTTTTTGCCGTCTATTAAAATTTTACCTTTGTAGTAGAGCTTGGCTGGTTCATTTACCTTGTAGCTTTGTATCTTGCCATCTTGTGAGCAAACCTGCCATTCATTGTTGATAAGTGCAAATTTACCATAGTCTTTGTGGTCTTTTTCGGTGATGACTAGATGCGTGGCATTACACCAGTGTATCTCGCCTGCTAGCTTTGCCTGGTCTAAATTTGGCTGAATAAGGTAGTTTGTAGCGTATTTTTCATTTTCTATGATCCAGCGTATCATAGCCATAGCTAGAGCTGAGTCGGTGCCTGGCTTTATCGCTATCCAGCGGCCTTTGTCCGAAGAGGCGTATTTTACAGCATTTGTAACGCTTGGATCGACCACTGCATAGGTAAAGTCATCTCTCGTGCCTCTTGCATAAGAGAGCATTTTTGCCTGTTTTTGGAAAGGGTTGCCACCATTTGACGGCGAAGTGCCCCAGTAGATAACAAATTTAGAGTTTTCATAGTCTGGTTTTGTATGTGCAAAGCCCTTTGCGTTGTGTGCGATCTTACCACCGACCCTAAAGCCACCACCACAAATTCCGCCGTGCGAGTAGTGATTTATAGTGCCAAATGACTTTTTGACAAAGCGATCAACGATGTCAGAGCGCCCATCATATAGATAAAAACTTAAAAATTGATTGCGTTTGGTGCCGTACTCTGGGTTTTCGCTATCAATTAGCTCGTCGCTATATATCGCTCTTAGCCCGTCCACGTGCCCCTCACCAAAGAGATCTCCTCCCTCTACGACCTCTTCTACTAGCTGTTCAAAGCTTATGCTCTTCCACTTTCCCTCACCCCTTTTACCAACTCTCTTTAGTGGCGTTAGTATCCTTGCAGGTGAGTCTATCATCTCAGGCAATATCGCTCCTCTAGCGCAAACTGTGGCTCGCTTTTCGTCTTCGCCACTTAGTGTTGTGGCAAGAAGTGCGTCATTTATCGATGTGTCAAAATTTGCCCAGTGTACGTTTGAAAGTGGGTGGTATGGGTTGCCGCTACATCTTAAAACGCGGTCGTTTTTGTCGTCCACATGAAGTCTTATGCCACACTTCGTCGTACAGCCATGGCACATCGAAAAAATAACGCTATGTCCATCACTAAGTGAAATTTTGCCGTTTTTTACTCGAAATTCAGGCTCTAGTGAGTTTGCCTGCGGTTTATAGTCGTCCTTATCTTCATCTGCCAGCATAGCACTCGTGGTTAGTGTTGAGAGCACGGCTGATCTTTTTAAAAATTCTCTTCTTTGCATTATTTATTTCCTTTTACTGTGCTATCTCTTCGCTCCAGCTGATAACCTTTTTATATCCATTATCAAGCTCGAGTTTCTTATCGTTTTTAGCCAAAATTTTGCTAACGCCGTGGTAGAACACCTGTGGATTTGTATTTTTAGGGCTATCTATAACCATAGTCTCATGTGTGGCTAGAAATTTTCTAATATTTGAGTTAGGATCATTAAGATCGCCTATTATACGGCTACCGCCCACACAGCTCTCTACACATGCTGGCTGAAGCCCTGCTCTTAGTCTGTGATCACAAAAGGTACATTTATCGGCCTTGTAGGTATGCAGGCTAAGATATCTTGCGTGATATGGACAGGCCTCTACGCAAAGCGCACAGCCTATGCACTCTTTTGTATCAATCTTTACTATGCCATTACTTCTTTGATGGCTAGCACCAGTTGGACAAACGCTAATACAGGCTGGATTGTTGCAGTGGTTGCAAAGCCTTGGAAGTGACGCAATGACTGCCATTTTACCGCTCTTATCTCTTGCCTCGTACTCGGAAACAATGGTTCTAAAAGCGCCTGGTTGAACGTCGTTTTCCAACATACAGCTCATAGTACATGACTGACATCCAACACATCTTGTTAGATCTATCGCCATGCCGTAGCGAACATTACTACCGCTAAAGTCCTTTGGTGCAGCCTTTAGTGCGGTCGTAGCAAAAAATAATCCTGCAGCTGCAATGAAGCTGCGACGAGAATTTAAGGTCTGTTGCATAAAAAATTCTCCTTTCTTTTTAGAATTTTTTCTTATTTTAACATAGTAAATATTTTTTCTAAAGTTTATTTTATATTTTTGCAAAATGTATTAAATTTTGAGA
>NZ_CABPUT010000002.1:349307-360928 GCF_902460625.1 Campylobacter concisus
AATTTTTGTAGCACTTAAAAGATAGAATTTGGATAGTAAAATTTAGAAAGAAGTGGGAAAAAGATAGAAAATAAACTTCTATCTTCTTAAATTTATGCTTTGTAGTTTAGCATATAAAGGCGAATGACTTGCTCTGCTGTCATCTTTAAATTTCTAATCGCGACATCTTTTCTCATCGCTTCTTCAAGACTTACTGGCTCATTTAATATACAAAAATAGGCATCAATCCCATTTTTGTGGCAATCTTTGGCGCATTTTTGCACGCTTCCAGCAAATGCGATCACTGGCTTATGATACTTTTTTGCTAGTTTTGCAACCCCAGTTGGTGTCTTGCCCATTGAGCTTTGAAAGTCCATACGGCCTTCACCAGTGATGACTAGATCAGCCTTTTTGATCTCATCCTCAAGTGCGATAGTCTGCGTAATGATCTCAATACCTGGGCGAAGTTTCGCTCCTAAAAATGCCACGAATGCAAAGCCAAGTCCACCAGCTGCGCCAGCACCTTTTTGTGTGTGAAATTTGCTATTAGTCTTTTCCTTTACAAGAGTTGCAAAGTGTTTTAGCCCATCATCAAGCTCTTTTACCATACGGCCATTTGCACCCTTTTGAGGGGCATAAACGTGAGCAGCTCCATTCATACCATAAAGAGGATTATCTACATCGCAGGCGATTAAAAACTCGCACTCCTTTAGCTCTTTTAGTGCCTCTTCATCTGTAAACTCATAAATTTTGGCTAAATTCTCACCTTTTCCTTCAAGTAAAGCACCATCTTTATCATAAAATTTAAAGCCAAGTGCGCTAAGCATGCCTGTACCAGCGTCATTTGTCGCGCTTCCGCCGATGCCAATGATAAATTTTCTAGCACCTTTAGCAATGGCATCTTTTATCATCTGACCAAAGCCAAATGTGCTAGTTTTTAGTGGATTTCTCTCATCTGGATTTATGAGTGTAAGGCCAGAAGCACTTGACATTTCAAGTATAGCAAGGTCATCTTTTAGTGCATATCTAGCTAAAATTTCAATTCCAAGTGGATTTTTAACTATCGTATCTATAAATTTTGCACCAAGTGCATCAGCCATCGCCTCTACACTACCCTCACCACCATCTGCGATAGGCTTGACAACGACCTCACAGCCAATCTCTTCTAGTCCTTCTTTTATAGCAAGGCCCGCCTCAAGCGAGCTAAGCGAGCCTTTTAATGAATCAATCGCAACTAAAATTCTCATAAAAGCACCAAAGATAATATGTAAACGCTAATTATACCAACGATACCCACTATAAACGTCATAGCTGTTTGTGTACGATATCCTTGTTCTGCACTCATCTTACTAAAATTTGTCACAACCCAGAAGTAGCTGTCATTTGCGTGAGATACGCACATCGCACCAGATGCTATCGCCATGACGCAAAGCGCAGCTGAAAGCTCGGTCGTAAAGCCAAGTGTATGCATGAGCGAGTTGTCGACACTAAATGCGCCCATGATAGATGCTGTCGTGATGATAGCCACGGTCGAGCTTCCTTGAGCGGTTTTTAGTATGGCTGAGATGATGAATGGGAAGAAAATTCCTATCGCTTTTATAGCGGTTGCATTTTCTTTTATGAAATTTACAAAGCCAGCCTCAGTGATGACATTACCCAAAACACCGCCAGCTGCTGTGATAAAGAGTATCGGTCCAGCGATCTTTAAAGACTCGTTCGTGATGTGGTCAAATTCTCTTATCTTTCTGGCTTCGACTAATAAAAATACGCAAAAGATCACGCCGATTGCAAGAGCAATGATAGGGTTTCCTAAAAATAAAAGTATCTTTGGCAAGAGAGCCGTTTTATCAAACATGCCTTGTTTTGCTAAAACATCGACAATAGAGCCGATCGCCATAAAAATGATAGGCATGATGATAGGAGCAAGGCTTAAAAATCCGCTAGGTAGCGTGCCAAATTTCTTTAAAAGCTCTTCGTAACTAGCTGTGATGGTAGCGTCAGCATCTTTGTCGCTGATAGTCACACTTTTGCCAACACTCTTTGAAAAGAAATAAACAGCTATCAAAACAGGTACTGAAACGACTGTTCCCATGATGATAACAAGGAGTAAATTTCCGCCAAGACCAAGTGTTCCTGCAGCTGCTATTGGGCCAGGAGTTGGCGGGATAAAGACGTGAGATGCGTATAGGCCGCCACTAAGTGCGACTGACATCGCGACTGGGCTTGCTGAAATTTTCTTATAAAGCGCCTCGCGAATAGAGTTTAAAACGACAAATCCACTATCGCAAAATACCGGAATGCCAACAACCCAGCCCATGATGAGCATAGCAAGCTCTGGACGCTTTTGTCCGACTAGCTTTACAACCATATCAGCTAGCTTTAGTGCAGCTCCAGTTTTTTCAAGCACAGTGCCGATGATCGTTCCAAAGATAATAACGATACCGATACTCTTAAATGTGCCACTAAAGCCGACACCTATCATCGCTGGGATCTTGGACAGATCAATGCCTGCGACGATCGCAAGAACCAAAGAAATGCTCATAAGTGCCAAGAATGGATGCACTTTTAGCTTAGAGATCATAACGATCATAAGTATGATGGCTACAACAAAACAGACAATTAGTGAGATTCCGCTCATAAAAACTCCTTTGCTCTGAGATTTTGCTTAAGATTTTAGCAAAATTTGCTTGTATTTTTTCTAATATTTTTAAGTTTTTTGATTAATTAAATTTTTTTGACATATTTGAGTAAATTTATGATTATTTGCCTAAATTTAGCCATTTTATAAGTTTAAAATTTTTAGCTTATTTTAAAATAACAAAACCAAGACCAAATTTATCAGTATGCTTATTATAATCAATTAAACTCTCACCATATCCCGTAAAATACTGCAAATAGCCATAAACCCCAGTTGAGAAGATAGGAAACATATATGAAATTTCAGCAGCACCTTTATTTGTTTTATCAAAATGTAAGTTATTTCTTAGCATTAGGCTAAAAATGTGATCATTAAGGTTGTAGCTAAGCCTTACATCGCCATGCCCGATATATTTTAATATATCTTTATTATCGCCCTTATTGCCCACTATCATCCAAGCTCTTGGCGAAATGTTAAGCTTGCCAAAAATAAAATCACTTTGCACATAAGCTCTATTCCAGCTTCTTGAATTGCTACCATCTCGTCCATTTGACTCATGCAAAAGTCCAAATTTTAGATTTTTAACACCTATTTGATCCAAATATTTTGGCGAAGCAAAATTTAGAAAAATTTCTGGCTGATAGTTCGTCTCACGAAACGGCGCTGAGGTTCTTGTTATCTGCCACCAAGATGTCTGCGTGTAGGCTGCCACAAGGCTCTCTCTAAATCCAAATAGGTCATAAAATAACGGCTTTGCAAGGCTTATTTGAAACTTAGTTTCAACGCTTTTTCGCTCATCGTTTGGCACATTTTTAGCATAAGTTACTGGTAAAAGGTAGTTAAATTTATAAAGCTCGATACCAAGTGCATTTTGTAAATTTTTACCACTTTTATCTTCTCTTAAAAGATCGGCTTGCTTCAGCTTCGCCTCTCTTGGTGCTGGCTCGCTCTCTTGTAAATTTTGTATCACGTTTTGCTCGTTTAAAGAGCTTTTGGCTAGCTCTTTATAAATTTGCATCGCAGCCTTTATGTCGCCACTTTGCTCCAGCTCTTGTGCTCTTTTAAAATCATCTAGCCCACCTGCCATCAAAAAACTAAGGCTAAGGCTTAAAAATAATAAAATTTTACTCATCATCTATCTTCTTTTCTTGGATTTTCTTTGCCATTTCGTATTCGTCAGGGAAATTTACGTTAAAAAACTGCTCACTATCTTCAAAATTTACGACTTTGCATTTACAGCTTTTTCTCAAAAGTCCGATTTTATGCTCATTTTTTAAATAAAACTCATGAGCCAAAGTGGCAAGCCCTGGGCTAAAAAAACCACAAAGCGAGTGAATGTGCTCATTATCACTGGCCACAACCATGTCAAATTTATCTTTAAATTTAGCAAGCTCTTCTAAACTTTTAAGATCAAAAAATGGCATATCAGCTGGTATCACAAAAATGCTATGATCAAAATTTTTAAGAATGGAGTAAAGCGCGAGCATTGGCGAATAGTTATTGCTATTTTCATCTTTTATAAGCTTTAGTGGCGGGCTAAATTTCTCAAATTTTGAGCTTACATAAACTTCGTCAAAAACTTTGCTAAATTTCGCAACCTCATAATGAGTAAGCGTCTTAAAACCACCAAATGGCAAAAGTGTCTTATCTTGCCCCATACGCGAGCTTTTGCCACCTGCTAAAATCACGCAAGTTTGCATCTTTTCCCTTAAGAAAGTTATGAGGCTAAATTTAGCTAAAAGCGGCTTTGATCTACCAAAAATATGTGATAAAAACTTATTTTTGTTTATGCTACTTGTGAAATTTTAAGCCTGCTTTGCCCTTTTCATTGTTAAAAATTCTTCGTAGCGACGATCAATAATAGCTTTGATCAAGGCATAGTTTTCTTGTGAGTTTTCTATATAAAAATAGGCGTTATCAAAGTATTTTTCACCAAATTTTTTAGAAACAAAATCCGTATAATCCTGCAAATACCAACCATACATTTTGGCAAATTTTGTCCGATCGGTCGTATAGTAAGCTTTTGCAAAGGCTTTACCAACAGTATTTAGCTCCGCGCTTCCAAGTACGCCGTCCATAGCGTCAAAAAGATACTGACGATAGTTAAAATTTTCGTCCATCTGTGCTATATCGTCCGCAAAATCTGCCGCAAATTCCTTTGAATAAAATTTGTGTTCCATGCACCAGCGAAAGAAAAATGCAATGTGTGTCGCACCGTTTTCATGCGGTATATCAGTCGGCGCATCTTTCGCACCCCAGTGCCATTTTGCTTTGTCATATACTATATCTGGCATTTTTATCCTTTTAAAATGCTCAATTTTACTAAAACCATCTTAATCGCAGTAAAAATCTGGCTATTTTGTACATTTACTTGCTACGATTAAAAAAGATATAATGGCGCTTTTATTTTAAGGAGAAGCAATGAGCGAAAAAAATCTACAAATTTTAGGCTGGATCGGCACATGCCTATCAGTTGTTATGTACTTTTCATACATCCCACAAATAATGGGTAACCTTGACGGCAACAAGACACCTTTTATACAGCCACTAGCGGCTGCACTAAACTGCACAATCTGGACAAGTTACGGTCTATTAAAAGCTAAAAAAGACTATCCACTTTCTGCCGCAAACTTTCCAGGCATAATCTTTGGTCTTTTGGCTACGATAACAGCGTTTTAATGCACCATTTAGTTGTTGTGGCGATTTTACAATAAAACATTATTTGATTCGCCGCAACAACTAATTTATAGTGTTTGCGCTATTTTGGCTAACTTTTCTTTAATTATATTGCCTTTTGAGCTTAGTGAAAAGATCATTTGCACTAGCTCCTCAGTTGTTGCCTCTATTCTTTTGTCATCACTATCTAAAGTTCTGAATTTGTTTAGGATAAGCGGACCGAATTCTTGATATGTAGACATAAAATCCTTATAGTCCTCTTGCAGTTCTGGTGCGTAAAAACTGATAAGCGAGTGTAATTTACCAATTTCAAATTTTGGATTTTCTATATTTAAATTTGGATTTATTAATAAAGCTACTTTATAATGTATTCCCCCTAAAATATCCCCCAACTATAATAAACGCTTCCTCTAGCTTTTGTCGCCTGAGTTTATTTTTCTCTTTTTTTGTGTTTAGATTAGCGTACACCCATTGCGCACACATTGTTAGGACTGCACCAAGTACAATTTTCAATAAGTCAGATATCAAACTATCCATATTATTTTTTATAAGTCCCTTGGATCGGCGATTTTACCTGCTATGGCTGAGGCCGCTACAACTGCTGAGTTGGCTAGATAAATTTCACTCGTTCTATCGCCCATACGTCCGACAAAATTTCTATTCGTCGTCGAGATGCAGCGTTCATTTGCACCTAAAATACCCATATATCCGCCAAGACAAGCGCCACAAGTTGGATTGCTCACAACCGCTCCTGCTTCGATGAAAATGTCGATTAAGCCCTCTTTCTCGGCAGCTCTTGCGATCTTTTGCGTCGCTGGAGTGATGATGAGCCTTGTTTTGCGGGCTACTTTTTTGCCTTTTAAAATTTGTGCTGCGATACGCAGGTCGCTTAATCTGCCATTCGTACATGAACCGATAAATGCTTGATCAATGGCTAAATCGTCGCGAACCGCCTGTCTTACGCTCTTGCCGTTGCTTGGCAAAAATGGATATGCAATGACTGGATCAAGGTTTGTAACATCGATCTCTAAAATTTTGTCGTATTTTGCGCCCTCGTCTGAGTAGAAAAATTTTGGTTTATCGCGTAAATTTTTATCTTTTAAAAACTCTTTTGTGATCTCATCAACCGCGATAATACCACTCTTTGCGCCCGCTTCGATCGCCATATTACACATTGAAAATCTATCATCCATGCTAAGGCCCTCTATCACCTCACCGCTAAACTCAAGCGCCTTGTAAAGTGCACCATCAACGCCTATTTGGCGGATGATCTCAAGGATAAGATCCTTGCCATAAACGTGCTTATCAAGCTTACCTTTAAAGACAACTTTGATGCTCTCAGGCACTTTAAACCAGTTTTTGCCAGTGATCATCGCATAAGCTAGGTCGGTGCTACCCATGCCGGTACTAAACGCTCCAAGAGCACCGTGTGTACAGGTGTGGCTATCAGCTCCTATGATGACGTCACCTGGAATGACTAGCCCTTTTTCAGGCAAAAGCGCGTGCTCGATGCCCATATCTTTTTCATCAAAATAGTTTTTAAGGTCGTGTTTGTAGGCAAATTCGCGTGAAATTTTGGCTTGGTTGGCGCTTAAGATATCTTTTGTCGGGATGTAGTGATCCATAACGATGGCAAAGCCGTCTGGGTTAGCTAGCTTTTTAGCGCCGCTTCGCTCAAACTGCTTGATCGAAATAGGCGTCGTGATATCGTTGCCTATGATCATATCAATCTTGCTCTCGATGATCTCTCCAGCGCTTACCTCTTTGCCAACGTGATCTGAAAATATTTTCTCGGTGATAGTTTGTTTCATAAATTTCCTTTAAATTTTGAGGCGATTTTAACGAAAATTGCTAAATTTAAAGAAAATTTACTAAGCCAAAAGGCCTAGTAAATTTAGAATTTAACGCTAGCCGTTAGCATAAACTGACGAGCATAACCTGGTTGTATCGGTATGATATTAGCATCCGTACCGGTTGACGAGGACGTATAATAAAGCTTGTCGGTCAAGTTTTTGACGTTAAAGGCGAAATTCGTCTCGTAGCCCGCGATCTTGGTATCATAGCTGATAAATGCGTCGTAAACGACCGCACTATCCATCTTGAATGCCGTTCCTACTGGTACTGCAGGTAAATTTGTCCTCATATAGTATGTATACCACGAGCCAAAATATCTAGCTCCGCCGCCGATCCTTAGGCCTTTTGCGCCTAGGTGGCTAAAGTCGTAGTTAGCAAAGAGGCTGGCTTGGTGCTTAGGCGTGGCTTCTAGCGGTTTTCCCACTAGCACGGCAAACGCGCCGCTATCCTTGCGCACCTCGGTTTTAGTGTATGCGTAGCTAGCGCCTACGCTTAGCCCTTGCGTCACGCGGCCGTTAAAGTCAAACTCAAATCCTCTAGAGCGCGCCTCGCCCACTGGCGTACTCACGCCACTTACGGTACGCATGATGTTTTTCTTATTGATATTAAAAACCGCCGCACTAGCCGTTATGCTATCGTTTTGAAATTTAGATCCAAACTCTATACTTTTGCCCTCTTCAGGCTTTATATCGCCGATATCGCCTTTCATAGCCATTTGTGGATTGAAACTTTGTGCGTAGTTGGTATAGACCGACCACTGAGGCGTTAGTAGATATAAAAGTCCAGTTTGCCACGTAAATTTACCATCTTGCTGATCTGTGCTATTTGGCCCACTAGTTGTGCCGCGAGCTACTTGGTCGTAGTATTCATATCTAGTTCCTAAAGAGTAGATTAAGTTTTCAGTTAAATTTATGCTATCTTGTGCGTAAAATCCGATCGTTTTTAGCTTTTGGTACTGGATGCCGGAGGCTCGATCGGACGGATAGGCGACCGTGCCGTAGACTGGACTGTAGATATTTATCGGGAAATTTTTGTGCGTCGTGCCTGAGCTGTAGCTGTTTAGCGCGCCGGGTCTATAGCGGTAGTACTCCTTTGCGTCGATGCCAAAGAGTAAGTTATGCTCTATCTCGCCAGTTTTAACGTAGCCGTTTAAATTTAATGATCCAGCATGCGTGCGGTGGATAAATCCGTCATACGCCTCGTTTCGTCTAGCCGCAACGCCCGTGTTTAAATTTACGTTCATTAGCCTGATGTGACCGTATTCGTGCTTTGAGCGAGAAAACGCGTAAGCGCCCTTTAGTAGCCAGTTTTCTCCGAGATTTTTCTCGAAATTTACATCTAGCGTGTCAAGCTTTGTTTTTAGCTTATTAAATGGCTCGTCAAGGCGTCTTTTCTTATCTATGGGTAGTAGTTTCCCAGTGCTTGGAATGAGATACATGCCTCGGTCGATCGGATCGGTCGAGCGTGTGTGCGCATAGGCCAAATTTATGCGGTAGTCATCGCCTTTATAAGAAAGTGAGGGAGCAAAGAGAACATTTTTATATTCGCCAAACTCTCTCCAGTAGTCTTTTTGCATCGTATCAAATATAAATCTATACGCAAACCCGCTCTCCGCAATAGGTCCTGTGATATCAAAGCCTGTATTCCAGTAGTTACGGTTGCCGATACCAGCCCAAATTTCGTTTGCAAAGTCGTATTTTGGCTTTTTAGTGACCATATTTATGATGCCGCCAGGTTCTTGCGCACCGTAGAGCAAACTAGCCGGACCTTTTAGCACTTCGACGCTTTCTACGGTTTTGTTAAAGCTATGCATGACGCTAGCGGGCACCCCGTTTCGCATGATCGAGCCGTCGCGTCCGCCACCAAATCCTCTTTTTATGATCGAGTCAAAGATGCCGCCCGTGGTGTTTCCGTAGCTAACGCCGCTCACATTTTGAAGGCTCTCGGCTAGAGTTTCTGGTTTTTTATCCTTTAGCTGCTGCTGGGTTACAACGTTTACAGTTTGTGGTATCTCAAGAATTGGCGTATTTGTCTTGCCCACCTCACTCGTTGTGGCTCTATAACCATCGTCTGCGCTATCTTCAATGCTAATTCCATCTAAGCTTACATCAGTAGCATTTAAAGCAGAAATAGCAAAACAAAGCACCGCACTAATGCGAAATTTATTCATTTATCATCCCTTAAAAAAATTTTTAATATTATAAAAATAGTTATCATTATATAAAATATATTTTAAATTTTTATGAAAAAAATTTACGAAAAATTTATATTTTAATAACATTACAAATAAAACATTTAAAAAAATTAAACATAGATCAGAAAACAGATTTTTACTATTTTTATCATAGCTAGTGATAAAGCTTTTGTTAAAACATTTTTGCAACATTTCTGATATAATCCCCACATGAAGTACGCACATTTAGTTCAAATAGCAAGTTATCTATCAAATTTTACAAAGATAAACCAAGCAAAACGCATTAATGATATGGCTATTTTAATCGAATTTAATGGGGAGAAGATTATCTTTGATCTAAACAAATCAAACTCCGCTATCTACAAAGATGACGAACTAAAAGAAGCAAAAATCTATCAAGCACCATTTGATAATGTCCTAAAAAAGCGCTTTAATGCCTCGCATATAAAAAGCGTTGAATGCTTAAAAGATAATAGAATTTTAAAATTTATCTGCACGCAAAGTGGCTCATATAAAAGTAAAAATTTTATCCTCTATCTTGAATTTACTGGCCGCTTTACAAATGCTGTGATAACTGATGAAAACAACGTAATAATAGAGGCGTTAAGACATATCGATAATAGCTACCGCAAAATAGAAACTGGTGAAGTTTTAAAAGAGCTTCCAGCTATCGCCATCAAAGAAAAACCGTGCGAGCCCATAACTGACTTTGAGGCGTTTTTTAAGAGCGAAGCGGTCAGAGTAAATGAGTCCAGGATAGCTGGCTTAAAAGAGGCGAAGCTTACAAGCGTACAAAAAAAGATAGATAGCATGAGCGAAATTTTAAACTCACTTGAAGATAAAGATGAGTTAATGAGAAAGAGTGAAGAAGCTGCGAATTTAGGATCACTTTTACTTGCAAATCTGGGAAATTTTAAGGGCTACGAGAGAGAAATTTGCCTGAAAGATTTTGATGGCAACGAGATAAAACTAACTCTTAGCGATACACCAAAAAATAGTGCAAATGAGTTTTACACAAGATCAAAAAAACTTCGTGCAAAAGCCATTGGTGTAGATATAGAAAAGAGAAATTTAAAAGAAAAAATCGAGTTTTTTGAAGGACTAAAATCTCTTTTAAAAGAAGCGAACAGTCTTTATGAGCTTGAAATTTTAAGCCCAAAAAACAAAGCAAAACAAAGAGAACGCCACGTAAAAGATGTGAGTGAAAATGCTGAAATTTTTTACGTTAGAGAATTTAAAATACTAGTTGGTAGAAACGAAAAAGGCAATATAAATTTGCTTGACCTTGCCAAAAAAGATGACATCTGGCTTCATCTAAAAGACGCCCCAAGCGCTCACGTCATCATCAAGACAAATAAGAGTAGGGTGCCTGAAGATGTTCTAGAAATGGCAGCTAAATTCTGCGTAGAATTTAGCGTAAAGGGAGCTGGCAGATACGAGGTAGACTACACTAAGCGTGAAAATTTAAAGCGTGAAAACGGTGCGAATGTCACTTATACGAACTATAAAACTATCATCATAAATAAAGGCTAAAAATGGCTGTAACACCTTTAGGAAATAGTAACTTTATAAATCAAAACGCACCAGTAGTATCGCAAGTACATGCAAATCAACAAGCTAGATTTGATATGCAGTCTTTAATGGCAGCTGAGCTTGCCTCGCAACAAAGTGAAGAGATCAAAGAGGTGCGTCCGATGGAAGAGTCTTATAAAATAGACCCTGAAAAGGAACATGAGCGCCAAAAAAGTGAAGAAGAGGCAAGTGAGTTTGAGAGCGAAAAACAAAATTCAAGAGATAGTGACGGAGAAAATTTGGATAATATAACAGATAACGAAGAAATTGAGCCTAACGAACATCACATGCTTGACATAACTATTTGATACCTAAACACCCCTACCCCACAAACACCACATCTCAAGCCAGCAATACTCCCCCAACACCTAACCCTCCTTCAAATCTTTAACGCAGTAAATGATAAAGAAAAACTTTTTAAGATCCACTCTGACTCACCTAAAGCCTGCCCACTTGGTAGCAAGATCGAAGGCCTCTTAACCCCTCCCCTCCTAAAAGCACAAGAAGCTTTAGAGAATAGTTTAAGAAACATTACTTTACAAGATCTATTAGATGAGCTTATTAATTTATAAAATTTAAAAAGTAGACAAACTAGGTTATAGAATTTAAAAAGCAGGCAGATATATAAAAACCAATCTATTTTATTTATTAGGAACGCTATGCGCTCCTAACTATTTTTATGTATCTTTATGTAGGAATTTTTATAAA
>NZ_CABPUT010000003.1:0-59436 GCF_902460625.1 Campylobacter concisus
TTAATAAGCTCATCTAATAGATCTTGTAAAGTAATGTTTCTTAAACTATTCTCTAAAGCTTCTTGTGCTTTTAGGAGGGGAGGGGTTAAGAGGCCTTCGATCTTGCTACCAAGTGGGCAGGCTTTAGGTGAGTCAGAGTGGATCTTAAAAAGTTTTTCTTTATCATTTACTGCGTTAAAGATTTGAAGGAGGGTTATATCTTTTGGCTCTTTCGCAAGACTCACACCACCAACTCCAGCTACAATATTCACAAGTCCTGCAGCCTTTAGAGTGCCAAGCAGACGCCTAACTATGACTGGATTCGTGTTTATACTACCTGCTATAAATTCACTCGTGACTTTCTCGTCTTTGAAAAAACAAGCTGCTAAAACTACATGAACCGCGGTTGAAAACTTAATCCCTACTTGCACAATTGTCCTTGAAATTTTCTCTGATTATACTTTAAATTTTTACTAAAAGCAGTTTATTTTTTAGTTTGGATTTGACATAGCTGGCTTTTTGTGCCAGCTATGTCAAATCTATAATTTTATGCTCGCTCGCCAACTGCCGTGAAGCGTTTTTGTATAAATTTTTTATTTTTTAGCTCGTCTATGATCGCAAGCGCAAGGTCTGCATAGCTTATATAGCTCTCATTTTTTGAGTTTAAGATGAGATTATCTCCACCAAGCACGTATTTACCAGTACGAGCACCATTTGCGTCGTAGTCACCTGCTGGACTTACATATGTCCAGAGCAAATCGCTCCTACCTTTTAGCTCAAAATAAGACTCTGCAGTCGCCTTTGCCACACCCATATATGCAGCTGGGAAGTCTGGCGTGTCCATCACCATTGTGCCCTTATCGTCTACAAATAATGTGCCAGCGCCACCAACTACAAGTAGTCTTGTGTCGCTACCCTCTAGCAAATTTGCAAGATGAGCAGCAACCTTTTTGTGGAGTGGGAAGGTCTCTGGTGTCCAAGCGGCAAATGCACTGATAACTACATCAAAGCCTGCTAGATCGGACTTGGCTAGATCAAAAATATCTTTATATATGACTTTAACGTTGTCATTTTTATACTCTTTGTTTCTAACGATCGCTGTGACGTCGTAACCTTGTTTTAGCGCCTCATTTACTAAATTTGCACCGCTTTTGCCGTTTGCACCTATGATTGCTATTTTCATTGTTTATCCTTTAAATTTGTCTTTAAATTTAGAGCCAGCTTGGCTTTACGTCATCAACTATCACGCCGTCGCTCATAGTGTATTGCTCTAGGCTACCGCGTTTTGTCTGGATGCAGATCATTTTGATGCCGTTTTTGCCAGCTTTAAAGCACCTCTTACCCTCTGGATCTATGCGCACCGCGTCACCTTTGCTTACATTTATCACTTCGCCGTCGATGAAGAGCTCGCCATCGCCATCAGTGATGATGTAAAGCTCCTCGTTTTGCTTGTGCGCATGGACAAATGGCACGCTTACATTTGCCGCAAGCTCATTTATAGATACCTCACAGCCAGTTAAATTTAAAGCTTCTTTTAGCTCGACTCTTGGCTCGTTTGCGACCTTTGCAACCTGATAATTTTTCATTTTTTCTCCTTATTTTTATGTTGTAATCTTTTTACTTACAACTGATGAGCGAAGTATAATAATTTTTTGTTGTAATGTCAAGAGTTACAACAAAAAATTTCAAATTTTTATAAATTTGGGCTAGAATTTGCAAAAAATTCTAGGAGTAAATTTGCAAAATAACGCCTTTAAAACGCTAAAGAGCATAGCGACCGAGCATAACAAAAAGCTCATTTTGACCTTTGCTTTGGTGCTAGCAGAGAACGGACTTTTTCTAGCATACCCGATATTTGCGGGCTTTGCGATAAACGCAATCATGCAAGGAAATACGTTAAATGCTCTCATTTACGCACTTTTTGTGCTCATAGCGTGGCTTGTAGGAGCCATTAGACGCCGCGTGGATACGCAATTTTGCAAATATCTACGCAAAGCTTGCTGTAAATGTCATCATGAATGAAAAACAAAATGCCAAAGACGACTCCGCCATCATCGCCAGAGTAGCGCTCTCGCGAGAGTTTGTAAATTTCTTTGAGACGCATTTTCCTATATTTTTTACATCGGTTATTTCGATCATCGGCTCAGCGTTTATGCTCATTTTTGTTGAGCCAAAGGTCGCTGTGGCGTGCTTTGCCGTAATGATCGCTTTTCTTATATTTTTACCAAGATATATTAAGAAAAATGACGACCTTTATCTTCGCTTAAATGACCGCCTAGAAAAAGAGGCAAAGGTGATAGGTGTTTTTAACAAAAGCACGCTAAATAGGCACTACGATGTCGTTTCTAAATTTCGTATAGCGATCTCAAATAGGGAGGCGATGAGCTATTTTATCATCGGCATTAGCGCTTCACTGCTCTTTTTGGTGGCGATAATAGTGTTAAGCTCGCAGCAGACAAATGCCGGCCACATCTACTCTGTGATGACCTATATATGGAATTTCGTCATCAGTCTTGATGACTCGCCAAAGCTCATAGAGGAATTTTCAAATTTAAAAGATATCGGCAAGAGGATCGACGCCCAAAAGAAGGACAATGATGCACAACAAGAACGTTCTTAGAAATTCATTTTTTCTAATTTTCACGTTTATGATAGTTGAGGCCGTTTTTGGCTTCGTTTCAAACTCGCTTGCGCTTGTTAGCGACGCATTTCACATGCTCTCAGACGCTGCGGCTCTCTTTTTGTCGCTGATTGCTTTTAAGATCGCAGAAAAAAGGGCAAATTTACAAAAGACCTTTGGCTACAAAAGGGTCGAGATCATCGCTGCTTTCATAAATGCCATCGCTCTTATCGCACTTGCAGTCTTTGTCGTAGTCGAAGCTATCATCAGGCTTTTTAACGAGCCAGAGATCAAAGCTGAGACGATGCTTTTTGTTAGCATTTTGGGGCTTGTGGTAAATTTAGTCGTAGCTATTTATATGCATAAAAGTGCTGATACAAAAGAAAATTTAAATATGAAAGGTGCTTATTTGCACGTGCTTGGCGACACGCTTGGCTCGGTTGGTGCCATCGTCGCGGCACTTCTTGTGATGAAATTTAACTTCACGCAGGCCGATAGCATCGCAAGTATCTTTGTCTCGCTACTCATCATAAAAAGTGGCGCTAGCTTGCTAAAAGATAGCTTTAATATCCTGATAGAAGCCGTGCCGCTTAAGCTTGATACGGATGAAATTTTAGGCGTTATAAAGGGCGTAGATGGCGTTAAAATCGTGCATGACCTACATATCTGGGCGATAAATGCTGGCACAAACGCGCTCATAGCCCATGTGGTGGTGGATGATGCGCTAAGCGTGGCTGAAATTTCAAAGATGATAAAGCGCATCGAGCACGAGCTTTCTCACGCAGGCATCGGTCACGTCACGCTTCAGTTTGAAAGTGAGAACCTTGGACATAAAGACGATCTCATCTGCGAGTTAAATGACGATGAAGGACATGAGCACTTTGGACATTGTCATTAAGATTTTTAAGAATAGAGCCAAGCTCTAGTGACGGGCTTATGATAAAAATATATTTATTGGCATTTAAATCAACTTTAGGCAAAATAAAGCCCAAAATTTAGTAAAAAGTAAAACTTATATGAAAAACATTAGAAACTTTAGCATCATCGCTCATATCGACCACGGCAAAAGCACGCTTGCTGACCGCCTTATTCAGGAGTGTGGCGCCGTCAGTGACCGTGAGATGAGTAGTCAGATCATGGATACGATGGATATCGAAAAAGAGCGTGGCATCACGATAAAAGCCCAATCTGTTCGCCTAAACTACGCACTAAACGGTGAAAATTTCGTCCTAAATTTGATTGACACTCCGGGCCACGTCGATTTTAGCTACGAGGTGAGCCGCTCTTTAGCTAGTTGTGAGGGCGCGCTGCTCGTGGTGGACGCTTCTCAGGGTGTAGAGGCGCAGACTATCGCAAACGTCTATATCGCGCTAGAAAACAACCTAGAGATCATCCCAGTCATCAACAAGATCGACCTACCTGCGGCTGATCCTGCTAGGGTAAAAGACGAGATCGAGCACATCATCGGACTTGACTGCTCAGGAGCGATCGAAGTGAGCGCAAAAACAGGCGTTGGCATAAAAGAGCTGCTTGAAGCGATCATTACGAGGATCCCTGCGCCAAATGGCGATGTTAGCAAGCCTACAAAGGTGCTAATTTATGATAGTTGGTTTGACAACTACCTTGGTGCGCTTGCACTCGTTCGCGTATATGACGGCACTATCTCAAAAAATGATGAAATTTTAGTCATGGGAACAGGCAAAAAGCACATCGTGCTTGACCTCATGTATCCAAATCCTATCGCGCCGATCAAGACCAAAACGCTTAGCGCTGGCGAAGTTGGTATCGTAGTTTTAGGACTTAAAAATGTTAGTGACGTCCAGGTTGGTGATACGATAACGCAGTCAAGAAATCCCCTAAAAGAGCCAGTTGGCGGCTTTGAGAGAGCCAAGCCGTTCGTATTTGCGGGACTTTATCCGATAGAAACTGATAAATTTGAAGATCTACGTGACGCACTGGATAAGCTAAAGCTAAATGACAGCTCCATTAGCTACGAGCCAGAGACCTCGGTCGCACTTGGATTTGGCTTTAGGGTTGGCTTTTTAGGTCTTCTTCATATGGAGGTTGTTAAAGAGAGGCTGGAGCGCGAATTTGATCTTGATCTCATTGCTACAGCGCCGACCGTGACATACGAAGTCATCCAAACTGATGGGCTAAATTTAAAGATACAAAACCCAAGCCAGCTGCCACCAGTAAATAAAATAGACTCAATCCTTGAGCCATACGTGAAGGCGACTATCATCACGCCAAGCGAGTTTTTGGGCAACATCATCACACTTTTAAACAACCGCCGTGGCATACAAACGAAGATGGATTACATCACGACTGATCGCGTGCTGCTAGAGTATGACATCCCGATGAACGAGATCGTTATGGACTTTTACGACAAACTAAAATCAAGCACAAAAGGCTACGCGAGCTTTGATTATGAGCCTAGCGACTACCGCGTAGGCGATCTAGTAAAGCTTGATGTCAAAGTGGCTGGTGAAACGGTCGATGCACTCTCTATCATCGTGCCTGAGAGCAAGGCGCAGACAAAGGGCAGGGACTTTGTAAAGGCGATGAAAGAGATCGTGCCTCGTCAGCTTTTTGAAGTAGCGATACAAGCGAGCATCGGCAACAAAATAATCGCCCGAGAAACCGTAAAATCAATGGGTAAAAACGTCACAGCCAAGTGCTACGGTGGCGATATTACGCGTAAGCGAAAGTTGCTTGAAAAGCAAAAAGAGGGTAAGAAACGCATGAAGGCGATAGGTAAGGTGAATTTACCGCAAGAGGCGTTCTTATCAGTCTTAAAAATAGACTAGCGGCTTATCTTTTGTGTCCTTTTGAAAGAGTTAGTGAAATTTTGGCTTGATGAACCACATGTTCTATCTGCACCAAAATTTCACGTCACAGCTTTCAAAATCACCACAAAATATTTCGCCTTATTCTGAGCTGGTGATACGGTCGCTTTTGGTTTTTGTTTTTGATTAAATTTTAAATACTAAATTTGCAAAAAGGAGCATTATGCCATTTGTGAAAATTTGTGTGACAAAAGAGGGCAATAGCCCAAGTGTTGAGCAAAAAGAGAAGATGATAAGCGGAGTTACAAAGCTAATAAGCGAAATTTTAGGTAGAAGCGCTCAAAATACCGTTGTTATTATCGATGAGATCGATACGAATAACTACGGCATCGCAGGCGAGAGTGTGAAAAATCTCCGCAAAAAACAAAAAGAGCAAAAGGAAGTAAAATGCTAAGAACGACATTATTAGCAGTTTTTGCAGCTATCTTTCTAACTGGCTGCGTGGCTAAAGCTAGTCTTTGTCTATCGTGTGAGGGTATAGACGGTGTGCAAAGTGCGAGCATAAACAGCGAAGATAAGATGTATTTTGAAGAGGTTATGAGGATACCGGCTGATTGTAGTGCTTGTAAAGGCAGGGGCGATGGTCTTTTTATAAATGGTGTCAAATATAAAAGTGATGTAGCAATAAACTGCTGCTTGGAAAAAAATATGATCGATACCAATGTTGGGCTAAAAAAGGTTTATTTCCACAGGATTGTCGATGCTAGAAGTAGCGCTAGATCGATATATTATACGGGCGTTGAAGGAAATACTGCAGTTTTTAACTCAAACCCGCGCCTTGAAGTGCTTTTTTACATGTTTTTGCAGCGTGAGTTAAATTCTCGTGGAATCGTTGTTGTCGATACTCAAACATCACCTTACACGTACAGGCTTGATTTTAGATTTGACGAGCTTAGAGGAAGCTATTCGGGAAGTTCAGAAATTTTAAACGGACATCTAAATGGGCTTCTTATTCTTTCAAATATAAATTTCAAAAAAACGTTACCTATCTCGACTAGGCACCATGTGGAGAAGCTAGAGGCTTCAGAGTCTGGTCAGTTTGACTTTTTTATAGCACTTTTAGTTAAACAAGCTGCGATAAAGGTAGCCGATGAGATCACTAAACTTTAAAAGGAAAAACGATGAATAAATTTAAATTTTTAGCTATTTTTGGACTTTTTGTTTTATTTTTAACTGGTTGTGCACCAAGTCAAAGTGTTGTCGCATTTGATCCATATAAGGCTGCTGCGAGCCAACAAAATAGCGGCTTTGAGGCCTATATAAGCGCAGTGCATGACAACCGCAAAAACAAAAGTACCATTGCTACGATCACTGATAGCAAAGGTACCGTAAAAGAATATGTCGTGCTTCAAAACGATCTTGCTACTTATTTTAGCGATTCGCTCAAAAAAGAGCTTATGGCGCGCGGTGCAAATGTAAATGGCATGGGTGGCGTTGTAGTTGAAATTTTTATCAACGAGTTTGAAGCAAATATGAGCGGATACGGCACTGATAATACAAAAGGTAATATTAAGATCACGCTTAAGATCCAAAAAGGCGATCAAAGCATCGTTAAAAATATTTCAAATAATCAAACCAAATTTGAGTTGATTCCCACAGGTGGAGCATTTAAATCATTTTTGACTGAAATAATAAATGATGCCATCAAACGCACTGCAATTGCTATTTTAAATAGCTAATGTTTTGTGCGTTTTGCAAGAGCTTTACGCTAAATACATTTTGTAAAATTTGCTCACAAATTTTAAGCGAGCCAAGCCCGATAGTAAGAGAACTAGAGGGCTTTAAAATTTATAGCTTTTACGGCTACTCTGAAATAAAAGAACTCATCCACTCCAAGCACCAAATGCACGGATATTTTATATATAAAAACTTAGCTAAATTTGCATTTAATCAATTTTTTAAAAGCTTTAGCTTTCCGGAGAAAGTCTATGCTCTGCCTATAGATGATAGAGTTCATTTTGGCTACTCACACACGGCTATTTTGGCAAATGCACTAAGGGCTAAAAATCTAAAGCCCATATTTCACGCACTGCATGCGACCAGTAAGATTAGCTATAGTGGCAAGGATTTGCAATTTAGGCAAAATAACCCAAGAAATTTTAAAATCCTAAAAAAGATCACTGCGCCAGTTATTTTAGTAGATGATATCGTAACTACTGGCACTACGATACTTGAGGCTAAAAATACTTTAGAAAAAGCTGGCGTAAAAGTACTTTTTGCTCTAGTTTTGGCTGACGCTAAATATTAAATTTTAATTTTTGCCTAAGTCTTTTTGGCTAGAAATTTACTAAACTCCAGCAATAGTGGCAAATCAGGCAAAAGCGATAAATTTATAGATAAAGCATAGTGCCAAGGCGAATCATATTTGATCCACATTTTATCGCTAGCTCGAAGTCGCTACTCATGCCCATCGAGCATATAGCTGCACCTTTTGGCTTTAGGCTCTCAAAAATTTTATAAGTAAGCTCAAAGCTCTTTTGAATCTCTTTTGGCTCATCCACATGCGCTCCGATACTCATCACACCTTTTAAATTTATATTTTTACACTCGCTTTGGATGCGCTCATAAATTTCTGCCGCATTTGCTACGCTTACACCTTGCTTTGTATCTTCATCAGCTGAGTTTATCTGAAGCAAAGTATCTAGCTTATAGCTAAGCCTTTTATCGACCTCTACGGCTCTTTCAAAGCTATCGCAGCTTTGCCAAAGTGTTGGCTTTAGACTTATCATTTGATTTATTTTGTTATTTTGCAATCGGCCGATCATATGCCATTTTATATCAGCAAAATTTTGCAGTTCTAGCTCTTTTTTGGCTAGCTCTTGGACTCTATTTTCGCCAAAATTTCTTTGCCCTTGCGCGTAAAGCTCTCTTACTTCAGTGCATGTCACGTTTTTACTAACGGCGATTAGTGTCACATCTTTGCTTAAATTTTCTATCTTTTCTAACAGCTCTTTTAAAACTATCATTATAAACCTCCGCTTAATCTCATAATGTCATTAAAGGTTGCAAGCACCATTATGCCAAGCAGTAGCGCCCAGCCACAGTAGGTAAGTGTTGTGAGCACTCGCTCATTTACCTCGCGTCTAAAAATTAGCTCATATAAGTTAAAAAGTATGTGGCCACCATCAAGTGCTGGGATGGGGAATAAATTTAAAACGCCTAAATTTACCGAGATTAAAGCGACGATCGTTAAAAGCACGCCAAGACTTATTTTTGCAGCTTTTGAAGTGACATCAGCGATCTGTACGATACCGCCAACCTCTTTTAGTGGTACGGCTCCGCTTACTAGTTTGGTAAAGCTTTTAAAGATTAGTTTTGATGCCTCGATCGTCTCACTAAAGGCAAAATTTATGCCTGCAAGACCAGTGTGGTAAATTTTTACCACTTCGCCATTTGGAGAGATCCCAATCAATGGGCGCTGTACCTTTTCATTAAATAGATTTACCGTCTCGCCTATTTTTGGTGTTAAATTTATAGTCATTTGCGAGCCGTTGCGATCTATCAAAATGGTGCTTGGCTCAAGTTTTACATTTTTACTAATCTCGTCCCACTCGTTTATCTTTACGCCATTTATTTCTAAAATTTTATCATTTTTAGCTAGTCCAGCGCTTGCAGCTGCTGAGTCTTCAGCTATGTGGCCTACACTTGGCGCAAGTCTTTCAACTCCGATAGATCCAAGCAAAATGTATATAAAAAACGCCAAGATAAAGTTAAAAAATGGCCCTGCAAAGAGGATGTAAATTCGCTTTATAGGGCTTAGCACGTTATAGCTATCACGGTCGTAGTTTCTGGCTTTTGGGTCGGTGTCGTCTTGCCCTTTTAGCTGCACGTATCCGCCAAGCGGGATCGCGCTTAGGCAGTAGTCGGTGCCGCCAACGTTTTTGGTGTAAATTTTCTCGCCAAAGCCTATGCTAAAGGTATTTACCTTTACGCCAAGCGTCCTTGCTGCCAAAAAGTGACCAAGCTCGTGAAAAAATATGAGAAAACTAATGGCTAAAACGGTCACTAAAAAATAAAACGAATACGCATAAAGCCCGATGCAAAGCAGGGCTAGCGTGAAGAGAATGCCTTTCAAAACTTACCTTTTTTGAAAAAATTGATGAAATTTTAGCCAAAATTTATAAATTTACTCTCAAATTTGCCTTGCCATCTAGGCGAAAATTTCTCTTAGCCAAGAGAGTGTTTTGGCTCTATTTAGCCCTTTGCTGAGGCTAAAATAAGTTTTGTCTTTATCATCTAGGTCAAATTTCAAATCAAAACGTGACTTTACTTGATCAATGAAAGGCTCTAAATTTAAAATATCAGGGCGGGGCAAAATATCTTTTGGCAGCTCTTGCAAAAAGCTCATGTCATCATCGTTAAAATTTATTCTAGCCCTTGGCACAGCGTCGTTTCTAAGCTCTATCTCAAATGTGTGATCATACACAAATGGTGCAAAAAGGCGAATTTCTAAGTGAAATTTACTGGCTAACTCCTCATCACTTAAGCCTTGATTGCTAAACCAGTAGCCAAAATTTACAGCATTTAGCGAGATATTAAAATCATAAGGATCAGCAGGACTCACGCCTATACGGCGCAAAAGCTCATATATAGGCAGTTTTGCTTGCAAGCTATCATAATAGTCATAAAGCTTTGCAAGCAGCGGATGCGAACGACCGGCCTTCTCTTGCAAGCGTAAAATTTCAAAGATGTATCTGTGGGCAAACGAGCGGTGCGATATCGAGCGAGTGGTCTGTGTGCTTAGATAGTCTAAAATTTCAGGGCTTTTTGAAAAGCTCATCGCGCTCCAAATGCCACGCAAAGTCTCTATGTCGTTATCAAACGTATCAAATTTATCTGCATGGGTTTTGTCGTATTCTAAAGCGCAGCTTAGTAAAAATTCGTTTAGCTCAGGGCTGATCACACCGCCGATCTTTTCTAAATTTTTAGCATCGTGATAGAAATTTGTGTTGATGATCTTTTGATTTAGTTTTTTTGCTTGTTTTTGTAGCGCTGGCTCTAAATTTGCAGTGCGTTCTAAAATAATCTCTTGCAGGTCGTAGCTCAAATTTAACTCTTTTTCATCGCTTTTACATAGGCAAAGATGTATTCAAATCCAGAATAAAGCGTAAGCGCAACAGCTATCCATAGCAAAAGCTCGCCACCAGGCCAGCTCATCAGCAAAAATCCAACCGCAAACATCTGCGAAACGGTCTTTACCTTGCCAGCCATCGAAGCTGCGACTTCGACGCCATCACTTGCCATCACGACACGAAAGCCAGTTATAAAAAACTCTCTTATCAAGATAAGATAAACAGCCCAAGCGCTCGCTCTGCCAAGCATCATGAGACCCAAAAATGCAGCAAGAATTAGCATCTTATCAGCTAGTGGGTCAAGGATGGCGCCAAGCTTGGTCTTTTGATCCCAGCTTCTGGCGATGTAGCCGTCAAAAAAGTCGGTCACCGAGGCGATCACAAAGATGAGGGCTGCGAAGTAGTTTATCCAGCTTATGTGAATTTGCGTAAAAATTTCTGGCGCATTTACGAGCATAAAAAACATAAGCGGAGCTAGCAATATCCTAAAAAATGCCAACGCATTTGGTAAATTTAAACTCACAAATATGCCTTTATGCTTAGAAATTTCACTCTCATTTAAAAGTCGTGCCGCCATCTATTATAAATGTATGTCCAGTCACCCAGCTAGCCTTAGATGAGCACAAAAATAGACATGCTCCAGCTAGATCAGTCGGCTGTCCCATGCGGTTTAGTGGGTTAAGCTTTGCTGTCATATCGCGCACCTCTTCGTAGTTAGTAAAGGCTCTTAGCGCGTCTGTCTCGATAGGGCCGCCACTTACGACATTTACACGGATATTTTTCTCGCCAAGCTCGGTCGCAGCGTATCTTGCCATGGCTTCAACGGCTGCTTTTGCTGTGCCGTGACCTGCGTAGTTTTCGATATAGACTAAATTTCCAGTAGATGATAGGCTGATGATGCTGCCGCCACCCACTTTTTCCATGCGTTTTGCAGCTTCTTGAGTGCCTACGACAAAGGCATTTACTGTTGCTGTAAAGATATTGTTTATGCCTCTTGGTTTTAGCTTCATAAATTTAGTGTATCCACCAGCTACTGCGCGACCTGAGATGATAGCATTTGAGATGAAAAAATCAATCCTATCAAAATCCTCATCTATCTTTAAAAATAGCTCTTTATAAGTCTCCGGCTCGAGGATATTTAGTGCGTAAGCTCTTGCTTTTATCTTGTAAGTAGTCTCAAGCTCTTTTGCTTGTTCTTTTGCAAGCTCTTCGTTTGAGTTGTAGGTAAATGCTATATTTACACCAGCTTTTGCAAATTCTTCAACTATGGCTCTGCCGATGCCTCTGGTGCCGCCGCTGATGACTAGTGTTTTACCTTTAAATTCGTTTAGTGTGTCCTTCATTAAAAACCCTTTATTTCGTAATTTTTTATTACTTCTTCTATCTTTTTAAAATTTTCTTTACTTGGTTTGCAAAGTGGCAAGCGGTACTCTAAAGAGTCGATTAGTCCAGCTAGATACATCGCTGCTTTTATCGGTATCGGATTGCTTTCGCAAAAGAGCGTTTTATTTATCGTATATAGATTATCGTTTATTAGTTTTGCTTTTTTGTACTCTTCGTTCATTGCAAGATGCGTAAGCTCTGAAATTTGATCTGGCAAGAGGTTTGCAGTAACTGAGATAACGCCCTTGCCGCCATTTGATATGATAGGATAGTTGATCGCATCTTCACCACTAATGACTACTAAATTTGGCTCGTGAGCTAGTAGATCGACGCATCTATCTATGCTACCTGTAGCCTCTTTGATGCCGTAGATATTTTTGCACTCTTTAAAAAGTCTAAAAACGGTCGCTGGCAAGATATCCACTCCAACTCTACCTGGAACATTATAAAGAAGCACAGGGATTTCAATGCTATTTGCAATGGCTTTGTAGTGCTCATAAAGCCCTTCTTGCGTTGGTTTATTGTAATAGGGCGCAACTGAAAGGATGCCATCAGCACCATGAGCTTGAGCAAATTTAGCGATACCAATAGCTTCGTGAGTCGCGTTGCTGCCAGCGCCAGCTAGTACTTTTACATTTGTGCCTTTACACGCATCTACGGCTATTTCGATACAAATTCTATGCTCATCATGCGTTAGTGTTGCACTCTCGCCAGTGGTTCCAACTGGCACAACAACATCTATGCCGTGTTTTATCTGTCTTTTTATTAGCTTTTCAAAACTGACTTCATCTACTTTTTGATTTTTAAATGGCGTAATGAGTGCGGTCATCGCACCTTGAAGCGAATTTTCCACGTTTATTCCTTTTTCAAAATTATTGTCGTGCTGGTTTTTTCATTAAAATATCTATTTGCTATATCTTTTAAAAGTTTTGCATCGATTTTATTGATATTTTTTTCAAGCTCGTAAAGTGGCTTTATGTCACCTCTAGCAAGGTATGAGCCGTATAAATTTGCAACTTTGCTTGCACTCTCAAATGAGTATATAAAATCAGTTTTTATCAAATTTTTAACTCTTAAAACATCATCTTTGTCGATTGGTTTATTTTTTAAATCATCTATGATCTTTAAAATTTCATCTTCAACCACACTTGCTTCGACGTCTGGGTTGCAAACTGCTAAAAATATAAATAAATTTTCATCAACGCAGCTCATATTATAAGCATAAATTTGATTTACGAGCATTAGCTCATCGATTAGACGTTGCTGTAAAATAGAGCTTTTGCCAGTGGCTAGATATTCGCTTATCGCATTTAGCCCTACTTGATCAGTGTGTTTAAAATTTGGGATTTTATAAGCGATCGCTAGCATTTGTGTTTGGCTATCTTTATAGATGATTGCTCTTCTGGCTCCGTCTTGTTCAGGTTCTTTACAGTGAGATTTTGGGATGGCTCTTTTATTTTTTATACTGCTAAAGTTTTTCTTAGCTAGTTTAAATGCCTCATCCTTGCCGATGTCGCCACTTATCATTAAAATGGCATTTTTTGGCTGATAAAAAGTAGCGTGAAATTCTTTTATGTCGGAGATATTCCAGTTTTCGATATCTTTTATAAAGCCTATCGGTGTCCAGTGATATGGATGATAGATAAATGCGTGGTTGTAGAGCCTAAAGTAGAGGTGTCCCATAGGGTTGTTGTCTGTTCGCCACCTGCGCTCCTCGTGCACCACCTCGCGCTCTGGCTGAAATTCTTTATCTTTTAGACTTAAATTTTTCATAAGCTCGGCAAAAAGCCCAAGCGTTTTGTCTAAATTTTCATTTGACGCTTTTATAAAGTAGTGGGTATAGTCAAAGCCAGTACTTGCGTTATTTACGCCACCAAAGCCTTTTACGATTTCGTCAAACTCCCCAGCTCGTAAATTTTTGGTTGATTTGAAATTTAGATGCTCTAACATGTGAGCTATGCCACTTTTGCCCATCACTTCGTTTCTTGATCCAACTTTATAAAAGACATCGACGCTTATCGCCTTTGAGCCAGGATTTATGGGTACGTGATAAATTTCAAGTCCGTTTTCTAGTTTTGTTTTATTAAATTTTATCAATCTTTTGCCTTTTATTTTTTAACATCTATGCCGACTGCTTCGCTAATAGAGGCAAAGCCATCTCGCTTTAAAAGCTCTAAAATTTCTAAATTTATATCTCTTGCGATCATCGGCCCTTTAAAGATAAAGCTTGTAAAAATTTGCACTAAATTTGCTCCCATTTTTATGCGTTCATACGCCTCTGCACCGCTATCTATGCCACCACATGCGATAAGCGTCGTCTTGCCATAAAGCTCGTCTGCAACGGCTTTAAAGATATCTTTTGACTTTTTAGCGATCACCTTACCGCTTAGTCCGCCAAAATCCTTTAAATTTGACGAGTGAGAGAGCGAGTAATCAACGCTTGTATTTGAAACGAGCACTCCGCTAGCGCCGTTTTCTATCGCGCAGCTGCAAAGCTCGATCGCATCTTTGTGGCTCATATCTGGAGCGATTTTAAAGATGATTGGTTTTTTGGTAAGTGGTAAAATGACACTAAAAAGCTCTTTTATGAAGCTCTCATCTTGCAAGGCTCTTAAATTTGGTGTATTTGGCGATGAGACGTTTATGACAAATGTGTCGCAAATTTCACTAAATTCTTTTACTAAAATTTCATAGTCTTTTATCGCGTCTTCGTTTGGTGTGACCTTGTTTTTACCGATGTTTGCCCAGATTGGTATGGTGAAAGGATATATCTTTTTTACTCTATTTTTGATAGCCTCGCAGCCATCGTTGTTAAAGCCCATCGCATTTTGGATGCTCTCTTCATCTATGAGTCTAAAAAGCCTTGGTTTATCATTGCCAGGCTGCGGTTTTGGTGTAAATGTGCCAAATTCTAAATACCCAAAGCCAAGTGCGGTAAGCGCCTCAAACATTGTGGCGTTTTTATCAAAGCCACCTGCGATGCCAACTGGGTTGTGATAAGTGCTTGAAAATAAATTTTGTTTTAGCGCATTGTCATCGACCACGCACTTATTTGCTACAAAGCTTAATGATCCTGGAAAAATTTTATTTGCTCCGACCATCGCGATTTCAGCGATCTTGTGGGCTGTTTCTGGATCAAATTTAAAAAATATAGATTTTAAAGTATCGTAGTTTAAGCTCATTTTAACCTCTTTAAAATGCCTAAAAATTTGTGCAAATCTTAGCAAAAATCGCCTTAAACTAAGGCTTTGCCTTTAAGTTTTGCATAAATTTCATTTCTCTTGCTAAGCTCTTCATCACTTCCGATATCAACGACCTTTCCACCACTTAAAACCGCGATCTTATCAGCACTCTCAACCGTGCTTAGACGGTGAGCGATGACAAAGATGATCTTTTTGTTTCTTAGGTTGTTTATAGCCTTTGTGATCTCTTTTTCACTCTCGTTATCAAGCGCTGAAGTAGCTTCGTCAAAGATAAGAATTTGTGGGTTTTGATAAAGTGCTCTTGCTATTGCGATGCGTTGTCTTTGACCGCCTGAAAGGTTTGTGCCAAATTCATTTAAGATAGAGTGGATACCATCATCTAGTTTGCTTACAAACTCATAAGCATTTGCCATTTTTAGTGCATTTATCACGGCATCTTCGTTAAATTCTCTGCCGTAAGCCACGTTTTTAGCGATTGTATCGTTAAAGATATAGACACGCTGCGTTACAAGGCCGATATTTTGGCGAAGTGAGTGGATTTTGATATCTTTTAAATTTGTCTCATTTATTAAAATTTCTCCGCTATTTACGTCGTAAAATCTCATAAGCAGATTCATGAGCGAGGTTTTTCCGCCGCCACTTGAGCCAACAAGAGCTATAAATTCTGACTCACGAGCCTCTAAATTTATACCTTTTAAAACCTCTTTGTCACCGTAGTTTAGGCAGACATTGTTAAATTTGATAAGTCTTATCTCTTCGTTTAGCTCTTTTTCGCCATCTTTTATCTCGCTTACTTTATCCATCAAGAAAAAGGTTCTCTCGCTTGCGGCGATCGCATCTTGCATTTTATTGTATATATTTACGATACGTTTTAGCGGGGTGTAGAGCATGAAAAGTGCAGTTAAAAATGAAAAAAAAGCGCCCATATTTATATTTCCGTCGATGACGTCTTTGCCGCCTATTATGATGACAGCTGCCACGCCGATTGAGCCAATTGTTTCCATTAGTGGGCTTACTAATTGCTCGATTTTTACGGTTTTAAGGTTTAACTTAAAAAATTTGTTATTTTCTTCAACGAAACGTGAGTGCTCGTATTTTTGGGCATTATTTGCCTTGATGATCTCGATATTTGTAAAAATTTCACTCAATGCTGAGGTGATATCAGATGTCTTTTCTTGTGATTTTTTTGAGATTTTTTTCATCTTTTTAGCAAGGCGCGAGATCGGATAAATCGCTATTGGCATAACAACAAGTGCAAAAAAAGCTAATTTAGGGCTTTGGTATATGACTACACAAAGCAGACCTATGATAGTTACGAGCTCCCTAATAAGCTCAGGTATGATGCTTGAAACAATGGATCTTATGCGCTCTATATCGTTCGTGGTTCTGCTTATTAGCTCGCCTGTTCTAAAATCATTAAAAAATTTCATGTCCAAATTTAGTAAATTTTCAACCATCTTTTCACGAAATCTTCTAATTGTATCTTGACCAATATACGCGGTAAAATAGGCCTGCATAAAAGTTCCAATATTTTTTAACAGGTAAATAGCAATGATCGCACATGGTAACAAATAAAGCAGTGTTTCGTTTTTTTCAACGAAAATTTTATTAAGTACTGGCTCCACCAGATATGCACTGACTGCTGTTCCGCCACTTGCAAGCCCCATACCTATGAAGGCTAGGATGAAGTGTGGAATGTAGTCTTTAAAATATGGGCCAAAGCGTTTTAGTACATCTTTTAAACCAAAGTTAGTCATTATTTTTCTCCCAAACTACGCCATTTGGCGTATCCATGATGGAGATATTCATCTTTTCTAGCTCGTCTCTTATCTCATCAGCTCTTGTAAAATTTCTCTCTTTTTTAGCTATCGCCCGCTCATCAAGTAGTCTTTTTATCTGCTCTTTTTGCTCGTTACTTACACCAAACTGAAAATACTCAACATAATTTGTGCTGGCAATGCCTAAAATTTCACTTATAAGCTCCAAATTCGCCACTACTTCGGCCTTATAGACTTTATCTTTTGGATTACTATCAAGTCTTTCATTTGCCGTTTTTACAAACTCATCAACACTTGCAAGTGCTTTTGAAGCGTTTAGATCATCACTTAGTGCCTCAAGTAGCTCGCTTTTAAAGCTCTCGTTTATAGCGCCAGCTTGTACGCCATCAACTCTTTTTTTAAGGCGATAAATTTTATCAAGTCTCTTTTTTGAAGCCACCAAGTCTTCATCTGAATAATTAAAATGAGCCCTATAATGGCTTGTAAGCAGATAAAATCTAAGCACTTCGCCATGAATATTTTTTAGGGCATCTTTTACGAAAAAGCTATTATTTAGGCTCTTGCTCATCTTTTCGTTATTTACTTTTATAAAGCCATTATGCATCCAGTATTTGCTCAAATTTTTATGATATGCGCATCTGCACTGGCTTGCTTCGTTTTCGTGGTGCGGAAAGAGTAGGTCGATGCCGCCAGCGTGGATGTCGATCTCAAATTTATCATTTTCTTTGTCACTTAAAAACTCCCTTATCATCGCCACGCACTCGGTGTGCCAGCCAGGGCGACCCTTGCCAAATGGGCTCTCGTACCATTTCTCATCAAATTTCCAAAGCACAAAGTCTTTTTCATCTCTTTTCTCGCCAAAACTTGCCACGCGCGCGATGAGATCGGTGTTATTATCCTTGCCACTAATGCTAAAATAGCCACTATCCTTGCTCGTATCAAAGTAAATTCCATCGCTGGCTTTATACGCCACACCTCTATCCATAAGCACCTTGATGTAGCTAATGATCGCATCCAAGCACTGCGTAGCCTTTGGTTTAAAGTCTGGATCAAGCACGTTTAAAGCATTCATATCGCTCTCATAATGTGCTATATATTTGTTTGTGATATCCTCTAGACTTTGACCAGTTTCATCCATTTTCTTTAAAATTTTATCGTCAATATCAGTGTAGTTTCTTGCAAATTTGACCTTGTAGCCAAGTGCTTTTAAGACCCTTCTTAAAAGATCAAAGCTAACGGCTGACTTTGCATGTCCCAAATGCGCGTCGTCATAGACCGTTGGACCGCATAGATAGATGCTAACTTCGCCTTCTTTTATCGGGCTAAACTCAACCTTTTCTCTTTTAGAAGTATCAAAAATTCGCATTAAATATATCCTTTAAAAATGTTAAACCAAAATAGAGCAAAACCGCCAAAATAGCGATGGCGGCTATAAATTTAGGCTCGATTATAGCTAAAAATCGCTTAGCTCCAAAGGCTCTTATATATAAAATAAGCTGTAAAAATCCCCCAAGTGAGCTTGCAAATGCAAGACCAGCTGCTCCAAATTTCTGCATCAAAATGACAGCTAGGATCAAATTTATCACAAGGCAGATGATAGAAATTTTGGCTGCCTCTTTTTGCTTCATATTTGCGTAAAGCCAAAGTGAGAAAATTTTAGCCAGTCCAAATGGCGCAAGACCCACTAAATAGGCACTTAGCACCTTGGCGCACTCAATTGTGTTGGCCCTTACGAAATTTCCTCTCTCAAACAAGAGCCAGATGATAAACTCGCTTAGCACGACGCCTGTGATCGTGGCTGCTAGCAGAGCGCAAAGGAGCAGATAAAAGCTCTTTTTTGTCCAAACTAGGGCGTTTACCTCATCTTTTTGCTTTAAGAGTCTAGTGATCTTTGGAAATAGCGCCTGAGAGAGTGCGATCGCAAAGATGGCAAGTGGAAGCTGAAAAATTCTATTTGCATAAAAAAGATAGCTTATCGAGCCACTTACCAAAAAGCTTGCTAGCCAAGTGTCCATAAATGCGCTTATTTGCATCGCACTTGAGCCAAGTAAGCCGTGGTAGAAATTTATAAAAAAACCTTTGCTCTGCGCTCTTTTGCCTTTAAAATATCCGCTTAGACCGCCCCAGAAAATTTTATTTAAGGCGTTAAATTTCATAGCGATTAGATGCACTAAAACCTGCAAAATGCCGCCTGCAACGACGCCAAAGCTAAGATAAAGTGCGACCACGCTCTCGCTCTTGCCACGAGCCAAAAGTAGTGAAGCGATCATGGCTAAATTTAGTAGCGCAGTAGAAAATGCAGTAGTTGCAAAGTGCCCTTTATACTGAAGTAGCGCACCCATGAAAGTGACGATATAAACAAGTGCTAGATAGTAGAAATTTATACGCACAAGTGGCACTGCGTCTGTGATATTTTGCTCGCTTAAACCGCTTGCAATGATCTTTATAAAGTAGGGCGTAAATAAATTTACAAGAAGCGTTAATGCGCCTATAAAAAGTAGAAATTTGATGAAAATTTCAGCCTGAAAGATCGCTTTTTTCTTGCTATTTGTAAAATTTGGCAAAAATGCCTGTGTAAAGGCACCTTCTCCAAAGATACGGCGAAATAAATTTGGTATTTTAAAAGCGATAAAAAAAAGATCGCTAAATATGCCAGCTCCAAGGATAGAAGCTGTTAAAAGGTCTCTTATAAGTCCAAGAATTCTTGAAACCATAATGCCAACTGAGTTTGAAAAAAAGCCTTTTATAAACATCGCCCACCTATTAAATTTGAAAACGCAATAGTAACAAAAGATGCTTTAAAGCTTACATAACCCAAATTTAATAAAATTTTGGCGATAATAAGAGCCAAATTTTATGTGAAATGGATCAATTTTGAGCGAGAACGTGCAAGAAAACGAGAGATTTTTACCGCCAACGCAAATTCAAACTTCAACACCTTATATATCGCTTAAAGAACTAAGCAAACAATACAGCGTACCGGTAGAATTTATAGATTTTAAAATTTTAGATATTTTGACTTATTATAAAAATAAAGATAATGAAGAGCCAGTTTTTGTCCCTGAAGAAAA
Organism: Campylobacter concisus; assembly: GCF_902460625.1. Classification (GTDB taxonomy): domain Bacteria; phylum Campylobacterota; class Campylobacteria; order Campylobacterales; family Campylobacteraceae; genus Campylobacter_A; species Campylobacter_A concisus_AD. The sequence goes on from NZ_CABPUT010000003.1 coordinate 19,953, forward strand.
TTTAGACTTTTTTGATGATAATGCATTTTATCTTGACGAGACACTAGAGATCGAGCAGTTCTATGACGTGGAATTTTTTGATGTTAGGCTAAATGCTGTGCCAAAGCTTCCAAAGATAGAAATCGGTGTAAATTCAACAGTTACAAAAGTAGTCGCAAAGGTAAAAGCCACAAAAGATTGTGAATACGAACAGCATTACGAAGATAAGCTTTTTGAATATATCGCCAAACAGCTCATGAAAGCTCAAATTTTAATAGGTATAAGGATCGGCAAACTAAAAGATGAGTTAAAACAAATTGCCTCGGTTGTGCATGTAAAGGGCGAACTTGATAAAGACTACATATTAAATATAACACAAGGCATAAATCCAAAAAAAGCTACCGATGCAAAGATACTTTACTGCTACAAAGATAAGCTTGATGCGATAAAAGAGGAAGATAAGGTTGATTACGCTGATAGAGGTTTTGTTTTTGGCGTGGCACAAGATGAAGTGATAATGGAAGAGAAAAAGTCTCACGAAGGGCAAAATGGCCGTGATGCGAGAGGCAAATTATTAGCAGTAGAAAAGCCAAAAGAAGATACTGGTAAAGAGATAAGTATAAGCGAAAATATAGAGAGAGTAGAAAATGACGATAGCATAATATATATCGCTAAAAAATCAGGATATGTAGTTGAGAAAAATGGTTCATTTGACATTGAAGAGCGTATAGAGATAAATGAAGCAAATTTTAAAACAACTGGCTCTATTCAAGCAGGCACTGATACAAATGTGACTTTGGTGGTTAGGGAAACTGATACTATAAAAGACGCCATCGGTACTGGCATCATCGTGGAGGCTGACGAGATCGAGGTAAAAGGAAACGTCGGTGCAAATGCGATGGTTAAAGCAAATGAAGTAATAATTGGCGGTCAAACACACCAAAAGGCTAAAATTTATGCAAAGAATGCAAAAATTTCTATCCATATCGGTAAGGTTGAAGCTGAAAATGTCGAGATAGATAGGCTAGAAGGCGGAAATGTCGTAGCAAAAAGAGTTAAGATAAATAGCGTCGTTGGTGGCTCTATAACCGCTCAAAATATCCAAATAAATACGCTTGGCTCAAACTGCACTATCACAGCTTCACACTTAATAGACGTAAGATATTTAAGAGGCACTGACAATAAATTTATAATCGATACTAGCAAAATGCCTGAGAGTGCTGAGGCTACGCAAGAGCAGTTAAATAAGATCGAAAATACAAAAGCAGAGCTTGCCTCTCTTCTAAAAAATATTGAAACAAAGAAAAATGTCATAAATGAAAATAAAGACTCGATTTATACCATAAAAGCAAAGGTAGAAGAGCTCTCAAAAGCTAAAGTGATACCGCCAGTTACCTTTATGAAAAAGCTAAAAGAGTATCAAGGTCTAGTCAATGAATACAACACTTTGCTAAAAATTTTTAAAGATAAAAAAGAGTTGTTAGCTACCTTAAAAGATGAGCTTGAGATCATGCAAAATGGAATATTTTCTGCAAAAGTGATAAATAGAGGCAACTGGGTTGAGTTAAATGAGATTAGATTTGTTATCGTTGATCCTCCGCAAAATGTCACTTATATCTCAAAGCAAAATGAAACTGCTCATGCTATTACTTTAGAGAAGATCGGCGATGGCGATGAGGCTGAGTATAAGATCAAAAAGTCAAATAAATTAGAAGACTACACAGATACAAATTTTTAAGAATAAAAGGTTAAATGATGATAAAAGCGATCGAAGGTATCGTCAGCAGAAAAGATCCCGCATTTGTGATACTTAAAACAAATAGCGGCGTAAGCTATGGAATTTTTATCTCGCTTTTTTGCTCAGCCAAGCTTAGCAAGGGCGAAAAAGTCGAGCTTGCCATAACACAGATCATAAGAGAGGATGCAAATTTACTTTACGGCTTTTTGGATGCAAATGAGCAAAAGATGTTTGAGATGCTAATAAAGCTAAATGGAATAGGAGCTAGTACGGCTATGGCGGTTTGCTCAAGTCTTAGCTCGCAAGCATTTACAAATGCCATAATAAGCGGCGATGCTGACACTTTTAAAAGTGTGCCAGGTATCGGACCAAAGACTGCTAGACGCATTATAGCTGAGCTAAGTGACGCAAAACTAATAAGCGATGAGAGTGTGCCAAGCTATCAAAATGAGGCACTTTTGGCACTTGAAGCGCTTGGCTTTAAACGTGAGAAGATAGTGAAAATTTTGCCTGAGTGCAAGAGTGAAAATACGAGTGATCTTATAAAAGAAGCATTAAAGAAATTAGGATAAGGATTAAAAAGATGAATTTAGGTGTGATATTTGGAGCAAAGAGCTATGAACATGAGATAAGCATAGTTAGTGCGATAGTTTTAAAAAATGTCCTAAAACAAGAGCTAAAATTTATATTTTGCGACGCAAATAGAGATTTTTATCTTATCGAGCAAAAAGATATGAGAGCAAATTTCTTTAGCTCTGGTAAATACAAAAATTCAAAAAAGCTCATTTTGTCTAAGGGTGGATTTTTCATACACTCTCTTTTTGGCGATAAAAAAGTAGAGTGCGATATCATTATAAATTTGATCCATGGCATGGACGGTGAAGATGGCAAGATAGCAGCGCTTTTTGACTTTTACGGCATAAAATATATAGGTCCAAGGCTTGAAGCAAGCGCACTTAGCTACAATAAAGAGCTTACTAAATTTCTAGCGCAAAAAGCTGGTGTAAAGGCGCTTGATTATGAGATGCTAACTCGTGAGAGCCAGCCAAAATTTCACTATCCTATTATTTTAAAGCCAGCAAGACTTGGAAGCAGCATCGGTGTAAACATAGTGCATGACGCCAGCGAGCTAGCTTATGCAAAAGACGTGGCATTTGAGTTTGATAAAGATGTGCTTGTTGAGCCTTTTATAAAGGGAGTAAAAGAGTACAACCTTGCAGGCTGTAAGATAGATGGAAAGATAAAATTTTCTATCATCGAAGAGCCAAAAAAGAAAGAATTTCTTGACTACGAGCAAAAATATCTTAGCTTTTCAAATGAGAACAAAGTCAAAGAGGCTGAAATTTCTGAGGAGCTAAAACAAAAGCTTAAATTTAACTTTTCAAAAATTTATGATTGTGGATTTGACGGAGCGATCATTAGATGCGACTTTTTTGTGATCGATGATGAGGTCTATCTAAACGAGATAAATCCAAATCCAGGAAGCCTTGCAAACTATCTATTTGAGGATTTTGAGAGCACATTAAATGCTCTTGCAAACTCACTTCCAAGAGAGCGTAATGTAAAGATCGATTATAGCTTTATAAACTCGATCACTTCAGTAAAAGGTCGCGGGAAAATTTAGACCATTTAGTAGATTATAAAGTAGTTTGTGATATTTTACGTAAAATTTTACACAAAGAGCGACAATGGTAACTTTTACAAAAGACGAAATTTATACAGCAACTGAAGTGGTTAGAAATTTTAGTTCAGTGCTCTCTCGCGTGGGGGCTAATGAATTAAAAAGAGCGGTCATTGTTAAAAATAATAAATTTGAAGCTGTGCTTTTAAATATGGAAGAGTATGAGCGCCTTTGCGAAGCAGTGAGCGTGCTTGAGAGCATTTATACTGCAAAAAAAAGAGAGAACGATGGCGAGTAGGGCGGTAAAATACGGCTCAGACGAGTTTGAAATAAACTACGAGATTGTAAATCCAAAATGCAAAAAAATAGTGCTTTTCTTGCACGGCTGGGGCGCTAATAAAGAGATAATGAAAAAGGCTTTTGGCTCATATTTGAGCGAGCTGTGTCACGTTTATATCGATATGCCAGGTTTTGGTAAAAGCTCCATTACTGATCCGTTAAAAACAAGCGATTATGCAAAAATTGTTGAAAATTTCTGTGGTGAGCTTGGCATAAAGCCAGATATCATCGTAGGTCATAGCTTTGGTGGCAAGGTCGCAACGCTTCTAAAACCACAATATCTTGTGCTTTTAAGCTCAGCTGGTATAGTTGTCAAAAAGCCATTTATCGTGCGCGCAAAGATCGCTATTTTTAAAATTTTTAAGCTTTTTGGATTTGGAAAATTTTATAAATTCTTTGCCACAAAAGATGTAAGCGGTATGAATAGAGTGATGTATGAGACCCTAAAAAACGTAGTTGATGAGGATTTTACAAAGCATTTTGCTAGCTTTAGCGGCAAGGCTTTGATATTTTGGGGCGAAAATGACAAGGCAACGCCTATAACAAGCGGAGAGAGTATACATAAGCTCATTAAAAATAGCTCATTTTTTCCGCTTAGTGGCGATCACTTTTTCTTTTTGCTTCACGCTAAATTTATAAGTGACGAGATAGAAAAAGGGATAAATTTTGAGCTAAATGAAGCAAAAAATGTCGTGCTAGATGGTGATGAGAGCGGGATCGAGGAGATAAGATGAATATATTTTTAAGCATAAGCACAGTTTTATTTATCTTTGCGCTCGCTTTTTATGTGATCACTTGCTTTCAGTGGTTTTCATATAGGCCTGAGCGCGTACTTTTTCACTTTACAAAGCCTGCTTGGCACGTCTTTTTCTTTATCGTGCCGTTGGTGCTTTTTTACACGACTGGTAAGTGGTTTTTTATCTATTTTTACTTTGCTCTTTTGCCAGCTCTTTATCTTTGGCACAAAAAACTTGATAAAAAGCTAGTCTTTACCGCCAGGATCAAGCACTTTTTTGTGATCCTTGCTTGCGCTATCATCCTAAACTACGCTCTAAATTTCATCATTCACAAGGCGTTTTTGGCTCCTATGCCACTTTTTGTCTTGGTAGTGAGCCTATTTTTTAGTGAAATTTTAGAAAAGATCAAATTTCAAGGCTTTAAAAACAAGGCGCTTAAAAAACTTGGCGCAAACAAAGAGCTAAAGATCATTTTAATTACCGCAAGCTATGGTAAAACAAGCATCAAAAATTTTCTCTTTGAAATTTTAAAAGATAGCTTTGTCTGCTACAAAACGCCTCGCAGCGTAAATACAATGGCTGGCATCATCAAAGATATCAACGAAAATTTAAGCGAGCAAACGCAAATTTACATCGCAGAAGCAGGCGCTAGGCTAAAGGGCGACATCCTAGAGATCACTAAATTTCTAAATCCACAAATCGTCATCGTTGGCGAGATTGGTGCGCAACACATCGAGTACTTTAAAACGCTTGATAATATCCGCGCGACAAAGCTCGAGGCACTTCAAAGCTCTCGCTTGCAAATGGCATTTTTACATAGCTCGACAAAAAAAGAGCCAAGCCAAAATATAGAAATTTATGATGAGAGCCTAAAAGATATAAACGCAAATTTAGATGGAATTTCATTTACGCTTGATGGCAAAAACTATGCTTCGCCGCTACTTGGCAAATTTAACGCTACAAATTTAGCCGTCTGCATCAAGGTGGCAAGATACCTAAAAATGAGCGATGAAGCGATAGATAGTGCGCTATCTAAGATGAAAAACGTCGAGCACCGCCTAAGTAAGATCGAGGCTGGCGGCAAGCTGATAATCGATGATAGTTTTAATGGAAATTTCTCAGGCATGAGCGCAAGCTACGAGCTAGTAAGCACCTACGCTGGTAGAAAAGTGCTGCTAACGCCTGGTATCGTCGAGAGCAATGCTGAGCAAAATGCAAATTTGGCTAAGGTAATAAATGAAATTTTCGACCTAGTCATCATCACAAGCTCGCTAAACGCCCAAACTCTGCTAAAACACATCGTAAAGCCAAAGATCATCATCCTAAAGGACAAGAACAAAATGCAAGAAATTTTAGCCCAAAACACGCATGCTGGCGATCTTATACTATTTTCAAACGACGCACCGAGTTTTATATGAAAAAGATAGTTTTTTTAGCTCTAATCTTAAGCTTAGCCTCAGGCTTTGACATCGATGACTACGATAGGGGCAATGAGGCACTAAACGCCGGAGATTACGCAACTGCGTATGAAATTTTTTACGATGGTTGCGAGCAAAAAGATGTGCTTTCGTGCGAGGCTTTGGGTGATATGTTTGTAAATGAAGAGATAAACGAGCAGATGGATAGTGATCTAAAAAAGTACTCAAACATCGAGCTTGGAGTGAGCTATTTTATGAAAAGCTGCGACCTTGGCTATCAAAATGCTTGTGATGATGTGATGAGCTTAAGGGATGATTTAAACATAAGCCTTCCAGCCGGTGTTTATGAAAACGCCAAAGCAAGGTATGATGAGATAAGACAAGAAGACGAAAAAGAAGAAGCCTTAAGCGAGCAAAATGCGACTTTGCAAAAATAAATTCTCTAGTTTTAGACTAGATTTACTTTTAGCGTATGCTCTTTTAGGCTTGCTGGAATTTTGCCATTTTCAAGCTCTATCAGTTCGCTAGCTCTTAAAATATAAAAATCCTGCAAACTTCTGTTTGTAAATTTTTCAAGCTTTTTTGAAAGCGTGTCAAACATATAAAACTCAGCATCATTGCTAGCTAGTAAAAAATCAGCCCCGCTATCAAACGCATTAAAAATGGTTTTGCTTGCAAGTGCAAATGCAAGCTTTTCGTTGACTTTTAAAAGTTCAAATCCACAAGGAAATTTTATGTTTAGATTTATAAAATTTGCCCTAAATTTATCTAAATTTTCAGGGATTTTATCGCTTACGGCTATTTTGAACTCTTTAAATTTATCCAAGCTCTTTATCTTTTTAAGCTCATTTTTTGAGGTTTCATTCTCTTTTATCTCTAAAATTTCTTTAAAAAACCTAATCGCTTCGGTATAAATTTCGCTTCCGCCAAAGATAAAATCATCAATCTTGCAAGCTATCAAAATGCCATTTTTATTGTTAATAAGCCTTATGATCTCATCATTTTTTTCTTTTTTATAAAGATGATGAGCCAGTATGATAGCAGCCGCACCTATAAAATTTGGCTCGTAGTCTCTCACAAAATCAGCATAAAAATATGGCTTTAAGCTTGCATAAAATTCTTTGTCTGCTTGATCGCAAAATTTATCAAATGGCTTAAATTTCTCCCAAAAGTCGTCATCATTTATCTCAAGATCTAAAACCGCTCTTTTTTCATCAAGTGGCGAAATCACAAGCTCGTCTGCAAATTTCTCATATAAATTCTCTAATGGTTCAGCAGTGCTCACTACGACGTCATTTACTTTCACAAAGCCAGTTGTTGGCTGAAAATACGGATCAATTTTTTTAACATGCAAAAATAGCTCGTCAAGGTTTGCGTAATCTAAAATTTCTAAAAAATATGGTTTAAAATACGACAAAATATCCTTTTTTGCATTAAATCTAAAAATTTCTATTTTTTGCATTTGACTCCTTTTTTGGCTTATTTTATCCTAAAATTAAAAGGAGTTTCATTATAATGGCCCGATGGATAAAGAAAATTTCACGATTGAATGCTTTGGTAACGCTTATATTGGCGATGATGCGGCTGTGCTTGGCAAGCAGGTCTTTAGCAAGGATATTTTTGCTGAAAACTCGCACTTTAAGCATGGCTGGCTAAGCCTTGAAGAGATCGGCTACAAGGCGATGATCGTAAATTTTTCAGATACGATCGTGATGAATGCTAGGCCAAAATTTGCGCTTCTTGGACTTAGTTTACCAAAGAATTTTTCGCCGCAGCAAATCAGAGAGCTAAGTGGTGGCATAAACAGAGCTTGCGAGGAGTTTGGCGTAAAGATAATCGGTGGCGATACGATAAGTAGTAAAATTTTAAATATAAGTGTTAGTGTAATTGGCGAGCTAAATGGCAAAGCAGTGCTTAGGAAAAATGCAAAATACGGCGATCTGGTGGCTTTTACTGGCGAGCTTGGAGGCAGTCAAAAAGGGCTAAATTCGCTTCTAAGGCTAGCTCAAATTTCAAAAAACTCACGATTTAAAAAGCCTATTTTAAGAGATAAATTTTTCTACAAAGCAGCTCATCTTATAAACTCCGCTATGGATATCTCAGATGGGCTAAATGCCGATCTTGCTAAGCTTTTAAAGGCTAGCAAAAAGGGTGCTAAATTTACAAAAAAGCTAAGTAAATTTGAGCTTAGTAGCGGCGAGGAGTACGAGGTTTTATTTACCTTTAGCCCTAAAAATTTAAGCGCCATCAAAAGGATCGCCGCAAAAACACGGACAAAGATTAGCGTCTTTGCAAAAATTTCAAATAAAAGGTTAAAACAAAATGCAAGAAACCACCACTTTTAAGCCACTTTATGCACTCACTCATGCGCCCATAGAGGCCTACTTTTCTAAAAATTCAGATGATTTTGTCGTGCGTGAGATACCACTTTACGAGTTTAGCGGTGACGGCGAGCACATGATCGTTGAAATTTCTAAAAAAGATATGACGACACAAGAGGCCTTGCATGTTTTAAGCGAGGTTACAGGAGCTAAAATGCGCGACTTTGGCTATGCGGGACTAAAAGACAAACAGGGTATGACGACGCAGTTTATCTCTATGCCACGCAAATTTGAGAGCAATCTAGCAAACTTTAGCCACGAAAAGATGAAAATTTTAAGCCTAAATGTGCATAAAAATAAGCTTCGAATCGGACATCTAAAGGGAAATAGCTTTTTCATCCGCTTAAAAAAGGTGCTACCAAGTAATGCCAAAAAGCTAGAGCAAGCATTTGTTAGTATCGATAAAATGGGCTATGCAAACTATTTTGGCTATCAGCGTTTTGGTAAATTTGGCGACAATGCCGAAACTGGCCTGGAGCTTCTTAAAAATGGGACGATAAACGGCAAAAAAAGTAAAAATGTCAAGCTAAACGACTTTTTGATCTCGGCATATCAAAGTGATCTTTTTAATCGCTGGCTTAGCAAACGCGTGGAGATTTCGAGGTTTGCGCAGGATTTTAGCCTAGGCGAGCTAGCTCAAATTTACCCGTATCTGGGCGGCGAAAATTTGAAAAATTTAAAATCGCAAAAGAGATTTTTTAAGCTAATCGAGGGCGAAGTTTTGGGGCACTACCCGCACGGCAAGTGCTTTTTGTGTGAGGATTTGGACGCAGAGGGCGCGCGCTTTGACGCTAGAGATATCACTAGCTGCGGGCTGATCGTGGGAGATAGGGCGTATGAGGCACAGGGTGCGGCGAGAATGATAGAGGATCAAATTTTCGCGCAGGCAAATGAATACAAAGCTAAAATGACGGGATCTAGGCGCTTTGCGTGGTGCTACTTGGAGGATACAAACTATAAATACAACGAGGAAAAAGCGCACTTTACGATAAATTTTACGCTGCAAAAAGGAAGCTACGCAACTGTGGTGTTAGAGGAAATTTTGCACAAAAATATCTTTGATTAAGATGTTTTTGTGCCTATTTTGGTAACATAATGCATCTAGAGGCATTTAAATTTTAAAAGGCTTTAAAAATGGAAAATATTTTTCTTTGTTCTTATTTTGCGGAGGTTGCAAGCAAGATCAATGAACTGGTAAAATTTAGTGGCAAGAAAGTTGCTTTTATCGACACGGCAGCAAAATTTGAAGAAGTAAATTTTTATGTAGGTGAAGCGGTAGAAATTTTAGAAAATTTTGGTGCAAAACTGACTCGTATTGATCTTTCTTGCACTCAAGATTTGGCTGCACAAATTTCTGAATGCGACGAGTTTTTTGTTGCAGATGATATTTTGAACACGATTAATGAGTGCGATATCATTTATATAAGCGGCGGAAATACATTTTATCTTCTTAGTGAGTTACGAAAGTCGCATGCTGCACAAGCCATCAAAGATGCAGTTCAAGCAGGGAAAATTTATATTGGCGAGTCAGCAGGTGCGGTCGTAGCGGCACCAGATACGAGATATGCTACGCCTATGGATGAAAATAGCGTAAACGTGAGTGATTTTACAGGCTTAAATTTGGTGGATTTTTTCATAGTGCCACACTTTGGTTGCGAACCTTTTATAGAAGCTACACGCGAGACAATGAAAAAATTTGGCAATTCTTGTGATTTGCGTCCTATAAATAATGCAGAATTTATCGCACTTTAATATAAAAATACAGCTATTTGACTAGTAAAAATTTATATAAAACGTAAGCTAGACTTTTGCTCAAATGGTTGTCTATAAAGTCGCTTTTTGTATGTAAAATCATATGGCTTAGAAGAAGTAAGTGTAGTTGTGATAAAAGTTAAAGCTATAAATTTAAGCCAAAACCGCTATAATTTCGCTCTGGCACGGTAAGCGGTCGCTTTTGTATCATACAAAAGAGGAAAGTCCGAGCTGCGATAAGACAAGGTTCCATCTAACGGATGGCTAGGGAAACCTAAGGGATAGTGTAACAGAAAGTAGACTTCCGCTTCGGCGGTAAAGGTGAAACGGCGGAGTAAGAGCCCACCGGCACGCTTGGTAACTTGCGTGGCCATATAAACCCAACCTGCAGCAAGAAGGGATGGTTTTGGTCTTATATTAAAACCCTTCGCTAGAGCTTGTTTGTAAAAGCAAGCGTAGATAAATGATCGCTCAAGACAGAACTCGGCTTAACGCCGTGCCTTTAAATTTATAAAAATTGATTAGTTTGTTACGTATTTTTGAGCTTTTTGTAGCTTTATAAGCTCATTTTGGATGTGCGAAGACTTACTTTTTAAAAGCTCTATTGCACCGCCAATTAGTGCTTGTGCTTCTTGTGCCAAAGCTAGATTTGTAAACATATCTTCACTAAAATTTTCTGATAAAGCAGCTATCTTGCTCGTGTCTTCGTTTATCAATGCTAATTTAAACTCATTGATCCAACTATTCACCTGATGTTACCTCTCTCCATGCTTCAGATAGTTGCTTGACGACATTTGTTACTTCATTTAAAGCTGCGACATCGTTTTGTATATTTGCCATAGCAAGAAGCTGCATCTGTCTTGTGTAGAGACCGCTAAGATAGTGAGCTACGTCGCCTTGAGAATAATCAAGCGAATTTAAAAGCTCAACAAAAATAGCGTTTGTTCTATTAATATAATAAACTTTTTTCTCTATATCTCCAGCTTCTATCGCCTTTTTTGTACGAAATATAAATTTTAAAATTCCGTCATAAAGCATTTCTATTAATTTAGTTGGGGACTCAATGCCCCCAAAACTAGACTGTGCGTATGCACTATATGCACTTTGATTCATCTTTCTCTCTTATTTTCTGCTATTTATCTCTGCATCGATCATTGATTTTAGTGTTGAGAACTGATTTTCTAAGCTTGCGATGATAGCGTTATACTTGATAAAGCGCTCTTGCATCGTTGTATATTTCTCATCTAAAAGCTTTTGTGTGCTCTCTTTGTTTTTTGTGATCGACTCATTTTCATCTTTTAACTGATTTTGCATAGCAACCATCGTACCACTTTTACCAACGACACCATCAAGCATTTTAGCTAGCTTTGTAAATAGCCCATCTGTCTTTTTGGTTACTGGATTTATAGTAGCTTCATTCATACCTAGAGCTGTTAAGGCTGAATTTTTGCCTTTTACCTCGATATTTTCGCCATCGCTTCTTTTTAAGACGATTCTTTTGCCACTTTTATCAAGACTAGCTGTAACTCCAGTTATGCCAGCGTCATTTATAGCTTGTTGAAGTTTTAGTGCGTTCTCTTCGGCTGTGGCTGTGGCAGTAGTTGAGAATGTAACTGACTTGCCGTTTATCGTAAGATCACCAGCTTTTATGTCTAGTGCTCCAGCGCTAACAGTCGATGCACCCATATAGCTTATTGGCTCGATCTTACTTGATCCCATGAAAAATTTCTGAATCTCTTCAGGATCTTTGCTAAGAGCCGCATTTAGTTTATTTAGATCAAGCTGAAGTTGTCCGTCTTTATCAGGCACTATGCCATATTTGCTTAATGCTTTGCCTTCGCTATCTTGTCCATTTACAAGACGACCAATGTTTGATCTTAAGCTTGAAATTTCGCTAACGCCTTGGAAAGTGCCAGCTCCTTTTTCCTCGTCATATTTTGTAGCTATACCAAGGTTCATGGTCATTAGGTTGTAGTCTTTGATAAATTCTTCAACCGCTTTGATTACCTCTTTCGTATCCTGAGAGACGCTTACGTTTGTTTTACCAGTTTCATTTAATGTAATAGAAATTCCCGGTCTTAAGTCGTTAAAGGTATTTTTGCTTCTTTTTACATTTACTCCGTTATATGTAAATTCGGCATCTTGTGCCTTTAAAATTCTATTTTTTTCAAAATTTGATGTCATCTTTGGTGTGCCATCAGGATTTGTTAGTAGAGTGCCATTTGCATCTTTGTCCTGAAACTGCGTACTATCCCAGCCAAGCTTATCTAAAACACCAGCCGTATCATTTGAAAATTTAATAGTCTGCGTAGCACCAGTGTTACCTGATTGAAGCATAATTTGATTTGGCTTATCTCCGCCAACATTTAAAATTCTAGCTTGCAATTTACCACGACTAATATCATTTATCTTGTCTACAATATCTTGATATGTGGTTGATCTAGTTACGCTAATAGAAAATTTTTGTCCATCGATTTCAACGTCAAAAGAGCCGTTATTTGTAGCACCTACTAAGTTTGAAGCATTTTTGAAATTTGAGCTTTGAAATGTATCTTTTTGAGCAAGTTTTTGCACATCGATACTAAAATTTTGCACGTTAACGCCATTTGCTGCTGAGGCTGTTACGCTTTTGCCAGCATTGTTTGTAGTTCTTTTTAGATAAAGTGCCTCTCCGCCAAGTGTTTTGCCACTTACGTTTACGTTGCTAACTAGAGTTTTTAGCGCTGCAAGGTCTTTTTGCTTTAGGTCATTTCTCTCTAGCCTTTTTGTTAAAGGCTTGATCTGTCCTGCTTCATCTGCTTCTTTTAATTTCTTGATAAGATCATCATTTAGCCCGCTATTTTTTGTACCGATGCCTAAATTTGTTACGTTACCTACTGCCATTTTTAACTCTCCTTGTCAAAAAGTATTCCGATACTTTCTTTGAAATACTCGCTTATTCTTATAGCTTCTTTACTTGGAAGTTGTGTTATCTCTTCGCCAGTTTTAGCATCTTTTACTTGCACAACCATTAAATTTAGCTTCTCATTGTAAGCAAACCTTACATTGGTATCGAGCTGCTGCATTTGATAGTTTAGTCTGTCAGTGACCTCTCTTGTTCTTTTGGCAAGCTCTTCGTTGCTAAGTCCGTCTAGCTCGTTAATGTCTTTTGTTTCGTTATTTTTATCAGCACTTAATTTAACATCAGAATGCTCGATAGGTCTGCTATCTATTTGACGCTGAGCGGATGTGCTCATGCTCGTATCTAGTACCTGATTTGCTGCTGCCTTAAAGATTTCCATAGTTTTACTCCTTAAAACTTACGTTAGCTTCTACATCGGTAAAATTTTAAAATCCTTTAGTGTTTATACAAATTTTTGATTATTTAGGCTAAAATCGAGCAAAAATTTATAGGAAGAGATATGAAAATTTCATTTGAGTGCGAGTGTATTTTACTTCAAAAGACACTACTGCTTTTTTGTGGAAATTTAGCTGCTCATCATAAGGATTGTGATTTTGTAGTGAGTGACCGCGAGATCGCGACAAAAAAACCACTATTTATAATAGGTAAAAATGCTCATCTTTCTCATCCTTTTACCAAGACAACACTTCTTGATACGCTTGAAGAATTTTACTCAGCTATGCAAATTTCAAAAGCAAATGAGCTAAATGAAGCTAAAAATGAAAAGGGCTTAGAAGAGAAGATTTCACTTTTAATAGATAAATTTAAAGCCGACCTGCTAGAAATTTTAAGGGCAAATCAGTGAAGCTTTACACTAAAATCTCAAGTGGTAAATTTAAAGGCAAAAGGCTTGAGCTGCCAAGCCTAAGCACGACTAGAAGCACAAAAAGCATCGTAAAAGAGTCTTTTTTTAACGTCATTAGAGATGAAATTTACTCGCTTACATTTATAGAGGGCTTTGGTGGAAGCGGCGTGATGGCAAGTGAGGCTGTTAGCAACGGAGCGCGCGAGGCTATCGCTATCGAGAAAGATAGGGCTGCTTTTAAGATCACGCAAAGCAACCTTGCAAGCCTGCAAAGTCCAAATTTAAAAGCGATAAATGGCGATAGTTTTGCGCTTTTGCCAGATCTTGTAAATTCGCAAAATGGCAAGGTTTTGCTCTATCTTGATCCGCCATTTGACATAAGAGCCGGCTTTGATGATATCTACGAAAAGCTTGTAAATTTAATCTCACAGCTAAAAAAAGAGAAAATTTATATGATAGTTTTTGAGCATAACAGCGACTTTAAATTTAGCGATGAAATTTCTACATATAAGCTTGTAAAATTTAAAAAATTTGGAGCTACTTCGCTCTCTTACTTCCAATAATTTATAAAAATTTGGAACATCTTTTGCTTTAAAAACCTAAAATAGCTAAATTTTAGGAAAAAATATGAAAAAATTTTTATCTTTTGTAGCAGCTTCAGTGATAGCTACTTCAGCCTTTGCTACGCAGATAAAAGAGCTTGCAAACATCGTTGGCGTAAGGGATAACCAGCTAATAGGCTATGGTCTAGTTGTCGGACTAAACGGCACAGGTGATGGCTCAACATCAAAATTTACGATCCAGTCTTTATCAAACATGCTTCAAGGTGTAAATGTCAAGATAAATCCAGATGATATCAAGTCAAAAAACGCAGCTGCTGTTATGGTAACAGCTAAGCTTCCTGCATTTGCAAGGCATGGTGATAAGCTTGATGTCGTGATCTCATCTATTGGCGATGCAAAAAGTTTGCAAGGTGGTACTCTTCTCATGACACCACTAAAAGGCGTTGATGGTGATATTTACGCTTTGGCTCAGGGTGCTTTAAGCATCGGCGGAAAAAGCATGGGTAGATCAGGTGGCAACCACCCAACCGTTGGCTCTATCCTAAATGGAGCTTTGGTTGAGCGAGAAGTAACTTATGACATTTACAATCAAGATAGCATAAGACTAAGCCTAAAAGATACAAATTTTAAAACTGCTCTTGATATCCAAAATGCTATAAATGCAAATATCTCTGATGATGCCGCAAAGGCGATCGATCCAAGAACGGTTATCGTTAAAAAGCCAGATGATGTTAGTATTATCGAGCTTGCAAGTGCTGTGCTTGATCTTGATGTGGAGTATAAGCCAGATGAGAAGATAGTGGTTGATGAGAGAACTGGCACGATAGTAAGTGGCATAAATGCCGTAGTTAGCCCAGTTGTCTTAACGCATGGTGCAATCACAATAAAAATAGAGCCAAATAGCTACGATGAAGCAGCACAAAATGATGTAAATATAGGAAGCGATACATCTGTCGCACCTAGTCAAAATTTACTTAAAATTTCAGGCGAAAAAACAACCGTTGCAAATGTAACAAGAGCTTTAAATAAGCTTGGGGCAACACCAAGTGATATCATATCGATACTTGAAAATTTAAAGCGAGTTGGTGCGATACAAGTTGATTTGGAGATAATATAATGCAAATAGATAACACATTAGCACTAAATTCATACAATGAAATTTCGGCAAATAAGATAAAAAATGCAAATGCTAAACAAGATGCACTTTTAAAAGAGCAAACTGATGCGTTTGAGGCATATATGGTAAAGGCTGTGCTTGATATTGCTTTAAAAGAAGATGAGCACAACTCGCTATATCCAAAAGCTGCTGGTAGCGATATCTATAGGTCAATGTATAACGATGCAATGAGTAAAGCATTGAGTGGAAATCTTGGTTTTTCAGAACTTTTGTACGATTTTTTAAAGAGAGACTCTTAAGTAAATTTATATTCTGCCGATGTAGTGATATAAATATTTTATTTTAAGAGGTATGAATATGATAAGGCCTTTGAATCAAAGACCAAATTTCCAGGCAAATACGCTAAATAAAAATAGCGATGCCAAGGTCGAAACTCAGAGTAAAGAAGTAAGAACAAACGAAAACGCAAAGCTAAAAGAGATAGCTGATGCCATAGCAAATGGCACTTATCAGGTTGATATCTCAAAAACGGCTAGGGCTATGGCTGATGCGTTGCTGTAATTAAGGACTTTAAATGATAAAAAAGCTTTTGGACGAGGCTATAGGCGAGCTTGATGAGCTTATAAATTTAACTATACAAGATATCGCAAATATAAAAGAGGCTAAGCACTCAAGTGTTGATGAGAGTGTAAAGAAAAAAAATGCCTTAGTTCGTGCATTTGAAGATACCAAAAGAGCACTAGATAAAGAGCTTTTAAAGGTATCAAAAGAGAGCGGTACGACTACACTTGCTAGTGTTTTAGACGATGAAGTGAAGTCAAAGCTTGTACTTATGCGTTCAAAGCTTGAAAATTTACATAAAGTCAATAAAGAATATGCAAGACATGTTGTTGCTGTTAAAGAATTTTTTGACTCACTTAATGAAAAAATTTTTGGAACTAAAACAAGTGAATACGGCCAAGATGGAAATAGCATAGATAATAATTTTTATAAATCAAGGGTTTAAAAAATGGCTAATATCTTTATGTCATTAGGCACGGGTGTTTCAGGACTAAATGCGGCCCAGCTTCAAATAAGTACAACCGGAAATAATATCGCAAACGCTGATAGCAACTACTATACAAGGCAGCGTGTTGTCCAATCCGCATCTCCAGCGATGAATACAGTACCTGGTGGAGTTGGCACAGGCACACAAGTAGATACTATAACAAGGCTTCATGATGAGTTTGCCTACTCAAGACTAAAATACTCATCGTCAAATTTAGAAAATACAGCCTATAAACAAAGAATTTTGCAAGAAGCTACAAAATATTTTCCTGATCTAAAAGATAATGGAATGGTGAAGGATATTCAGGAGTATTTTTCCGCGTGGAATAACTTTGCTTCAAATCCTAATGCAGGTGCTCAGAAAGTAAATTTGATAAATAAAGCAAGTGTATTGACTGCAAGCATTAACCGCTCATCAAAGATGCTTTATGATATGCATGAAAAGATTGATGAAACGATAAAAATAAATATAAATGAGATAAATTCGTTAGGCAGGCAAATAGCAAATATTAATAAGCAAATCCAAAGAATAGAATCAGGCGCAGACGCTGGTATAAAAATAAATGCAAATGATCTTCGTGATAAACGTGATGAGCTTGAGCTCGCTATGTCAAAGCTGGTAAATACAGCAGTTTATAAAAGTGATCTAAAGAGCAATTCTAGGGTAGATACAGGAATAACAGATCAAGGAAAATACTACAATCTAAACATTGGTGGTGTAAGTATCGTTGATGGTGTAAATTTTCATGAAATTTCTATGAGTTCAACTGAAAGTGGACGATATACAAAAATTTATTATGAAAGAGAAGATGGCAGAAGAATCCCAATGGAGGAAAAGATTACAGGCGGTAAAATAGGAGCCGCACTTGATCTTAGGGGTCGAAACTACGAGCCAGATAATGATAAATTTAGCGACGGAACGATCCAAAAATACATTGATAATCTAAATACATTTAGTAAAACCTTAATAACAAGTACAAATAATATCTATGCCGAATCCGCAGTTGAAATTTCTAACTCAGATCCGATAAGTTATTTAGAAGGCGATAAGACATTGATGAATCATGATAATAGTATAAGAAACGGAAGTTTTGAAGCTATTGTTTATGATAACAAAGGCAATGTCGTGGCCAGAAAAACTATAAATGTAAATGGCACGACGACGATGAATGATACAAGATATGGCAACTCTATCGTCAAAGACTTTAACTCAAACTCAGATGACAATAAAGACAATAATATGCTAAATGACGTTGATGACTTTTTTGAGGCGTCATATTTTTATGATAAAAATACTAAAAAAGGCACATTTTCTCTCATTCCAAAACAAGCTCAAGGGCTTTATAGCATATCAATAGTCGATCACGGTACAAATTTTCCAGGCGCTGTTGGCATAAATAGATTTTTTTCAGGTACTGACTCAAATAGTATCGGCATAAATCAAAATTTTACCCAAGACCACACAAAGCTTCGTGCCTACTCAAAGCCAGTTATTGGAAATAATGAAGTTGCAAATAAGATGATCCAGCTTCAGTATCAAAAGCAGACCTTTTACTCAAGTGGTATAGCGCTTGATAGAGATGAGACGATTGAGGGATATTATCGCTATCTTACGACTGACATGGCGAGTGATACAGAGGCGAATAATACGATCCACGATACAAATACATCTTTGCAAAAGACAGCTGAAGAGGAATTTCAATCAACAAGTGGCGTAGATACCAACGAAGAGCTTACAAACTTAATCCGCTTTCAAGCAAGTTACGGCGCAGCAGCAAAGATCATCACGACAGTTGATCAGATGCTTGACACGCTTCTTTCATTAAAACAATGAGCGAGCTAAAGAGCCTTTTAGACTCGCACGTACTTAGCAAAAATACAAATTTGGGGCTGTTTGAAGCCCCAGATCCACTTCAGGTAGCCACTAAATTTAAAGAGCCAAACATAGCGCTCATTTGTGCGTTATTTGCTTATGGTAACGCAAAAATGATAGTGAAATTTCTAGATTTACTTGATTTTGGTTTGCTTGATGAGAGCGAGCAAAATATCAAGAAAAATTTATCAAATTTCAAATACCGCTTTCAAAATGAAAACGATGTAAGAGAAATTTTTATCACTCTCTCACGCCTTAAAAAGGAGGGTGAGATAGAAGAAATTTTACGCCAAGGTCTAGCAAAAAATAGCGAAATGATAGATGGCATAAATGAACTTATCAAATTTATATATAAGCTAAATTCTTACCGCTCTGACGGATATGAGTTTTTCTTTGGTAAGAGTTTTGATAAAGAGCCACAAAGCCCATATAAGCGCTATAATATGTATCTTCGCTGGATGGTGCGAGATAGCGACATCGACCTTGGACTATTTAAAAATTTACCAAAAGATAGGCTTTTGATGCCGCTTGATGTTCATACGCATAGAGTTTCTTTAAATTTAGGACTTATAAACAGAAAGAGTTACGATTTCAAAGCAGTCATGGATCTTACAAAAAAGCTTAGAGAATTTGACGAGCTAGACCCGATAAAATACGACTTTGCTCTTTATAGAATAGGGCAGAGTAAAGAGCTAGAAACTATCGTAAAAAATATCAAAAAATAAAAATTATTGCTAAATTTTTAAATTTAGGGTAGACTTTCCGTACAATTTTATCCATAAGGAGCTTGTATGAAAAAAATCGTTTTACTAAGTGCAGTTTTAGGAACTTTGCTTTTTGCTCACGAAGGTCATCACTTTGATGCAAAAGCTGGAGAGCATCTAGTTATACCTGTTAATGAGCTAAGCGAGAAGGGCGATAAGAGTGTCGGCGAAGTAGTAGCTGTTAAGACAAACTACGGCGTTGCATTTTTTCCAAATTTAAAAGGACTTACTGCAGGACTACACGGCTTTCACATCCATGAAAATGCTGACTGTGGTGCGACTGAAAAAGGTCTTGGTATGAAAGCAGGCGGTCACTGGGATCCAGCTGGCACAAAGATGCACTCTTTTGCATGGGACGACAAGGGCCACAAAGGCGATTTGCCAGCACTTTACGTAGATGCTGAGGGCAATGCGAACTATCCAGTGCTAGCCCCAAAGATAAAAAATCTTGACGAGCTAAAAGGTCACTCACTAATGGTTCATGTTGGTGGCGATAATCACAGCGACAATCCAAAAGCACTTGGCGGTGGCGGTGCTAGAATGCTTTGTGGCGTTATTAAGTAATCACTTTAATAAACGAGTCTTTGAGCTAGATCTAAAGGCTCGTTAAAATTTATAAATTTTAAAAATCTCTCATTACAAATATAAAAATTTTACAAAAAGATAAGTACAAATAAAATACAATCTGCTTTTATTTCAATTATCAAAAGAGCAAAAAATGGAATTTGATCTACTTAGTTATGTCGTTTTTTTTGTAGCTGCGTTTTTAGGTGGTTTTATCGATTCTATCGCTGGTGGAGGTGGGCTTATAACGCTTCCAGCTATTATGGCGATGGGCGTACCACCACATCTTGCACTTGGCACAAATAAGCTTCAAGGTGTCTTTGGTAGCTTTACGGCGACTCTAAATTTCACAAAACGGGGATTAATTAATTATAAAGAGTGCTTTGTAGGTATCGTTTTTACTTTCATTGGAGCTATCATTGGAGCAGTGGTTATCCTATTTTTAAATACAAATTTTTTAAAGATAATTATCCCATTTTTGCTGATTGCTATTTTTATCTATACGCTTTTTATGCCAAAAGTCGGTGAAAATGATAGAGCTGCAAAGATGAATGAAAAGCTATTTTATGTAGTTTTTGGGCTAATACTTGGCTTTTATGATGGTTTTTTTGGTCCAGGAACAGGCTCTTTTTGGACATTTGCGATAGTGGCATTAATTGGACTAAATTTAAAAAAGGCTGTCGCTCATACAAAACTCTTAAATTTTACTAGCAATATCGTTGCTCTTGGCATTTTTATAGCTGGTGGGCAGATGCTTTGGGCTGTTGGACTTTTGATGGCAGTTGGTCAAATTTTAGGCGCATATTTTGGATCAAATCTTGTCATTAAAAAAGAGGTAAAATTTATTAGAACAATGTTTTTAGTGGTAGTTGCAGTGACTATTTGTAAATTGATTTTCGATTATTTCAGAGTTTAAAATTAAAAATGTTTTAACAATAATTTTGTTACAATCACGCAAAATTCTAAATCCAAGGTAAATTAATGAAAGATTTGTTTCTATTTTCAAATTTCCTAAATAGCTCCCACGCCTTTATCTATGCGTTTCACTTTCTGCTTGTAGCTTTGATTGTTATCATAGTTGCTTATATAACAAGGAGTAAGATGCAGCTTGTGCCAAGGGGTCTTCAAAATATAGTTGAAGCTTATTTGGAGGGCGTTATATCGATGGGAAGAGATACTTTAGGCAGTGAAAAACTAGCTAGGAAATATCTTCCACTTGTTGCAACTATCGGTTTTATCGTATTTTTTTCAAATGTTGTAGGTATTATTCCTGGATTTGAGTCACCAACTTCAAGTCTAAATTTAACTCTAGTTTTGGCTTTAGTTGTATTTGTTTATTACAACTTTGAGGGCATTAGAGAAAATGGATTTTTTAAATACTTTGGACACTTTATGGGGCCGAATAAATTTCTAGCTCCTATTATGTTTCCAGTTGAAGTCATCTCGCATCTTTCACGTGTAGTTTCGCTATCATTTCGTCTTTTTGGTAATATCAAGGGTGATGATCTATTCTTGCTAGCGATGCTTACACTTGCACCTTGGTTTGCTCCGCTTCCAGCTTTCGCACTTCTAACGCTTATGGCTGTTTTGCAAACATTTATTTTCATGATGCTAACTTACGTTTATCTAGCTGGTGCTGTTGCTATTAGTGAGCACGAGCATTAAAATTTAAAGCCATATTTTTATATGGCTTTTTTCTTTTTAAAACTATTTAAATTTTTAAATCACCTTCTTTATTTTCCAGTCAAAACGCTCATTTTTAGATATTTTAAAAGAAAGTATCGCTAAAATACGCCTTAAAAATTTGCATAAATTCAAAGGTAAAAATATGTTCGAAGTCGTTATCGGTTTAGAAGTTCACACTCAGCTTAATACAAAAACTAAAATTTTCTGCTCTTGCTCAACTAGCTTCGGTGACGAGGCAAATACTCACGTTTGCCCAACCTGCCTAGCACTTCCTGGAGCGCTACCTGTGCTAAACAAAGAAGCTGTCAAAAAAGCGATCAGCTTTGGTACGGCGATAAACGCTAAGATAAATAAAAAATCAGTCTTTAATAGAAAAAACTACTTCTACCCAGACCTTCCAAAGGCATATCAAATTTCACAGTTTGAGATTCCTATCGTAGAAGGTGGCGAGCTAATAATCGACGTAAATGGTACTAAAAAACGCATCGGCGTAACAAGAGCACACCTTGAAGAGGACGCTGGAAAGAACATCCATGAAGAAACCGAGAGTTTGGTTGATCTAAACAGAGCCGGCACGCCACTTCTTGAGATAGTTAGTGAGCCAGATCTTAGAAGCAGTGATGAGGCGGTGGCTTATCTTAAAAAATTGCACTCAATCCTTCGCTTTTTAAATATCAGTGATGCAAATATGCAAGAGGGAAGCTTCCGCTGCGACGCAAACGTCTCTATTCGTCCAAAAGGCGATACCAAGCTTTATACAAGGGTTGAGATAAAAAATCTAAACTCATTTAAATTTATCCAAAAAGCGATCGATTACGAGGTGGAGCGCCAAAGTGCAGCTTGGGAAGATGGCAAATACGACCAAGAAGTCTATCAAGAGACAAGGCTGTTTGACACGACAAATTTAGTGACAAGATCGATGCGTGGTAAAGAGGATAGCGCGGAGTATAGGTATTTTCCTGACCCTGACTTGCTCCCTGTTGAAGTGCCAGAAGAGATGTATAACGAAGCGATAAAGATACCAGAGCTTGCCGAGCAAAAGGTCGCAAGATATGTTAGTGAGCTAGGCGTAAAAGAGAGCGATGCGCTAAATTTAACTCAAAGCGTTGAGATGGCTAGATATTTTGAAGAGCTGATCGCCGCTGGAATTCAGCCAAAGCTTGCTACTACATGGCTAATAGTCGAGCTTCTTGGCCGCTTAAATAACGGCGTAACGATCGAGACAAGCCCGGTTGGTAGCGCTAAGATGATAAATTTACTAAAACGCATAGAAGATGGCACGATAAGCGGCAAGGCTGCAAAAGAGGTGCTAGACTACCTAATGGAAAATGACGCGGACGTTGATAGCGTTATTGAAAAGCTTGGCTTAAAACAAGTGAGCGACGACTCAGCGATCATCGCGATCATAGATCAAATTTTAGCTGCAAACGCCGACAAAGTCGAAGAGTATAAAAACGGCAAAGATAAGATGTTTGGCTTCTTTGTCGGTCAGGTGATGAAAGAGGGCAAGGGTGCGTTTAACCCAGGCAAGGTCAATGAGCTTTTAAAGGCCAAAATAGGCTAAAAAAGGGCTAAAATGAGCATAGCAGTCATCGGAGCTGGCAAGTGGGGCAGTGCGCTTTTTCACGCATTTAGTGAAAATAACGAGTGCGTCATCAGCTCAAGAACGCCAAGAGAGATGCCAAATTTTGTAAGCTTGGATGAAGCTTTGGAGTGCGAATATCTAGTCTGCACGATCCCAACGCAAGCTACAAATTTATGGTTAAAGCAAAACTACAAAAACAAAGGTCAAAAGATCCTAGTCGCCAGCAAAGGCATAGACACGGCAAATCTTAAATTTTTAAATGAAATTTATGAAGACTTTGTTGATAGAGAAAATTTGGCCTTTCTCTCAGGGCCGACCTTTGCAAAAGAGATTATGCAAAAGCTGCCTTGTGCCTTGGTGGTAAATTCTAAAAATGAAAATTTAGCTTTAAAATTTGCCTCATTTTTCCCAAGCTATATGAAAGCATACACTTCTGATGATGTGATCGGCGCTGAGGTGTGCGGGGCGTATAAAAACGTGATCGCCATAGCTGGCGGTATCTGCGACGGTCTTGGTCTTGGTAACAACGCAAGGGCTAGCCTCATTTCACGTGGGCTTGTCGAGATGGCTAGATTTGGCAAATTTTTTGGTGCAAAAGATGAGACATTTATGGGGCTAAGTGGCGCAGGAGATCTTTTCTTAACCGCTTCGTCGATACTCTCGCGCAACTACCGCGTAGGTCTAGGCATCGCAAGGCACGAGAGGCTAGAGAAAATTTTAAATGAGCTTGGCGAGGTGGCTGAGGGTGTCGATACTGCAAGGGCCATTAGCAAGATCGCTAAAGAAAAGGGCATATATGTGCCAATCGCAAGCGAGGTCGAAAACATGCTAAATGGCAAAGATGTTTTTGAGAGCGTAAAATCGCTTTTGGGAAGAAGATGAGAACTTTTAAATTTATACTTTTTGTGGCTATTTTTGCCCTGGGGCTAAATGGCGCTGAAGTGAGCCTAAGAGCCAAGGTCTCACAGATGATAATGGTTGGCTTTAACGGAGCTAGCACAAAAGACGCTGCGTTTCGCGCGATGTTAAGCGACGCTGGGTATGAGAGATTTGGCGGTGTGATGCTACTTGGCAGAAATGTCACTAGCAAAGCCCAGCTAAAAGCTAGCATAAAGGCGATCAAAGAGAAAAGTCCTAAAATTTTCATCGCTATCGACGAAGAGGGCGGTAATGTTAGCCGTATGAAAGATAAGAGCTTTGATGGTCCATATCCTAGCGCATACGAGGTCGCAAGCACGCTTGATATCAAAAGTGCATACGATTTCTACTCAAAAATGGCTATAAATTTAAAAGAGTGCGGCATAAATTTAAATTTTGCCCCAGTGGTTGATCTACACGATGAAAACTCACCGATCATCGCCGCTAAGCAAAGGGCGTTTAGCGAGTATGCGAGCAAGGTGGTGATCTACGCTGATGCTTTTATGGACGCATTTAAAGAGCAGGGCATCCTAACGACACTTAAGCACTTCCCAGGGCATGGTAGCTCAAAAGAGGACTCACATAAAAATAAGAGCGAGGTCATGCTAAGTAAAGACGCGCTACTGCCATACAAAGACGCCATAAGCACTGGTAGAGCGCAGATCATCATGGTCGGACACCTTTTTGTAAAAGGCATCGATGAGGACAACCCAGCCACACTTTCTAAAAAAATAATAACCGATCTTTTGCGAAATGAGCTTAAATTTAATGGCGTAGTCATTAGCGATGATATGCTGATGAAAGGCGTTGGTGACGAAGCTTTAGCACAAAAGGTGGTGAAATTTATAAACGCTGGTGGCGACATCTTGCTCTTTAGCGAGTTTAAGATAAACAACCAAAGAACGGCCGATCTAATAACTCAGATCATAATCGATGCTGTAAATGAGAAAAAGATCAGCAAAGAGCGAATAGACGCTTCATACAAGAGGATAATGGCTCTTAAAGCGAAGCTTTAAATTTGGCTTTTAGAAAGTTACGCTAGTAAAATTGTGTTATTTTCGTCTTTTTCAAGATCAAAATATAAAATTTCAAGCAGCATTTCATCGTCGTATCTAAATTTCATAGTTTTTTGTCTTATGTCATCTATTTTTGGATAGATGAGGTGTAGCTCGCCGTCGCACGGATGCTTTTTGCCGTAAGCATATAGCTGATATAAGTCGGCTTGTGAGATATCATCTCTTGAGCTTATGATTTTCCATTTTGTGTCGGCTATAAATTTGCCTTTTAAAAATATATCAGGTCTTAGTTTGAAGCTTTTTGGCTCTTCAATGAGGTGTTTTTCTGAGTGTTGTAATATTGTACCTGGAAAGCTTTTCTTTATAAAATTTCCAACATAGCTTTCAAAGAGTGCATTCATATCAAATAGCAAGGCAAGGGCTAGATCATCGCCATTGTGCGGTGTAAATGAGTTGCCAAGCAAAAAGATCTTGCACCATAAAAGAGTTTGCTCGTAGTGCTTTACTTGGCGGTTTATGACAAGCTTTGCAAAGAAATTTTTATAATCCTCACACTCCCAAACCTCATCAAATATGAACAAAAGCTCGCGTATTTTTTGCTGATTTTTACTAGAATTTGACTTTTTGTATAGAAATTTAAGAGTTGTTTTTATGATCCTATTTATCTTTATATCGCTTAAAAATTCGCTGTATCCTACGTAAAACCGCTCTTTGTGGATGCTATTTCTTTTAATCTGCTCGTTTATATTAAGCTTTCCTTTTAGGAAATTTAGGTTCTCCTCTAGCGCCACATAGTCGCTTTTTATCCCCTTTTTTACAAGAGCTTCAAGCTCACATAAAAACATAGATATGAAAATTTCCAAAAGCGGTAAATTTTGTGTTTTTAAACTGGCTAAATTTGAGCTTTTAAATGGGAAATTTTTTAGCGTTCTTAGCATTTTTATAAAAACTGCTTTTGATCTTTCGGCGTCGTTTTTGTCTGCTATTTTTGGCAAAATTTCTATCGTTAAGCCACTTTTTGTCTGTAAAACTCCGACATAGTTTCTAGCTTGTATAAATTTCCCGCCAACCCCGCTTGCTATCCTTAAAAAAGGCGCATTTTCATCGCTATTTTTAAGGATAAAATTTTCTATATCGCCAAAGTCTTTTTTGCATATATCGTGCTGATATATACGCTCAAACTCAGTTAGCGTTATCTGACTTTGTTGCATTTTTATAAATTTCTATGTAGCTTTGCGGATTGTTAAAGGCTTCACTATTTATCTCGTATAAAATCTTATCGTCTATATAGTCGATTTTTCCTCTAAATAGTCTTTCTGCTGCCATATTTCTCTTGATTTTAACAAACTGAAGGTCTTCGTTTTTCTGATTATCTCCTAGCACTAGCCTTATCTTTTCCCAATCGTCATAAAAATACTCTTGCAGTAGCGGTAAAATTTTGTTTTTAAAGACATTTGCAAGCGTTTCCATGTCTGACACATTTATAAAATAAGCATGTCCTATCGTGTGGTCTCTGTCGTAAAGATACTCTATGCGTTCGTTTATTGTTTTTAGCATTTGTCCGATATCTATGCCAGCAACTTCTTTTAGATTATTGTATTCTGGCATCATTTCCATAAATTCAAACCTTCTTCTAAGTGCCGTATCCATGAGGGCTATACTTCGATCCGCCGTATTCATCGTGCCTATTATGTATAAATTTGACGGCACTCCAAATTTCTCTTTTGAGTATGGCAGCTCGACCATTATCTCGTCATCTGCCCCTAGCCTTTTTGACGGCTCTATTAGAGTTATGAGCTCACCAAAAATTTTAGAGATATTCCCGCGGTTGATCTCGTCGATGATTAATACTCGTTTTTTTGTTTTTATGCTTGATTTTTCCATATAGTATTCAACTAAATACGTGAACAAATTTGTATAACCATTTACTATATATTTTTCGAGTATTTCTGGATTTTTTTCTGCTGCACTTCTATTTTTAATATCTTCTATTGTAATAGACCCATTTTTTAATAATCTTACTAATTCTTCTATTAAATAGATTGGGACAGGAATTTCTCCTTCTATATTTTTTTTCTTTAGTTTTATGAGTTCACTTCCAACATAAGAGATTGTATATCCTTCTATCATATCTCCTACATTAAAAATTACATTTTTGCAAATATCTTTAAAAACTCCATTTGTTATTTTGTATTCTAATCCCTTATCTTGGTTAAAAATAGGTTTTATACCCTCAACAAATTCCTCATATCCATAGCTTTGATGAAATGTTACGAATTTTATTTGTCCGCTTTCAATATACCTTTTAAATTTAGACATATCATCTGACGCATTGCCTTCTATGATTTCTAGTGCTTTACGAACAACGTTATATGTTTTTCCTGTTCCTGGAGGGCCGTATAAAATTTGATTAAGTGGATAAGTTAATTTTTTGTCATTGTCGGTCATTTTATATCCTTCATTATCACTATTGTTTTGTTGATTGCTTTCCGTATTTTTATAAAATTTCTCATATGCCAACCTATATACATTTGTTAGTGCTTTTAGTAAGCTTGTGTAGTCAAGAGTTGTAAAAGTATATATATTTTCTATGGTAAAGTATATATACTTTTCCCATGCAAGTTTATCAAGTTTGAAGCCAGATATATGTATCTTTTTGCATTCGGTTTCTAAAAACTCATATATTTTATCTTTTTGCCTTTTTTCTTCATTATTTATATTATCTTTGATTAGGTCAATAGATCTATAAACACTAGCTGGCTCAGCCAAGACGGCAAAACCAATAATTCAATTTGTTTTATTTTCTATTCCATGGGGCTTGTCTCTATTCCATATATACTCTGAAATATTTCCACTATTCTGCCATTTTCCATGATCTATAACTTTAAAGCCATTAAAAATATCATCAGAAAAAGTTATTAAATTTTTACGAAAGTTACTTAACTTATCATACGTTATTTTGTCGTCCGATCTATATTTTGTATTTTCGGCGTATCTATTTTTGTAAAAATCAAATCCATCCAAAATTTCATTTTTTAAATTATCGCTTATCATATTTCTATCCTTAGTTTTTATTATTTTATAACTTTAGGTCTTTTGAATATCTTTTTATAACCCATCAAATTCTTTTTTTAGTTGGTCTCTTAAGCTCTCAGCTCTATCTTCGCCGTTTTTGAAATTTATCTTTATAAAGCCATCAAGCTCGTCCAAGATCGCAAAGAGTTCGCTCTCCCAGCTTAAATTCTCTTGCTTTGATAAAGTTTCCAGTTTTTCTCTTATTTGCTCTAAGACATCTAATGCTTTATCTTTTTCAGACTCACTATTTAACGCATCTTCAAATAAAATATCTTGCCTTAAGGCGTTTATTTTTTTAAATATTATGTTGCAAAATTTTGGATATTTCTCAGCATTGCTTAAATTTTCTAAAACCTCTTGTGCGGCCTTTTGATAAGCTGGCACCGCTCCCTCTTCGTCTAGCTTTCTGGTTAGTTTTTGTATCTGAAAATATAAAATAAGCGCTGCAAAAAACGCAAGCAACAAATAAATCGTCACATTATTCATTTTTACTCCTTTTTTTAAATTTGTCTATGCTAATTATCGCAAGTGCCAGCCAGATCATGCAAAACGAGATGACCTTGTAGCCGTCCAAATTTTCGCCGTAAATGAAGACCGCACAAAGGATCGCGATGGTTGGCGAGATGTATTGCAAGTAGCCAATCGTTGTTAAATTTATCCTTGTTGCCGCTGCGTTAAATGCGACAAGTGGTACGATGGTTACGATACTTGAAGCGATCATTAAAAGTGAGTCTTCATTTAGCCCAAAGTGGCTTTTACCTAAAAATACTATGTAAAAAACGTAAGCAAGTGCAAATGGGAACATAAAAAATGTCTCTATAAAAAGCCCGTTAAATGCGCTAATCTTTGCCATCTTTCTAACTGCTGCGTAAAATCCAAATGAAAGCGGCAAGATAATGGAAACTAATGGCAATCCACCTTGGGCATAAATTTGTATGCTAATGGCTAAAACGACTATACAAATGGCTAAAATTCCGCTTTTATTTAGCCTTTCTTTGAAGATGATAACGCCAAGGAGCATGCTTATTAGTGGATTTATAAAATAGCCCAAGCTTGTGTCCAAAATTTTGCCATTGCTAACCGCATATACATAAACGCCCCAGTTTGTGGTGATAAATATACCACTCAAAAATAAGGTTTTTAGCGAACGAATATCTTTAAGTAAAGCAAAAATTTCACCCATTCTGCCACTAAAATAAAGCACTCCAGCCATTAAGAAAAATGACCAAATGACTCTGTGGGCTAAAATTTCATAAGCATCGACATCTTTGCTAAAGAGGTTGAAATAAACCGCCAAAAACCCCCACATAAAAAAGGCGCTAAGCGCGAGAATAACGCCTTTTTGGCTCTCATTTAGTCTTGGTATTTTTGTCGCCTTTTATAGAATTTATGCTATCTATCATCAAAAGTGTGACCGAGATGGCTAGGCAGATCATTAAAAAGTATGAGCTTTTCTCCAGTCTCTCGCCGATAGCAAATGAGACAAAAAGCATCATTATAGGCTCAAAATATGTAAGCAAACCTAGTACATTTATCGGCACGAGCGTGCTTGAGAGGATCTGGGCGATGAGGGCTATGCCGCTGATAGCACCAAGCAAGATGAGCAGATAGTAGATGTTTGGATTTTGGCTCATCACGTAGTTCATATCGGCTGTGAGCGCAAAATAAAATGAGAATAAAAACATAAAAATTATCTCTATAACAAAGCTTGAGAAATTTGCAAGGTTGTAGTACTTTCTAATGGCAAAATAGACTGGATAAAGGCAAAAAACTACAGCGCTCTCCCACGAGATGCCGCCGCTTAGTATAGCTGTGCTAAAGACGCCAAGGGCTGCAAAAAATATCGAGGCTAGCTTTGTTTTAGAGAGGTGCTCTTTAAAAAATATCCGTCCAAAAAGGACCATGACTATTGGCATGATGAGGTAGCCGATAGAGACTTTTAGCGCTGATCCGTTGCTTGGAGCCCAGAGATAGAGCCACATCTGAAATGAGACAATGAGCGAGGTAGCTAGTAAAACTAGTAAAATTTTAGGTTTTAGCTTTATTTTTAGAAGTAAAAATTTGAAATTTCGCTGCTGTTTTAACAAAAAAATGGCTGCGATGACAAAAGGCATGGCAAAGATCATGCGGTATCCAACAAGAGCTTGCGTGCTGATGGGGTTCATGAGCACTGACATGTAGTAAATGCAGTTAAATAAAACTGATGCCAAAAGCGAATAAAATATGCCTTTTATCATGAAAAAAATCTTTTCTTTTTCTGGGTAAATTTAAAGTAGCGATTGTATGCAAAATATCTTTAATAACCCATTAATGGCTTTTATTTTTTAAGTTTGCCGTGATATAATCAGCGTCTAATTTAAGGCAAAAAAGATAGGAAAATAAATGACTTGGAACCGCGATAGCTGGAGAGAATTTAATATCTTGCAACAACCAAAATACCCAGGTTTAAAAGAGCTTAAAGAGGTCGAAGAAAAATTAAAATCGCTTCCTCCTTTGGTCTTTGCTGGCGAGGCTAGAAGTTTAAAAGAAGAACTTGCAAAAGTTTGCAATGGCGAGGCATTTTTGCTTCAAGGTGGCGACTGCGCTGAGAGCTTTACAAATTTTAATGCAAACAACATCAGAGATATGTTTAAGGTTTTGCTTCAAATGGCGATAGTTTTAACCTTTGCTGGTGGTTATCCAGTGGTAAAAGTGGGCCGCGTGGCAGGGCAGTTTGCAAAGCCTAGAAGTAGCGATTTTGAAGAGGTAAATGGCGTTAAGCTTCCAAGCTATAGAGGCGACATTATAAATGGCTTTGAATTTGACGAAAAGGCAAGAGTGCCTGATCCAAAACGCATGATCGAGGCGTATTATCAAAGTGCATCTACGATGAACTTACTTAGAGCCTTTTCAAGAGGCGGTTTGGCCGACCTACATCAAGTGCATAAGTGGAATTTAGGCTTTGTTAAAAAGCCAGAGATCGGCGAGAAATACGCAAAACTAGCTGATGAGCTAACAAAGACGCTTTCATTTATGGCAGCTTGTGGCATCACTTCAGCAAATACGCCAGTCATAAATCAAACCGCGGTTTATACATCTCACGAGGCGCTTTTGCTACCTTATGAAGAGGCATTGACTAGGGTTGATAGCCTTAGCGGTGAGTGGTATGACTGCTCGGCTCATATGCTTTGGATAGGTGAGAGAACACGTGGTATAAACGACGCTCACGTACATTTTTTAAGCGGTGTGAAAAATCCTATCGGTGTAAAGATCGGACCAAGTGCAAAGGCTGAAGATGTCGTCGCACTTGCAAATAAGCTAAATCCAGAAAATGAAGCTGGCAGACTAAATGTGATAATCAGAATGGGCGCTGATAAGATAGGCGAAAATTTACCAAAAATTTTAAGAGAGCTAAAGCGAGAAGGGCTAAATATCGTTTATAGTATCGATCCGATGCATGGCAACACTGTAAAAACATCAAATAACTACAAAACCAGAGAATTTGACAAGATAATAAGCGAAGTTAGAAGCTTTTTTGAAATTCACAAAGCTGAGGGCACAAGAGCTGGTGGCGTGCATCTTGAGATGACAGGTCAAGATGTGACTGAGTGCACGGGTGGGGCATTAAACATTACTGAAAGCTCGCTTGAGCAAAGGTATGAAACACAATGTGATCCAAGGCTAAATGCTGATCAGGCACTTGAGCTTGCGTTTTTGATGGCTGATCTAGTTAAAAAAGCTTAGAATTTATAAAATTTGGAGAAAAAGATGGTAAATGTTTATGATCTAATTGTTGTTGGTGGCGGACCTTGTGGAATTGCTAGCGTAGTTGAGGCAAAAAGAAATGGCTTAAACAACGTTTTGCTTCTTGAAAAAGGTGATAATCACAGCCAAACGATAAGAAAATTTTATAAAGATAATAAACGCGTAGATAAAGAGTATAAAGGGCAAGATAGCACGATACATGGTGTAGTTTCGTTTGAAGATGGCACGAAAGAGAGCACGCTTGATTATTTTGACAAGCTGCTTGATACTGAAAAGATTGAAGCTTTTTTTAATTCTGAAGTAGAGAACGTGAAAAAAGATGGAGAAATTTTTAAAGTAACTACCTCAAAAGCCGTCTATGAAGCTAAAAATGTGATGATATCAATTGGCAAAATGGGACGACCAAATAAGCCTGATTATAAAATCCCACCTTCACTAAACGCGGTTGTAAATTTTAACCTCGATAGCTGTACGAACGGCGAAAAAGTGCTTGTTGTAGGTGGCGGAAACTCAGCAGTTGAGTATGCGATCGAGCTTTGCCAATACAATAAAACCACAATCGCTTATAGAAAAGATAATTTTAGCCGCGTAAATGAGACAAATTTAAGTGCACTTTGGGAGCTAGAAAAGCACGGTAAGATAAAAGTTAGGCTAAATCACGATATAAAAGAGATAGATAACGAATCAGGCAAAGTTAGAGTGCATTATGAAAATGGCAAAATTCGCGTTTATGACAGAGTTGTCTATGCAATAGGTGGCTCAAGTCCGGTTGATTTTTTACAAAAATGTCAGATAAAAATTGATGAAAAAGGCACTCCAATAGTTGATAGTAACTACCAAAGTAGCGTGCCAGGACTTTATGTGGGCGGTGACATCGTGCTAAAAAATGGCGGCTCAATAGTCGTTGCTCTAAATCACGCTCATCACGTCATAAAAGACATTTTAAAGGGCAAGGCATAAGCTTGATAAATAAAATTTTACTAGCTATTTTTTGTTTGATAGCTGGCTTTTGCCTATCGTTTTTTAAATCTCCAAAAGAAGATGAGACACCAAAAGATACTAATCAAACGATTTATTCTATAAATTTTGATAATTTGCCAGAAGAAGAGAGACAAAAATATATCAGCAAAGACGATCTTTACGAATATGGCGGATATATAACTCCAAAAAGCTATATCCAAAATTTTACTGAAACGAACGATCAAAATTTATCAAATGATGTAAATGAACTTCAAGAACAAGTTCGTGAGCTAAGTAAAAAAAATAAAATTTTAGCTACTGATAATGTCGATATCAGCGAGAAAAATTTAGACCTTATAAGTAAAATTTCAGAGATGAAAAAAAATATCGAAAATGAAAAAAATGAGATAGTTGAAAAAAACCAAAAGACGCTTGGCGAGCTTGAAGCACAACACTTTGAAAATATACAAACTCTCACAAAACGGCTAAATGAAGCTCAAGCTGATATGATAGAGAGCTCAAAAGCCTATGAAAAAAAGATAATAGACCTTGAAAATGCGATAAATGAGGCAAAAAATGGCGATGAAAGTAAGGTAAAAGATATTGAAGCAAATTTTGCTAAATTTAAAGAGACGGCTGAAGCAAATTACACAGCTTTAAAAGAGCAAAATATAGAGCTAAATACGACACTGGCTCAAAAAGATGCACTAATAAAAGAGTATGAAAATACTCAAAATGAAAAAGATAAAAACGAAAAAAGAGAAATTTTGCTTTTAAAAGAGGAGATCGAGCGAGCAAAAAGTGACGCTAATACACAAAAATTTAGCTACGAAAAAGAGATAAACGCTCTAACTGATGGCTTTGAAACGCAAAAAAGTGTTATGGAGGATGAGCTTTCAAAAAAGGCAAATAAGATAATTGATCTTGAGGAGGCTCTTGAGTCAAACCAAACCGCCTTAAAAGACAGAATTTATGAGCTTGATGAGATAAAGAAAAATTTAAACTCAAAAGATTTGGCAGTTGAAAACTATAATGGTAAAAATTTGGAGCTAAACGCCTCCCTTGCGGCACTTCATAAAAGTTTTAATGATCTAAAAGAAAAAAATCTTAAAAGCGAGCAGGAAAATAAACTCGCAAATGAAAATATAAATTCACTTAAAAAAGAGCTTGAACGGGCAAATTTGATAAACAAAAAGCTAGAGAAGCAAAATTTAGATGCAAATGTAAGTCTAAGTGAGCTAAATAAAAAGCTAAATTTAAGTGAAGAGAGCCTTAAAAATACAAGAGATGAGCTAAAGACGCTTGATACAAAGACAAATAAATTTTTAAAAACTTTGTTTGAGCAAAATCAAACTATCTCTTTGCAGACCCAAAAGCTTGGTTTAAATGACAGCGAGTTAAAAAATTTAAGTGCAAAGATAAATTTAAAAGATGAAAAGATAAAAGAGCTAGAAAATAATCTCACGCAAACAAGCCAAATGCTAGCAGCAAAGCAAAGTGAGCTAGAAGCTCAAAAAAGAACGCTAAAGATCGATATGCAAAATTATGAAATTTTGCGTCAGCAAATAAATATTTTGCAAAAGAAGATAGCTGATACGTCGGCTCTTTTTGCTGATAGCAATAAAAGCGGCGGTAAAAATTTACTAAGCTTACAAAATGAGCTTGAAAGCGCAAAACATAAGTTAAATGAGAGCAATAAGACGATTGAAAGGTTAAATTCTAAAATAAACGAACTTAGTTCATCTAGCGTAAAAGGAAGTCCAGTAAATGCCAAGATCATCGAACTTCAAAAAGATATCGAGCAAAATTTAAATAGGCAAGATGAACTCGAAAATGAAAATGTAAATTTAAAAAATATTTTACAAGCTACGACAAAACCTGAAACTCCAACAAAGCTAGTTTTGATCTCCAGCCTTGAGTGTGATGACATGGATGCAAAAGATAAGGTTAGCGTGATGTGCAAGAATAGAGTGAGCGAATTTTTGCAAAGATTTAACTCAAACTACCTTTATGAGATAATTCCGATCGTAGATAAGAAAAATTTTGTCATCCCGTCAAATGTGGCTCAAAGCATCAAAAAAGACGATCTTGGCAGGCTAAATAACTATGTAAATTATGGCGTTGGTAAAGAGCGCGCAAAGGCAGCAGCCGAGCTTATAAAAGAAGAATTTGGCGATTTTGCAAGGATAAGCTTTAGCTCAGAAGTGATCGTAAAAGATGTAACGCGCGGCTTTATCATCAAGGTTTATAGATGATCTTGGCTCAGCTAAAAAGT
The DNA here is from genome assembly GCF_902460625.1 of Campylobacter concisus. Lineage (GTDB taxonomy): Bacteria > Campylobacterota > Campylobacteria > Campylobacterales > Campylobacteraceae > Campylobacter_A > Campylobacter_A concisus_AD. The sequence continues at coordinate 54,851 of NZ_CABPUT010000003.1, forward strand.
GGCTATCGCTACAACAGCGATACGCTGGTACTTTATGATTTTATAAGCTCAAGTTTGAAAAATTTTTCAGGTAGGATTTTAGACGTTGGTGCAGGATGTGGGATACTTGGGCTTTTGCTTAAACGCGACTTTAAAAATTCCAGCCTAAGCTTGCTTGATATCTTACAAATAAATGGTGAAATTTCTAAATTTAATGCCAGCAAGAACGGCTTGGAGGCAGAAATTATAAATGCTAATTTTGCAGATTTTAAAGATAGTGAGAAATTTGACCTCATCGTATCAAATCCACCATTTTATCACGAGGGTACGAAACAAAGCGAAGATGAGCATATAAAGGCTAGTAGATACACAAGCTCTTTAAGTTTAAAAGACTTTATAAAAGGTATAAGTGTAAATTTAAAGCCTCACAAAAGGGCGTTTTTTTGCTACGCACCTGATGATCTTAGTCAGATTGTAGCGTGCCTAAAAGAGTTTAAGCTAAATTTAGTAAGCCTAAAATTTATTCATACAAAGGCTGATAAGCCAGCAAATTTAGCCTTATTTGAGGTAAGAAATAATTCAAACTCAAAGCTAAAAATTTTGTCACCTTTGGTAATGAGCGAAAATGGCTCGCATACAAAAGAGGCGATTGAAATTTTTAAAAAAGCTGATACAAACAGCGTTGATTATCAAGGGCTAGCGTGAGGGTGCAAGGCTTTAACTATGAGTTTGATGCCAGCCTTTGCGAGAGCTGTGGCGGTAAGTGTTGCACGGGAGAGAGCGGGTATATTTGGATAAATGAAGAAGAAATTTCAAAATTTTGCACCGCATTTCATATGAGTAAAGATGAGTTTGAAAAGCAGTTTTTAATAAGAGTTGGGCTAAGGTGTAGCATAAAAGAGAAGCCTTATGAAGATGGCTTTGCTTGTGTATTTTTTGATGAAAAAAATAAAAACTGTTCAGTTTATGAGCTAAGGCCACAGCAATGTAGGACTTTTCCGTTTTGGAATTATTTTAAAAAAAATTTAAAGGAGCTAAAAGCAGAATGCATTGGCGTAAAATTTTAGTATTTTTTATGAGTGTATTTTTTAACTCGCAACTACTTTTGGCTGACGATAATAAAAGTATAAATTTACGTCTAATGCAGGCTTTATTGTTTCAAGATAGTGGAGATGTGAATGCTAGTATTCAAGCTTACTCAAACATTTTTAAAGATACAAATCAAAAAGCTTATTTAAAAGAGGCGATCAAACTCGCCTTTGCTACAAAAAATGAAAATTTAGATGCTTTGATAAATGAAGGTGAAAAAAGCTTAAAAGACGATAGCGATTTTATCCGTATAAAGGTGGCAAATTTAGTAAATCTTTCAAAGCTAAATGAGGCTAAAAGCTTAATGCAAGAGCTTGCTACAAAAGAGCCAAATGCTCAAAATTTACTCATGCTTGGCACTATTTGTATGATGCAAAATGAAACAACGACTGCGCTAAAATACTTTGAAGAGGCTTACTCTCTAAAGCAAGAAGAAGAAAATTTGCTCCGTATCGTTGATATTTTGATAAATCGCATGGATAAGATAAAAGACGCTACAAAATATCTTGAAAAATTTAAAGATGAACAAGGTTGCACGCTAAAGACTTGTGAGCTTTTGGCTGAAATTTACTCCCAGCAAAGAAATTTCCCAAAAGTGATCGAACTCTTTGAAGAGCTTTATGAACTAAATCACGATACTTCTTATCTTGATAAGATCGTGCAGTTTTTTATCTATGATAAAAATTACAAAGCAGCAATTGAAATTTTAAAAAAATATAGCTACAACGATATAGCGCTTATGGATCTTTATGCGGCGACTAGTAATTTTGGTGATGCATATATACTTGCTGTTAAAATTTATAACGATAGCAGGGATTTAAATTTTTTAGCAAAAGCCGCGATTTACGAATACGAGATGAATAAAGATACCTTGAACGAACAAAAAATGGCTGAAATTTTAGATAAATTTGAAGCTAGTGTGCCAAAACTAGAAAATGATATGTTTTTTAACTATTATGGCTACTTGCTGATAGACCATGACATTGATCCTAGAAAGGGTATAGAGCTTGTGCAAAGGGCACTTGCTATCTCGCCTGAGTCGCCTTATTATGAGGATTCGCTAGCGTGGGGATATTTTAAGCTTGGTGAGTGCAAAAAGGCAAAAAGCATCATGCAACATGCAATGAAAGATGTTGATTTTAGGACTTCAAAAGAGGCAAAAGAGCATTTGCACCTAATAGAGCGCTGTATAATAAATCTAAACAAAAGGCTTAAAAAATGATACTTGATGAGATAATTAAAAAAACCAAAGATGATCTTGAAAAAAGAAAAGCAGACTTCCCTGAGGAGTGGCTTGGTCGCTCGCTCGCGTATAATCCATACGTGCCAAGAGATGTTTTAAATGCACTTAGAGCAAGTCAAAATGAGCCTATAAAAATCATAGCTGAGATCAAAAAAGCAAGCCCAAGTAGGGGCGTGATAAGAGAGGATTTTGAGCCGATAAAAATAGCTCAAGAATACGAGCAGTACTCAAATGCCTTTAGTATCTTGACTGAGCCACATTGGTTCAAAGGCAACATCGAGTATATCACTCAAGTTAGGCGCTACGCATCAAGGCCGATCCTTAGAAAAGATTTTATCGTTGATAAGTATCAAATTCTTGAAGCTCTTGTTTATGGGGCGGATTTTATCTTGCTCATCGCAAAAGCGTTAACTCAAAATGAGCTAAAAGAGCTTTTAGACTACGCTCATCACTTAGGGCTTGAAGTTTTGGTTGAAACTCACGACGCGAGTGATGTGAAAAAGGCTATCTTTGCAGGAGCAAATATAATAGGTATAAATCACAGAAATTTAGATGATTTTACGATGGATATGAGCCTTTGTGAGAAGCTCATACCACTTTTGCCAAATGGCAAGATAATAGTTGCTGAAAGTGGCCTTTACGAGCATGAACAGCTTAGAGAGCTAAGTAAAATAGGCGTAGATGCTTTCTTGATAGGAGAGCATTTTATGAGGCAAGATGATATAAAAAATGCCGTCAAAAAGATAAAGGAGGGCGAGTAATGCAGCACCTTTGTGCCCCTTGGAGAAGCGAATACTTTAGCGCTAAAAAAGATAGCTGTGTTTTTTGTGATGTTATAAGCTCAGATGATGATGATAAAAATGGTGTGCTTTTTCGAGCTAAACATTGTTTTGGGATCATGAATTTATATCCGTATTCTCCAGGGCATTTTATGATAATACCAAATCAGCATACCGACAAGATCGAAGAGCTTGATGAGCAGACTTGGTTTGAGATGAGTAAATTTGTAAGGCTTGGAGTTGAAATTTTAAAAAAAGAGCTTTATGCTAATGGCGTAAATATAGGTATGAATTTAGGCAAAGCAGCGGGAGCTGGGATAGCTGAGCATGTGCATTATCACCTTGTGCCAAGGTGGAGCGGAGATACAAATTTTATAACCACCATCTCCGATGTGAGAGTAAATGGAACGCCATTTTATCCGCTTTTTGAGAAACTAAAAAAGGCATTTAGTGCCGTTATTTGAGCTTGATGCAGAGCAGTGGCTAGAGAAAAGAAGCTCTTTTAAAATTTTAATAGACGCAAGATCGCCACATGAATTTTTATATTCACACATAAAAGATGCCATAAATTTATATGCTTTAAATGATGCAGAACATAAAGAGGTAGGCACGATCTATAAAAGCGATAGATCCCTAGCAAAGAGCCTTGGCGCAAAATATATCTGCAAAAATTTACAAAATATCATTGATGAGGTTTATAAAAGAGCCAAGGTTGGTTCAGCTATTGGCATCTACTGCGCTAAAGGTGGGCTTAGATCAAATTCTGTTGGCTATGTGCTAAGTATGATAGGATATAGGGTTTTTAGACTTAGTGGTGGCTATAAAGCTTATAGAAATCACGTTTTAGAATTTCTAAATCGACCTTTGAGTACAAAATTTATCACTCTTTTTGGAAATACTGGCTGCTATAAAAGTAAGCTAATAAGGACTCTAAGCCCGTCAATAGACCTTGAAGCTATGGCAAATCATTTAGGATCTGTCTTTGGGGCGATAAATGGCGCGCAGCCAAGCCAAAAAAGCTTTGAAGATGCGTTGTTTGAAAAGCTCATCACGCTAAAAGATGAAATTTGCTTTATTGAGGGCGAAAGTAGAAGAATAGGCTCATTAAGCTTGCCAAAAAGTCTTTATGAGGCGATGCGTAGTGGTATAAATGTCGAAGTGAGCGCAAGTTTAGAAAAAAGAATTTCTTGTATAGTAGATGACTATAAAAGTGTGGATAAAGCCTTTTTTGACGAGTGTATGAAGAAAATTTCGCCATTTATCGATAAAAAAGCTAGAGATGAAGCTGTGGCTAAATTTAATGAAAATGACATTGCTAAAGTAGCTGAAATTTTACTCACAAAATACTACGATAAAGTCTATAAGAAAAATGAAAATATTAATGTTTTTATAAATTCTGACGACTTTGGCAAGGCCATTAAAAAGCTAAATGATATAAAAAATGAAGCAAAATTTTTGGCTTATTTTAATTAAAAAATTAAGCCTAAAATTTATAC
>NZ_CABPUT010000003.1:60016-66799 GCF_902460625.1 Campylobacter concisus
ATTCTTTTAAATTAGTTAAAAATTTTTCAAGAAAATCAAAGCAATACCTAAAATTCGCTAGAAAGTTAAAATGGATTTAAAATGCTTTGGGATATAATCTGCGATAAATTTATCAAAAGGCTAAAGTGATGATAAAACAGATTTCTGGTTCACAGATGATAAGCGAGGCCTTGCACGAAGAGGGTGTTGATATAGTCTTTGGCTATCCTGGCGGTGCAGCTTTAAATATCTACGACGAAACATACAAGCAGACTTATTTCAAACACGTCTTGGTTCGCCACGAGCAAGCAGCCGTTCACGCGGCCGATGGATACGCTAGGGTTAGTGGTAAAGTTGGCGTTGCTTTTGTGACAAGTGGCCCTGGCTTTACAAATGCTGTCACTGGCCTTGCAACAGCTTATAGCGACAGCATTCCAATCGTGCTTATAAGCGGCCAGGTGCCAACATTTATGATCGGCACAGATGCTTTTCAAGAGATCGATGCAGTCGGTATTTCACGCCCCTGTGTTAAGCATAACTTTTTAGTTAATAGCGTTGAAGAGCTACCTCGTATCATAAAAGAGGCGTTTTACATCGCAAGATCAGGCCGTCCAGGACCAGTTCATATCGATATCCCAAAAAATATCACATCAAGACTTGGAGATTTTGTATATCCAAAAGAAATTTCTATTCCAAGTTACAAACCGACCTATAAGGGCAACTCAAAACAGATAAAAAAAGCAGCAGTTGCGATAAATGAAGCTAAAAGGCCGCTTCTATACATCGGTGGTGGTGCGATCGCATCAAATGCAAGCGAGATCATACGTAAATTTATGAAAAAAACTGGCATTCCAGCGGTTGAGACACTGATGGCTCTTGGTGTGCTTGACGCAAAAGATGAGCTAAATTTAGGCATGGCAGGCATGCATGGTAGCTACGCTTCGAATATGGCACTTAGTGAGTGCGACCTTCTCATATCGCTTGGGGCTAGGTTTTGTGACAGGATCACTGGCAGGACGGATGAGTTTGCCAAACATGCAAAGATAATTCACATAGATATCGATCCAAGCTCCATCTCAAAGATCATAAATGCTCACTATCCAATCGTTGGTGATCTTACAAACGTGCTAACTGAGCTTTACGAAGAAGTCAATGCAAAGCCTGAAAACTATGCACCTTGGAGAGAAATTTTAGATAGATATTCTAAACTAAATCCACTTGGCTACACAGATAGCGACAAGGTCTTAAAACCGCAATGGGTCATCGAAGAGACCGCAAAGATAGCAGGAGCTGATGCGATAATCTCAACAGATGTCGGCCAGCACCAAATGTGGGTGGCGCAGTTTTATCCGTTTAACCGAGCAAGACAGCTTGTCACAAGTGGTGGACTTGGTACAATGGGATTTGGCCTCCCTGCAGCGATTGGCGCAAAATGTGCAAAACCAGAAAATCTTGTTATAAATTTTACAGGTGATGGCTCAATACTTATGAATATCCAAGAGTTAATGACGGCTCATGAGATAAATATGCCTGTTATAAACATCATTTTAAACAACAACTTCTTAGGCATGGTTCGTCAGTGGCAGACATTTTTTTATGAAAAACGCTACTCATCGACTGATCTTAGCTTGCAGCCTGATTTTGTAAAGATCGCTGAGGGATTTGGCGGCGTTGGCTTTGTTTGCAAGAGTAAGGATGAGTTTAGAAAGGCTTTAAAAGAAGCGATCGATAGCAAAAAATCAGCGATGATCGACGTTAGGATCGACCGCTTTGAGGACGTGCTTCCTATGGTTCCAGCTGGAGCTGCGATTTATAATATGATATTAAAGAGCAAGGAAGAAAAATGAGTATCAGAAGAACGATTTCGGTTATAGTTTTAAATGAACACGGCGTTTTGGCTAGAATTTCTGGACTTTTTGCAGGCAGGGGCTACAACATCGACACGCTAACCGTTGCTCCAATACCTGAGAGCAACTTCTCAAGACTGAGCATCGTAACAAGTGGCGACGAGAGGGTTTTAGAGCAGATCGTAAAGCAGCTTCATAAGCTCATACCAACGTATAAAGTCATAGAAAGTGGCGAATTTGTCGAAAAAGAGATGGCTCTTGTGAAAATTCCGCTTGGTGAAAATTTTGCCGGTCTTGAGGCGATACTAAAGTCGTATAATGGTATCGTTACAAATACAAACGAAAACTACATCGTTGTCATGGTGGCTGACGATGCGAGTAGGATCGAGAGCTTTTTAAAATCGATAAAGAAATTTAATCCAGTTGACGTCGTACGCGGCGGATCTGTGATAATGGATATATGATGAAACTAAGTGAAATAGCTTTAAAAGTAAACGCTACTTTTAGCGGAGAAGATCTTGAAATTTTTGCTCTAAATTCTTTAAAAAATGCAAATAAAGCTGAGCTAACATATTGCGACGGCGAGAAGAATGCAAAATTTATAAGCACATCAAACGCTGGAGCCATATTGGTGACAAAATCGCTTTTAGACTTGGTGCCAGCTGGTATGGTTGCACTTGTGTGTGATAATCCGCACCTTGCATTTGCCTTGCTTAGTAAAGATTATGCTAAGCCACTTTTTTGTGAGTCAAAGCCATCAAATATCGCCAAGAGTGCAAAGATAATGCCAAATGTCTATGTAGGCTCAAATGTGAGCGTGGGCGAAAATACGGTAGTAATGGCTGGAGCATTTTTGGGCGATAACGTAACTATCGGTAAAAACTGCATCATCCACCCAAATGTCGTCATCTACAATGACTGTGTCATCGGTAACGAGTGCCATCTGCTGGCAAACTGCGTTATAGGCAGTGATGGCTTTGGCTATGCGCATACAAAAACTGGCGAGCATGTGAAAATTTATCACAATGGCAATGTAGTTTTAGGCGATTTTGTCGAGATCGGTGCTTGCACGACGATAGATCGTGGTGTTTTTGAAAGCACGATGATCGCAAACTACACAAAGATAGACAATCTCGTTCAAATAGGCCACAACTGCGAGCTTGGAAATGGTTGCCTAATCGTCTCACAAACTGGCCTTGCTGGCTCAACAGTGCTAGGCAGAAACGTTGTAATGGGCGGACAAAGCGGCTCAGCTGGTCATGTAAAAGTGGGTGACTTCGCGCAGATCGCTGCACGTGGAGGCGTTAGCAAAGACCTGCCTGGCGGCAAAAAATACGCCGGAGCTTATCCAATAATGGAACTTTCAGATCAGTTTAAACTCCAAGCAAAAATTTTGAGATTTTTTAAGAAAAATTGATTGCAAGCTTTTGCGAGCTTAAAATCGCAAAAGCTTTTTATCTCGTAGCCTAAAAATGCTAATTCTATTTTAAAACGAATTAGGCTTAAAATTTATATATCAAGTCTGGCTTAAACATCTATTTATTTGGCTTTGCTCTCTTTTATTACTCTAGCCGTTTCTATCGCGATTTCTAGCTCTTCGTTTGTTGGGATGATGAGCGTTTTTATCTTAGCGTGATCCCCATCTATGCATCTCTCGCCTCGCATGTCTTGGAAATTTAGATCGTGATTTATGTGAATGCCAAGATGCTTTAATTCATCACAAATTTTTTGCCTTGTATTTGGTGCATTTTCTCCTATGCCACCGGTAAATATAAGTGCGTCAACGCGTCCTAAAATAGCGTAATATGAGCCAATATATTTTTTTACTCGGTAGCAAAACATCTCAAATGCAAGCTTTGCTCGCTCATCATCTTGCATTTTGGCCACAACCTCTCTCATGTCACTTGAGCCACAAATTCCAAAAAGTCCGCTTTTTTTGTTTAAAAAGTTATCGATCTCGTTCCACTTTAAAACGCCGATATTTAGCAGGTAAATGACCACGGCTGGGTCCATATCGCCGCTTCTTGTACCCATTATGAGTCCTTCAAGTGGGCTAAGCCCCATCGAGGTATCGATACTTTTGCCGTTTTGCACCGCACATGCTGAGGCGCCGTTACCTAGATGAAGTGAGATAGCGTTAAATTTATCAAACTCTATGCCAAGCATTTTTGCCGCTTGCTTGCAGACATATCTGTGCGAAGTGCCGTGAAAGCCGTATTTTCTGATGTGATGAGTCTTGCAAACGTCGTAGGGTAGGGCGTAGCGGTAGGCGTACTCTGGCATGCTTTGATGAAATACCGTGTCAAAAACGACTACGTGAGGTACATTTTTGCTCTCTTTCATCGCGTTTTTAATGCCAGCAAGGTGCCCTGGATTGTGAAGTGGGGCAAGCGGACTTATCTCCTCGATCTTTTTGATGACGCTTTCATCAACGATCATTGAGCTAAAAAAGCTCTCGCCGCCGTGAACTATCCTATGTCCGATACCATCAAGTTCGCTTAGATCGTGCAAGGTGTGTGAAGTGACAAAGAGCTCGTTCATCGCCTCAAGTCCGTCATGGTGGTCTTTTATGAAGCGTTTTATCTCGTAGGTTTCGCCATTTGCTTTTAGTACCGCTCTTGAGCTGGAGCTACCGATTTGCTCGACTAGACCGCTTGCTAGACTGGTTTTGGTATCCATTGCAAAAAGTTGAAATTTTATTGAGCTACTACCCGAGTTTAAAACCAAAATTCTCATATTATTCTCCTGCTTGTATGGCACTTATTAAGATAGTATTTACCACGTCTTCAACGAGGCAACCGCGACTTAGATCATTAACTGGCTTTTTTAATCCTTGAAGTATCGGACCTACTGCTAGAGCGTTTGCGCTTCGCTGAACTGCTTTATAACAGATATTTCCGCAGTTTAAATTTGGAAAGATAAAGACATTTGCATGCCCAGCAACCTCTGAGTTTGGCATCTTTTTGCTAGCCACGCTTAGATCAACGGCTGCGTCAAACTGAATAGGTGCTGCGATTTTTAAATTTGCATCAAGCTCGCTCGCCTTTTTGGTAGCCTCTTTTACAAAATCCACATCAGGCCCACTTCCACTATCAGCCGTAGAGTAGCTCAGCATAGCGATCTTTGGGTTAAGGCCAAAGGCACTTGCCGTTTGAGCGCTGCTTAGCGTTATGCTAGCTAGCTCATCTGTGCTTGGATTTGGCGTGACGGCGCAGTCGGCAAAAAGCAAAATTTCTTCTTCAAGTGCCATGAAAAATGCCCCACTTACCACACTTACATTTGGCTTTGTTTTTATTATCTGCAAGGCTGGGCGGATCGTATCAGCCGTGCTCATTGTAGCACCACTTACCAAGGCATCAGCTATGCCTTCATGAATTAGCATCGTAGCAAAGTAAATTTTATCTTTTGCAAGCATATTTGCCTTAGTTTCATCCACGCCTTTATGCTTTCTAAGCTCATAAATTTTCTTTGCAAATTCATCTGTCAGCTCATTTTGTTCTGGATTGATCACTTTGGCTTTGCTTAGATTTAGCCCCAAAGCGGCTGCTTTTTTTGAAATTTCATCTTTAAGTCCTAGCAAGATGATATTTGCCGCACCTTTTTCTAGCACGATATGAGCCGCTTTTAAAATTCTCTCATCGTCACTCTCTGGTAAAACAACGGTTTTGTTTGCAACTTTAGCTCTTTTTAGAAGCAAGCTTTGAAATTTAAATTGTGTGATGATATCTGCTTTATAGTTTAAAATTTCATCTATCTTATCGGTGATTAGAAGCTTTGAGTTTGGGTTTAGTGCTTTTAGCTCGCTTGCGTTTTCGTCAAAAACTGGAGCGTTTAAATTTCTAGCTATCTTTAAATTTAGCTCGCTTTTGCCAAAGACACTAAAGCTCTCACAGCCAATGACTATGACGAAGTCGCTTTTGGCTTTTAACTCTTCAAATTTATCTATAAATTTTAGAAAAAATTCTTTTTCATTTGAATTTATTAAGTTATTTTCATCGTTTTCATCCGGGATTATCTTAAAAATCTCAACTTTTTTAAATTTTGTAGCTATAATTTCTTGCAGATGTGCTAAATTTTTGTCTGTAAAAACGTAACAACTTTTCATTTGCGACCTTTTTAGGAACTTAAATTGCTTAATTTTAGCACAAAGATACTTATTTTAAGGCATTTTTATGAATCATAAAACGATTTGGCTCGTCTTATCTGCGGGCATTATTTGCACTGGCTGCACACCAAGTGCTGATCCTCATATCAATATGAAACCCCCGGTTTATGTCGAGCAACTCCCTTCAAAAGATAGTGGCACCGGACAAAGTAACGCCGGTAGCCTCTTTGGTAAGGGCGAGAATCCTCTTTTTTCAGATAGAAAGGCGATGAATGTAAATGATATCGTGACTATCGTTATCTCAGAAAATGCAAGCCAAACTTCAACTGGTAGTAAAAGTACAAATAAGGATAGTACCATCTCGCTTGGTGGCGGTGTATTTACGGCTGGAGCTGCTCCACTTTCAAATATAGCTGATAATCTAAACAAATACGGCGACATCGGCTTTAAAGCAGGCGGTGGCAATAAATTTACAGGAAGTGGCACGAGTAACAGAAGCGAGAAATTTACCGCAACCATTTCAGCCAGGATCATAAAAATACTAAATAACGGCAATTACTTTATCGAGGGTAGCCGCGAGCTACTTATAAACGGCGAAAAGCAGATCATGCAAGTAAGTGGTGTCATCAGACCTTACGACATCTCACAAAACAACGAAATCGACTCAAAATATATAGCTGACGCTAAAATTTTATATAAAACAGAGGGTGAGCTAGACAAATCTACCAAAAAACCTTGGGGTACAAGGCTCATGGAAGCTATCTGGCCATTTTAATGCAACTTTAAAAGCCTAAAATTTAATCAATTTGGGCTTTTAAAAATTTTTATCTCAAAAATTTCTCTCGCCTTAAA
>NZ_CABPUT010000003.1:70639-138037 GCF_902460625.1 Campylobacter concisus
AAAAAAAACAATAATAAAAAATAATATAAAAAAATCAAAGCTATGGAGTAAAATTTTTTCTCTTTATTCATATTTAAAAAATTATTTTTAATTCTTACAAAAAATGCTTCTAAGTTTTTTAAAATTTTATATATCATTTGCTACCTTTTATGTATAAGTTATTTTGTCACATCTGAAAATATATATTCCGTGAATGTATTTTTCGCTTAGACGAGGCGAAATTTGATTTTTAAGTGGAGCGTATATTTGATACGTGAGCATTAAAAATCAAATTTCAACGAAGTATAAGTAGAAAAAGACAAGCCTTGCTATTTTACTTCATACCTCTCACCGGGTTTCATCTCTATCATCTCCCACGGCAAGCCCTGCTTATTTAGCTCGTCCATGAAAGGCTTGGCGTCGAAATTTTCCATATTAAAGACACCTTTTCCACTCCAAATGCCCTTTGCGACCATCATCGAGCCGATCATCGCAGGTACGCCCGTGGTGTAGCTCACCGCCTGCGCGCCCGTCTCGACGTAGCAAGCCTCGTGGTCGCAGACGTTATAGATATAGACTTGACGCTCTTTGCCGTCTTTTAAGCCGCGTATCACGCAGCCGATGTTGGTTTTGCCCTTCGTTCGAGGGCCTAGGCTTGCAGGATCAGGCAGTAGAGTTTTTAGAAACTGTATCGGCACGATCTTTACGCCGTTATGCTCGACCTCGTCGATGCGTAGCATGCCGACGTTTTCTAGGCACTTCATGTGAGTTAGGTAGCTTTGTCCAAAGGTCATGAAAAAGCGGATTCTCTTTAGCCCTTTGATATTTTTAACAAGACTTTCTAGCTCCTCGTGATAGAGCAGGTAGCTATCCTTGACGCCTACTTTCGGGTAGTCCCACTTGAACATTATTTCCATCGGCTCGGTCTCTTTCCACTCGCCGCGCTCCCAGTAGCGGCCCTTTGCACTCACTTCTCGCAGGTTGATTTCGGGATTGAAATTCGTCGCAAACGCATAGCCGTGATCGCCTGCGTTGCAGTCTAGGATGTCGATCTCATGGATCTCGTCAAAGAGATTTTGCTGCGCATAGGCGCAAAATACGTTCGTCACGCCCGGATCAAAGCCGCTTCCCAGCAGCGCCATCGTGTTTGCGGCTTTAAACTCGCCGTCCTTTGCCCACTGCAGCTTGTATTCAAATTTGGCGGTGTCCGGGTGCTCGTAGTTTGCGGTGTCGATGTATGGGATGCCGGCGCGAGAGCACGCGTCCATGAGGGTTAGGTCTTGATACGGCAGTGCCACATTTAAAAGCAAATCGGCGCCCGTTTTTTTGATGAGCGCGACTACGGCATCGGTATCGTCCGCATCGATCTGAGCGGTGTCGATTTGCGCGCCTAGGCGGTCTTTGATAAATTTAGCGATCGCGTCGCACTTGCTTTTGGTGCGGCTAGCAAGGGTGATCTTACTAAAAACGTCCGCGTTCATCGCGCATTTTACGGTTGCGACTTGGCTCACGCCACCTGCTCCGATGATTAAGATATTTGACATTTTTGGCTCCTTAAAATTTTAGTGATTTTAGCAAAGTTAATATAAATTTCTCGCTTTAAAAGGTAAAATAAGGCAAAAATTTAAAGGTAAAAAGATGAAGAAAATTTTGCCATTTTTAGCGCCTATTTGCCTCTTTGCAAGTAGCTGTGACGAGCTAATACAAGAGAGTGTGAGGGAGTTTTATAAAAGCGATAGAAATTTGGAGAGAGCCATAAATTTAGCCGAGCAAGCGACTGATGTCTGCTTAAAAGAGGGCAACACCGAGCAGGCGATCACTTCGCTCATAAATAGTGCTAGCATTTGCATGGTAAATAAAGAGCCACAAAAGGCGTTAGAGCTCTCACAAAGAGCCCTAGAGCTTGCGGCAAACGTTAGCGACAAGCTGCTACTAGCTCGCTCTTATCATAGCCTAGGTGCGGCACAAAAGGCGCTAGGCAGATACGACGAAGCACTTGCTAATTTTCAAGAAGCTCTAAAAATTTATGACAACGCGCCAAATGCCCCAATGAACGACGAACTCATCTGTATAAAAGGCATCGCTAGCGCCTACTACCTAAAAAACGAATTTGACAAAGCCCACGAAAACCACCTTTTAGCGCTAAATTTACTTGATATCACGCCGGAGTTAAATGGCAACGAGCTTGTGCGATCAGAGCTTTTAGTAGAGCTTGCTAACGACCTAGCAAAGCTTAATCAAAAGGACGAAGCTACCCAAAACTACAAAAAAGTGCTTGAAATTTTAAATGGAAAAGAGCAAAATCCTCGTGCACTGGATCTTTTAGAGAGAGCTAACAAAGGGCTAAATGGGCTTAACTAAAGTTTTTCTTTAGACTTTTTAGCACGAAATTTGCAAGCTCAAGTCCCTTTGAACGGTGAGAAATTTTAAGCTTCGTCTCATTATCTAGCTCACCAAGCGTTTTAGTAAAGCCATCTGGGATAAAGAGCGCGTCGTAGCCAAAGCCATTTGTACCACGCTCCTCATCAATCGCTCTTCCATGCATAAAGCCATGCGTCGTGTAGTCGCCAAATTTTGAGCTAATAGCGATACAGGCGGTATAGTGCGCTGATGAACTCTCTAAATTTAGTGCCTTTAGCTTGCTAATTAACTTTGCTCTATTGTTTGCGTCATTTGCGTTTTTGCCACATACTTTACCATTTTCATCAAGGTCAAAATAGCGAGCTGAATAAATCCCTGGCTCGCCACCAAGCGCATCTACGCTAATGCCGCTATCATCGCTAAGAGCAATAAACTCATTATCAAGCCCCTGCTCTTTAAGCTTTGCAAAGACAGCTCTTGACTTTATGAGTGCATTTTGTTGAAAAGTGCTGCCATCTTCAACGATCTCAAATGGCTTTACAACCTCGCTTAGAGCATAAATTTTATAGCCTTTTAAATACTCTTTTATTTCTTTTACTTTGTCTAAATTTGATGTCGCAAGCACGATCTTCATTGCAAGAGCTCCTTGATTTTTGGGCGTATTTTACAAAAAAGTAGATTAAATTTTTAAATTTAAATTAGCGTTAAAATGATAAACTTAGTCCTTTTAAAAATAAGGAAAATTTTATGTTAAAAAGCGTTTTACCACTATCTTTTATCATAGCAAGCAGATTTTTAGGTCTTTTTATAGTTTTGCCGGTGCTTAGCCTTTATGCCTTAAATTTACGCGGAGCAAACGAGTTTTTAGTAGGGCTAATAGTAGGCGTCTATGCGATCTCACAGATGATATTTCAAGTGCCTTTTGGAGCGCTCTCGGATAGGATAGGACGCAAAAAAACATTAACGATCGGACTTTTGGTTTTTATCATCGGCTCAATAATTTGTGCACTTACAAGCGATATTTTTACCATGCTATTTGGTAGATTTTTACAAGGTGTAGGTGCTATCGGAGCAGTTGCGACTGCGATGATAAGTGACTATATAACAGAAGAAAAACGTTCAAAAGCCATGGCGATAATGGGTGCTTTTATAGGGCTTAGCTTCACGCTTTCGATGGTGCTTGGACCGCTTCTTGCTAGAAGTTTCGGGCTTTCAAGCCTTTTTTACCTAAGTGCCGCTCTTAGCCTACTTTGCATTGTACTTCTTTATACCGTTGTGCCAAAAGAGATAAAAGTGAGTGCCAAAAGTGAAAAAGTGCCATTTGGTAAGCTGTTTTTACAAAAAGACTACATGATCATAAATTTCACCTCTTTTATGCAAAAGATGCTAGCAAGTATCGCATTTTTGGTGATCCCTATCGTTTTGGTAAAAGAGTATGGTTACGAAAGTAGCGAGCTTTACAAGGTCTATACACTTGGCGCCGTGCTTGGCTTTTTGGCTATGGGGCTAGCTGGCGCCCTTGGCGATGGCAAGGGACTTAGTAAGGTCATCTTGATAGCTGGTACGCTGCTTTTTGCTCTAACCTACACCATTTTTGCCATTAGTTTTACACTTTTTATCTTCGTTTTGGGAGTTGCTATATTTTTTATAGGATTTAACCTTCACGAGCCCATTATGCAATCAACTGCAACAAAATTTGTAAAATCCTCACAAAAAGGCTCAGCCCTTGGTGTATTTAATTCATTTGGCTATCTAGGAAGCTTTGTTGGAGGTGCATTTGGTGGGTATATCTTGCACGCCTTTGGCTTTAAAGTACTCGCCATCATCTGCGTGGTGCTTTGCGTGATCTGGCTTGTTTTACTCTTTAGCCTAAGCGATCCAAGAATTTTTAAAAACATCTACCTAAGTCCTGAAGTAAGCTTAAATTTAGAGTTACTAAATAGCCAAAAAGGTGTAGTCGATTATTACAAAAACGAGAAAAATCAAGTGATAAAATTTGACTCTCGCCTAATAAGCGAGGCGGCTTTAAAAGAGAGTTTGAAGTTTTGATCTACGACGTCATCATCATTGGCGCCGGTGCTAGCGGACTATTTTTAGGAGCAAATTTAAATGGTAAAAAGGTTGCCATCTTAGAAAAAAATAGTAGTGCTGGCAAAAAGATCCTAGCAAGCGGTGGAGGCAGATGCAACATCACAAACCGCTTCATAAGCGCCAAAAACTATCTTGGAGAGCAAAAATTTATAGAGCAAATTTTAAAGGTACTGACTCCAGATCAAGTTTTAAAATTTTTTAGTGAGCTTAAATTTAGTGAGGAAAAGCAAAATCAGTTTTTCTGCGATAGCGGCGCAAAGAGCGTCTTGAGCGTACTTTTAAAAAGACAAAATGCAGATATTTTTTATAACAAAGAAGTTCTTGGCGCTAAAAAAATAGATGAAATTTTTGAAATTTCAACCAAAAGTGAGAAATTTAGAGCTAGAAATTTAGTCATCGCAAGTGGCGGACTAAGCTACAAAGCCCTTGGCGCAAGCGACATTGGCTATAAAATAGCAAATGATTTTGGTATTGAGACATCAGCTCTTGCACCTGCACTTGTCGGATTTAGCGTACAAAAAGATGAGTTTTGGTTTAAAGAACTTAGTGGCGTCAGCCTAAACGCAGATGTGGAGATAAATAGCAAAAACGAGAGCCATAAATTTAGTGGAGACTTACTTTTTACACATAGAGGCATAAGCGGACCAGCAATACTAAACGCCTCGCTATTTTGGCAAAATGGGCGAATTTGCATAAATTTTTTGCCCAAATTTAGTGAGAAAAATTTAATAAATGGTAAAAAGCAACTTAGTTCGGTTTTGCCCTTACCAAAGAGATTTGTGCTAGAATTTTTAAAAAATTTTGGCTTAAAAGACAGAGCCTTTTATGAATTTAACAACAATGATAGACAAATAATAAAAAGGCTTTTTACTTATGAATTTGCCCCGGCTGGGACATTTGGCTTTGAAAGAGCGGAAGTTACAAAAGGTGGCGTAAAGAGTGAATTTTTAGATGAAAATTTACAAGCTTCTAACGTTAATGGACTTTATTTTATTGGTGAAGTATTGGACATCACTGGCATGCTTGGCGGATATAACTTACATTTTGCATTTGTAAGCGCTCTAAAGGTAGCTAGGGTCTTAAACCTATGATCTCCTAGAAGTTAGCTAACTTTTAGACAAATTTTCATATTTTAAATAAGATAAATTTACTATGAAAGTAGGCTATTAAGAAAATCAATTTAAGTAATTTAGATGTTAAAAATTCATAATAAATATTTTTAAAAAGATTTTGCGCCAAACAAAGGTAATAAATTTTTTGGAGTAAATTTTATAACCAAGCAAGCTAAAGGTTAGGTTAAATTTACTTTAAAGGATAAGCAGTTTGGGGATATTAGATTATCAAACCTCTTCTATAAAGCTAACGGCTTCAAATGGGTTTGAGAAAATATGTTTACTAAAATTCTCCAAATCACTCTTTTGACCATATCCACAAGTTAGACCCACGCCTGTAATAAAAGCGGCTTGTGCAGCCATTAGATCCATAATGGTATCACCTACCATAAATGCATTATTTTTATCTTTATTAAGTCTAGTTAAAGCCAAATTTATTGGCTCTGGTTTTGGTTTTGGATTAACAACATCATCTCTTCCAATAACAGTTTTTATATATTTCATAACTCCTAAATGCTCAAGCAAGATAATAGAAAATTTTGAAGTTTTAGTAGTAACTATACCCACGTCAGCAAAGCTACTTGCCTCCTTCAATGCTTCATTTGCATAATCTAAAAGTACCGTCTCATCAAGATAAATTTTTTCGTAGCAAGCTTTATATTCTTTTATATAGCTATCAATTAAATTTTTGCTTGCACCAAGTCTTTCAAACATTATTTCAAGCGGATGACCAACCAAAGACTTTAATGCATTATGGTCTGGCTCTTTTTTACCATGAGATAAGAAAGCTCTATCAAATCCTTTTAAAATAGCAGAAGTTGAGTCAATAAGTGTACCGTCTAAATCAAAAAGTATGGTTTTGTTCATCATTTTCTCCGTAGAAATAAAAAAGGGCCTAGCCGAAGCTAAGCCCCGAAAGAAGTAGCTTTAAATAATAAGATTATTTATTGAAAGTAGCTTCAACGCGTCTATTTTGAGCGCGACCTTCTTTAGTTTTATTTGTAGCAATTGGTTTAAGCTCACCGTAACCAACTGTTGAAATTTTATCCTCGCTTACTCCATAGCCAGCAAGAACATCAGCTACTGCCTTTGCTCTTTTTTCAGATAATTTTTGGTTATAAGCTTCTGCACCTACGCTATCAGTGTGACCAGCAAGTACAACTTTATAATCTGGGTGTTCGCCCATAAAGTCAGCTACTTTTTTGATCTCAGCTGCATATTTTGGTCCAACTTTATAGCTATCAAATGCAAAGTTAACATCTAAATCTCTAAGAACGATAACTTTTTCGCATCCTCTTTCATCAACAACCACGCCAGCTGGAGTGTTAGGACATTGATCTATATCATTTGGCACGCCATCATTATCATCATCAAGAACTGGAGTTGCTGCTGGAGTTGCTGCTGCAACTGGAGCTGCTGCCACAACTGGAGCTGCTTTTGAGTCAAGACCGATACCAAAGCCTAGTGAATAGAATAGGTTATGATCAGCATGTTCAAATTTGATAGCGTCTCTTGCTTCTGCTTTAAGAGCAAATCTATCAGTTACTTGATATCTTAAGCCAAAACCATATTGGCCAAAACCGCCATCTTCATTTTTAACAAAAATAGCTGGAACATCTTCATAACCAGCACCAACTAAGCCATATAGACTAACTGGTCCAAAATCAACTATATCTTTTACAAGATTTGCATGATATCTAAGGACTCTTCCTTCTCTTGTTAAGCTACCTGTTTTTTCTTTTGCTTTTTGAGTGTAATCAACACCAAGCTCTACTTGATCAAAGAAAAAATCTTCAAGATTTCTAGCAGCTCTAACACCAACGAAGTTATGGTCTTTTACACGTAGATTTCCCTCTGGGTGAACGCCACCAATAGTTGGAGTAACTTCATAATTATATGCTGCGTTAGACGCAAAAACCGCTGTTGCGGCAACCATAGCTAAAGCAATCTTTTTCATATTTAGAATTCCTTTCTTAGGATTTATTTTAAAGTGGTTACATTTTAACTGAATAAAATTTAACCGACTCTAAATCATAATTTAATTAACAATGTAAATTTGAAATTTACACAACTTAAATTTTGCAAATGCAAAAGCACTTGCAAAAACTCATTAACGTTTAGAGAATTGTGGGCTTCTTCTTGCCTTTCTTCTACCAAATTTCTTACGTTCAACAACACGAGAATCTCTAGTTAATAAGCCTTTTGGTTTAAGTGCTGCTCTAAAATCAGCATCCATATCAGCTAAAGCACGTGAAATACCGTGTCTCAAAGCCTCTGCTTGTGCTGAATAACCACCACCTAAAGTTGTGGCTACTACATCTATTAAACTCTCTTGTTTAGTAACTAGAAGTGGCTGAATTACTTTAAGCTTTATAGCTTCATGTCCACCAAGCCAAGTATTAAGATCCATACCATTTACTACGATTTTACCGCTTCCAGCTTTTATCCAAACCTTTGCTACGGCAGTTTTTCTTTTACCAGTTGCATAAACTTTTGCCATAATTATTTTCCTTCTTTTTTAGCTATTTGTGCCGTATGAGGATGCTCACTGCCAGCATAAACTTTTAGTTTTTTTATCATCTCTCTTCCAAGTTTAGTTTTTGGAAGCATTCCACGAACAGCTAATTTAAATAGTTTTTCTGGCTTATTTGCTATCAAATCGCCAAATTTTTCACTCTTTACGCTACCAAAGTATCCTGAGTGTCTGTGATAAAGTTTATCTTCAGCTTTGTTATTACCAGTAAATTCTACTTTTGAAGCATTTATGATGATAACATAGTCGCCACAATCTACGTTTGGCGTGAAGCATGGTTTGTTTTTGCCACGAAGTATAGTTGCTACCTCAGTTAGCAATCTACCAAAACGTTTACCAGCTGCATCAACAACGATCCAGTCTCGTTTAACTTCGTTTGGCTTTGTTATTTTTGTCATTTTCTTACCTTTGCCAAGTTAATTTTTGAGTTGTGATTGTATTTAAACAATGCTTTTATAAAGCTTAAATTAAGTAGCATTTAAACTTCAATATATGAAATTTTTCCATCAAGAGCGTAGAAGATGACGGCGATTATACTATGCTTTGGATAAAATTTACTTAATGCCTCTTTGTATTCTCCAACTTGTTTTTTATTTTCCTCGATATTTTTATCGGTCGTTTTATAGTCAATCACACAAATTTCGCTCTCTCCGATACAAAATAAGTCCATCTGTTTTAGTTCATTTTTTACTTTAAATGGCTGCTCTTTGTAAATTTCTTTATCTTTTATGCGCTCTAGAAATTTTGGCTCATTTATTAGCATTTTTGCCCGTTTAAAGGCATCTTCAAGCCTATCAGGTGAGAGAAATTTATAAAATTTATTTAGCATTAAACTTTTAGCTTTTAAAAGTGAATTTTCATCAAATTTCTCACTCATCTCGAGCAAATAGTGAAACGCTAAACCAAAATAGATTGCCTCTAAATTTTTACCGCTCGTTTTTTGCTCTCTTGCCTCTACATCTTGCCTTTCTATCTTTAAAATTTCAGGCATTTTTTCATCTTTTGTATCCTCTTTTTGCTCGCTCTTGCTAGGCAAAATTTTACCAAAGCTAAACTCTTTTAGATCAAGATAGTCGTTTACTTCGCTTTTATCACTTCTAGTATAAAAAGAAAAAAAGCTAGGACTATTCCCACTTGGAGCGGCTTGTTTAATGATGATAAGCGACTTTGTAGCCCTAGTGAAAGCAACGTAAATTTTATTGATATTTTCTTGCTTCTCAAGCTCTTTCATTTGCTCTAACACGCCAGCATACTCAGGATCAAAATTTTCTCTACCAGAAATTCGGCTTTTTACTATCCACTCGCCTTTTTCGCTATATTCTGTTATAAAGTTTGAGTCATCGCCCCTGCCCTTACTCATCATATCACAAACTATCACGTGAGCAAACTCGAGTCCTTTTGACTTATGAACAGTCATTATTTTTACGCCATCAGCATTTTTAGGACTGATTTTAGAACTGAAATTTTCAAGATTAAAGATAAAATCGCTTAAATTTTTGTAGCCACTGCTTAGCTCAAAAAGCCTTAAAATATCAACATCAGCCATATTTATATATAAATTTTTAGCTAGATAAAATAGGCTTTTTGTCGCACTATCTTCAGCTTTTATTTTTAGTCTTTTAGGATTTGTATTTACGAGTGCTTTTACATTTTTTTCATAAATTTCTTCACCAAAAAGACAAAATTTCGCATACTCGATGATCGCTGCAACAAACGGCGTTCGCTTTAGCTCCAAGGTGCCTTCATTTACGCTTTTTATCCCCTCACTGCTAAGCACCTCTGAGATGAGGCTGATGTCACTATTTTTCCAGCAAAGCACAGTTATCTCACTTGCATTTACGCCAGCAGAAAGTAGCTCTTTTACTTGCGAAACCGCTGCACCCGCGATATCTCCATCACTTAGCACACGCAAGTAGCCATAGTCATCTTCCTCGGCTTCAAAATAAGGACACTCGCCACTTACTTTGTAGCTTAGCTCCTTATCTTTTTTATCTGATTCTTGTGGCTCAAAACTAAGTCCATATCTATGATAAATTTCTTCAAAAATAGCGTTATTAAATTTCACCAAAGCCTTTAAACTACGGTAGTTGCTTGGCAAATTTTCTATATCTATCTGAGTAAAATCATCTCCCAGCTTATCAAAAAGCTCTTTTTTACCACCTCTAAATTTATAGATACTTTGCTTCGTATCTCCAACGTAAAAAAAGCTCCCGAGTCCGTTTTGTCCGTATCCTGAAACGATCTCAGTGATAATTGGCAAGATGATCTCATATTGGATCACATTTGTATCTTGAAACTCATCTATCAAAAGGTGATTTATGCGGCCATCAAGCCTAAAATAGAGCACATCTTTATTAAAATTTTCAACCAAAAGCTTAAAGACCAGCTTATTTATATCAGCAAAACTTAAAGCATTTATCTCTTTATTTAGCTCTAAATTTGAGTATTTATAAATGTTTAAGAGCTTGCTAAAGCCGCTAAGTCTGTATCTTTCAACCTCCAAAATATACTCTTTTGCCGCCTCTTTTAGCTTTACAAAAAGCTCATCAAGCTCACTTGTATAAATTTTGCTAAAAGTGCGGTAATCCAGGCTCTCTCTTTCAAAGACCTTATTTTTAAAAAGCTCAAATAAATTTTGCTCACTAAATGTCTTTTTGGCCGTATCACTAGCACCATTTTGTAAGGCTATATGCTCATTTATCTCCTTTTGCGCTGCTCTTACCTTGCTATCATCTGGATAGCTTGCACCGCTATCTTTTAGCTCACCGCCAAAACTCTCATAAAATTTAGCCAAAGTCTGCGAAAAGCTCGCCTCTTTTTGACTTGAGATTATCATCATGAGTGCAAGCTCACTAAGAAGCTTTTGATCTTTGCTTGCCTCTTTTACAAATTTTTTCCAAGCCAGATCTTGCAGACTATCTTGCACGCTGTAATCAGGACTGAGTCCTAAATTTTGACTAAATTTTTTTAGGATTCCAGAGAAAAATGCATCAAATGTATAAATTTTTAGCTCACTTTGCAAAAATCTATCAAGCTTCTCATCGCGTCTTTTTATGACCTCATCTTGGCTCAAGCTAAGCTCTTTGCAAAGCTTCTCAAGCTCGTCCTTTTTATTTTGCAAGCCCAAAAAAGTTGTGATTATGCGCTCTTTCATCTCATTGGCCGCTTTTTTGGTAAAGGTTAGAGCGATGATCTCGTTTATATTTTCGCCTCTAAGCACCAAAGCGATATAACGAACGCTTAAAGCGAATGTTTTCCCGCTTCCAGCACTTGCTTTTAGGGCTAAAAAATCTTTCATAACTCTCTCCTACAAAGTATGGCATACTCGCAAAATTTACAAGCTCCGCTTTTTCTTTCAAAATTTATCTTAGTGTTACTTATACTCTTTAGATTTTCTATCTCAGCCCTTAGATCATCTACGCTTTTTTTAGAGCTGATAAGCACAGGTTCATTCTTTAGAGCAAAGTAAGCACTTTTTACCTCGCTACCGTAAAGTGCTTCATAAAAAGCAAGCTGAAGTGAGTTCGCATTTGCATCACCAGTTTTATAATCAAGTATAAAAGGCTCACCATCAGGGCTAGCATCGATTCTATCGATAATGCCTTTTATCTTTACATCACAAAAACTGCTCTCTATGTCTTTTTCGCACTCAAGCACTCTAAAGCCAGCACTTAAACGTTCATTTTCAAACTCTGCGTATTCTTTAAATTTCTGCGACCAAATCTCAAGCTCAAGCGAAGAAAAATCTTGCTTTGCAAGTATTTCTTTAAAAATAGCCAAATCAAATATATTTTTTTGTCTATAAAAATCACTCGTGTAGTATTCATAAAGTGCCTTGTGCACGCTATTTCCCTGCTTAGATCCTGGCTCAGTTGCTATTGCTTTTGCTCCTTTTATACCAGCTATCTTTGCGTAATAATACTTTCTTGGGCAAGTTAGAAATAAATTTAGTGTAGAAAATGATAGCGGTTTAGTGAAAAAATCATGCTCCAAAATGATCTCATCATCGCTTAAATTTAGGCTTGTACTTCCTTTTAAAAATAATTTTAAGTACGCCTCGTCACTAAATTTCTCATCTTTTATTGTTTTGAAATTTTTTAAAAATCTTGAAGGAATACTCTCTTCATTTAAAACACAGCTTATGGCGACCTTTTTGGCATTATTTATAAGACTTTCGTAGTAAAATCTCTGCAAATTTTCACGCTCAAGGTAGCTTATAAGCCCTGCTTTTTGCCTCACTTTCGAGTTTAAAAACATCTCATTTGTGCTTCTTGCTGGGATGAAGTTATCATTAAAATCAACTATGATCACACCATCAAATTTCATTCCACGGCTCTCTAGCATGCCCATGACACTGATCTTTCCACCGCCCACATCATCGATGCTTAGTCGCGAGATATTTAGTAAAAAAATTTCACTTAGCTGCTTTAGGCTAAAGCTAAAATACCTACATAAATTCTCAATCCTAAAAAGCTCAAGCGCGAGCTTCTCTTCACATCTTGGCTCATTTTCAAGAGTTAAAAGCTCATCTATTAACTCTTTAAATTTAGTAAAGTCACAAAGTTCAAAGTAGCATGATTTAAATTTATTAAAAAGCTCTTCGCTTACGCCAAGCGTGCTCAAGATAAAGCCAAGTTCCTCGTAGCTCTCACACTTACTTTGATCAAAAACCGGTCTTACCTCTTCATTGATCACTCTTGTGATGTAAAAAAGTACCTCATAAAATTTTGTATTTTTAAAGCTCTCGCCCATAGCGTAGTTAAAAATTTTATCTCTATCATGAAGCCTTAAAATTTCACTAAAGCTCTCATCTGGCAATATAACAGCGATGTTTTCAGGCTTTATTCCATCACGCACAAACTCGCTCGCCTTTGCCATAGCGTAGGCACATTGCAGGCTTCTAGTGGCAAATCGCTTCTCTAAAACTGGCTCAATTTTTTTGATATTTTCTAAGCAAATTAGCTCATTTGTCTTTAAATTTAGCTCATATTTTTTGTAATTTTCAATCTCGCTAATAGCTGAAATTTGCTTTATTTTATTGATTAGCTTTGCATTAAAAACACTGGTTTGAAAGATAATTTTTAGCGTAGTTAGTTTTGAGATTTTCTCTAAAATTTCCCACTCAAACTCACTTAGAATTCCATCTATGTGCAGTGAAATTTCACTAAAGCTTTTGATGTAAGCTTCATTTACGTTATAAATTTTTGGCAAGGTTATATCATCATAGAGATTTTCTCTATCAAGCAAGCTCTCATACTCTTTTAAAACCGCTTCAAGTATGTTTAAATGCTCCTCAAAATTAGCGTAAATGTCGTTAAATTTAATCTCAGCAATACTCTTTTTACTAATAGCTAGCTCTTTAAAAAAAGAAAAAAGATAGTCATTATTTTTCAAAAATTCAAAAAACTCAGTTGGAATTTTAAGAACAGAGTTTGCCTTTTTGACGCTAGCACAGGCTCTATTCATAAGCACTAAAGCATAGGTGCTATCAATCTCAAACCTACCATCTACATAAACTACCTTTTTATAAAACTCAGCGATACTTAGGCTTTTTGGGATTAGCTCATCATTAAAACTTGCATTAAATTCACGAATCTTACGCGAGTTCGTAAAGACAAAAAGTTGGTTTAGGTTATGCATTTTTCTCTCTTGAATTTTTAAGCAATGATAGCTAAATGCTGATAAAAGAGCGCTTTTTACGCTTAGATAAAGCTTTAAATTTTTATCTAAATACATTAAAATTTTAAGCCTTAAAGAGCCAAAAGCTACAATCACAAAAAAAGGAGCAAAAATGCATAAAGAGTTAAACAGACAAGGTTTTTACTACGGCTTTCCGGTTTTGCTGGCTACCACAAAAGATAAAAACGCAAGCGATGATATCACGGTGCTTTCATCTTCTTGGACATTAGGAAATACAGTGGTGCTTGGCATAGGCATTGAAAATCAAGGCTTTAAAAATATCAAAAATGGTTCAGATATCACGCTAAATTTATGTGATGAAAGCCTGCTAGAAGCTGTGCAAAAAATGGAAAAACTAACTGGTGATAGTGAAGTACCAGAAGAAAAAAAGAATCTTGGCTACATCTACGAGCACGACAAATTTAAGGTGGCAAATCTCAGCAAAGAGCCTGGCATAAATGCAAAAACCGTCAGGATAAAAGAGTGCAAGATACAGATAGAAACGGTTGTAGAAAAGATAGAGTTAAAAGAGTGGTTTAGCATCGTTACTTGTAAGATTACAGGCATTTTTGTAGATGAAAATTTACTAAAAGATGAAAAGATAGATACGCAAAAATGGCATCCACTAATCTATAAATTTAAAGAATATGTCGGCACTTGCGAGCGTTTGGGATTAAATTTTGGATTTAAAGAGATTTGATTTATAGCTTTATTTGATAAAAACTTAGCAACTTGGTTTTAGATTTAGCTAAAAAGATTAGTTTATTAAAATTTTAAATCCAGCTTTGAAATCTTTTCCATATACCAAAGCTGCGATTTTAAGATCATTTTGTGACATTAAGATCAAATTTATAATACCTTGTGTCATTAGTGTCACTTAGCCTTAAAAGTAGCTGCCACCTGCCTTCTTTTAGACTTGTTTCTTCGCTTACTAGATCATTTTCTTGCCATGAAGCTCTTAAAATTTTATTTTCTTTATTTGTCTGTGGGCGAGTGAGTAAAATTTCATATTTTAAAGCTGAAATTTCTCCTTTTTTTGGAGTTAGATGAAATTTAAACTTAGCATTTAGTGCATTAAAATTTGGCTCAAATTTTAGATCAAATTTCTCATCAAAGCGTTTTTCACTCTCTTTGATAAAGGTTATGTTTTCATCGACATTTTGGTAGCTTTGCATATAAGAGCTATCCATTTCAACTGGATGTTTCAGTGCTATGATGATCGTTACTGCGCAAGCGATAATGATAGCAATGAAACTAAGCACGATAGCATAAGGCCAAAAGGTTTTTTTATCCATTTTTTACCTTTTTATAAAAGATAACAATTATAAAAAATGCAACCAAACCATAGATGAAAAATCTTAAAAAATTTAACGTAGTTTTATTTGAATTTCCAACACTACTTTCAAGCTGTAAATTTAAGCTAGATGCGATTTGCTCGGCAATATCAGCGTAGCCATTTAATATAGCAGCATTATAGACATCTTTGCCATTTTTAGAAACTAAAATAGGAATTATCGTTCCTGACTCTGGATTTACACTTAAAATTTGTTCTTTATTAAAAAGTTTTGAGGTATTAGCATCGGCAAAAATTTCTACTTTCTTTTTATCTTTTATAAGCAGTAAAAAAGCATAAGGTGAGCTAAGGTTTTGCTCTTTAAAAAGAGATTCTAGCTCACCATCTTTATATACGCCAACTACTAAATTTATACCGCTTTTTGTGTAAAGCTCACTGCCGATCTCATTTAGCTTTACACTTACTTTTTGGCTTAGAATTTCATCATTATTTATCACAAAATTTGCTCCCAAAGCCAAACTTTGTGAGAGCAAAAATATAAAAATGAGTATAAATTTTCTCACACCTAGCCTACAAAAAGGTGGTTTGATGTAAGCACTGACCATGCACAAATAGCTCCTGCAACAACTATCAGCAAGATTATGGCTTTTTCTATTATGCCTAGCATCGCTACTCCTTTATAATGACGTGTTTAGCGTTATCAACGCTCTTCATCTCAATGCTACTTGCATCTTTTAATAAGTAAGGCTTGGTTGCTACATCTTTTTGCAATCCAATACCAATATAAGTAAGTACGCCAAGGATAGATAGCAAAAGCAAAACTGCCACCAAATAACCGCTAATACCATTTAAAGCAAAGATATTTCTATTTTTATTTTCCATTATTCGCCCTTTGATAGCGATATGACATATTCGCCAACTGCTTTTTGTTGTATCTCGTTTAATCTGCCATCATTAAATTTAGGCATAACACCGATATTGCCGTTTTTACCACGATTTAGTACATCTACGATGAACTCACTTGAACCATATTTACTAAGATCAGCCGACATGCCATCCATGCCTTTACCATCATCTCCGTGACAAGCTGCACAAGCTGCGTAAAGCTCTTTTCCCATAGCTACTAAATTTTCGTTTTTTGTACTTTTTATAGCACTTATCTCTTTTGCAACATAAGCTGCGATAGCCTTTGCTCCATCAGCATCAGCTAGCCCTGCTGGCATCTCACCCATAGGATAATCAAGCCCTTTTGAGCCATTTAGTATCGTATCAATTATTCCTTGTTCGCTACCCCAAATTTGTAAATTTGCAGCTTTGCCACCAATGCCATCGCCTGTGATGCCATGACATGCTGAGCATTGCACCAAAAATACGCTCTCTCCCATAGCATGAAGCGTTTCTTTGCTTGGGTTTGCATACTCTTTTTCAAATTTAGCGTTTGCCTCTTTTACTTCTTTATTATATTCACCGATTTGTGAGTAAGAATTTAGTGGATAACCAAGTAAATAATACCAAATCGCCCAAACAAGCGTTAGTAAAAAAACTACTGCCCAACCAAATGGAACTGGATTTTTATACTCGCCTATCCCATCCCAGTTATGCTCGCTAAGCTCTACACTTTCATCTTTTTTAACTTTCATTTGACCAACATACTTGCCAGCTACAACGACAGTTAGTACGATAATTAAGATGGCACCTATTAACGCAAGTAAATTTATATTATCTTCTAAATTTAGCCATTGCATACGCTCTCCTTTGTAGCCTTTTGCTCTAAAATTTTACTTCCGATCTCATCATCTAGGGCTAATCTTGAATATTTCTCATAATTTCTTCTACCTTGCTTTTCACTTTTGTAAAGATGAAAAAAATAAGCGTACAAAGTGATAGCTAAGAATGCTGTCAAAATAAAATAGCCATAAGCTTGAAGTTCTCTAATATCCATTATTAACTCCTATTTTAGGCTATTTAGATAGGCGATAAGTGCCACGATCTGGCGAATTTCACCCTTTGCAAAGGTACTTTTTACTTGCTCATCTTTCATACTTTCAACGATACTTGCAGCCTGC
Source organism: Campylobacter concisus (assembly GCF_902460625.1). Lineage (GTDB taxonomy): Bacteria > Campylobacterota > Campylobacteria > Campylobacterales > Campylobacteraceae > Campylobacter_A > Campylobacter_A concisus_AD. Next base: position 87,755 of record NZ_CABPUT010000003.1, read on the forward strand.
TCTTTCACGTTGGCATTTGCTTGCTCAAAAGTACCAAGAGCTGGCATATCTTTCTCATCATAAGGCGCGTTAAAGACCTTTTTAACAGTTAGTGCTTCAGCGTAAGCGGTCTCTATATCAGCATTTTTCTTAAATAAAAATGGATATGCTGGCATGATCGAACCTGGCACAACAGAGGCTGGGTTTAGCATGTGATTTTCATGCCAATCTGTTGTTCTATAATTACCCACACGCATAAGATCTGGACCCGTTCTTTTTGAACCCCAAAGATGAGGACGATCATAAGCAAATTCGCCACTTAGCGAGTACATGCCGTATCTATCAGTCTCTGCTTTAAACGGACGTATCATCTGTGAGTGACAAGTATTGCAACCATTTTGTATATATATATTTTTTCCAGCAAGCTCTAAAACTGTATAAGGTTTTGTACCCTCAAGTGGCCTAGCTCTATTTGCAAAGTCAGGTAAAATTTCTACCACACCAGCATAAGCTATGACGATAAATACGCAAACTGCAAAAAAGAATGGATTTTTTTCTAACCAAGCAAACATCACATCACCTCCGCATTGGCTTTAGCACCGCCCATAGGCGTTGCACTTTTTGGCTCTGCCAAAATAGCTTTAGCAGAAGTTGATTTGTAGATATTATAAGCAAACATCAAAAAGCCAATCAAATACAAAAGTCCACCAATAGCTCTAATATAATAATAAGGTATAAGCACTACAACAGTATCAATAAATGAGTAGAGTAAATTTCCATAGCTATCAGTCGCTCTCCACATCATACCTTGCGTAATACCAGCAATCCACATCGAAGCAAAGTATAAAACTATACCTGTTGTTTGTATCCAAAATTGAGCTTCCATTAAGGATTTTGAATAAATTTCGCGCCTAAAGACACGTGGCGTCATATGATAAAGTGCCGCCATAGTCATAAAACCAACCCAGCCAAGTGCGCCGTCGTGTACGTGTCCTGGCACCCAGTCAGTATAGTGAGCTAGTGCATTTACAGATTTAATAGCTAAGATAGGGCCTTCAAGAGTTGAAAACATATAAAAAGTTGAAGCTAGGATCATAAATTTAATAAGCGGGCTCTCGCGAAGTTGTGTCCATTCGCCTTTCATTGTAAGAAGCATATTAATAGCTGAACCCCAAGAAGGTAAAATCAAAACAATAGAAAAAACCGAACCCATAGTCTGCATCCAATCAGGCACAGCAGTATATATTAGATGGTGACCGCCAGCCCAAAGATAAATAAACATAAGGCCCCAGAATGAAAATAACGAAAGCTTATAAGAAAATATTGGCTGTCCACTCTCTTTTGGCAAGAAATAATAAATTTGGGCGATGATCGCTACTGTAAATACAAATGCAACTGCGTTATGACCGTACCACCACTGAACCAAGGCATCATTTGAGCCAGCATACATCGAAACTGAGTGTAGCCATGAGCCATATCCACTAACTAGTCTTGTTGGAATTTCCATGTTATTAAATAGATAAAGCATAGCAACGCCAAGGAATGTAGCAATGTAATACCAAACTGAGATGTAAAGTGTCTTCTCGCGGCGTATACCAATAAGTCCAAATATACTTACGCCCCAAAGCACCCAGACTACTACTACAGCAATATCTAGTGGCCACTCAAGCTCGGCATACTCCTTAGATGTACTCTCGCCCATAAAAAGCGTCACGACAGCTAGAATCATAACAAGTATATAAAGCCAAAAATGAAGCTTACCAATGAACATCAAAAACGGAGATTCGCTCATTGATACTTTTAGAACACGCTGTCCTATGTAATACCAAGTGGCAAATATACCAGAGAGCATAAAACCAAAAATGATACCGTTAGTATGAAGAGGACGCAATCTACCAAATGCCGAATACTCACCAGCTATATAGTTTAGATCAGGACAGGCAAGCTGAAAAGCCACCAAAACACCAATAGCCATGCCAACAATACCAAAAAATATCGTGGAGAACATAAAGAGTTTTGCCACACTATAATCATAATGTAGCAACTGGGATGGTCGCATAAATTTTCCTCCTAGTTAAATTTATATTAATTTTCGGTTATTTTAGAGTAGAAAAACTATAAAAAGACTTAATTAATATAAATTCTCTTTTACTAGGAGAGTCTTCTATCTATTTTGTAACCAAGTCCAGGAACATTTTTTATAAAATTACTACCGACTTTATCCCTGACACGTTTAACAAAGGTCCTAATAGCAGCCTCTGTCACGCTCTCACCGACCCAAACAACATTTTTTATTTCATCGTGAAGCACAAGCGTACCAAGCCTTTTTATGAGCAAAGATATAAATGCAAGTTCTTTTTTTGTAAGAGAAATTTCAACACCATCTCTGATAAGCACACGTTTTATTTTATTAAAACTATATCCATTTGTAACCTGAATAATATTTGCTGTTTCTATCTTATTTTTGGCAACATTTTCTAAAGTAACCAAAAAATCATCAAGATCAATCGGCTTTAAAACGTATTTATCAATACCAACATCTATCGCTTTTAGAAGTGTCTCTTTTTCACTATTTGTGCTAAAAACTATAATAGGTGTATCTTTTGAAATTTCTTTAATGCTTTTAGCCATATCAAGGCCATTCATTATAGGCATAAAAACGTCTGTTATAACCATATTTGGATTATATTTTTTAAATTTCTTAAGTCCTTCATCGCCATTTTGAGCAGTGATAACTTTTTCGAATTTATCTCGCATAACTTCTTGTACTATTTTTTTACCATCTCCCTCATTTTCAACGATAAGAACAGTTAGATTATTAAGAATCTTGCTCATTTATTCTTCCTTTTTGGTTATATTTATTAAACATCATAAATTTTGACACAATTAAAAATTATTTCTCTTATTTTTTATCTTAAGCATTTGCTCTATATCCTAAAAATGATAGATAAATTCCATTTATTATCATTATACTAGCCGAAATCTTAAACATTATGTCTTTAAATTTTTCATTTAAAATTCCAAATACAAAGCTAGCCAAAAGCATAGCTGGCAATGTACAAAGGCCAAATACAAGCATTATAAAAGCCGAATCAATAAAATTTGCACTTAAAATCCCAAGTGCCAAAAAATAATAAACCACGCCACAAGGCAAAAAGCCATTTAAAAAACCAAGTAATAAAAAATTTGTTAAATTTTTCTTTTGAATCCTCGTTTTTGCAATTCTTACTACAAAATTAAGCGCCTTTTGATTCTCTACAAATTTTAAAAGCTCACCCCTAAAAAGTAAGGCAATACCGATAAACGCGATCACTAAGCCAACTATAAAAAATATAAGACCTCTTGCTTGCAAGCCAAAGCTAATGGCCGCTCCAAAGGCACCAAACAAAGCTCCTAAAACTACATAAGCAAAAATTCTAGCTAGACTATAAAGTGTGCTTAGCATTAGAATTTCTCTCTTACTTTTGCCTTTAAAAAATAGAGTCTGTAAGCTTAAAAATCCGCTGCACATACCTACACAATGACTAAAGCTACTTAAAAATGCAACTGAGATAATCATGTAAAGGTTTATATTTTGCATCTTATAAAATTTCTAAAAACTGCTTAAATATATACTTACTCTCGCTTGGACCACCACTTGCTTCTGGGTGGTGCTGAACTGAAAAGATCGGATAGTCTTTGTATCTCACGCCTTCGATTGTGTTGTCAAATAAATTTCTATGAGTCACAACAGCTACTTCTGCGATACTCTCAGGTACGTTGTAATTGTGATTTTGTGTTGTTATCTCGATCGCTTTTGTCTCTAAATTTAGCACTGGGTGATTTGCTCCGTGCTGACCAAATTTAAGCTTATATGTCTCGTATCCAAAGGCGTTTGAGAGTAATTGATGTCCAAGGCAAATGCCAAATATAGGTATCCTAGCCTCAATCATCTTTTTGATCTCGCCTATTTCGGCCTTTAAATTTTTTGGCTCACCAGGGCCATTTGATAAAAATACCCCATTTATCTCGCCATTTTTAAATTTTTCTATCAAAATTTCAGCCTTAGTGTCGTGTGGCACGACGATGACTTCAAGACCAGTTTCACATAGCTCGTTTAAGATATTTCTCTTTACGCCAAAGTCAAAAACAGCTATCTTTTTGCCAATACTTTTTAGCGGCTTATATGACTTTAAATTTCTATCCCAAGCGCCTTTTTTGTGCTCATATTCATCCATCGCACTAACTGTTTTTACGTAGTTTATATTTTCTATACGTCCACTACTCTCAAGCCTGCGTTTTAGCTCGTCTTTGTCGCTTATCTGTGTCGAGATGTATGCCATAAGCGCACCCTCGTCACGTAGCATCTTTGTAAGATATCTAGTATCAACGTCATAAACGCCAAATTTGCCCTGTTCTTCGAAAAATTTACCCAAAGATTTTTGCGAGCGGTAATTTGACGGAGTCTCGTTGTAGCTTCTCATTATAACGCCACTTGCATGAATTCTAAGACTCTCCATATCGTCTTCGTTTATACCTACTATGCCTATTTCTGGCATCGTAAAGACGATAAACTGACCAGCATAGCTTGGATCGCTCATGATCTCTTCATAGCCAGTCATCGAGGTATTAAAGACGAGCTCACCTGCACACTCACCATGAGCACCAAAAGCTTTTGCTTCTAAAAAAACACCATTTTCAATATAAATGTAAGCTTTCATTAAAGCATACCTCTTTTTTTAAGCTCATCTTGATACAAACGCTCAAAGACAAGATCATATTCATCAGTTCCTGGGATTAGCTTATGTTTATAATTTTGTATCATTTCATAGACATCATCTTCTATCTTCTCATAGCTTTTTAAGTACTCGTCTATTGAGTTATAAATCACATTTTTTACACGATTTTCAGATACATTATAATCAACAAGACCGCTCTTCCAAATAGTTTCAAGCACTTTGTGAGCGATATTACTAAATCTATCTTCGTGGGTTAAAATTACATCAAATTCACCTGCGAGCTTCTTTTTAACGAGCCAAAACATATTTTTGCGGTCAATTTGCATAGTTTGCATCTCGTCTTCATTTTTCTCCAAAAGCTCATTTACTCGCTCATCTAAAGCTCTTTCTTTTTGAATATCGACTGTTAAAATTTCACTTGTTTTTGCTACGATTGGCTCAATACCTTTATTTAGTCTTACGAAACCACAATTTAGAAGATCTATTGCTATTTTATGTGAAATATACGGAACGTGTGGGAGTTTTAAACGCATTTTAAACCTTTAAATTTTTATGCCATTTTAACTAAATAAAGGTAAAACTTTACTTTGAAATTTTAACGACTTTATTATTATCGCTTCTTAAAAAATAAATTTCTCTTCGTCCTTCATAAAGTATCTTTCCATCAGTCTTTTGCTCATTTTCTAAATTTGATGAGATATCTAAAGATAGCGATTTGCTCATAAAATAATTCTCTCCTAAAGTGCGTCCAAAGTCAGGATACCAACTAAAAGCACAAACTATCAGCAAAACTAAATAAAAGGCTCTAAAAATTTTTCTAAAAGGCGCGTAAAAAAAGCAATACCCAAATATAAAAAATACGGGCAAAAGCCATAAAAAAGGCACGTTATCAACAAAAACAACATTAAAATACTCGCTTATGCCATAGTAAGAAAAGTAGTTGTTGTAAATTCCAACAAATAGCGTAAAAATAGGAGCAAGGACAAATATAATACCTGTAAAAAAAGCATTTAAAATTTTCATAATCTCTCCTTTTGAGTGAGATTATATTAAACATAAGCTTTAATATTACTAGATTGATGAAAGCTGGACTAAAATTCAAGGCAAAATGCCATACATAGACATCTACCGCTTCCAGCAATACTTTAAAAACAGTTTAGCTATAAGCCAAACTGCCTTAAATTTATTATTTTTTAGATAAATACTCTTGCAAGCTTTTTACTTCAAGTGCTTTGCCAGTTTGTACCGAGCTTAGTGACTTAGCGGCTGCAAGTGCTGCGCGGATCGTTGTAAAGTAAGGAATTTTAAATCTAAGCACGTTTTGACGGATCTTTTTACCATCATCCACGCTTGATTTTGTATCGCTTGTGTTAATAACAAGTGCGATATCGCCGTTTTTGAGCCTATCTTCGACGTTTGGTCTGCCCTCGCTTATCTTATAGACAAACTCAGCCTCAACACCAGCTTCACTTAAAATTTTATGCGTACCGCCAGTTGCGATGATGCTAAAACCAAGCGCTATTAGCTCTTTTGCAAGGGCTGGTGCGTAAGATTTATCAGCGTCAGCTAGCGTTAGAAAGACTCTGCCCTTGCTTGGCAAAGTGTTGCTAGCAGCGATCTGACTCTTTGCAAATGAGCTTGCAAAGTCGTGGCTGATGCCCATTACCTCACCCGTACTCTTCATCTCAGGGCCAAGGATGAGATCGGCACCACTTAGCTTGTTAAATGGTAATACACACTCTTTTACACAAATATGCGAGCTAACGCGAGGTTTTAAGATGTCGCCGTCCTCATAAACAACTTTGTAATCATCATAAAATTTAAGCGCCTCACGTAAATTTCCTTGCCACATGACTCTTGTCGCTACCTTTGCCATAGGCACGCCAGTAGCCTTGCTCACAAACGGCACAGTCCTACTCGCGCGAGGATTTACCTCGATCATATAAAGCTCGTTTTCATAGATAGCAAACTGGATATTCATAAGGCCGACGACGCCTAAATTTAGAGCAATATCTCTGGTTTGCTTCTCCACTTTTTTTATCATTTCTGCACTTAAACTCATCGGTGGCAGTATACAAGCTGAGTCGCCAGAGTGAATTCCAGCCTCCTCGATGTGCTCCATTATCGCACCGATATAGACCTCTTTTCCGTCACATATCGCATCTACGTCGAGCTCTTTTGCATCTTGTAAAAATTTATCAAGTAGCACTGGCGAGTGGTTGCTAACTTTGACCGCTTCACTCATATACTCTTTTAGTTCGCTCTCGTTGTGTACCCTTCTCATCGCCCTGCCGCCAAGGACGTAGCTTGGACGAACTAGCACTGGATAGCCAATAGTCGCGGCCTTTTGCAAGGCTTCCTCTAAGCTAGTGGCAGTGTCATTTTTAGGCTGAAGAACGCCTATTTTATTTATAAATTCGCTAAATTTCTTTCTATCCTCGGCCACATCGATTACTCTTGCAGTTGTTCCGATGATCTTTGCACCGATTACGCTCAGGCGTTTTGCAAATTTAAGCGGAGTTTGACCGCCAAAATGCACGATCACGCCGTCTGGCTTTTCGCGCTCGATGACTGATCTCACGTGCTCAAAATCAATCGGCTCAAAGTATAAAATATCGCTCGTGTCGTAATCGGTTGAGACGGTTTCTGGGTTGCAGTTATACATTATCGTTTTTATGCCAAGGTCTCTTAGGGCGTAGCTTGCGTGTACGCAGCAGTAGTCAAATTCTATACCCTGACCGATCCTGTTTGGACCGCCACCTATTATCATCACCTTTTTAGCGTCTTTTGCTAGCTCTTTTTTAGGAAATTTAGTGATATTTGTGGTTGAGTAAAGATATGGCGTTAGTGCCTTAAACTCGCCTGCGCAAGTATCGACCTCGTTGTATTCAAGCTCGATGCCAAGCTTCTGCCTAGCGAAATAGATATCATTTTGGCTAAGCTCAAGATCGTCTTTTTCATTTATAAGCACAGCTATCATCTTGTCTGAAAAGCCCATGCTTTTGGCCTCTCGCAGTAGCTCTTCGTTGTTTAAGATATCCATGTCGATCTTATCTTCAAATTTAACTATCTCATAAATTTGCTCTAAAAACCATGGATCGATCTTACTAAACTCATGCACCTCAGCCACGCTAAAGCCATCTCTAAAGGCTTGTGCTAGATATAAAATTCTCCTCTCATTTGCATTTCTGATACCATAAATCAAAGCGTTTTTCTCTAGGCTAAGGCTGTTAAATCCGCAAAGATCACGCTCTAGACTGCAAAGTGCCTTTTGGATACTCTCTTTAAATGTCCTACCTATCGCCATGACCTCACCAACTGACTTCATCGCAGTACCTAGATATGGGTTTGATCCTGGAAATTTCTCAAATGTAAAGCGTGGAATTTTTGTCACTATGTAGTCAATCACCGGCTCAAAGCTAGCAGGTGTGCCTGTGATATCATTTTTGATCTCATCTAGGCTAAAACCGACGGCTAGAAGCGTCGCTACCTTGGCGATCGGATAGCCAGTAGCTTTACTGGCAAGTGCAGAGCTTCGGCTAACGCGTGGATTCATCTCGATAACGATCATACGGCCACTTTTTGGATCTATGGCAAACTGCACGTTACTGCCGCCCGTATCAACGCCGATCTCACGAAGTATGGCAAAGCTAGCATCACGCATAGCCTGATACTCTTTATCTGTTAGCGTTAAAGCTGGCGCAACCGTGATACTATCGCCTGTATGCACGCCCATTGGGTCAAAATTTTCGATCGAGCAAACGATAATACAGTTATCGTTTCTATCTCTGATAACCTCCATCTCGTACTCTTTCCAGCCAAGTAAGCTCTCTTCTATCAAAATTTCATGTATCGGGCTTGCGTCAAGACCAGTATTAGCTAACTCTTTAAACTCATCCATATTATAAGCCACGCCACTTCCTGCGCCACCAAGTGTGTAGCTAGCTCTTATGATTAGCGGAAAGCCTATCTCGTTTGCCGCATTTAGCGCGTCGTCCATGTTATAAGCATATCTACTCTCAGGCAGGTCCATGCCGATCTTTTGCATGGTTGCTTTAAAAATTTGTCTATCTTCACCCTTTTTTATCGCTTCTGGGTTTGCACCAAGAAATTTCACATCCTTTAAAAGACCGCTCTCAAAGACCTCCATAGCGGCATTTAGCGCTACTTGTCCGCCCATCGTTGGCAAGATAGCATCAATATTTTCTTTTTCGATGATCCTTAAAATGCTATCTTTTGTGATCGGCTCTATATACGTTGCATCGGCAAAATTTGGGTCAGTCATGATGGTGGCTGGGTTTGAGTTAATAAGCACTACGCGGTATCCAAGCTCTTTTAGCGTCTTGGCTGCTTGCGTGCCTGAGTAGTCAAATTCGCAGGCTTGACCGATGACGATAGGGCCTGAGCCGATTAGCAAAATGGTATTTATATCTGTTCTTTTTGGCATTATTTTTCCTTTGTTACAACGTATAGATAGTTTGGTATGTTTAGCTTCGCATAGGGCTCAACTATCACGCTTTGATAGGAGCTCTCTTTTAAAATTTTACTCACACGCCCTACTGGCACCCCACTAAAAAATATCCCGTCAAGTCCACTCGTAAAGACCTCATCGCCCTCTTTTGGACTGAGCCATTGTGGGATAAATTTCACCATTATTTGGCCTTGATTTCCATGCGCGACGCCTGGAATTTTGTCATTTCCTATATAAACTGCAAAGATACTTTTTGGGTCATTTTGCAAGTAAGCTAGCGGCTTGCCGTCTTTTGCGATAACGATACCAGCGCTATTTCCTTGATAGATGAGCCCGTAAATTTTATTTGGGTCGTATCCTTCAAACTCGCTTATCCAAATTTTATTATAATCCCCAATATGCACGTAGCTAAGCCCTTTTACTAGCTTTACAGCTGGGGCATAGGCAGTTGAGTTTTTATCTTTTAAAATTTGATTTAGCTCGTTCGCAAAAGTAGAAAGAAGCGTGGCTGAGCGCTCTAGCTCTTCATTTTGCGCTCTTAGTTTTTCTATCTCGCTAGCCTGCCTAAAATATTCGTTTATATAATCTTTCACACTTTTAGCAAAATTGTCGTATGAATTTGTAGCATAGTTACTAAGCCCGATAGAAAGATTACTTAAAATTTCTCCCTTGAAAACTGAGGCCATAGCAAGCAATGCTATAAAAACAAAAAGAACAATCTTACTCTTCATTTGTCAGCTGTTGTAAAAGCCCAATCTCTTCAAGTGCCTTGCCCGTCCCTCTAGCAACCGCGAGAAGTGGCTCATCTGCTACAAAAACTGGAAGTTTAACTATATCAGATAAAAATTTATCAAGTCCTCTAATAAGCGCTCCGCCGCCAGTTAGTACGATACCAGTCTCCACGATATCACCAGCAAGATCAGGCGGCATCATCTCAAGCACAGTTTTAAGCGCATCTGCGATCTCTTTTAGTGGCTCTCTCATCGCTTCTCTTACATCTTCACTTGTTAGCTCGACTCTACTTAAAAGACCGCTCACTTGGTCGCGTCCTTTTACCACTACGCTTAGCTCTTTTTCAAGCTGTACAGCGGAACCTACGGCAATCTTTATCTCCTCGCCAGTTCGCTCACCTATTAGTAGGTTATATTTTTCTTTTATGTAATTAACAATACTAATATCAATCTTATCGCCAGCCGTGCGGATTGATTTTGATATAACTAGACCACCAAGCGAGACAACACCTATCTCAGTCGTACCGCCACCGATATCAACTACTAGGTTGCCTTGTGGCTCACGAACTGGTAAATTTGCACCAATCGCTGCTGCCATAGGCTCTTCGATCAAAAATACCTCTCTTGCTCCAGCACTTAAAGCACTTTCTCTAACAGCCTTTCTTTCGACCTGAGTAAGTCCATAAGGAACTGAGATGATGATCCTTGGGCGTAGAAAGCTTTTTCTTTTATGAGTCTTTTCTATAAAATAGCGTATCATGCGCTCAGTCATATCAAAATCCGCGATAACGCCATCTCTCATCGGCCTTATCGCCTCGATATCGCCTGGAGTTTTTCCTACCATCTCTTTTGCGGCATGTCCGACCGCTAAAATTTTTTGTTTGCCATATTTCTCACGCCTTACTGCAACAACAGAAGGTTCATTTATTATTATGCCTTTATCTTTTACCAAAACAAGTGTATTTGCGGTACCGAGATCTATGCCCATATCACTTGAGAAAAAACCTATAACCTGATCTAAAAACATCTATTTCCTTTACGCTATTTTCTTATCGTGCTTTATTAAAATTGGCTTTGCCTTATCTTTTACAGTCTCTTTTGAGATAACAATATCATACTCTTTTAACTCTGGCAGCTCATACATTATGTCCGTCATAAGCTCTTCCATTATACTTCTAAGCCCTCTTGCTCCGGTCTTTCTCTCAATAGCTAGACTTGCTATCTCTTCAAGTGCTTCATCATCAAATTTAAGCGTAGCACCGTCAATCGCACAAAGCTTTTGGTATTGTTTTAATATCGCATTTTTTGGCTCGGTTAAAATTTTAACCATATCTTCTTTTGTTATCTCGTTTAAAGTAGCTACTACGTGAAGTCTGCCAATAAGCTCTGGGATGAGGCCATATCTTACAAGATCGTCTGGCTCAAGCAGGCTTAGTAAATTTTCTTTTTCGTTTTTACCACGTTTTTCTTGATTAAATCCAAGAACATTTTTTCCAACTCTTCTCTCAATAATATCAAGAAGTCCGTCAAATGCACCACCACAAACAAATAATATATTTGTGGTATCTATCTGGATGAAGTCTTGGTTTGGATGTTTTCTGCCACCTTTTGGTGGGATGTTCACGACGCTTCCTTCGATGATCTTTAATAATGCTTGCTGTACGCCTTCACCCGAAACGTCTCTTGTGATGCTTCTATTTTCACTCATTCTAGCGATCTTATCGATCTCATCGACAAAGACAATGCCCTGCTCCGCCTTTTTAACATCACCATTTGCAGCTTGTAAGAGCCTTGTTAGAATGTTTTCAACGTCCTCACCGACATATCCAGCCTCAGTTAGGCTTGTTGCATCGCAAATCGCGATAGGTACATCAAGAAATCTCGCTAAAGTCTGAGCCATCAACGTCTTACCACTTCCAGTTGGGCCAACAAGCAAGATGTTTGATTTTGAAATTTCAGTATCGTCTTTGATGTCGCTTTGTTTAAAAATTCTCTTATAGTGGTTATATACGCCGACGCTAAAGACCTTTTTAGCCCTGTCTTGACCGATCACATAGTTATCAAGTACCGCTTTTAGCTCCTTTGGTGTGAGCTTTTGATACTCTATCGTTTCGTCGTTTTTTCTCTCCTCTACGCTAGTATCTCCATGTATCATATCGTATGCGGCTGCTATACAATACTCGCATATATAGGCATTTCCTTCGATATCAGCGAGTAATCTTCTCTCAGCAGACTCTGCCTCTCCACAAAAATTACACTTTCTAGCCATTAATCTCTTCCTTTTGCAAGCGGAATTCCTCTTGTCGTTTCTAATATAAATTTACACATTTTTTTAACATTTTCATCGCTGGTTTTTGCGATTAGCTCGTTTGCTTGATCTTTTAGGCTAATGCCTTGATTAAACAAAAATTTATAAGCGCGAACTAGCTCCTCAACTTGCTCTTTATCAAATCTACGTCTAATGCCAACTAAATTTAAGCTTCTTATATAAGCTCTGTTGCCCTCAGCTAGGCAAAATGGCACTACATCTTGGCTAAGCGCGCTTGCACCTGCGATCATGCAGCTTTCCCCTACTCTAACAAACTGATGAATGGGCGTAAGACCACCCACAACAGCGTAGTCGCCAAGCTCGACGTGACCTGCCAGGGTTGCGTTATTTGCCAAAATGACGTTGCTGCCTATTATGCAATCATGTGCGATGTGAGAATACGCCATGATAAAAGCATTATCTCCGATCCTTGTTATGCCATCACCCTTATGCGTGCCTGAGTTTATCGTGCAAAACTCACGTATAGTTGCGTGCTCACCGATAATGACACCAGTATCGACCTCGTCTTTATAGCTGATATCTTGTGGGATGTCACCTACGATCGCGTAGCTAAATACACGAGAGTTATCGCCGATCTTGGTCTTGCCAAGCACCCTTGCACCTTGCTTTATCGTGACATTGTTGCCAAGGACTGCATCTTTGCTAACAAAGGCGTAAGCCTCGATGTTTGCGCCATCTCCGATTATCGCTCCATCTTCTATTACAGCTGTTTGGTGGATATTTTTCATTGTTTCTCTTTTTCTTAAGCAAAAGCCTATTTATCGACTATCATCGCTTTTAGTTCAGCCTCAGCGCAAAGTGCGTCATCTACGTATGCCTTGCCTTCAAGCACCCAGATATTTCCTTTGTGTTTTAGCACATTTAGTCTATACTCTAGTCTATCTCCAGGGCGGACTGGATGGCGAAATTTTGCTCCGTCTATGCTCATAAAATAGACTACTTTATTCTCGATACCAGCTTGATGCTCATCACTCATGCTCTTAAAAGCTAGCACGCCACCAGCTTGCGCCATGCCTTCTATTATCATCACGCCAGGATAGATCGGGTGACCTGGGAAGTGTCCCTGAAATATCGGCTCACCAATAGTTACATTTTTATAAGCGACAATGTTTTTTGCAGGCTCTAGCTCGACAACTCTATCTATAAGTAAAAATGGGAATCTATGTGGAAGAATTTTTTGAATTTCTACGACGTCTATCACGTTTTAGCCTTAGTAATGTAAATTTGTGGCGATTGTAACAAATTTATACTAAGAAAAAAATTATTAGCCTCTTTTAAAAATCTCTAAATTTCGCCTTATGTGGCAAAAATTTAATTCACTGCTTTAAGATAAATTTTATAAACTCGCCTTTTAGTCTAAAACCAAAATTTCTTCGCTGTCATTATAAAAAACAGCCTTTGAGTAAATTTCGTAGCCACCCTTTTTGACCTCGTCTAAGACGATGATAGGATTTTGCGAAAATTCTCCGCTTATATCACGGCGAAATTTTAGCTCATCATCAAGCTCAAGCGGCCTTTTGCAAAGCTCATCAACGCTTTTAAATTTGCTATTTGTAAATTTATTAAAGCGATCTATACTCATAAAGATTGCACCCTCTTTTAGCTCATCGTCCATCTCACAAGAATTTTCTACATTTAGCTTCAAATTTTCTCTTTTAAAGCCAGAGTAGAGCACAAAATAGCTTGGTATCACAGCGTTTTGAAATTTCACACTAGCGCGCAAAAGCCTGTAGTTTAAAAATCGCCTTCTAAAAAGGTGAAATTTCTCACCTCTCGCCTCGTACTCGCACACCTTTTTATAAAGCTCAAGCCTAGCTTCTATGCTGCCATAAAGTGTCCTTGCGTGCAGCTCGCTCATTAGCTCACTTTGGGGCAAATTTTGCGAGTCACGTTGCTTTTTTAGCGCAAAGACGCAGCCACAGTAGTTTTGGTGATAGAGCTTATCTTTTTTAGCTAAGATAAACTGCTCGCTTGTGCCGCCATTTTTTCTATAATCAACCGCAACGGCTTCTAAATTTGAGCCAGCCACCGCCTCATCGAGCGCCTTTTTAAGCTGAGAAAAGTCCTTTTTTGGGCTCATCAAAAGTGTCGTCGTGATCTTACCAAGCCCTAGCTCAAGTGCCTTTTTAGCGGAGTCTTTCATACGAAAGTCAAAGCAGTACTCGCACCTTTTGCCCTTTTCTGGCTCATCTTCAAGCCCCCTTGTGCCACCAAGCCACGCTTCGTAGTCGTATTCGCCACATAAAAGCTTGATGCCTAGCTTCTCGCAGCTTCGCTTCACGTCCTCAAAACGCAGTAAAAACTCACTATATGGATGTATGTTTGGATCGTAAAAATAGCCTACTATTCGTTCATTTGGATAGTCTTTTCGTAGGCGCTGCAAAAAGTAGTGGCTATCAACTGAGCAGCAGATATGAACTAGCAAATTTGACCTTTTTTTGCTCGCATTATATCAAAGATTATTTTTATAAATTTTTGCAGCATCGAGGTATTTTTTAAGGACATTTTGGCTTACAAGATCCTCAAATTTACCCCACACCACCTGCTTACCAGATTCGATTATTAGCACTTTTTGTGCTATCTTCATCGCACTTAAAATATCGTGCGTGATAAAAATAATGCTGATCTTTTCATCCAAGCTTAAAAGCAAATTTATGATCTTTTGCTTTGTCTCGTTATCAAGCCCGCTTGTTATCTCATCACAGATTAAGACTTTTGGTTTTGAGAGCAGTGCCAGCAATATCCCAACCCTTGTCGCCTCGCCGCCACTTAGCTGTGATGGGAATTTTTCTAAAATTTCATCTTTTAAATTTAAATTCACCAGAAGCTCTTTAAGCTCATTTTCACTAAAGCTAAGCTTGAGATATGACCTCACGTGAGCGATAGCTGTTTTTACTTTTAGCGCTGGATTTAGGGCTTGCTTTTGGTTTTGCAAGATATATCTGATATCTTTTTTGAGCTCATTTTTGTCCGTGATCTCTTTATCGTTTATATAAATTTTGCCCCCACTTTTTGGCTCACTAAATGATATGAGCTTTGCAAGCGTGCTTTTGCCACTGCCGCTTTGCCCCAAAATGGCTAAATTTTCGCCATCATCAAGCTCGTAATTTATCCCCTCTAAAAGGTGCAGCACTTCAGCTCTAGCGTTAAAATGCTCCTTAAAACTTAAACTTTTTGAGACGTTTTCAAGCCTGATTTTCACGCATTTTCCTTTAAGCTTAGCCGTCCATCTCTCATCTGCCAAATTTCATCACTAAGATAGTTCGTTAGCGCCTCATCATGCGAGATAAAGATGACGCTCATCTTGCCTTTTAGGCTCTCTAAGATGCCCGCCACGTGGCTAGCGCTAATGCTATCAAGCCCGCTTGTTATCTCGTCGCAGACTAAAATTTTTGGCTTCAGGCAAAGCGCAAGAGCGATCTGCACGCGGCTCGCCTCGCCACCACTTAGCTCGTATGAGTATTTGTGCCAGATGAGATTTGCATTACCCAGCCCAAACTCCCTAAAATAAGCAAATGCAAGCTCTTTATTTGATTTATTATCGCCGCCAAGATAGGCGTTGAAGTGATCGCCGACGTTTAAGAGCGGATGAAGGCTAGCAACGGAGTTTTGAAAGATGAGCGCGGCGACCTTTCTTCGGTGCTCTTTTAGCTCATTTTGGCTAAGTTTTAAGATGTCTTTTTTATAAATGCTAAATTTATCTGCCCTCACTCTAAAATCATCATCAAAAAGCCTTATTAGGCTCTTTGCAAAGAGTGATTTACCACTGCCACTTGCACCTGTGATACCTATAAATTTACCCTCACTCATAGTAAAATCAAGCTCATGCAAAAGCTTCTTATCCTTATAAAAAACGTTTAAGTTTTTAATCTCTATCATATTTTTATATTGCCATTTTTTGAATTTGACGTGATGATCGATGTTGCAAGGATGAGCAAAAATAACGTCACGCCTGGGGAAAGCACCATCCACCAAGAGCCAAGAAAAAGTGCCTCTTTGCTCTCATTTAGCATGATGCCAAGGCTTATCTTATTTGCGTCGCTGCCCACGCCAAAAAAGCCAAGTGTGGCCTCCATGACGACTGCGTTTATCGCGTTTATGCCAAAGATGCTAATTATTAGATGCTTTAAATTTGGCAAAATTTCAAAGCAAATAAGGCTAAATTTACCAGCCCCATTTATCACGGCTTGCTCGGCGTAGTCGCACTTTTTATTAAGTCTTAAATTTTGCATAAAGACTTTTGCACCCTGCATAAACGAACAAATGGCGATGATAAAAGAGGTTATAAGCAGATCTCCGCTACTAAATGAGCTAAAAAGCATGATAAAAACGATATTTGGGATGCTTAAAAAGGCATCAAGTCCCTTGTCAAAAAGGCTCTCGCAAACTCTCCTCTTACTAGTGCCAAAATATGCGTAGATGAGCGAGAAAAGCGTCGTTAAAAAGCCAGCTAGCAGTAAAACAATAAGCGAGTTTTTAAGCGCGTAGGCCACTCTTATGAGATTGTCCCTGCCTAGGATGTCAGTGCCAAAGATATGCTCGCTACTTGGAGCTAAATTTACCGCTATAAAGTCAGTGAAATTTGGCTCAAATTTAGAAAAAAACGGCGTCACAAAAGCAAATGCAACAAGTGCCAAAAATACAAAGCAAGCTAGAAAAAATATTACTTTTCTCATAAATTTCTCTTATCTGCCAAGATAGCGAAAATTTTTGCTAGCAAATTTGCAAAAACGACAAAAACGGCCGTTAGCAAAATAGTCGCAAGTGCGACTGGATAGTCTTTGGCGATCACCGCATCAAGGCCAAGCTTGCCTATTCCTGGAAATGAAAAAATGCTCTCAATGACATATGAGCCAGCAAAAACGCCAGCCACAAGAGTGGCGAAATAATAGACTATATCGGTGCTTGCGTGCTTTATGGCAAAGAGATAAATTTTGCCTCGTCCCAAACCTCTAGCGTGAGCCGTCTGGATAAAGTCAGTGTTTAGGCTTTGATTTAGCCTGTCTTTTACAAATTTCACATTTGCGCCAAGGTGTGGCAAGATGATGGCAAGCGTTGGCAAGATGATAAATTTAGCCCCCACGCCGCTAGATCCTAGCTCGTTTGCGCCTGAACTTGGTAGCACGTTTAGATAAACGCTAAAGATCGCTATTAGCACGAGAGCTACGTAAAAATGAGGGAGTGAGGCAAGCAAAAACGAGCTAAAGTTTATAAAGATATCGGCAAATTTGTTTTTATAAATGGCGCTTAAAAGCCCCAAGAAAAATGATAAAAAAACTATCAGAAAAAACGAAGCAAAAAATAAGATAAGCGAGTTTAAAAGCCTCTCTTTAATGAGCAAAAAAACGCTTGCCCCACTTACAAAGCTAGTGCCAAAATCCCCTGCGACAAAGTGGGCTAGCCATCTAAAATACTGCACAAAAAAGCCATCTTTTAGCCCCAAATTTTCTAAAATTTGCTCTTTTATGGCTAAATTTACCGCCTCACTCCTCGAAAACATCACGTCAGTGACATTGCCTGGCAAAAAATATATGAGCAAAAATATAAAAAATGAGATGAAAAATAGCAATCCAAGGCTTGAGATCGCTGTTTTTAAAATGGCTCTAAACAAAGTTTTTATCCACTATTTTACTTGCCACTCTCTTATGTTCCATAAAAATCCAGCTCCATGGTGGCCTAAAATTTGCGTCTTGATGCCTGAAATTTTATTGTTAAAGACGAGCGGATAGTCAAGATAGGCTATGAAAATATAAGGTGGATTTTCAAAAAGCGCTTTTAGAAATTCTTTGTAGTATTTTTTTCTAAGCTCCACATCCTTTGTATATCTTGCATTTTTTATGGCAATATCAACGTTTGCATCTTTGTAGTGGTTAAAATTCCAGCCATTTTCATTCACACTCACATCGGCAAATCCGCCAAAAATTCTATATGTGTGAAAATCTGGATCAAATGGGCTTCCCCAGCCGATGATAAAGCTATCAACCTTGCTTATGCTAAAGGCTGTTCTTGGCTTTGCGTAGGCTTTGGCTCTTACGCCAAATTTCTCAAACTCGCTGCTTAAAATTTTAGCTAGATTGACCCTTAAGATGTCGTTATTAAAAGCGTAGATGTCAAAGCCAAGCTCCTTGCCGTCCTTTTCAAAAAAGCCAGCCTTGTTTTTCTTAAAGCCGCTTTTTTCAAGTAGCTCCCTAGCCTTTTGCGGATCGTAGCTAAATTTAAACTCGCTGTCGTTTGCAAAGCTTTTTTCTATCGGGTTGTTCGCTACGCTTGCATATCCGTGAAATAGTTTTTTAACTATCTCATCTTTATTTACCGCGTAGTTTAGGGCGATTCTTACATTTTTATCTTGAAAAAGAGGATCATTAAAGTTAAACATCAAAGCTCTATAGTCCGCACTTTTAAATTTAAGCAGGCTTAATTTTTTATCATCTTTTATGAAATTTACGCCGGTTGGAGAGATGAGCGCAACATCGATCTCACCACTTTTAAGCCCAACGAGCCTTAAATTTTCATCACCAACAATTTTAAAAAATACCCTTTTTATCTTTGGCTCACCCTTGTAAAATTTCTCATTTGCCGCGAATTCCAAGCTCTCATCTTTTTTCCATTTTACAAGCTTGTATGCGCCAGTGCCGATAGGGGCGTCATTAAATTTATCAGTCGCGATATCTTTGCCCTTTAAAATGTGCTCAGGCAGCACGCCAAAGCTAAGTGCGTCAAGAAACGGCGGAAAAGGCTCTTTTAGCGTGATCTTTACTTTATAATCGCCTAAAATTTCAACGCTTTTTACCACCTCGTAGTTTGAGATAGCAGGCGCATTTAGCTTCTTATCTTGAGCCGCTTCGATACTAAATTTAACGTCCTTTGCGCTAAATTTCACCCCGTCATGCCAAAAGGCATCATCTCTTAGCTCAAAAATATACTCCAGCCCATCATCACTCACCTGCCAAGACTTGGCAAGCTCTGGCACTACATGGCTATTTTCATCATGGCTAGTAAGACCAGAGAAAACCAGCGAAAGCGTAGGATCGTGATCCTCGTCGTAGAGTGGATTTATACGAGGTGTTTGCTCCTCGATAGCTATTATGACTTTACTCTCATTTGCGTAAAGGTAAACGCCAAATAACAAGAAAAATGCAAGTAAAATTCTCTTCACATTATCCCCTTTTTTTGAAATATTTGTAAAATGGTAATACGAATTTTATAAAAGTATTATTAAGCTAAATGTAAATTTATAGTATAGAAGTTTTAAATTTCTAACTATCTTTTAACCTTTTTTGAAGTAAAATCTCTCCCTATTTTAGATAATAACAAGGTAAATTTTACAATGAATAAAAATAAAAAAACAGCACTTATTTCAGCCATCTGCGTAGTTTCACTTTTAGTTATTTATACTCTTCTTGGATTTTTTGGAGTACCTTATGGCATTAAAAATATTGCTCCAAAATATCTAAAAGACTACAACGCAACGCTTTTTGTAGCAGATGCTAAATTTAATCCATTTACCTTCGAGCTAAATGCCACAAATACCGAGCTAAATACTACTTCGCCACTTTTTAGCACAAAGCAAATCGACGTCAAGCTAAAGCCATTTTCTATCTTTAAAAAATTAGTTGAAGTTGATATTTTTAGGCTTCAAGAGCCAAATGTCAAAATTTTACGAGATAAAAATTCAAAATTTAACTTTAGCAATTTTATAAGCGACGATAACGCAACTACTGAAGATAACAGCACTAGTTCTATAAATTTTGCCTTAAATAACGCAAAAATCATCAAAGGCTCATTTTCATATAGCGATCAAAATTTAACAAAGCCATTTAACGTAAGCTTTGATGATATAAACTACGAGCTAAACTCTCTAAATACGAAGAAAAATAGTGCAGGTAGCCATATCTTTGACTCAAACTCGACTCTAGCTCACAAGATCGATCTAAATGGCGATATCAAGCTAAATCCCCTAAAAATCGAGGGCAATATCAGCATAAAGAACTTTAGCATCGATCCAGTCGCGATTAGCTTCATCGATAACGACACACTAAATCTTAAAAATGCGGTCATAAATTTAGGAATAAATTACGCTTTAATTGCCGACGAGAACGCTACAAATATAAATTTAAAGGATAGCTTTTTAAATGTAAAATCGCTAAACATAGATGAGGGCAAAAACGAACTAAGCCTTGGTGAGTTAGAGCTTCCAAAATTTGATCTATCAAGTAAAATAGCAGACAAGATAGATGCTAAATTAGAGTTAAATGCCATAAATTTAAGCGATATATCATTTAAAAATGCAATAACAGCAAGCTTAAAATCACTAAATTTAAGCAATATTTCGCTTTTAGCAAATTTAAATGAAAAAAGTGAGCTAAATGCGACAGCTGCACTAAATAGCATAAATGCAAACACCCTAAAAATAGACGAAATCAGTAAAAATTTAGTAAATCTAAAAGATATAAATGCCTCAAATTTAAATGCAAATTTAGCAAATAATAAAACAGCTCTGACGCTTGAAAAAATAGCGTTTGATGATATCAATGCCCCACTTAGTAAAAATGCAAATGCAAATGTGACAGGGGCTAAATTCTCAAATATTAGCTTCACCCAAGATACCAATAAAAGTCTTGCGACTCTTGATGAGCTTAGTATAAATGGCATAAATTTAAAGGCAAAAAATAAAGAAATTTTAGACATCGCTGATGTGCTTACAAAAACGATCAAATTTGATATTTTAAATATGGCTTTGAATGCTGAGAATATCGATATAAATAGACCAAAATTTAACTCAGAGTTAAATGGTAGCGGCTTAAGTGCGATAAACCAGCTTGGACTTGGTGAGAAAGAGCCGGCAAAAACAGCCAATCATCGCACTAAAACTAAAAAAGAGAATACACCAGCTTCAAAAAGCAAAGAGAGTGAGTTTAAATTTGATATAAAAAATATCAATGTAAATAATGCTAGTATCGCTTTGACACACCTTTTTGAAGGTGAGAAGATCGCTCATAAATTTGATAATTTGTTTGTAAAAATAGCAAATTTAAGTAGCGATTTTAGTAAGCCATTTGACGCAAAAGTGGATATGAAAAGCTCGCAAAAGCTAAATTTAGACCTAACTTCAAAGATCAAACTTGAACCTCTTGATATAGCTGCTAAAATCAAAATTGAAGATAAAAATTTGCCAAAATATTTTGCTTACGCAAAGCCATTTTTAGAGGCAGATCTTTCAAGTGGAGAGATGAGTGCAAACGCCGAGCTTCACTATACAAAAGATATAAAAGCGGATGTAAAGCTTAGCGTAAAAGATATTAGATTAGATGCTAAAAATAAAGAAAAGCTAATCGCATTTAAAAGTTTAGATGTAGATAAAATTTCACTTTTTAAAGATAATCTTGAAATTACTGGAGTTGCTCTAAATTCGCCATTTATCAAGGCTCATCTAAGCAAAGAGCGCGAATTTAATCTAAGCAAAATCGTAAAAGAAGATAAAAGCAAAGCCCAAAGTGAGCAAAAAACTGAGAGCAAAAAGGTGGCTAGTAAAAAAGATGACAAGCTAAATTTTAGTATCAAAAATTTCTCACTTAATAACGGCGAGGTTGATTTTTCAGATGCGTCACTATTTATGCCATTTGCTACAAAAATTTCAAATCTAAATGGCAAGCTAACTGACATCGATAAAAAACGTCCAAGTTCGGGCGAGTTTAAAGGCACAGTTGGTAAAAACGGTTTTTCTCAGATTACAGCAAAATTATTTCCTTTTGAATTAAAGCAAAATACCGATGTTAAGCTTGATTTTAAAGACATCGATCTAATCGACATAACACCATACAGCGGGCAATTTTTGGGTTATAAAATAAAAAAAGGTAAGTTAAATTTAAATCTAAATTATAGCGTTGTTGATTCAAAACTAAACGGCTCAAATCTTATAAATTTTGACACACTCACACTTGGAGAAAAGGTTGATTCAAAAGATGCTGTAAATTTACCACTTTCGCTTGCTATATCGATATTAAGCGATCAAAATAATCAAATAAATATCGACCTTCCAGTTGAAGGAAATTTAGACGATCCTGACTTTAAATATGGCGGTGTCATTTGGGCTGCTGTTAAAAAACTCTTTGCAGACATTACGTTAGCTCCGTTTAGATTTTTAGGTAATGCTCTAGGGCTTGGCGGCAAGGATCTTAGCTCTATTGATTTTCTTGCTGGAAGTAGCGAGCTAATAAGCTCAGAAGCACCAAAAATAGCTGATTTTATAAAATTAACCACTGCAAAGCCTATGATGAAACTTAGCATCACGCCTACTTACTCCGAGATAGATGTGCTCTACTTTAAAGAAAAAAGGCTTGATCAAAAGATAAATCAAATAATCGCCTCAAGTGGCAAAGATTATATTACCGTGCTAAATTCTCTCGTTCCAAACGCTAAAGATAAAAGTGATAAGGCCTTAAGAGAAGAGGCAATAAAAGCTATCGAAGTGGATAAGGAAAAGCTGGTTGAGCTAGCAAATGAGCGTGCAAATGCAGTAAAAGAAGCGCTCATCAAGGCTGGGCTTGAGACTGGCCGCATAAATGTAAATGATGCAACAAGCTCAGATCCTAAACAAAACACCTATACAAGCGTGCTTATGGGAGTGGCGAACTAAATTTCATTTATCTCGCTGCTTCTTGCGTTATAAACAAACCAGCTAAGAAGCATGAGCATCATAAATGCGCCAAAGACTAGGCTTGCGTAAAAATATAAGCTAAAGCCTTCGCCTAGCAAATTTGCATTGTGAAGAGCGATCATAACGCCAGCAAGTGAAATTAAATATCCAATTAGCTTGATGATAAAAATTTTTGGATTTAAAAAGATCAGTAAAAGCCCACAAAGCATGACACCAAGGGCTATTTGTAAATTTAAAATATCAGTTTGAGCACTTGAGCCAAATGTCAAAAAACCAAGCAAAAATATGACTAAAACCATCAAAACAGCATAAACCGCTCTGCTTCGTCCAAAGCCGTACATAAAGCAAACAAAGCCTTTGTTATGTTTGTTGTAGTCCATTTTTCGCTCCTATGTAACAAGTTTTTGTATTTTAATGCCAAATTCTTAAATAAAGGCTTTAATCTGAAATTTCACTCATTTTGGCTAATATTTTGCATCTTAAAAAAGGAGCAGAAATGCCTTATGTTAATATCAAAATAGCAGGTCCAGAGCCGACAAAAGAGCAGAAAGATCAAGTCTTTAAAGAAGTGACTGAGACGCTTGTAAGAGTACTTGGCAAGAAAAAAGAGGCGGTTATGATTTTCATAGAAACTCACGACGCTAGCAACATCGGCGTAGGTGGCGAAAGCGTAGAAGATAAGAGAAAGGGGATAAAATGAGCGAATTTGGCAGAACAGACTTAGAAAGAAAGATAACGCTTGAGGTTGGCGATAAAGCGCCAGAGTTTGAAGCACTAAATCAAGACGGTGTAAAGGTCGCATTAAAAGACTTTGTGGGCAAAAATGTAGTGCTTTACTTCTACCCAAAGGACAACACTCCGGGCTGCACAACTGAGGCTTGCGAATTTAGCGCAAACTACGATCAGTTTATCAAAAATGACACGGTTATAATCGGCGTTAGCCCAGATAGTGTGAAGTCACACGTTGGCTTTATCGCAAAGCAAAATTTAAAGCACATTCTATTAAGCGATGAGAATAAAGAAATTTCAAAGCTTTATGGCGTTTGGCAGGTTAAGAAAAACTATGGCAAAGAGTATCTTGGTATCGTTAGAAGTACATTTGTGATCGGCAAAGACGGCAAGATAGTTAAAATTTATAAAAGCATAAAAGCCAAAGATCACGCCGCAAAAGTGCTAGCCGATCTTGTAAAATAAGGAGCAAAGATGAAGCTTATAAAAATGCTAATT
Organism: Campylobacter concisus; assembly: GCF_902460625.1. Taxonomy (GTDB): domain Bacteria; phylum Campylobacterota; class Campylobacteria; order Campylobacterales; family Campylobacteraceae; genus Campylobacter_A; species Campylobacter_A concisus_AD. Next base: position 111,867 of record NZ_CABPUT010000003.1, read on the forward strand.
TTAAGTGCGTTTTTTGCACTAAATTTATTTGCGCTAACCGAAGGCGTAGAGTATCAAACTCTAGCAAAATCGCTTAATGTGCCTAAAAACTCGGTCGTTAAGGTCTTTAGCTACGACTGCCCACACTGCTATAAATTTGACCGAACTATCACAAGAAAGCTGATGTCAAAGCTTGAAGATGTGAAATTTATCCCATATCACCTAAGTACAAAAGGCAAGCTTGGTGAGACCGCAAGCAAAATTTTTGCTGCTCTTATCTTTATAGATGAAACAAATGGGACTGATCTACTAAGCGATGAGTCAAAATTTAAGCAAGCCAAATTTGCGATCTATAAAGCAAGACATGATGAAAAAGATGATTTTAATGATGGCAAAGACAAAGAGAGATTTATAAATTTAGCCCTTAAAGCAGCTCACGTGAGCAAGGACGACTACGAAAAAGCACTAAATAGCGACCGAGCAAAAGAGCTTTTAGACGCATGGTTTGCCTCTTATGATGTTGCAAGTATTAGCGGTGTGCCAGCTTTTGTAGTAAGCGGCAAATACTTAATAAATTTAAGCGCAGCTTCATCAATCGATGAGATGGCAAAGATCATACAAGAGCTTTTAGATAAGTAGTTTTGGCGGGTAATATCTGCAAATTTTGGTCTTAGAAATGTAAATTTAAAGCAATTTTAGATAAACTCAGACCAAAATTTCTAAGAAAAAAGAAAGGTTTAACAATGAATGCTTCAGAATTTATCTGGATGGATGGAAAATTAGTTAAATGGGACGATGCAAAAGTACACGTTCTAACTCACTCTTTACACTATGCTAATGCCGTATTTGAAGGCACAAGAGCTTATAAAACAAAAAAAGGTCTAGCTATTTTTAGACTCCAAGATCACACAAAAAGACTTTTAAGATCAGCAAAAATGACCGTTTTAAATGTACCTTACACTGAGGAAGAGCTTGAAAAAGCGCAAATAGAGCTTCTTCGTGCAAATAAATATAATGGCAATGTTTATATCCGCCCACTTATATTTTTAGGATACGGCGTAATGGGTGTAGCTCACACAAAAGCACCAGTGCAAACTGCTATCGCCTCATGGGAATGGGGTGCTTATCTTGGTGATGAAGGCCTAGAAAAAGGCATTAGAGTTAAAATTTCAAGCTTTGCCAAACTCGCACCTGCTGCTCAAATGAATAGAGCAAAAGCTAGCTCAAACTACCTAAGCTCACAAATGGCAAACTACGAGGCAAAAGAGGCTGGATACGACGAGGCGCTACTTCTTGATAGTGAGGGCTTTGTAGCTGAAGGCCCAGGCGAGTGTTTCTTTATCGTTGAAAACGGCGTTTTAATCACTCCACCAAACGACAACAGCCTACTTAGCATCACTCAAGATACAGTCATAAGACTTGCTCATGATCTTGACATAGAAGTAAGAAGAGAGCGCATCACAAGAGATCAGGCTTACACAGCTGACGAGGCATTTTTCACTGGTACTGCAGCTGAAGTAACACCGATAAATAGCATAGATAACCGCATTATCGGCAACGGAGCTAGAGGCGAAGTGACAAAGAGACTACAAAAAGCTTATTTTGACGTGGTTTATGGTCTAAACAAAAAATATGAATCATTTTTAACATATATTTAAAAATTTAAAGGAACGAAATGCCCGCTGATTTAAACGATTATTTCAATAAAAAAAAGCCAGGTAATGATAACAGAGGCTCTAGTCAAAATAGCGACAAAGAGCCGCCTTTCAAAAAGGACTTTAAAATGCCAAATCTACCAAGTGGTTTTGGTAAATTTGGAGCACTTGCCTACATTGTAATTGCAATTATTGCTATTTTTGCTATCACTCAGCCATTTAAAGTGATTCACTCAGGCGAAGTTGGCATAAAATCTACAGCAGGTAAATACGAGCCAAATCCTTTGCAACCAGGCTTTCACTTCTTTTTACCTTTTATCCAAGACATCATCATAGTGGACACCAGAGTTAGGATCATAAACTATACTTCTGGCGAGGATATGGGCGAATCAATGCAAAAATCATATCAAGGTGTTGGCGCTGGAATTTTACGTAAAAATTCTATTTCAGTGCTTGATGCTAGAAATTTACCAGTTAGCATTGATATTACTGTGCAATACCGTTTAAATCCAGAAAATGCCCCTCAAACTATTGCCTCTTGGGGTCTTAGCTGGGAGAGCAAGATAGTTGATCCTGTCGTTCGTGACGTAGTTCGTAGTATCGCTGGTAAATACACAGCAGAAGAGCTTCCAACAAAGAGAAACGATCTAGCAAGACAAATCGATGATGGCATAAGAAAAGACATCGACTCTCAGCCAAATAAGCCAGTTGAGCTTTTAACAGTGCAGCTTCGTGAGATCATCTTGCCTTCAAAGGTAAAAGAGCAGATCGAGCGCGTCCAAATCGCAAAACAAGAGGCTGAGAGAACAAAATACGAAGTAGAAAGAGCAAATCAAGAAGCCTTAAAACAAGCCGCACTTGCAGAAGGTACCGCTAAAGCTGCGATCATTGAAGCAAAAGGTAAGGCTGATGCCATTAAAATCGAGGCTGACGCAACTGCGTATGCAAACAAAGAGGTTGCAAAAAGTGTCGATCAAAATCTACTAAATTTAAAGCAGATCGAGACGCAAAATAAATTTAACGAGGCTCTAAAAGAAAACAAAGATGCTAAAATTTTCTTGACACCTGGTGGGGCTGTGCCAAACATCTGGCTAGATGCAAAAGATAAAGCAAGAGCTAGCTCAGTAAGCGAGAGATAAAAATGAATAGCGTAACAAAAAGTATAGACTGGCAAAAAGTTGGTGGATTGCTTCCAGTAGTGGTTTGCGATCATGCCACAAATGAAGTTTTAATGCTTGCTTACATGAACGAAGAAGCATTAGATTTAAGTCTATCTAGCCGTTACGCTCACTATTTTTCACGCACTAAAAATAGAATTTGGAAAAAAGGCGAAGAAAGTGGCAACACTCAGGAGATAAAGGCTGCTTTTTTAGACTGCGATAACGATACTTTGCTTTTAAAGGTGATTCAAAACGGAAGCGCTGCTTGTCACACTGGAGCAAGGTCGTGTTTTTTTAATGAGATAAATTTGCATGACGGTAAAATTTTAGATACAAAAGTTGAAGTCAAAAAAATAAATTATGGTGTGCTTGATGAGCTTTACCATGTGATAGAAGATAGAAAGCTAAATGCTAACCCTGAAACTTCATATGTGGCAAGTCTTTTTAAAAAAGGCGAAAATCAAATTTTAAAGAAAGTTGGCGAAGAGGCTGGCGAATTTATAATGGCCGCAAAGGATCTTAGTTTCGCAGAAAACTCAAAGCAAAATGAGCAAAAAGCAAAAGATGATCTGATCTATGAAGCAGCCGACCTTTGCTTTCATGCACTTGTAGCACTTTCAGCCCATAATATCCATCCAGATGCTGTAAAAAACGAACTTGCAAGGCGTTTTGGCATAAGTGGCATTGAAGAGAAAAGATCGCGAGATGTTAAACAGCATTAAGCACAACTTGCTTTTTGTATTGCAAAATGCAAAGCTCATTGATTTTCTAACCTATGGCTGGATATTTTTAGCATTTATACTAATTGTGCTTTTAGGGATTTTTATAGCGATAAAGTCATGGTGGCAGATAGGATTTTTATTTATTTTGGCTGATTTTTTTGGACTTTTTATAGGTAATTACTACGCGAACAAATATATAAATGAAAATTTAAGACCAGTTAGCATAAGCAAAATAACTACCAAACAGCTTCAATATGTCGATGCGCTAATGGTTGATTTTAATATTACAAATAATTCAAATAATATACTTAATATCTGTAAAATCGAGCTTGACTTCTATCTAAGCTCAAGGCAAAATACGAAAGACTTTTTTAACTCACTTAATCCATTTGCTAGAAAAAGAATCATCTTAAACGAGGAATTTTTGCCAAAGCAAAGCATTGAGATTAAAGAATTTGTCAATGATTTCGCATTTATAGATTACAATATCTCTAAAAAAGTGGAGTGTTTTTGATGAGCTCAGCATATTTTACGATCGTTCATATTATCGTTCTTTTTGCGATTGCTCTACTTTCTATTTTGTTTCTTGTTCTTTCACTTAGAGCTGAGCGAAAGTTATTTTTATCACTATTTTTTACAAACATTTTGGTCTCAACTACACTTGCTGTTTTTTTGATGCTAGTGCTTGATAAATATACAAAAAAAGGTATGCTCGAAAATGTAAAAAGTGAACGAATTTTACGAAATGAAAGTATTGTTTTTAAGGGGCAAGTGAGAAACATTGGTAAATTTACAATTAGCAACTGCACACTGACAGTCAAACTAATCAATCAACCGCTAAATAAAAATGACCTTGGCGGTGAAGCATTTTTTAAGCCAAGTGGGCTTTCATTTTTCTCATGGGTTCTTGGCACAGATAAGGATGAGAGGCCAAATACAGTTGAATATAAATTTGATGTAGCCAAAAATTTACCAAAGCAAAAAAGCACACCATTTACCGTATATATGCCATATCCGCCTTACTTTAAAAATGGCATGAATATCACAAAACTAAATTGCTACTAATCAAGTTAAAGCAAAATTTTACAAATTTCATAGGATAAAACGCTAAGTCTTGGTTTGATTTTAGATTAAATTTTATCTTTTTAGCATCTGCAATAAACACGATTTTTTAAGATAAAGATTTAAAAAGTACAAAGTATATCAAGTAGCCTGCCCAATTTTTGTAGGTCATTTAAAAAGAGCTGCTTTGTCTTTTGTGTAAATTCTTTTGCTTCTTCTAGGATTTTAGTCTCGGCTATATTATAAACAAACTCTTTTTTTAGGATCTTTGAACCTTTTTTATAAAAGAAATTTGCATCTATTAAGCTTGCAAAAAAGCTATCATCTCTTAAATAATAGTTTGTTGCCACATTTATATGCACTGGCTTTTGTAACAAAAAATCACCACAAACACTATTTTGTGAGCTAAATTTAACACTCTCAAGCACATCGGGCCTTATCTCATAAAATTTTATCTCATTAGCTTTTTTTAAAGCTAATATATCTCTTGATTTATTTAAATTTATAGAGTTGTTATTTACTTCAAGTACATTTATAGTACCCTTTGCAAGCGAATAAGCATTTAAAATCTTATCTTCTGCTAAAAAATTTACTATACCAAAAAATGGCACACTAGTATTTTGTTCTGTAAAATTTTGAGCAGTTTTTATTTGTAGCTGCTGTTTTGTGCCATTTATCTCATAGTAGCTTACGTAAATAGAAATTTCATCTTTTTTGCTTGGACTCTTTTGTGAGCAACCACTAAAAAATATTGCAACAAGCAAAAAAATGGCTAAATTTTTCACTTTATGAAATAGTCACCATCAAAGCTTACAAGCGAATATTTTCGCTCATTACCGATACTTTCTTTAAGTTCGTCTATACTTAAAAATTCTAAGCTATCTGCACCGATATATTCTCTTACTTCCTCTGCATTTTTTTTAGAGCTTATTAACTCTTCAAAGCTTGGCGTATCGATGCCATATCGCTCAGGGTATTTAAGCTCAGGGCAAGCGACTCTAAAATGAATCTCTTTAGCGCCCGCATGTCTTAAAAGATCAACCACTTTTTTTGAAGTAGTACCGCGAACGATACTATCATCGATAACAACGATACTTTTACCTTTTAGAACCGATGACATCGGATTAAGTTTTAGCTTGACTTTTAAATTCCTCATCTCTTGGCTTGGCTCGATAAAGGTTCTACCCACATAGTGGTTTCTAGTGATAGCTAGCTCAAATGGGATTTTGCTCTCATTTGCGTACCCAAGCGCTGCTGGCACGCCACTATCTGGCACAGGTACGACGAAATCTGCTTTAATTTTGCTCTTTTTAGCTAGTACTTCACCCATTTTTTTTCTAACTTCATAGACACTTTTACCTTCTATCACGCTATCTGGACGTGCAAAATAGATATATTCAAATGCACAAATTCTAGGATCTGGATCATAAATTTGGATACTTTGAAACTCACCTTTTCCATGTTCAAAAACTATCATCTCACCAGGCCTGATATCTCTTATAAAGCTAGCCCCAACAAGATCAAAAGCACAAGTCTCGCTAGCTACGATATATCCACCATCTTTTAGCTTGCCAAGGCTTAGTGGCCTAACACCCCAGCGATCTCTTATGGCAAAGGTTTTATGGCGTGACTGGATAAGCAGACAATAAGCACCCTTTATCTTGTCAAGTGCCGCAATAATACGGTCCTGCAAGTGTTTACTATGGTTTCTTGCAATTAGATGGATGATATTTTCAGTATCCATATTTGTCTGAAATATTGCACCATCCTTAATAAGCTCATCTCTAACCTCATCTTTATTTACCAAATTTCCATTATGGACGATTGAAATTTGTCCCAAAGAGTAGTTAGCGGCTATTGGCTGGGCATCACGACCTGAGTTTTTACCAGCCGTTGCATAGCGGTTGTGACCGATCGCCATATCACCCTTTAGTGATCTTAAAATTTCTTCATTAAAGACCTCTGTAACTAGGCCATTACCCTTGTGAGTAGAAATTTCTCCGTCATCACAAACACTAATGCCGCTCGCCTCTTGACCGCGATGCTGCATAGAGAATAACGCATAATACGCAGTCTTTGCTGCATCTTTAGAATTTATAATACCAACTATTGCACACATTTTTTTCCTTTAGTTTTCATCATCTTTGTAAATTTCAAGAACATTTTTGTAGTTAAACTTGATCTCATCGCCAGCATTTAAACAGCCTTTTGTAAATGATTCATTGTCTAAAATGCCGGTAAATTCGCCGTTATTTGTCTCGCCAACGACCACCCACATGCGCTCAACCTAAGCAAACTCATCATCTTCAAATCTAAATATAAGTTTTACTATATCGCCAGTTCTTAAATTTTGACGCTTTTCACGCTCCGACAGATAGAATTTATCACCAAATTATAGCTTATAGCTCTCTACATCATCAAGCTCAAATTTAATCATCAAGCCCTAAACTATCATCTATCGAATATAAGCCACTATTTTGATCTTTTAGCCAAATAGCAGCCCTGATCGCGCCTTTTGAAAAGGTTACCCTACTTGTTGCGGTGTGATTTAGCTCAATAAACTCGCCGTCATTATAAAAGCCAACTGTGTGGCGACCGACCACATCTCCACCACGAAGTGCCATAACTGCGATCTCGTCCTTGCTTCTTTCGCCCACCATGCCAGCTCTACCAGTGACTAAAACATCTTTTAAATTTAGATCCCTAGCCTCAGCCACGCAATCAGCTAAGGTCATCGCTGTGCCGCTTGGAGCGTCCTTTTTGTGCCTGTGGTGTTGCTCTACGATCTCTATGTCAAATTCTCTTAATGTTTTTGAAGCAATCCTTGCAAGGCGGTTTAGAACAGCCACACCAAGACTCATATTTGTTGCGTAAAGAATAGGCATAGTTCCAGATGCTAGGTGAAGTAAGTTTTTATCTTCATCATCTAGGCCAGTCGTACCGATAACTAGTGGTTTTGGATTGGTTCTAGCGTAGTTTAGCAGTGCCATGGTCGCCTCTTTTTGACTAAAGTCGATTATCACATCGCATGCTTCAAAAAAATTAGCAAAGTCATTTGTCAAAAGTTCGCTATTTAAATTTTCAACCTGATTTTTTTGGCTAAAAGCGATGCTTAAAGTGGCATCTTTTTCATCTTTTAAACAAGAAATGATACTTTGAGCCATCTTTCCACTAGCACCATAAAGGCCTATTTTTACCAAAATTTATCCTTTGATTTTTGGTTGAAATTTAACATAAAATTTATTATAGATAGATTACAAATAGGCTTTAAAAATGCGTATAAAATCAAAATTTTAATAGAAAAAAGAAGAGAAATTTAGCCAAAAATTTGGCTAAATTTGAGTATTAATGCAAGCTTTCTATGTAGCTCATAGCGCTAAGTGCAGCCACTGCGCCATCACCTGCTGCTACGATGACTTGCTTTGGAGCGTCTTCTCTGATATCACCTGCTACAAAGAGTCCATTTAGGCTAGTTTGCATCTTAAGATTTGTCTTAACCTGTCCGCCATCAACCATCTCGCAGATAAATTTGCCATTTTCGTCTTTTAAAATTTCGTTATTTACATTTAGCCCGACAAAGGTAAAAATTCCCGGCACATCAAGCACGCGCTCACCATTTTTGGTATCAAGCACGATCTTCGTTAGTCCCATTTTATCACCAAGCGCCTCTTTTATCGTCGCACTTGTTATAAATTCGATCTTTTCATTTTTTCTAGCTTTTTCAACTGTAGTTGGCGCCGCTCTAAATTCGTCACGTCTATGGATTAAATAGACTTTTGAGCAGATATTTGCTAGATAAAGCGCCTCTTCAACAGCTGTGTCACCACCGCCAAGAACAGCCACTTCTTTGTTTTTGTAAAAAAAGCCATCGCATGTTGCGCATGTACTAACACCTTTGCCAAAGAATTCATCCTCACCTTTAAAGCCAGCGCGTCTTGGGGTTGAGCCAGTTGCTACGATGACAGCTTTTGCCTGCTCGCTCTTGCCGCCTTCAAGTAAAATTTCAAAGCTGCGGTCGCTATTTTTTCTAACACCAACGACGTTTGCCCACTTATGAACTAGTCCAAATGCACTACACTGCTTCCACCAAGTGCTCATAAAGTCAAAACCGCTCTCGCCAGGGGCTTTTTGGCCTGGGTAGTTTTCTATCTCTGAGCTCGAGGTGATCTGACCGCCAGGCTCGCCTTTTTCAAACATTACAACATTTTTTAATCCGCCTCTAGTGGCGTAAAGTCCGGCGCTTAGTCCTGCTGGACCGCCTCCGATGATCGCTAAATCAAGCATAATTTTCCTTTATTCTAAAACATTTATGGGCGAATTTTGTTTATAAATTTCGCCCCTTTGATGAACTATCTCAACACTACTTGGAAGCTTTGTAATGCTCAAATTTCGCATCAGCTCCAAGACCGTATTAATATCCGAGCTTATATATTTTAGTGTTGAGTTTGACTCATATCTTTTTTGAAAGATATCGATTGCCACAACTGTTTCATTTTTGATTGGTAAAATTTCATCTAATTTTGATTGATTTGAGCTGAAGATTAAAAGCGTGTATTTTGGCTCTTTTGGAGTGAAAATCTCGCTTTTTTCGTAAAAAACTAGCTTCGCAAAATCAACAAATTTATATTGTGAAAAACGATAGTTGCTATACGCAAATGCAGCTGCTATCATAGCTGCACCAAAAAATGAACCAAATATATATGTAAGAGGAAGTAGGCTTCCTCTTCTTTTTTCGCTCATTAAAGAAGCGAATTTAGTTTGTCAGTTAAGGCTTGTTTTGACTGTGCACCGACCATTTGCTCAACTAACTCGCCATTTTTAAAAAATAGCAATGTTGGGATCGATCTGATGCCAAACTCAACTGCAAGATCTTGCACTTCATCAGTGTTCACCTTGCAAATTTTTGCTTTGCCGTCAAATTCTTCAGCAAGCTCTTCAATCACTGGAGCTAGCATACGGCAAGGTCCGCACCATGGAGCCCAGAAATCTACTAAAGCAACGCCTTCTTTTGTAACATCAAAATTTTCTTTTGTAAGTTCGATGTATTTTCCCATTTTTTCTCCTTATTTTCAAGATGTGGCAATTATACAAAATTAAATTTAAATTTTATCTAAATAATAAATTTTATTATAAACTAATATTTTCTATAAACTCGAAATTTTTATTTTTTATAACTAGCAAATCAAGCTGAAAATCTCTGTTTGGCTCGTTTTTCATCATATAAAAATTTATAGTTTTTAAAATTTTCGTGTATTTTGCTTGATTTAGCCTATACTCCGCCTCATACTCTTTGCTAGTCGCTTTTACCTCTATAAAATGTAAAATTTTATCACTGCTTAGAGCAATAATGTCGATCTCGCCAAATTTAGAGTGAAAATTTCTCTCTAAAATGACAAAACCAAGTTTTTGTAAAAATTCACACGCCCTATCTTCTGAGCTTTTGCCAAAGAGATACTCTTTTAGCCCCAAGCTACTCCTCGATCCTCATCATAAATGGCTCTTCTTTTATATACTCTTGCTCTTTTAAAATTTCAATTGTCCTTCTTACATCAGCCTCAAGACTCGTATGTGTCGTAAAAAACAATACCGCAAATTCGCTCTCATCTTTTGGTTTTTGAAGTATGCTATCGATCGATAAGTTATTTTCGCTCATTAAATTTGTAATCTTTGCTAGCACACCCATTTTATCCTCGACCTTTAATCTAAAGTAGTACTTCGTCTTTATCCTATCGCGATCAAGCAGCTCAAGCGTATTTAATTCAAAAGGTGCTTTATATCCTAGCATTGGCGATTTGCTATCTCTTGCGATGTCGATAAGATCGCTGATCACCGCGCTTGCCGTTGCGTCGCCACCAGCTCCAGGTCCATAGTACATCGTCTCACCAACGACCTCACCAACGACACTGATCGCATTTGTCACACCACTTGCCTTTGCTATCATTTTATTTTGTGGCACAAGCGCTGGATGTACACGTAGTTCGATTTTACCCTCACTTTTTTTGGCAATTGCTAGAAGTTTTATTGAGTATTCGAAATCTTTTGCGAAAAATATATCTTCAGGTGTAATATTTTGAATACCTTCGATCAAAATATCCTCTGGATCGCCGTGTACACCGTATGCGATGCTTGCCAGTATAAGAAGCTTATGAGCCGTATCAAAGCCACCCACATCAAAAGTAGGATCAGCCTCAGCGTATCCAAGCTCTTGCGCCTTTTTAAGTGCGTCTTTAAAATTTGATCCCTCGTCCATCATCGAGGTTAGGATAAAGTTACTAGTTCCGTTTAGTATGCCATTTATACTAACGATATGGTTTGCGCTTAAGCCTTCTCTTAAGGCTCTAATGATCGGTATGCCTCCAGCCACACTTGCTTCAAAGCCAAATGGTATATTTTTGGCTAAATTTTGCAAGGCGTATCTATGATAGGCAAGAAGTGCTTTGTTTGCGGTTACAACTGCTTTTTTTCGCTTTAAAATTTCACTCACAACCCTAAAAGGCTCTTCCACACCACCCATAAGTTCGACAAAAACATCGATATCATCGCGATTTATAACGCTATTTATATCGTCAGTCAAAGGGATGCCCGCATCTCTTTTTTTGTTTAAATTTCTAACCACACCGATAACTGGTACGATCTCTTCGCCACTTCTTGCTGCGATTAGCTTTTTATTTTTTAGTAAAATTTTAGCAACTGACTCACCGACGGTTCCAACGCCTAATATCGCTACATTCATTCAAATTCTTTCAAATATTTTTTTATATTTCTTGCTGCTTGTCTTATTCTATTTTCGTTTTCGATAAGAGCTAGACGCACATAGTCGTTTCCGCCCTCGCCAAAACCAATACCCGGACTAACTGCTACTGATGCCTTTGTAAGAAGCTGCTTTGAAAACTCAAGGCTGCCCAGATGACTAACTTTTGGCGGTAGTTTTGCCCAGATAAACATACTAGAGCTTGGTTTTTTAAGCTCCCAACCAGCCTGAGCAAAGGCCTCTATCATCACATCTCTTCTTTTTTCATAAATTTGGCGTATCTCTTCAACGCAGCTTTGATCGCCGTCAAATGCGACTGTGGCAGCCACCTGTATCGGCGTAAACATGCCGTAATCAACCCACGATTTTATCTTTTTAAGTGCAGCGCAAAGTCTCTTGTTTCCGCACATAAAGCCAACTCTCCAGCCAGCCATATTGTAGCTTTTTGAAAGTGTATAGCACTCGACTGCAACGTCTTTTGCACCATCAACCTCAAAGATACTTGGCGTTTTGTAGCCATCAAATGTAAGATCAGCGTAGGCGATGTCAGATATGACGTAAAATCTCTCTTGCTTTGCAATACTTACAAGACGCTCGTAAAAGCTCTTTTGCACTGTCACGGTCGTTGGATTGTGAGGGAAATTTACGACTACGTATTTTGGTTTTGGCGAGCTTGCGTGTATAGTCTGGATCAAATTTTCAAAAAATTTATTCTCATCTAGCTCAAATTTATCGTTGTAATGAAGTGGCATTTTGGCTACGCTTCCACCAGCAAATAAAAATGCCTGTGTATGTATCGGATATGCAGGATCAGGCACGATAGCCACGTCGCCTGGGTTTATCACGGCTTGAGCAAGATGCACAAAGCCCTCTTTGCTGCCCATTGTGGCGACTGCTTCAGTTTCTGGGTCTAAATTTACGCCATATTTTCTCTTATACCAGTTGCAAATGGCAAGGCGGAGCTTGTAAATTCCAGCACTGGCTGAGTAGCCGTGGGTTTTATCTTTTTGCGCGCTTTCGCATAGTTTATCGACGATGTGCTGCGGTGTTCTGCCCTCTGGGTTGCCCATAGAAAAGTCGATGATGTCCTCGCCAGCTCTGCGTGCTGCCATTTTTATAGCATTTACTTCGGCAAAAACGTAGTTTGGCAAACGCTCAATTGTATTAAATCTTATCTCATCAAACACTGCTTACTCCTATTTTATAAGCTTGATAATTATCTCATTTTTTATATTATTTATATCAACATTGTCGCTAATTAATGCGTATTTTGCGCCTATTGCTAAATTTATAGAAATGGCGGTTTTTGCTTGCTCTTCTTTTATAGAGTCGATCTGATTTAAATTTTTATCATAAATCCTAACAAGTGGCATCCATCTATTTGACTCTTTTGATGCGATATCCAGACTACTTGCACCCTCAACATCAACAAAATAAGTACCACCGCTTTTTAAAAGTGGCGTCTCTTCGTCAAAATTTACCTTTGTAGCCTTAAGAATCATATTCTGAGCATCTAAAAATATCTCTAAATTCCCATCAACCCTATCAAATCCTAAAATTTTAAAACCGCTTTGACTAAGCGCTAAGCTTAATAAACTTGGATCTATTCCGCCATTTTTTATGGCTGAAATTCCATAAGAAATTTGATCTCCATTTTTTAGAGAATTTATCCTTGAGATACTTATGTTGGCATCATCCAGAGTTGAATTTATTGATTTTACAAATAATGTAGAAGGAACTTTTTGCTCGCTTATAAATTTCAAATTCAAACTATTTGAACTAAATGAAATGCTATCGTAACTTGAGTTTTGTTTTAATCTTAATACTAGCTCATTGACATTGAGTGAGCCATTTTGGTCTAAATTTTCTAAAGAAATTTGCACATTTTCAACATTGCTTAAAGCACTTGCACTAGTTTGTAAGCTAAAAGCATAGGCAAATACACTAAAAGCGGTAAAAATCGCTATTTTTCTTACCAAGATTTACCCTTGTTAAGTTCTACAAACTCATCATAGCTCACAAATTTCATCTCTCCTTTTTCTACTAAAAATCTAGCTGGACGGCTTGGATTATATTTTGTCACCTTGTCGCCAATCTTTAGCTCAATGTTACCATTTCCACAAACCACAAGCTGTCTTTGGTCTAAATTTATATTTATGCTTTTACTTGTGTCGTTTGATACTTTTTGACCATTTTCAAGATTAATGATGCCTATCCAGACACGTTGTTTTGGTGTAATGACCGCCTCATTTAGTGGCTTTGTAATGTTTTGCTCTATCTTAGGAGCTGGCTGAGCTGCCATGCTTGGCTTTACAGCATTTTGCTCCATGTTTGCAGGACTTGTTGTCACATTTTGCTCAACTGGAGCTGAAATTTTTACGCTTGATATGTTTGCTTCTATTTTAGGGCTATTTTGAGAGATGGTGATATTTGTATCGATGATATTTTTCTTCACCTCATTTACTATGCTTGACTGCGAATAGCTCACGCTTTTATTCTCATCATTTAAAAACGATAAAAAATTCTCGATATATTTGTAAGCATCAAAATGATATGCCCCACCAGCGATAATAGCTAAAATGATGAGCCAAAATAAAAATCCAGCACCGCCACTACCGCTTTGTTTTTGTATGGTAATATCTTTTGGAGTGTAAGAAGAAATTTTTGGAGTAACTTTAGTTTTGTGACTCTCATCTGGAGTATTTTCTTGCATAAAGGCATCATATTCAGCGAGCAACTCGCTCAAATCAACATCATATTCACGTTGCAAAATCTTGGCATAGCCTCTAATATTTAAACGTGATAATTTTTCAAAATTTTTATCAAAAATATATTGTAAAAATGTAGGCTCAATATGCGTTTTACGTGAAATTTCCTTTATACCTATCTCTTTTAAATTTTCAATCTCATTCATCTATCATCCTGTCACAAATTATTGCAAAAGCTGCACTTACATTTAAGGAGTCCCAGCCCTCTTTTAACTTTATACCAATACACTCATCACACTTCGCTAGAGCCTTTTGCGGTATGCCTTCGCCCTCTGAGCCCATCACCAAAGCTCTCTTACCAGCAAACTTCATCTCTTTTACGTTTTTGCCATCACTTGCTGTTGCATAAATTTTAAAACCAAATTGCTTTAGTTCATTTAATAAACTAAGTCCGTCTTCAAAAATCGCTATTGGTATCTCATAAGCAGCACCACTACTTGATCTTAAAACGCCTTGCATATTTATACTTTTTGCCACTATCACAAGACCTTCGCAGCCTAGAGCATAAGCACTTCTAGCGATAGCACCGATATTGCCAACATCGCTTATGCCATAAAGAATAGCGATAAAATTTAGCTTTTTAAGCTCGGCAATGTCTGAAAATTCAAACTCACTAACATTTGCTAAAAAACCTTGATGGTTTCCGCCGCGAGCTAAAGACTGCGCTTTTTGATTATCCACGCGAATAATTTTTTTGCCTGTGCCACAAATTTTAGAGAAGAGTTTTTTGTCACACTCTTTTGAGAGATATATCTCTTCTAATATCTGTGGTCGCTTGTTCAAAATATGTAAAAATAGTTGTTTTCCGTATATTATCATGGTAACTTATGGTAGCTAAAGTCAATTAAAATTTAACTTATTTTTGTATGTAGCTAGAGTAAATTTTACACTTTCGTTTTAGTGTCGCTTAGTAGTTTTGTAGCCTATAATTTAAGCTTTTATAAGCTCATCATATATCTTTTTTGCATCTTCTCCAGTTATTTTGTTAAGCAATTTTGCTTTTACTTTTGGGGCAAGATCAAGCGAAAGTATCTCATCTTTTGTGATATTTTGAGTGGCTGTTTTGTCACTTTTTGAGATGACAACCGCCCACTCACCGTTTAAATTAGCCTTTTCTAAAGTTTTTACTAAATTTTTAGCTTTTTCCTTAAATTTAGTTTCAAATTTTTTCGTAGCCTCTTTTATGGCAAAAATTTCTCTCTCAGGTTCTAGATTTGCGATGCTTTGTACTAAGCCTAGTATGCGTTTTGGACTTTCATATATCACAGCCGGATAGGCTAAATTTAGAGCATTTTGGATAGAGAGAGCTCTATCTCTACCAGTGTTTGGCAAAAAGCCTAAAAAGACAAATTCCTTATCGCAAAGTCCACTTGCGACCACACTTAAAAGTGCCGCATTTGCTCCGCTTAAAATTTCATATTCAATGTTATTTTTTTGAGCATATCTTACTAGGCTAACACCTGGATCGCTGATACCTGGCATACCAGCATCGCTCATGTAGGCTACATTCTTACTAAAAAAATCATCACTTAAATTTGTGAAAAAGTCATCTTCGTTATGAGTATGAAGCGGGATAAAATTTGAGATATTTATATTTGCGTCAAAGCGTTCATTTAGCAAGTTTATAAGACTTTTACAGACTCTTGTATCTTCGCAGATAGCTATCTCGCATTCACGCAAAATTTTGATCGCACGAAGCGAGATATCTTCTAAATTTCCTATTGGAGTAGGAATAAAGTAGAGCAAGGCTTATTTTTGAGCGTATTTTTTCTTAAATTTCTCAACACGGCCAGCACTGTCAACTATCTTTTCGCTGCCTGTGAAAAATGGGTGGCACTTATCGCAAATGTCAATTCTAATTTCGCTTTTGTTTGACTTTGTTTTAAAAGTGTTTCCGCAAGCACAAGTTACAGTGCAATCTACGTATTCTGGATGGATATCTTTTTTCATCATTTTTCCTTTATTATTTTTGGGCTAATTATCTACATTAAAAGTTGCTGATTATATAAAAAGAAATCTAAAAATCAAATAAATTAAGCTAGGAATTTTGCAGCCACTGAGATAACCGCAGTCTGTGATCTTAAGATATTTTTAGTATTTAGGCAGTAGCTATTTTTAAATTTAGCCGTCTCATCCTCACTAAATCCACCCTCTGGACCGATTATTAAAAGCTCATCATCTTTTTTTTCATTTAAGCTTTTACCGCCAAAATTTATAGCTGAGACATTTTTATAAAAGCTCATTAGTTCGTCTAAATTTTTATAAATTTCAAACTCCATTAGTGAAGTTCGTCCGCACTGCTCGCAAGAGAGAGCATTTATGTAGTTTAGCCTTTCAATATCTATCTTAAAATTTGCTTGAGAAAATTTAGTATAGACAAAAACTATTTTACCAACGCCAAGTTCGTTTAAAAATGGCAATGTCTTTTCTATCGTCTTTGGATCGACGATAGCCCAAGCGATCGTAAAGTCGAATTTTTGCTCGCCATTTGAGCTGGCAAAGACAAGACTTAAGCTCGCACTTCGCCTATCTATCTCATCAATTTCATAAATATACTCTTTAAAGTCTCGTAAATTTCTAACACTTATTCGCTCACCAGCTTGCATTCTTCTAGCTTTTAGGTGCAAAAAAGCTTCATTTACTATTTTTAAGCTTTCATTACCTGCATTTTTATCATATAAAAATTTCATCTAAATCCCTGCAACTACAACTAAAACAAGATCACAAAATCCCTTAATAAGGGCAAATTTTTTAAATTTTTCTAAGTCGCCATTAGTTGCATAAATTTTTAATCTTTTAAAACCTATGGCACTAAGTGCGATTAAAATTATTAAGATGATTAACATTTTTATGGCATTAAATTTAAACTCATATCCATAATACGCCCATAAAATAAGTCCAGTAAGTGTAAGAAAACTAAGTAGCATATGATAAATCGGTAAAAAATATCTTATACGAAGCACATAGTTTTTACTATTGCTGCTAAACCGAGTAAGTATTAAATAAAGTATATTACAGGCAACTAGCGCATAAAAAAATGTCACATGAAAAGGCAAAGTGTATGCAAAAAGCGAGGAGAGATGTTCGTTCATTTCTTATCTTTAGAAGGCTCGTTCTCTTCGACGACTGGCTCAGGCGGGAGTTGTTCATCAATTGTGACATTTGCGTCTGGTTGAGCTATGGTCACGTCACTCGGCACTGGCTCGCTAATATCATTTTTAGCCTCATCTTTATCTCCACAACCCACAAATAGACCAGCTATAAATAAAAAAGAAGTTATAATTTTTTTCATCAAACGTCCTTTGGAATTTCTATTTTTAACCTATTTTTCATTTTCTCAAATAAATTTTTATCTTCCCACTCTTCTATGATAGCATCTGAAAATTTGATCTCATCTAGTCTTATCTCGCCCATTTGCGCATTTACGGCGTCCTCTTTAAAGCACTGTGCATAGCCCGTATCAGTCTCATGCACGATAATGCTATGAAGCTTCACTTCACGCTCACCGTTGTTCATCACACTAAGCTCAAGTAGTCGCTCGATCACTACAAAAAATATACGGCAAAACTGCTCTGCACTTGGATTTAGCGGGATCTCGATCCATCTTGCCGAGTGCTTTTTTAGATCATTTTTATATTCATCATTATCGCCTGAAAATATTGTCGTAGCGTGATCAAAACTATCAATGATCGTTTTTATATTTTGCTTCATTAAGCCAAAATCATAGACCATGCCGGCGTTATCAAGAAAATTTGAGCTAAGTAAAATTTCAGCCACATAACTGTGTCCGTGGATGCTAGTCCTACAACGCTTTGAGCTGCAAAATCTCACAATATGTGCATTTTCAAATCTAAAAAGCTTTCTAATAATCATCAAACACCTTCTTTATCGCTCCAAAGCCTGATATGGATACGCTCTGAGTAGTTAAATCCGTGCTTTATGGCAAATTCTGCTGTTTTTAAAGCATTTTCGTTTAGCTCAGCTTTATTTGCCCCTATTGCCATGCACCAAACTGGCAAATCAACTTGATTTTTTATATTTATAATTTCGTCTAACTCGCTTTTATCAAAGTGCGAGAGGACAAATTTTAAAAAGCTGCTTCTTGCATTATTTTTAATAGCCAAAATAGCATCTAAATTTATACGTTTTTGCTCATTAACTCCGCTATTTGCTAGCTTTACTCCAAGTGCAAAATGGCATTTTTTATAAATTTCATATTTAGCAAAATTAATTAAGATAGTGCCATTCGTCTCAAAATGCACTTCAAAATCTTCAAGCAATTTCTTTACCAAATTTATAAAATTTTCATTTTCATACCAGATGAGCGGCTCGCCACCGGTCAAAACAATGATAGGTTTTTGCATTAAGCCTTTACATAGGTTATTAACTAAACCTAAAATTTCATCTACGCTGTAAATTTTATAATTAAAATGCCCTTTAAAAACAGCCCTTATGCTATCACATCCCAGTAAGCTTTCGCCAGTTTTTAAAGACTTTGTTTGCACGCCAAAGCCAGAGCAGTTTAGGTTGCAACCTAAAAAGCGTAAAAATATAGCGAGTCTGCCTTGGTGAGCCCCCTCGCCTTGGATACTTAAAAACGCCTCAACTAGCTCTAGCTCTTTGCTCATCAACCACCAGTTTGATAAAAGGCACGCGAAGAGGTTTCATTGCTAGCGCCTATCGCCCATTTGTTCTCTTTTGGCTTGTTTGCTAGTACTTGCCTTAAAATTTCACTTGCAGCTACGATATCACCTTTTTCAACCGCTTTTTTGATGCTAAGAGCCTCTTCAAAGTAAAGACAAGGTATCAAAAGTCCCTCAGCACTTAGCCTGATACGGTTGCAACTCTCGCAAAAGTCGTGCTTGTGTGGATCTATGATGCCAAATTTATAACCATCATCAAGCCTATAAATAGACGCGGGCGCATTTGGTAGTTTTCCATCTTTTGTGACATTATATTTTTGTGAGATGATTTTTAAAATTTCATCGCTACTTAGCCCTTTTAGATCATCTTTAGCGTGTGAATTTTCCATATACTCAATAAATCTGATCTGAGAATCTCTAAATTTAGCAAACTCGAGCAAATTTACAAGCTCATCATCATTTACACCTTTTAGTGCAACAGTGTTGATTTTTACCTTTAATCCAGCATCATGAGCTGCTTCAAAGCCAGCTAAAACTTCGTGTAAAACGCTTTTTTGTGCAATAAATTTAGCCTTTTGCTCATTTAGCGTATCAAGCGACATATTTACGCGCTTTAGTCCAGCATCTTTTAGCCTTTTGGCAAAGTGTGAAAGCATATAACCATTTGTAGTAAGCGCTAGATCGATGTCTGGATTATAATCACTTATCATCTTTATAAAAACGTCCAAATCCTTACGTACAAGCGGTTCGCCACCAGTGATTCTTATCTTTTTTATACCTTCATCAATAGCCACTTTTACAAATAAAAATAACTCTTCAAAGGTTAATAAATTCTCTCTTGGCGTCCAGCTAAATGGTGTTGTAGGCATACAATACCTACACCTAAAGTTGCAACGCTGAGTTACAGAAATCCTTAAATAATCAACAACCCGACCATATTTATCGATTAGCATAAAGCACCTTCTTAAGCTTGGTTAGAGCTTTTTATAATTTTTTCAATTATATGTTAAAAGATTTAAATCAAAATAAAAATTTAAGCCAATTTTTGTAGTTTAAGAGTAGATTAGTCTTTTTAAAATTAGCCTGCAAATTTAGGCTAATTTATGAAATTTAAGCACAAACTCGACTCGCCCCATTCCAACATGAAGGTCCTTTGCGATCATCGCTGCACTTTTTCCGTCTTTAAACATTTTTAAAATTTGCTCTTCTTCATTGATGACGCTTGGTGCGATTTTATTAATATCTCTTGTTCGCTCTTCAAGACTAACTATCCTATCTTTTTGCTCTGTTGCAAAATCATCAATTACTCGCTCAATACTCTTAATCGCACGAATTATTGGTACAATCTTTTCATTTATTTGCAAATCAATATTTTCTTTTATCTGTTTTTTAAGCGGCTCATATTGTTCACTATTTTTAAATGCCTCGCCCTCAAGCATTGAAATTTGCTTTTTTAGATTGAAATTTTCTTGCATAACGCTTTCTATCGCTCGCTCAAATCTCGCAAATTTCTTATTTGTCTCACTATCTTTTATCAACATTAAAGCTACTATTATCGCCAAAACGATACCAAAGCCTAAAAAAATATAAATTTCCATATTTTTCCTTTACGAATTCGCTCTCATTTCTCTTATCATTACACGCTCTCTAGCTGTTACGTAAGCGTTCCAGTCGGCTTCATCCTCTTCGTGCATATTTTCTATCTTTGCTAAGTTTTCACTAACAGCTCTTAAATAAAGACTCAAATTTCTCTTTGGAAAGATAGGCATAGCAATCCTTGCGTAGTAAATTTCATCTTTTATAAATTTTTCTTCACTTATTTTGATGTGTGTAAAACCGATTTCTTCGATACTCGTCCTCTCTTTTAGTGGCAAATATTGCTTATGTTCGTTTTTAATATAATCACTCAGCGCATCAACTTTTCTATGAAGCTCGATCAGCAAAGTTAATAAAACTTGATCGCTCTCTTTGGTTTCGCCACGTGATTTAGCTCGTTTTAGCCAAGCCCCAAGTGCATCCTCTTCGCCCGGCAAGATGGAGTCAAACTCTCTTTTAAATTTCTCGCTCCCATCTTTATCAGACTCAAATTCCATATCAAGAGGTGCTTTAAACAGCTTAATCTCGCTCATAATACGCTAATCCAAACAAAGATAAAAAATAAAATTCCCAGATAGCCATTTAACGTAAAAAATGCTCTATCTATCTTGCTAAAGTCGCGTCTTACGATCCTATGCTCAAGAAATAAAATAACGCCACTTACTAAAATTCCAAAAAATGCCATCGCTCCAAGCCCAGCTGCCCAAGCAAAAAGTAGCCAAAATATAAAAGCTAAAGCGTGAAAAATGGCTGATAAAAAAAGTGTAGCCTTGTCGCCATAAATAGCTGGTATGCTAAAGAGCTTGTTTTCTTTATCAAATTTCATATCTTGAAGCGAGTAAAGCAAGTCAAATCCAGCTACCCAAAATGTCACACCAAGGCAAAGCAGCACACTCCAAAGCGGTATAGCAGCGCTCACTGCGACAACGCCAGCAATGGGAGCAAGACCTAAGCTAAGGCCAAGCACCAGATGTGCTAGCTCGCTAAAGCGCTTAAATAGCGAATATCCACCAAGAACAGCTAAAATAGGAAAACTTAGCCAAAATGCGAGCGAATTTATAAAATAAGCGCATACGATAAAAATAAACGCATTTGCCGCAATAAAAAGCTGCATATTGCTTCTACCGATACGACCATCAACGCTTGGACGGCTCGCAGTTCGCGGATTTAGCTTATCGATATCTTCATCTTTGTATCTATTAAAAGCCATAGCAAAATTTCTAGCACTAACAGCGCAAAAAGTACCTAAGATAAGTAGTTTTAAGCCAAACCAAGCCGAGCCACTTTCTATCTTGCTAGCAACTATCATAGCAACAAAAATAAAAGGCAAAGCAAAAACAGAATGCTTAAAAACGATAAGTTCAGCGATAATTTTTAATTTTTCTATCATTTGATAAATTTCCATTTTCTTTAAAAATGGTTGATTTTACACCATTTTGCTTTAAATTTGAATTTATATTATCATTACAAGAATAATTTAAAACAAAGGGTTATTATGGGAAAAGTAGCGATTATTGGAGATAGTTTTAGTGCATTATTTACGGCTTACGAATTAGCTAAAAAAGGTGAAGAAATTTTAATTATTAGCAGCCAAAAAGATGATTTTACAAATGGAATTTTAACGCCTTTTGGTACACACGCTCTTGCAAAAGATGGAGCGATATCTAGCTCGTTTATGGGGCTAGTTAGCAAAAAAAGCGAGCTTGATATAAGTATTTGCTTAAATGAAAATTTTAGAGCTTGGATGACAAATTTTACACTTAAATCAACCAAAGCTCACGACAAAAAGATGCAAATTTTATTTTCAAAATTTGGTAAGAAAAGCTTTGAATTTTTAAGAGATTTAAACAACAAATATCCGCAGATAAATTTCGATGAGAGCGGCGTTTATCTACTTTTTAGCAATGACGAAAGCTTTAAAAAAAGGCTTGATGAGATAAAAGTTGCCCATAGCGAGCAAGAAATTTTAAGTGTAGATAAAGAGCTTGCAAATTTTGGGCTAATAAATAAAAACATAAAAGGCGCTATAAATTTAGCCAACAACGCAAGTATTGATACAAATGAGCTAAAAAAAGCTTTGATAAATGAGCTAAATTCTCTTGGGGTAAAATTTATAAATGATGAAATTTATGAGCTAAAAACGCAAGGACAAATAGTACAAAAAGCTACCGGCAATAACGGCGAATATGAGGCCGATAGCTTTGTGATCGCTTCAAAAAATTTAGAGCTTTCAAATAAGCTAGGCACGAGCTTAAATGCGATTTTGGCTAAATTTTATACTATTGATCTTAGCCTAAATGAAGGGCAAATTCCTAAAAAACCAATCATTTTAAATGATCTATTTGCCAAAATTTATCCAACTAAAAATGGCGTTACGATTATTACAAATTTACAAGTCGGCGCTATCGATACGCTTGTTAAAACTGAAAAGATTAATGCATTTTTAAATGAGCTAAAGATACATCTTGGCATAAGCGAGCTAAAAGAGCCTAGCTTTAGAGCAAACTACGTGCTTCTTAGCTCAAACGATAAGCCAGCTCTTGGACGCGATAACATATATAGCAACTTGATCTATAACCAAGCTTATGGACTAAATGAGCTTAGCTTTGCTCCGTATTTTGCCGGTGTTTTGGCTAGTCTTATAAAAGATGGCAAAAATAACGAGGAAAATGATGAAATTTTACTCTTTAGCTCGTTTTACGAGGGCTAGACTTGTTTAAAGAATTTGCAATAATTGGCACCACGGCAAGTGGCAAAAGCGATCTTGCATTTGAGCTTGCAAAGAAGCTTAATGGCATCATCTTGAGTCTTGATTCGCTTGCACTTTATAAAGAGATAGATATCGCCAGTGCAAAGCCAAATAAAGAGCAGCTTGAAGCCATAAAGCACTTTGGTGTAGATGAAATTTATCCTGATGAAGAATTTAGCGTTGGGGCATTTTTTGAAATTTATAAAAATGCAAAGAATTTTGCGCGCTCACAAGACTGCCCACTCATCATTACAGGAGGTAGCGGATTTTATCTAAAATCAATGCTTAGCGGACTTGCACCAGATGTGCCAAAATGTGAGCTAAATTTAAGCAATGAAGAAATTTATGAGCTAGCTGTAAAAATCGATCCTGAGTTTGTAAGCAAATTTAGCCAAAACGACTCTTATCGCCTCGAAAAGTGGTATCAAATTTATAAATTTAGTAGCCAAATCCCAAGCATTTGGCTAAGAGAAAATACTAAAGAGAGCATCATAAAAGAACTAGCGATATTTGAAATTTTATGGGATAAAGATGAGCTTAGAGAACGTATCAAAAAGAGAACAAAAGGCATGCTTGAAGCTGGGCTCATAGATGAGGCGAAATTTTTGTTTAATAAATACAAAAGTGAGCCAAAACCTCTAAAATCAATAGGCTTAAAAGAGTGCAAGCAATTTTTAGATAAAGAAATTTCTCAAAACGAGCTTGAAGAGCTCATAGCTACGCATACGGCACAGTTAGCAAAACGTCAGCGAACCTTTAATCGCTCGCAGTTTGAAAAAAAATTTGTGGGTGACTTGGATCAAACTAGAAGTGAAATTTTAAAATTTTTAAGAGAATAAAACTAGCCCACAAGGGCTAGTTAATAAAATCAAATAGGCATAACCCTAATTTTTGGGCTTAAGCTCTCTTGTAAGACATTTTCAATCGCGTAAAGAGTGCCAGTTGAGCCACTTGCACAGCCCGAGCAAGCACCAAGATAGCGGATATAAATATCAGTATTTTCGCCGTTATCATTTCTAATATCTAAAATTTCTAGATTTCCGCCATCCATCTCGAGCATTGGGCGAATTTCTTTATCTATGACAGACTCGATTGCTTTTAACTGCCCTACCATCGTCATATTTTCAAAACTAATGTCACCTAAAGTGTGATTTGCTTGGGCATTTGCCTGAGCTTCGATCTTCTCACGCTCCATCTCAGCCCTAGTATCACGCAAAATATCTACCAAATAATATTCTCTTTTTTCATGACCACCAGGCTTTACGCAAGACTTGCAAAATGCACCAGCTTTGGTGTATTGCGTGATCTCTTCAACTGTGTGAAGGTCATTTAGTCTTATCACTTCTTTAATCGTACCAAGGCTTACCCTAGCGCACTCGCAAACGATGATCTCATCTTCAAAATGCTCTGGATCTATGCCTTTATAGCTTGCAGCTGCTGCTTTGATAACGTCATACGCCATAACTGAGCAGTGCATCTTTTGGGGTGGAACTGCTGGCGTTTCTGGATTGTCACGCATAGCCTTTTCGACATCAAGGTTTGTGATCTTGACTGCTTCATCAACTGTTTTGCCGATACAAAGCTCAGCCATAGTATCAGAGCTAGCTATCGCTGTGCCACAGCCAAAGCTTTTAAATTTAGCATCTATTATTTTGTCTGTCTTTTCATCAACAAGCCAGTATAGCCTAACCGCATCACCGCAGCTTTCTGCACCAAAGTCAGCCACAATAAGCTTTGCGTTTGCCTTTTTAGCATCTTCTTCGGTTATCTCTCCCATAAATTTAGGATTATTCATCCTATCTTGCACTACCTTAGAATACTCATCCCAGATAGAGCCTCCGATCAAATTATTCTTTGCCATGTTATTTTCCTTTAAATTTTATAATCCGCTCTTATGCCATTCTGGGGCGTAGGCAAATGTACTAGAGATACCTCTTAGTCTATTTACTGCTTTTGTTATGTGCTCGATCGCATAATCAATCTCTTCTTCTGTATTAAATCTAGAAAGAGATAGTCTAAGTGCGGTGTGAGCCAGCTCTTTATCTGCCCCTATGGCCTCCATTATTGGGTTACTCTCTAATGTTTCACTTGCACATGCTGAGCCAGTTGAAGCTGCGATGCCAGCCTTGTTTAGATCCCAAAGCATAGCTTCGCCTTCAACGCCTTTTATAGAAGCCAAAATGGTATTTGGCACACGTTGTTCTTTTTTTCCTACAACGCTAACGTCAGGAATTTTTAAAATTGCATCTTCAAGCTTATCACGCAAACGGCGAACATGAGAGTGCTCATAATCCATAAATTTATTTGCCAGTTCAAGTGCTTTACCCATGCCGATGATGCCAGGAACATCGAGCGTGCCACTTCTGCGTCCACCCATGTGCTCGCCACCATGAAGCAAGCTACTTAGTGGCATACTATTTTTTATAAATAGTGCTCCAACACCCTTTGGTCCGTGAAATTTATGCGCAGAAAAGCTTAAAAAATCAACGTCAAGATATTGGACATTTATCTTTATCTTACCAACTGCTTGAACCGCATCCGTGTGGAATAAAGCTCCATATTCATGAGCGATAGTAGCAAGCTCTTTTACAGGAAAGATCATGCCAGTTTCGTTATTCGCGCTCATTATAGAAACAAGCGCTACATTCTCATCCATTACAGCTCTTAGCTGTTCTGGAGTGACTATGCCATCGTTATTTACATCTAAAACAGTAAGCTCTACGCCATATTTTTCTAAAAATTTACAAGTCGCCAAAATAGCTGGATGCTCAACTGCGGTTGTTACGATACGCTTTTTCTCGCCAGTTGCTATTTTGTCAAAGTAGATGCCTTTTACTACCCAGTTGTTGCTCTCAGTCGCGCATGAGGTAACGACGATATCATCGCTATCTTTTGCGTTTAGTCCGGCATAGAGCTGATCTAGCGCCGTTCTTAAAGCTGGATGTGTTTCAGAGCCAAATTTATGAAGCGAATTTGGATTGCCGTATTTTTCACAAAAATATGGCTTCATAAGCTCAAAAGCTTCAGGATCAACCATTGTTGTAGCGTTATTGTCTAAATATACTCTCAAATTTAAAACCTTAATT
>NZ_CABPUT010000003.1:146106-149018 GCF_902460625.1 Campylobacter concisus
TGAGAAATTTAAAAAATATATAAAGCAGATAAATGACGATGAGTATAAGGATATGATAGATTTTTCATTAAAGTCTATAATGAACGATATATTATCCGATATATTTCCATTTTATGGTTTTTTTATAGATAAATGCGGTGAGACTGTATGGAAAAGCGTCATAAGGACAATGTTTTATGTAGGCAAAGACGCTACTCCTCTTAATGTTGCCAAAGGTATATTTATGGCAACAGGTGGAGAGCTTAGATTGGCCACGCTAATAAAAGAAAAGCCTATTTTTAAGTTAATTAGTGCAAGTGATAAAAAAAATTTTAACCTTCTAAGTAGACGTGAATTTTTTAGGATGCAAAAGCTAATAAGCAATGATTACCTTTTTTCATATTTTGATCGAAAGGCAAAAGCAAAAGGTAGAGATCAATTAAAACATCAAGAAAAATTAGCAAAAGACTATAAAGATATCACAAAAAAACTTATAACATTAAGAATAGGTACAGAATTTGTAAAAAATGCTGGAAAGGCAACAGTATCTAATATAACAAGAGCTGGACTTAAATTTTTAGTAGATAGTGCCTATAGCTCATCTTACGAACACCAAAAAAGATCTTATGAACTAATACTTCATAAGTATTTCACAAATAAATTTGATGAAACTTATGCTGTTAAGAATATATCTTATGAACCTTATTCAAATAAAACAAGTGAATATACCTACTACCCTATAGAGATATACTCATCTTTTATAAATATAGATCTAAAAAGAACTATCATAGGAGGAAGACTATCTAGTGGAGGACTAGACTATCATAACTTCTTCTACTATGACATAAACACCACTACAAACAAACTAGACTCTAATCTATCAAAAGATATAAGTCTAGATACTATGATATCTTATCTATGTCTAGATGAGCTAAGAACAGACAATAAAACTGATGAAGAGTTCTTTAACAACCTAAACAAAAGAAACAAGAAACTAGCATATACACCAAAAGAGCTTATGCTGCAAGGGGTTAAAAGAGAACTAGATATAAGCCCATCAAACTCAATAGATATAAAACAAAGAGAGGAAATTTATGATATGTATAAGACAAGTAAAAGCACTTCAAAACAAGCCTTGCCAATAGACAAATACAACGAAGCTATGGAGATACTAGAAGACTTTAAAAATGGAAATTTAAACACTAATGGATCAGAAGTTGATAATAAATCAAGAAGACTATTAAAAGCATTAGATGTAATAGGCAACAACAATGTAAAGGGTATGTATGTGGGGTGTAGGGAAAGTTGGAAAGAAAATGAAAATTTAGAGGAAAAAACTATCCCTCCTCGCCTAGTAGGTCGTCTAGCTACCACCATAGTAATGGAAGATGGTCTTTACATAGGATAACAGATGAAAAAGATTGTATTTACAGCTTTAGCTATCTTAGTAATAGCTATATCACTAATAGCAGTAAATAAAAGAATGAATAAAGGAAATTTAATGGATAACAATAATACATATATAGTAATAGCTCCGAATGGAATGGAAATACCATTTGATAAAAATACGAATTTGATAGTTGCTGAAAAAAATCCTAATATGCAGTTAGCCCCAGATCTTGCAGCCAAACTAGTCCTTGACTCCCGCTCCATCCTAGATTCATCTCCATATAAAAACTATAAACCACTATACTATAACCCTAAACCAAATTCTCTAGGTCAAACAGACTATCTATCATTTAAACCATGGCTAGATATTAGCTATAAACCAAGTTCGACTAAACTATCTCCTTGGACTAAATCAGAAAAAGCTTACTATGAAAGCTTAAAAGATAAAAGAGATAGATATATTTATCTAGTAAAAAGAAGTAATCTAAAATGCACTATGATAGATATCCCAGAAGATGCAATAGCCAGAGTAGATAATAAAGGCAAACTAACTAAACCAGAATATGCTGAAATTTATGATGAAGTAGATAGAAATAAAAATACATTAAAATCAGAACTCTTTATAGGAGAGTGGGGAATTTGCGCTGGAGTATTAGGAGATAGTGAATCACTAGGCAATGGAAATGAAGGTGGATTTAAAGCAAGAGAATTTCAAGCAGTATTTCTAGCAGCTCAACTAGGAGAAGTTGAAGCACTACATGTACTAGCAGATTGCTTTAAATATTATACATACACAGTTGGAGTAAATAAAAATTTAGATACCTACACGAAAATTCTTAAACTATATAAAAATCCTCCACTAGATGAATATGGTATGATGCCTTATCTAGATGAAATAGTAGGTAATTACTTTGTGATAGATTTTAATAGAGATGGACTCATTAATAATGCTGACGGCTCTCTTCATAAACGCTTAAGAAGATTAGTAGAAGATAAAGGTGAACTATTAGATCCTAGAGACTTTGATGCTAATGAGACTACGAGGGAGGAATTTGTAAATTATATTAAAAGCCACATGAGCGAATTTCAAGAAGAGTATGGCAAAGGTGCTTTTCCTAATAGATGGAGTGAAAAAGATCTTTCTCTTTATATTGATTCTGCTCTCCTAGAATCCAAAATAATGTCCCTAACCCCACCAGAGGGCTATCCTAATGCACCATACTATAACACGCCAGAAGAGCTAACAAGACTATATGAGGCTGGTAAATTAGATAAAAAGCTAAATCCTTTAATACCAGTAATGTATAGAGAAAGTTTTCCGGAAGATCTTAGGCAAAAGATATTAAGCTATGCCAAAGAGCATAATATAAAGGATTAGATAATAAATTTAATATCTATGGCTCCAAACGGAGCCAAATATAAATATATTAAGCCACTACAATCAAAGACATAGGCATCTATATGGTAACTGGTCTAATAGAACTTTATAAAACCTCATATGAAAAACTAGAAGAAAACTATAAAGAGATAATGCACATAGGTAA
>NZ_CABPUT010000003.1:149580-155176 GCF_902460625.1 Campylobacter concisus
AAGGCGTGACTTTATACTTTTTCATTATATTTTTTATAATTTTTATATTTTATTTTTTTTACATATAAGTGTTGATTGTTTAAAAGATGAAGTAAAAAAACAAAAAAAATTAAAAGAAGTTTCTAAATGGGGGAGTCTTATTCTAATAGCTTTTATAGTTTTAATTTGTCTTACAATTTTTGAAAGCAACGGAATATTCTTTTATTTTTGCATTTTTTCGTGGATTTCTACTATTGGCGTGATTTTTTGGGCTTTGCGACCTGAAAAATTTACACCAGATAAACCACAAAATAGAAACCCTAAAAAACAAAAGAAGCAAAAAGTTAAATTTGAAAAAAGTAAGAATTCGTTAAATTTTACAAATATAAAATTAAAAAATAAACAAAGCAGCGGTGATAAATAGAAATTTTAAAAATATCTCTAAAATTAGGAATGACTGAAAGAATAAACGAAAAACTATTAGCCAATACTCCAAAAGGAGGAAAGCTAGGTAGCGACGGTATATTAAGACACAACGGCAAAGAGTATGTAGCTCATAGTATGGATATAACGGGAAATAAAGTGATATATCAACAATTAGGTAAAAATAATAAACCGGTAGAGGTTTATAAAATTACTAACGATAAAGGTTATTTAGTGACAGCTTCTAAACCAAAGCTCTCTGCTTCGGAAAGCAGTCCTAGTACTTTAATAAAAGATGCAACAAAAGATATTAAATTTTATGATAGCTCAAAAACCCCTGGTATAGTAGCAGGCGCCACCATAGGCGGAGGTATAGATATTGGATCGCAGTATATAAATAACGGCTATAGTTTTAAAAATATTGACCATACAGAAGTAGTAATAAATGCATTAGGCGGTGCATATGGCGGAGCTGCTAGCGGTTTATTCTCAGCAATAGTCAGAGGCGCTTTTGTCAACTCATCTACTGAGCTATACTCTCAGCTTAAAGACAGATCAAAAGATGTAGATGCAGAGAGAGTGGTTGGAAAAGGTTTTGCCGGTGGAACTTTTGGTGCATTCGGCAATATAGCAGGAAATTTTGGTAAAAACATAAAAATAGGCAATGGGGATTTAAAGACTGCGGCCGAAGTAGGAACAAATTTTATTACTACAGCCGGACAAGCTATTGCAGATAGCGTAGAAAGTAAAAAAGATAAAACAAAAAAGCAGATAAGTAATGAAGAATAATTGGATTGTATTTTTTGGGTCAATAGCATTTTTTATAGTAGGCGCTATTTGTATAATAATCCTAAAACTTCTTTTCGGAGAATATTATGTTGATGCCGTAGTCGCATTAATCATGCTTACAAATGTATATTTTATGATAAAAAACGGCATAAAAAAGAGCGACTTTTCGAAAAAGAATTTGAAAGAAATGGACGTCACGATAGGCGGCGTCTCTTTGATACAGGCCATATTTGTATTTATAATGTGGATTGGTTACAACGCCACAAGAGGGTAAACATAAAAGTGGGCGAGTAGGATAAGGACTGCGGCTGAAGTCGAGGCAAGTATATTTACTGGAATAACACAGGTGGCTGTAGTAGTATGAGTAGCAAAGATAATAAAAATAACAAAGACGATAAAAAAGAATGAGAACAGATATAAAAGTTTTGTTTAAGAACATTAATTTTAAAATGAGCATCATCTAAATTTTTAGATATAATTACGCAAAAGTTATATTATTAAAATCAGGTAAAGGAACTCATGAAAAAAATATTTAAATTTCTATCTTTTTTAGTATTTATGCTATTTCTTGCAGGATGTGCAAAAGATCTTATTATAAGCAATATGCCAAATTCAAATTTAAACTATCATGGCGATAATGTTCCTATAACTATCATAGCTTATAAATTAAGAGATGTGGCTAAATTTAAAGAAGCTAGCATTATCGATCTAGCCGAGAAAAATGGTGAAATACTAGGCTATGATAAGATTGACTCTATAAAAACACAAATTCAGCCAAATACAAATAGATACGCTTTTACAAATGTATATCCTGACGAAGTTCCGTATGTTGGCATTTTGGTACTTTATGCTGATCAGAGCAAGACAAATATCAAGGCTTACAAAGCTACAAAAGAGATAAAAGAAAAAAATATAGTTTTTGAAATAACAAAAAATGGCGTAAATGTTTTAGACGCTAGTAGCTCTAAAATACAAGCAAGCAAATAAAATGTCTGAAAAGCTAAAAGTCGTTTGGTATAACGGAATGAACGTTGATAAGGTTCATTTCGAGCAACAAGAAAGATATTTTGAGAGAAATTTAAACCTAAAAACCATCTCTTCTTTTTCAAATTTATACGGTGTTTTAGATTTAGAAATTTCAAGCGATCTTTTGCTTCAAGGCAAAGTAGGGCTAACTAAAATTTCTTGTATCTCTCAAGATGGCACGATTTTCAATGCGCCAGATCAAGATGAATTACCAGAACCGCTTGAGATAAGCCCAAGCGAACTAAACTCAGCCATTATAGTGTTAAAACTACCTATTAGCTCAGGTTTGGTCGATATTAGCTTGCAAAATAATTTACCAAATCTAAAATTTACAGCCAAGCAAGCACTTATTAGCTCAAGAGTGCATGATGAAGCTAGCAATGATATATTAAACGAGCTAGACGATAAAGATGATTTTGAACTATCTTCGGCCTTTACACAAGATAAAGAAAATCTAATCCTAGCAAGCCAAAGATCATCTCTTGGAGTATTTGGCTCAAAGATGCCTTACGAGCTTAGCATACCAATTTGTAAAATAAAAAATATAGACCTAAATAAGCAAATAACACTTGACGAAAAATTTATTCCAACTTGTGTTGACATCAGTAAAAATACCTTCATAACAAATTTTATAGAGGAGCTTAGCTTTGCTACAAAGCAACATCAAGAGAGTTATTTTGGGTTGCTAGGAGGTGTTGATCAAGCTAAAAATAGACTTGATTTTTCAACGTATTTAACACTAAATATGCTAAAAAAATGGCATTTGATATTCTCTTATTTGCTAAAGAAAGATAAATTTCACCCAGAGTATTTGTATGAAAAATTAGTTGATTTTCAGGCTGATCTGTTGGCACTTAGTCACGATAATAGTTTTAGCGAATTTATAGCCTACGATCACAATAATCTAACTCAAACATTTGTGCCTTTGATAAATAATCTAAGACTTTTATTCTCACATATCTTATCTCCAAAATATATAATGGCGCAAATTGTTAAAAATAATCACGGCTTTTATGACTGTATTTTTGATAATCCAAGCATTATTGAAAACTCAGAAATTTATTTTGCTATTCACAGCGATACGAAAAATGAGTATCTTCTTAAAAATTTCAAAGAGCAATGCAAAATCCATACTCAATCAAATATAAAAGGAATAGTTTCTTCACAGCTAAGAGGTATAAACGTAGAGCAAATTTCTGTTGTTCCTAGTACTTTACCGAAGTTAAACGATTATATCTATTACAAGATAGACAAAAAAGATGAAATTTTTAAAAGCTTTGCAAATCAAAATGTGATTAGCGTTTATATAACGGCAAATTTACCGAATGCTGATATTAAAATGTGGGCTTTATTATAAGGATAAAAATGAACGAAAATCAAAATGAAACCTCAGTTTTAAGTCAAACAAATCTTTTGGGCCTTGGCACAAATCTTGCACTAGATCACGTGTTACCATTACTTCTTTTGGCAAATAGGGTTTCAAAATTACAAAATTTTTCACAAAGTGAAATGGCAAATTTACGTGAAAAATTGATAAATGATATCTTAAGTACTACTTCAAAGATATCAAATCTAGGCATTTACGAGGAAGACGATATTATTAGACTTAGATATTGTCTTTGTGTTTTTATAGATGAGAGCTTACTAAAAAATGAAATTTTTATGAACAGCTTTTGGGCCAATAATACCCTGACAACAAGATTTTTTAATGAAAATCTAGGCGGAAATAAATTCTTTGGCATTATGGATAAGTGGTTTGAAAATGTTGGCAAAAATAAAGATTTCTTAGAATTTATATATGCTTGTTTGGTGCTTGGCTATAAAGGAAAATATGAAACCCAAGAAGATTGCAATGAAAAAATCTCTTATCTTTGTGAAAATATAGCTGCGGCTGTTTCTCCGCTTATAAAGGCTGATGAAAATGTATTTGAAAAGAGCTACTTAAAACAGACAAAGAAAAGCTTTCTTGAGGTATTTTCGCTAAAGCGCTTAAAATTTTATTTCATTTTGCTAGCCATTGCTATGATCGCAGCCGCGTTTTTATATAGTACATATTCTATGGATCAAAACAATATCAGAAACGATAGCATCCTAAATAATAAGATAGAGAATTTTATGGATAATAAGTAAGTGCAAGATAATTTTTGTAATAAATTTAATGAAGATTTTTTGGAGAATGAGCTTTATATTAGTTTAACTGATGAGATGTCAAAGTATAAAACTTTGATGCATGATAGCATAAAGTGGGATTATGTATTTAGCTCATCTTTAAAAGCCTTAAGCGAGTTTAGTCTTGATGCCAAGCTTTTAAATTTTTTAGCGATTTCTGCTATAAATTTAAACGACAAAGAGGCTTTTAAGACACTTATAAAAGCCTTTGCTTTTTTTCTATCTATTTTGAAAAAAGAGCCAAATTTGCTTGCAAAAAATGAAAAACAACTACCTGCCAAAAAAAAGATAATAGCTCAAACAATAGAGCTTTTTACGCAAGCTAATGATAAAGCTTTGGATCAAGCTGACGCAAAAGCGTTTAATGATCTTGTGCCTGAGCTTTCGCAAGAGTTTGGCACACATTTTGATACGCTTTATATAGAAGAAAAAAAAGAAGAAATTTTAAAAGCTAAAGAGCCAAAAGTCATTACTAAAACTGAGCCAACTTACCATCAAAACGTTTCATTTAGTGGTAGTGGCAATGACATTAGTACATTTAATGATAGAGAATTTAGAGAATATTTTATAAATTTATCACTAATGCTTTTAAAGAGTGATATTAAAAATTTTACCGCTTATACTTTAATTTTTGAAGCAATGTGGGGCAGAATAAAGGCGCTTCCATCAAGTAGCGATCAAATAACACAGATACGTTATCCTGATGAAAATCTGATTATGCTTTTTAAAAAAAGTAACGAACTAAATCTTGATAATTTAGAAAAATTTATAAGAAATTTAGCACTTAACCCATTTTGGATAGAAGGCATTAAGATATTTTGCGAGTTTTTAAATAGTGCTGGACTTGCAAGGCAAATCGATCTTGTTTGTGATATGGTTTTAAATTTTATTGATAAATTTCCAGATATAAAAAAGCTCAAATTTCAAAGCGGAGAAGCTTTCTTTAGTGAAGATATAAGTAAATTTTTTATTAAAAGTAACTCTTTGGAATTTACTTCTAGTAGTGATAGTAAAAAAGATATGAGTTTTGAAGATCTAATAAAAGAACTAGACAAAAGCAAGCATGCTTCAAGTGCTCAAAGCGAGCTTAATTTTATGCTTGAATTATCAAAAATTTTTACTGCTCAAGGCATGAATAATAATGCAAAAGCTACCTATGCACAAATAGTTAATTTTATAGAAAATACCGAGCTTAAAGATTATTTATCAG
>NZ_CABPUT010000003.1:155234-159747 GCF_902460625.1 Campylobacter concisus
GGCAAAAACATTTGTGTGATAAAATATGTTTTTTTAAATCACCTTTAATTTTATTTAAATATAATTCTTAAATCATTTACGAAAAAAGGATGTTACTATGGCAGATAATCTAATCCCACCAAAAGAACGCATAAATATAGTTTATAAAACTAAGACAAATAACCAAGAGGCTGATGTAGAGCTTCCATTAAAACTTATGGTAGTTGCAAATTTAACTGGTGAAAATCAAACTCCACTTGAAGATCGTGAAGTGATTTCTATCAATAAAATAAATTTTGATCAGGTTATGAAAAGCTTAGATATTCATACAAATTTCTCTGTAAAAAATAAGCTAAATTCTAATAATGAAGACTTAAATATTGACCTTGATTTTGAGAGCATCCATGATTTTAATCCAGACAATATTATAAATCAAATCCCTGAACTAAAAAAACTCTTGCAGCTTAGAAAAGCTTTAGTTGCACTAAAAGGTCCTATGGGCAATATGCCTGATTTTAGAAAAGCGGTTTTAGAAGCTATAAAAGATGAAGATAGTAGAAAACAACTTCTTTTAGAGATTAAAGACGAACAAGATAAGGAATAAAAATGTCTGAAACTAAAGTTAAAACTCCTATCATTGAAAGTATAATGCAAAGGAGTAAATATTCAAAAGATGACGAGAGTTATAGTGTTGTAAAGCAAGGAGTTGCTGAGTTTATTTCAAACATAATAACAACAAATAATGCCGAAGAT
Organism: Campylobacter concisus; assembly: GCF_902460625.1. Taxonomy (GTDB): domain Bacteria; phylum Campylobacterota; class Campylobacteria; order Campylobacterales; family Campylobacteraceae; genus Campylobacter_A; species Campylobacter_A concisus_AD. The sequence continues at coordinate 155,967 of NZ_CABPUT010000003.1, forward strand.
AAAATAAATAAGCTCGCACTTGATGAGATGATAGCTCACATCGATACCCTTTTATCTGCTCAAATGGATGAAATTTTACACAATAAATCTTTTCAAGAGCTAGAATCAACTTGGCGTGGAATTAGATTTTTGGTTGAGAGAACAAATTTTAATGAAAATGTAAAAATTGATCTTTTAGACGCCACAAAAGAAGAAATTTTAGATGATTTTGAAAATAATCTAGATATAACTCAAAGTACACTTTATAAACAAATTTATTCAGCCGAATATGGACAATTTGGTGGTGAACCAGTTGGTGCGATAGTGGCTGACTATGAGCTAGATAAATCAAATCAAGATATGACTTTTTTAAATAAAATGTCATCAATTGCTGCAATGAGCCATTCGCCACTTCTTACATCTCTTTCTGCTAAATTTTTCGGACTTGACAATTTTGGTGAGCTTGAAAATATAAAAGATCTAAAAAGCATGCTAGAAGGCCCACAATATACAAGATGGAGAACTTTTAGAGAAAATGAAGATGCAAAATACACAGGATGTATGGTAAATAGATTTCTTACAAGATCTCCTTATGTGCCAGAAGATAACCCTATAAAGAGCTTTAATTATAGAGAAACTGTAAATAATCATGATGATATGCTTTGGGGCAATGGAGCTTATGCGTTTGCTACAAGGCTTACAGATAGTTTTGCTGATTATAGATGGTGCGGCAATATTATTGGGCCAAAAGGTGGCGGTGCCGTAAAAGATCTTCCAACTTATACTTATGAAAATTATGGAAGCGTCCAAACAAAAATTCCAACCGAAGTTTTGATCACAGATAGAAGAGAATTTGAACTTTCAGAAAATGGATTTATCGCTCTTACTTTAAGAAGAGATAGCAATAACGCTGCATTTTTCTCTGCTAACTCTGCACTAAAGCCTAAAATTTTCCCAAATACTCCAGAAGGTAAAGCTGCTGAGACAAATTTCAGGCTCGGCACTCAACTACCTTATGTATTCTTAATCTCTCGTTTAGCTCATTATCTAAAAGTGCTTCAAAGAGAAGAGATAGGTACATGGAAAGAGCGTAGCGACGTTGAGCGCGGCTTAAATGAATGGCTAAGGCAATACATCTCGGATCAGGAAAACCCACCAGCAGATGTTAGAAGTAGAAGACCATTTAGAAGCGCAAAAGTAATCGTCAGTGATATAGCTGGCGAGCCTGGATGGTACAAAATAGAGCTTTTGGCTAGACCTCACTTTAAATTTATGGGAGCAAATTTCGAGCTTTCTTTGGTCGGAAAACTAGACAAAGAGTAAGCTTACTATGTCGCTGATAGATAAAATTTTATATGAATTTAGTGACGAATCAAAACTACGTCCATATTTTAAAGATCTAGACAGCGACATAAAAGATCACATTGATACTATTTTAAACTCTAGACTTGGTAACTACGGCCGATTAAATGATAGTATTATTGATCTTTGGTCAATGGGTGTTGAGATAAATGAGCTTGGTCATAAACTTGGCATGGCGATATATGAACTAATCAGCTCAAATGAGAATAGAATAGAAGTAACATCTATCGGATACGATGACTCACTAAAGCCTTGGCGTATCATCTTTAATATAAACTACAAGCATAAAAACGATAATTTCAAAGAGTATTTGCTAAAAGTTATTTTTAAAAACAATAGATATTGTGAGATTTTATAATGGATTATAATGAAAATAATCTAGCTTATTTTCAAAAAGAGATGGCATATCTTGATGAAACAAGAGCCCTTTTTATTAAAAATTTTCCAAAAGTAGCACCCTTTTTAGATACTAAAAGCAAAGATCCTGATGTTGAGAGCATAATAGAAAATATGGCTATTTTAACATCTAGGATTAGGCAAGAACTAGATGAAAATATCCCACTAATCGCTGAGTCTTTAGTAAATATCTTAATGCCAAGTTATACAAATCCTTTTCCATCAGTTTGTATGCAAGAATTTACCTTGAGAGATGACTTCTCTGGGGTAAAAGAATTTATACCAAAAGGAAGCATAGTTGAGTCAAAGCAGATCAATGGCATAACGTGCAAATTTCAAACAATCTTTGACATAAATTTGCTTCCCTTAAAGATAACAAAAGCTTTTATGTCAAACAATAAGAGTGATTATCTTCTAAATTTAAATATAAGCGTTACAAAGGACGAGTTTAGCACTAAAGAACTTGATATAGACTTTTTAAATTTATATCTTGGAGATAATGTTTACTTCTCTTCTACGCTCTTAATGTGGCTAAAAAATTACTTAAAATTTATTACAATAAGTTTTGAAGATAGCGATCAAGAGATAAAGTTAAGCCCTGATAAACTTAGTTTAGATGAGTTTGACAAGCGTTTGATAAAGAGTGATGAGTTTGGATTTGAAGCATTTGAGCTTTTAAAAGAGCTATCATTTTTTCCTTCAAAGTTAAATTTTGTGCGATTAAATGGTCTTAGCTTTCTTAAAAATTTTTCTGCAAAAAGCTTTAATATTAAATTTATATTTTCAAAAGATATGCCAAGTGGATATGTGCCAAGGCTAGAGTATTTTTCTCTTTTTGCTACGCCTGCAATAAATTTATTTGCAATGAGTGCCGAGCCTATTTTGAATAACAATAGACGAAGCGAATATAGAATTTTTCTAGATCGCTCAAATATCGATGCTTATGAAATCGTTTCAATCAATAAAGTGGTCGCCCATAGCAGTAATAATGAAAAAAGGATATTAAAAAACTATAAAAGTTTTGAGAGATTTGAATTTTTAAATGATGAGCGAGCAAAAGATTATTATTTTGTCAGCAATAAAACAGATATAAAACTAAACTCTTATAAAGAAATTTCTTTTTTTAAAAGCGACTCTAAAGATCAGACCATTAGCATAGATGCACTTTGTTGCAATGGTGATTTGCCTTGTAAGCTAAGACTTGGTGAGATAGATAGAGCGTTATCTCATCAAGGTGTAACAACTAAAAATTTAACCATTCCAACTAGCGTAAAGCGAGTAAAAATAGATGGAAATCTTCTCTGGAAACTAGTTAGCATATTATCTTTTAGCTATCAAAGTATACTAGAGAAGGGCTCTTTTCTAGCACTTCTTAATACTTTTAGTGCGTCAGATGATGAGTTTTTTAAAAAATTTGCTAACTCGCTTTATGGCATAAAAACGAAGCAAATTTATAGAGTTGACCAAGGCTTTGCAAAAAGAGGGCTGCTTTGCATATTCTATATAGATGAAAGCGAATTTGAGAGTATTGGAAATGTATATACTTTAGGTATAAATTTGGCTAAATTTTTATCAAAATTTGCATCAATTAATTCATTTTGCGAGCTTAAAATAAAGTGTATAAAGAGTAAAATTTTGCTTAATTATGACTTTTTAGGTGGTACAAAAAAATTAATATGAACAAAGAACTAAATCAAGCTTCTTTTTTTAAATTAGTAAAGAACTGCCTAAAGCACTACAATAGAAGGGATATTTTTTTAAAAAATAGTCCAAGTTTTGCTTATCCGATTAATGAGCTTGAGAGCTTAAATAAAGAGGATGCAGTAAAAATCATCGTAAATTTTATGGGTCTTTTGGGAAGTGGCTCGCATCTTACAAGCTATATTTTAGAAAAGATCTCAAAGAGTAGTGATAATAATTTCGAGAAATTTTTTGACTTTTTTGACAATTACTTGCTTTGGCTTTTCTTTGATAGCATTAGTCTAAAAAATTATGCAAGATCCTTTGAAAAAGAGCTTGATGATAAAATTTCAAAGATTTTATT
>NZ_CABPUT010000003.1:160074-161732 GCF_902460625.1 Campylobacter concisus
ATGAAGAAGCTATTGATTTTTTCCCAAAAAGAAGAAAGTTTAAAGAGCTTCAAGATACTCTTATTTTTTTTACAAACAATGAATTTGTTGCTGATTTATACATAAAAATAAACTATTCTCCAAAGATGCAATTAAAGCTTGGAATGGATGAAAGTTATAGTAAAATAGGCCTTGGTGCAAGGCTTAAAAGTAATAAAAATATGTCAAATTTTATAAAATTTAGGCTTTGCTCTTAAATTTTTAGATATAAAATCTAAAATATTTGTTATTATTACATTAAAGAAATATATTTATTTGTAAAAGGATGTGCATCAATGGCATTTATCGATTACCTAAGAAGATTTTTTGTCTTTTTTAGATTTAAACACAGCACCATTTTGGTAGCTTCTATTGCATTAAGCATCTTATTTTGGCTTTACGCTCCACTTATAGCTTTTAACGATGTATATAGCTTTGCTAGTATAAGTTCAAGAGTCACTATATTAATTGCATTTTGGGCAGTTATTTTGTTTTTTGTTTTAATTAAGCCACTAATGCACTATTTAGCATCTCAAAAAGATGAAAAAAACAATAAGCTAAAAGAGATAAAAAAAGAGTCTATGGATAGTTTTGGTAAGGCAAAAAGAAATTTTATGCTTTCTTTGAAAGATGCCAAAACAACATGGAAAAAAGATATAAATTTTAAAAAATTACCTTTAATAATGATAATGGGTAATGAAGGTGCTGGAAAGAGCGCATTTATAAACTATTCAAATATCGAATTTCCACTATCCGATAGTTTGGATACTTATAAAAAAATACATAAAAGTACGACAAACTTTAATCTTTATATTTCAAAATTTGGTGCACTGTTGGATACTGAGGGTATACATTTTGCACAAGAGAGCTTATATCAGCCAACAGCTACTGAAGAGCTTCCTGAAGATGATGTGGATAAAAATAGGGATTACTTGCTTAAAAAAAGTATCTGGAGTGAATTTTTACACTTTTTAAAACGTAATGATTTTAACGCTAGATTAAGCGGTGCGGTTTTAATCATAGATACTAAAAAATTCCTTGAAGGCACGCAAGAATATTTTGATGAATTAATTAGATATATGATAAAAAGGGTTAATGACTGCGAGAAACATCTAAATATTAAATTCCCTATTTATATTGTTTTTAGCAAACTTGACTTAATAGATGGTATGGGAGATTATTTCAGGCTTTTCAATGAAGATGTGGCAAATAAAGCTCTAGGAATAAATTTAGATCCAAATTTCTCAAAACAATCACTAGAAACTGAACTAAAAAACCTAAGCGAGTCATTATTTAAACATCTCATGAGTAAGAACTCGATTTCACACCTCTTGGAAGATAAAAAAACGCTCATATCTCTTTTTAAAACAACTTGATAATTTTTTTGCTTTAGTGAAAGATTTTGTAACAAAGCTAAGCTCTCAAAATGCACTTAAAAATAGCTCAACCATAAATGGAATTTATTTCGTCAGTGCTTATCAAGAAAATATACCTATAAACTACCTTACAAACACTATTTGCGATAGATATAACATCAAAAAACCACTTTTAAGAGCAGTAAATAACTATAGCAAACAAAGCTATTTTGTAAAATCATTTTTAAAAGAGATAGCTTTTAAAGCCAACTTAAATAAATTTGG
>NZ_CABPUT010000003.1:161808-170210 GCF_902460625.1 Campylobacter concisus
GTTCTAGTTTTATTCTAGATACCAAAAATATAAAAGAGCAAAATGCTATAAATAATGCAAATAAAATTTCTTCATACCTTGATGGTAAAAAATATAAGGATCTCTCTCCAACACAAAAGATTGAGCTTCTAAATTTACTAAAACAAAGTCTAAATGACTATCCAAGAATCTTTAGCGGTGATACTAAATTTGAGTATATAACACTAGATACTTCGTATAAAGGCTTCACTCCAGTTAAAGCACTTTACTATGATTTAAATGCTGATTTTTTCAAAAATACAGTTTTAACTGAAATGGAAAATATACTAAAAAATGAAATTGATCCAGATAAGCTAATAAAAGCATTTTATATGTATGATTCGCTCTTTGACAAAGATTACACAAATGTGGATTTATTTAAAATTTGGATTAGCACAAACTGGGATAAATTTGAAAAATATGGCGTTGCAAAAGATGAATTTTTAGCTCATATTGAGGCTATTTTAAAGGCAGAAAATTTAAATATAACCGCAGATACAGTTGCTCAAAGTATAGCAAATACGAGGCTATCACCTGTCCAAAGAGCACAAAGGCTCTACTATATACTTGAGTTCATATCATTCAAAGACGATAAATCTTTTTACGATATTAAAAAAGATGTTGAAAATTTATACACAGTAGTCCAAGAAAAAGAAGCATTTAAGCCATTTAATAAAATTTATACAAAAGAAAATTTAAGAGATTTCTTGTCAAAGCTTAGCTCAAACATAGATCAAACAGCTGGAATAGAATCTTGGCTAATGGAGACAAATTCTTCTTTAAAAGATATTAGTTCAAATGATAAGAAAGAGCTAAGTATTGCTGTAATAGAGCTTTATTTGCAAAATTATGCTGATAAGTGGAGCCAAATTTTAAGAGAAATAGAACCAAATGAATTTAGCACAAAAAAAGAGGTCATAGAAGAGCTCGACATCTTGTCAAAGAGAGAAAATCCTTTAAATTCTTTAATAAAATTAACTAATCAAAATACAAATTTAAATGATGAGAATTTACTAAAATATATCTATTCTCTAGGATTTGCTTCAAGTGAGATAAAACGTGTTTTCAGTGATTTTAGTGCTAAATTTACCAATTACCATACGTTAAATTCTAATGACTTGCTAGATATTATAAGCAACGATGTAACAAGCGTTTATAAAAAGGTTAGTGACTATAACTTCGAAATGCTTCAAAGTAACGATGATAAAATAGTTTATGCAATAAATGGTATAAAAAATGAAAACGACCCATTCATTGTCTTAAATAATGATGCTAAGAAGCTTCCAGATGAGTTAAATGAATATTATCAAAAGTTATCGACACTTGCATGGAAACAAGTAGAAAATGGCGCTTCAGCGCTTTTATCAACAGCATATAGAGATGATGTTTTTGATGATTTTGAAAGTCTTATCAAGCCATTTTATCCATTTAATGAACAATCTCCAAAGGCTGTCAGTATAGAAGAATTTAAAAGATTCTTTGGTAAAAACGGAACTTGGAATAGCTTTTATGATAGATATCTAAAACAAATCTTAAGTAAAACCGCTGATGGTTATAAAATAAGACCAAAATACGCAAAAGAGCTAAGATTTAGCAGAGATTTCCTTAAAAATATTGCCTATATAGACAGAATTTCAAATTTAATGCTTGATTCAAATGATGAGCTAAAATTAAATTATAATTTAAAAGCTGTCGACTTATCGGCAAATTTTAGCCATATAAATATTAGCTATTCTAATAACTCTTTGATTTATGATCATACAATTGCCTCAAATTTGATAGTTTCAAGCAAAAATTTTGATATATCAACACAGTTTAAATTCAACGCAGTTTCAAGTACTGGAAGCGAGAGAAAAGAGTTAAGCTTTGATGGAGAATGGGGCTGGTATAAGATATTAAAGGCTTCAAATTTTAGTAGTGTTGGCGTTAGTACGCTTAATTTTGATGGTAGAAGAGATTCATATTTTGGCTTTGAAGTAACGCCAAATGGAGGAGAGCTTTTAGAGCTTATGGATATCATACCAACGATAAATTTACCAAAGAAGATGCTTTATTAAGGAAAAAATATGCAACAAATAGCAGCAGTTATACAAAATTACGATAAAGCGTCAAGCTTTTCAGCTCAATTTATCATTTTTGATGAAAATGGTGGTGATATAGGCTCGTTAGATACTACAAAATTTTCTTGTAATGATATGAGTGATTCAATCGCACCAAAACACGCTCATGTTGGATTTGAAGAGGGGGTTTTCACAATTTGTGGCTATAAAGATTGTGAAATTTTTTATAGTGATTCATATTCAAAGCTTCCAGATGACTATGAGAGCGTCATAAATTTGGGCGATGTCTTTAGGATAGGGGAGTTAAAATTTATATTTATAGACCCTTCTAGGATTGATGAATATATAGGGAAAGCCCATAAAATAATAGAAAATACGAAAAATTTTGACAAGCTTGATGATAAACGTTTTGAGCCAGTTGGTAAAATTTCAAATGTTGATTTTAAAGAAGAGCCAAAGATAAACTCATTAATAAATGATAAAAAAGATATCACTTTAAATGAAAATGCGCACGATGCAGTTTTAAATTTAAATGAGATAGCTCAAAATTTTGATGAAGAAGAAAATGCAAATAATCAAAATATGCTTACTGCAAAAAGCATGGATGAGCTTTTGACAAAGATAGTTGAGAGTATAAAATTGCAACCAAATATGAGCCCTATAAGTGAGCAGACTAGGACTTTAAATACAAAAGATATGGAAACAATCATGAAAACTCTTCCTCTTAGTGACTCGACAGAACTAATAAATACTGTTTTGGTTAAGCTTATATGCAAAGAGCTGTATAGCCAAATGTATGATATAGTCGAGAATAACTCATTTTTTAAATATCTTTCAGGAGCCGTACTAAAAAGCACTAAGGAAGATAAGGAAGCGTTTAATTATCTATTGCATAAAGCTCTTCAAAGCTATATGTTAAAAAAGTAATGTTTTTAATAAAACAGAAAGTAAATAAAAGATAGAATAATCCAAACTTTTTAATAGGAGTAAATATGTCACAACCAGTGTATATTAAAGTGAAAGGTTCTACACAAGGACTTATTTCAAGTGGTGCTTCAACAGAAGCTAGTATAGGTAATCGCTATCAGTCAGGTCACGAAGATGAGATCATGGCTCAAGAGGTTTCTCATATAGTAACAGTTCCAACTGATCCACAAAGTGGCCAACCATCAGGTCAAAGAGTCCATAAGCCATTTAGTTTTACTACATCACTAAATAAAGCTGTTCCACTTCTTTACAATGCTTTAACACAAGGTGAAAGACTTCCAGAGGTTGAGATCTATTGGTATAGAACATCAACTAGTGGTGGTGCGGAGCATTTCTTTACTACAAAACTAGAAGATGCAACTATAACAGATATTACTCTAGTAAGTCCAAATGCTCAAGACAAGCTAAACAGCGACAAAACAGAGCTTTTCAAAGTTTCAATGAACTATAGAAAGATAGTTTGGGAACACGTAGCTGCAGGCACAAGCGGAAGCGACGACTGGAGAGAAGCTACTAAAAAAGCTTAAAACCAACCTAGGGTTTACCCCTAGGGTTAATAAAATCATCTTCTAGCTAGAAGGACACAGATGAGCCCTTTTTATCTTTATCTTTTAAATTAACATGATATGTGAAATGCGATATGAAACACCTAGTTATAGTCATATTTCTCATAACATCTTTATATTCACACGAAGCAAATTGTACGGATATGTTCGCTGCTATATTTGATAAAAATGTAAGTGATGAAAATACCACTAAAATCATAGATTACTATATAGACAAGTTTAATTGCGATGCGAATATAACTTTTAAAAGTAATGAACTTAGATATGAGCCAAATTTATTAGAAATCGCCTTTCTAATGAAAAAATTTAAGACTTTTGATGACCTTTTAGATAAAGGCACAAAGCCAAATGGTAGATTAGCTTTTTCTATGGGATCAGAATTTTTATTCTTTTTTCAAGATAATGGAGTTGGATTTGAGAGTAAAACACCTAGCAAGGAGCTACTAGAATTTATAAAAACTCAAAAATATAAAGAATTTAAAGAAAAGAAATTTAAATTAATTAAAAAGCAACTACAATACGGACAAGATCCTAAAGACTACAAATATTTAAAATATATTTTGACACTCATAAATGATGAAAAAGATCTAGATAATTTATTAAAGAACAGAACTCAAAAGGAATTAGTGCAATGAAGCAATTAGCAATAATTATATTTCTCATAACATCTTTATATTCACACGAAGCAAACTGCACGGATATGTTTGGGCTCATTTTTAATAAAAATTTAAGTGACACTGAGACGGCTAAGTATATAAAATACTACATAGATGATCTCGGATGTGATGCTAATGCTAGTATAAATTTACCGAATTTCACAATGAAAGCCAGTTTATTAGAATTTGCATATAGCGCAAATAAGCCTAAAAGTATTGACGAGATTTTAGGAAAAGGTGCAGTACCTAATGTATGGTTGGCTGGTTCAATAGGATTAGACTTTTTACTTTTTTTCGAAGAAAATGGTGTTAAGCTAGAAGGACAGTCACCAAGTCCTGAGCTATTAGAATTTATTAAAACTCAAAAATATAAAGAATTTAAAGAAGAGAAATTTAAGCTAATTAAAAAACTCTTAGAACATGGACAAGACCCAAAAGGCTATATTCTTTTACAGAAAGTACTAACGCTTGTAAATGATGAAAAAGACTTATTGAAATTGTTAAAAAAAGAGAATAAATAATGGATTTATTTAATATAAGCAAGAAGAAACTGGACATAAAAGATAAAATTTCTGAGCCGATAGAAATAGGCGGTGAAACTACGGCAAAAAAGGCTAAAAAAGCTATGGATGATTTTAATAGTTTTTATCCTAAACCTCCAATAGTAGGGAAGATTTTTGATACAGTAACAGAAGTAGCCAAAACCGGGGTTGATACTGATGAAGAAAGAAAATTTAGAATTTACAAGGAAATTAAAGATAAAGGAATATTAGAGGAAACAAAATCGGTATACCAAATTACTGATGCTGATATTAGAGAATTTGAAAAAAGATTACAAGAAGAAGAAAACGAAAAAAGATTGAAAGAGCAACAAATGGACAAAAATTTAACATCACCAACATCATCACTAGCCAAGCCTGTCATGCTAGCATCTAGTAATTCAGTAGCAACAGACGGCTTTGTGGACTACGGCGTATCTAACGATACCTTCTCGACTCTTCAGATAGCAAACGAGTCAAACGATAAATTTATCGTTACACGTGCAGATATTTATGAAAATTTAGAAAGTATATTTAGCATAGAGTGCTTTGCCTATATAAATTTGGTGAAAAACCCGCTTTATGAAAATTTAGACACCATCTACAATAACGATAAAAGCTACTCAAGCATATATAAATATCTTGATAAAAGTATAAAGCTAAGCATAAAAAGGCCTTCTTCAACAAATAAAACCATCGTTCCAGATGGTAGCTCAAACGATATGCACTTTAGTGGAATAGTAAGCGATGTAGAGTATCTTGGCGTAGATGATGAGACTAGTACAAATATAGATAAAAAGTACTTCTTTAAATTTAAGCTAACTTCACCGCTATATAGGCTAAGTATAAATAGAGCAAATAGAATTTATACGGACCAGAGTATCTTAGAAGTAGTAAAGGATATTTTGGCTTTTAATAAACAAAGACTAACCAAAGAGCTGGACTTCTCAAATATCAAAAATAACTACAACAAAAGAGAATTTATAGCCCAGTACAATGAGAGTGATCTAGCTTTCATAACAAGGCTTTGCCATGATAGCGGTATATATTTTTACGAAGATAATGAAAAAATTTACTTTCATGATACATTTATACTAGCTTATAGCAATCAAAATGAAAATTTTACTTCAAGCGATACAAGTAGTGGCAAGGAAGCTAGAAAGGTAAGTTTTAATGTAAATTTGAATAATAATCTAGCAACCGAGCATATAAATAAAATAACAAAGAGCGAAACACTAAAGGCAAATAGCTTTACGCACTCTTTTCAAAATACAGCTTATCCAAATGTGCTGGAGAGTAAAAATGAAAAGATATTTGACGAGCAGGTAAATATCTATGATAAGCATATAAATTTGGACGAGTATTCATTTAGTGATACTAGCTTGCTTGAAGTTAGCACCTACCTTAAGAAACTAAGAAGCGATATGCTTTTAAAAGAATTTACCGCTAGCTCAAATGTATTTGCACTAAATTTAAATGACAATATCTCGGTAGCCATTGACGCTAGCAAGGGCGAATATGAGTTTAAAATAATAGCTTTAAAGCATACTTATATTGATGAGAGCGTTTTAGAAAATACCTTAAATTTGGGCGATAATGTCCCATTTAAAGATAAAAAATTTATAAGCTCATACACAAATGAGATAAGTATCATTCCAAGTAGTGTGAAATTTGTCCCAAGCTACAAACAAAAACCAAAAGCACCAGACATCACGCTAGGTCTTGTAGTCGGTCAAGATGGACTAAACAGCCAAAATAACACGATCCATACTGATAGCTATGGTAGGGTAAAGGTGAGGTTAAATGCTTTTAGTACGCAAGAGATAATCGATAAAGACGACGCTATCAACGCAAGCTATCACAAGAGCGCTTATCTAAGAGTGATAACGCCTATTGCTAGCAATAGCTCAGGATTTTTTGCCATACCAAGGATCGGCGATGAGGTTATCATCTCGTTTTTACAAAATGACATAGACAACCCAGTAGTAAGTGGTAGCCTATATAATGCTTCAAATACGCCACTTGTAAATGTGGATAGCAACTATCACCAAACATCTCTTAGCTCAAAAACAATTGGCGCAAATGAGACCGGCATAAACGAGATCACTTTATCAAATTTAAAAAATAAAGAGCAAATTTATGTAAAAGCAGAAAAGGACTATGACGAGCTTGTAAATAACGACTTTTCTCAAACAATACTAAATGACAAAAGCTCACAAGTGCATGGAAGTTACACCGAACGAGTAAAAAAAGCCCACATTCAGACGATAGATCTAGCAAAAAATGTAAATGTCGGAGGCGAGTATCTAACAACAGTTGGACTTTCAAAAGATACAGTAGTTGGTGTCTCAAATACGCTAAACGTAGCTGTTGATAATAACACAAGAGTAGGTCAAGATAGTCATGAATTTGTAGGACATGATAAATTTGTAGAAGTAAAATCAAATCTTAATACGACCATACATAATGATGAGATGAAAGAGGTAAAAGGCACAAAAGAGCAAAATATAGATGGTGGCTATAAGCTAAATTCACAAAAAGGCATAAATGAATTTAGTAACGAGCATATTGTGCTTCAGGCAAATAGCTACATTGATATAAATGCTAAGTCAAATTTCACAACAAAAACAGCTGCCCAGTACACTGAGATTGCTGATTCAAAATTTAGCAATATAGAGACGACTTATGAGGTAAATGCCAAAGATAAGATAATCCATCAAGTAGGTAGCACAAAAGTAACGATAGAAGGATCAAGCGTCGTGATAGAAGTAGCTGGCGTAAAGGCAATATTTGATAGTAGAGGGCTAAGAGTTATCGGTGGAGATATAAAGGCTTTATAAGATCATATTTAAAGACTTACTTTCTATTTTAGTAGGTCTTTAAATTTTTAAATAAAATCAATTTCTACTAAAATTAATGCTAAGAATTTTAAAGGCAAAGGCTAAATTTTAGGGCTACAATAAAAGATCGTCACACAAAAATTTTTCAACACTGTACCCCAGTACAATAGACATATACTTCTAAAATTTATATAATTCATTCAAAATTTCAAATACTATAAACAATAAGGAGAATATGATGGCTAAAGAAGCCGGAGTAGTTAAAAGCGTAAACGGAGGAATAGCAAGAGCACTTAATGACTTAACAGGAGAGGTAAGACAATTAAGTGTAGGAGATATTGTATACCAAGGTGAAAAGATAGTTACAGAGGGTTCTAACTCTAAAGTAACAATAACTCAAACTGATGGTAAAGATATAACTTTAATAGGTAAAGACACTCTAACTCTAGATCAAGACTCTAACAATAACGAAACAGTAGCTGATATCTCAGCTTTACAACAAGCCATCTTAAAAGGAACAGATCTTAATGCTCTAGAAGAAACTGCTGCAGGTGGTCCACAAGCAGGTGGTAATGGTGGAGATGGCGTAAGCTTATCTTCTACTAGCTTTGCAGAAGGAGGCCACATTAGTAACATAAATGCTAATGTAGGAAGCATAGATGCTTTAGCTCTAGCAGCAGGTGGAGATAATAGCTTTGGTGTAAGTGGTGGAAGTGCTGTTGGGGCTGGAGCAATA
>NZ_CABPUT010000003.1:174096-188477 GCF_902460625.1 Campylobacter concisus
ATGAAGTCAAGAAGTTCATCTAAGGATTTTGTCCTTAGATGAAAGATTAAGATTTTTTGATCGCTCTAATAGGAATAACAAATATCGCTGCGATCACATAAAAAGCAATACAAAAAACAGCCGCCATCATAAATATCTCACCGATATCATAAAAGCTTGACTCAAGCCTAAATGTATCCACGTAATTTATCGCAAACCACAATGCTACGCCAAGAGCGATAGCAAAAACAAAAAATCCCCAAGAAAACAAGAAATTTAATATCTTAGTTCCCAATTTCTCTCCTTTTTAATTATTTTTCTAACTTAAAACCGCCACCAAAAGCTCTATAAACTTCGACTGCACTATCGACCTCATCAAGCTTAGCTGAGACATCTTGTAATTTTGCTTGAAGTAAATTTCTCTCCGCATCAAGAAGCTCTAAATGTCCAATGTAGCCAGCGTCATATTGCTCTTTAGCAAGCGAGTAAATTCTTTGTTGGGATTTTAGCAAATTTTTCACTTGTTCCAAAGAAATTTTTGCATTTTGCCTTGAAACAAGCGCATCTCTTACTTCGCCAAGAGCCGATTTTACCGCTGCTTCATAATTAATAGCGGCAATTTGTTCATTTGTTTTAGCCACTGCTACATTATTTTTTGTCCTACCAAAATCAAAAATTTTCTGTGCTAAAGAGCCCCCTATACTCCATGTATTGGCATTTCCAACAAAGATATTTTCAAAATCAATACTTGAAAAGCCAAAAAGTCCAGTTAGTGAAATACTTGGAAAATACTCAGCCCTTGCAACACCAACAAGAGCATTTGTAGCTTTTAAATCAGCTAGTGCCTTTGCCACATCGCTTCTTCTCAGCAAAATTTCAGAGCTAATGCCAGCACTTATCTCTGGAGAAGCTGGTAAATTTTGCGAGCTAGCAACAGCTCCACTTAAAATTTCATTATTACTTTTACCAGTCAAGATGGCTAGTGAGGTGATAGCCTTTGACTTTTCGTTTAATATAGAAGTAAGATTGGTCTTAGCGCTTTCTACTGCTGCCTTACTTTGCAAATAAGTCATCTCGTTTATGCTTCCAAGATCAAGCTGTGTTTTGCGAAGCGCTAGCGTGTCTTCATAAGTTTTTAAAGTCTCTCTTAGCACAGCTTCTTGCATATTTAATGAAACTAACGTGAAGTAGCTTTTTGTAACACTTGAGCTGATACTTAGCCTCGCGCTATCATAGTCAAATTTGGTTGCATTTAGGCTTTCTTCGGCCGCTGCTACATTATTTCTTACTCTACCCCAAAGATCAATCTCATAGTTTAATCCTAAATTTATATCTGATTTTCTATAACGAGTTTGTGGTTGCTTAGTATATGTTTCACCGCTACTTTTTGCTTTTTCGTAGCCTACATTTAAATTTACCCCAGGGAGCAAGTCAGCCTCAGCAACGCCAAGGCTTGCTTTTGCTTTCTCTAAATTTAAATAAGCAACACGTAAATTTGTATTTTTCTCAAGTGCATTTTCCACTAGAGAATTTAAATTTTCATCGTTAAATTCTCTCCACCAAAGATCCCTTATATCACTTGTCTCATAAGTGTAAGTAGATGTGAAATTTGTATCTACATTTGGCATATCTGGACGAAATGAGCAACCAGCTAAAAACGCCGCCGTTATAAGTATAAACGCCTTATTTTTCATCTTTTTTTGCTCCCTTTTTCCAGTATTTCTCGTTTAAATTTTCAAGCAAATAGTAAAACATTGGCACGAAAAATATAGCTATCGTCGTAGAAGCGATCATACCACCAACCACGCCAGTTCCTAACGAGTGGCGAGATGCAGCGCCTGCGCCTGTGCTTATAACCATCGGGAAAACGCCTAGAGTAAATGCAATTGATGTCATTACAATTGGTCTAAAGCGAAGTCTAGCTGCATTTATCGCTGAGTCAAATATACTCTTACCGCTATCACGCTCTTGCATTGCAAACTCTACGATCAAAATGGCGTTTTTAGCCGCTAGACCGATGAGTAGCAAGAGTCCGATCTCAAAGTAGATGTCATTTGTTAGCCCTCTTATCCAGACTGCTAGCAATGAGCCAAATACCGCAAATGGTACGGCTGTGATAACCGCAAGTGGAATGAGCCATCTCTCGTACTGAGCAGCAAGGATGAGAAATACAAAGATCATACCAAAGATAAAAGCAACTGTGCCTGTTCCTTGAGAATTTACCTCTTGATATGCCGTTCCCGCCCAGCTTATAGCGTAGTCCTCGCTGCTTAGCGTATCATTTACGACCTCTTGGATCGCTCTTATCGCATCACCTGATGTGTAGCCAGGTTTTGGATCGCCCATGATCTTAGCTGATGGAAAGAGGTTAAATCTATCAACGATATCAGGTCCAATCGTTCTTGTAAGTGTTGCTACTGAATTTAGTGGCACCATGCCGCCATCATATGATCGGACGAAAATTTTTCTTAGATCCTCAGGATTATTTCTAAAACTTTCCTCAGCTCTTGCATATACTCGGTAAGACTTACCAGCAAGATTGAAGTCATTTATATAGTAAGAGCCAAAAGTAGCTGCTACCGTGCTAAAAATTTCGCTCTCACTTACGCCAAATAATTTAGCTTTTTCTTTATCAACTGTTATCTTGAACTGACGATAATTTGTCTCAAGCGTGGTTCTAACATTTGTTAGTTCAGGTCTTGCATTAGCTATTGCTGATACTTTTCTAGCGTCTGCTTCTATCTCGTTGTAACTCTTGCCGCTTTTATTTTGTAGATACATCTCAAAGCCACCAGTCATTGAAAGACCCATGATAGGTGGTAAATTTACAACGAATGTCATTGAGTTTTTTGAGCCCCAAAGCATACCATTAAACTGGCCAGCTAATGTATCAGCTCCATTGTTAGCGCCTTTTCTCTCACTCCAATCTTTTAGCTTTATAAAGCTAACGGCTGAATTTTCCCTAAGCGAGCTAGCTAGTATGTCATAACCTGCAAAAGCCATAGTGAACTCAACATTTGGATTGCTTAAAATGGCGTTGCTAATCGAGACTACTTCTTCTTTTGTCTTTAGCATATTTGTTGAAGGCGGAAGTGAGGTGATAACCATTAAAGCACCCTTGTCTTCTGAAGGCACAAGCCCTTTTGGCACAGCATCAAATAGCTTATAAGTGGCAAATCCTAAAATACCAATTACAATAAAGCTAATAATAATATGCCTTAAAATTTTAGCCACTCCAGCCGTAAAGAGTCTAGTGCTAAAGTCAAAGAAGTCGTTAAATTTCTGAACTATCCAAAATGGCTTACTCTCCTGTTTCTTAAGCATAACCGCACAAAGCGCTGGCGTAAGAGTAAGAGCAACAAAGCCTGAGATACAAACAGAAACAACAAGCGTTAGAGCAAACTGCTTTTGTATAACGCCAACAAAGCCCTCCATAAATGAAACTGGCACGAAAACAGCACAAAGCACGAGTACGATAGAGATAACTGGAGTTTGTACCTCTTCCATCGCCTTAAACGTCGCGTCTTTTACGCTGATCTCTTTATCTTCATGCAAAATTCTCTCGACATTTTCTATGACGATAATAGCGTCATCTACGACGATACCTATGGCAAGAACTAAGGCAAAAAGTGTAATCAAATTTATACTAAAACCCATCACATAAAGTCCGCCAAATGTACCTATGATAGATACTGGCACGGCAAGCATCGGAATGATAGTCGCACGAAAACTTTTTAAGAAAAAGTACATTACGATTAAGACGAGTACCATCGCTTCAATGAAAGTTTTTATAACCTCATCAATTGAAACATCTATAAATTCTGTTGGATTGTAAGCTATGGTGTGCTCTAGTCCAACAGGATAAGTTTTCTTTAGCTCGTTAAGCTTTTCTTTTACAGCATTTGCGGTAGCAAGAGCATTCGCATCGTTTTGTAAAAATAACAAAAGAGGAATAGCCGGCTTGCCGTTTAACATCGCATCGTTAGCATAGCTAGCTGCTCCAAGCTCTATGGTAGCTACATCTTTTAGCTTCAACACTGATCCATCGGAACTTTTAATTATTATATCGCCAAACTGAGCTGCATTTTTAAGACGTCCATCGGTACGAACAGAATAAACATAAGGATTACCACCATCCGATGGCTGTTCGCCTATCTTGCCAGCAGCGTATTGTGAGTTTTGAATTTTTACTTGAGAAATGACGTCGCTTGGAGTTAGTTTAAAATGAGCTAGTCTATCTGGCTTTAGCCAAATTCTCATAGAATACTCTTTAGTACCTATCAATACTGTATCACCTATGCCACTAACCCTTTTTATCTCATCAGCAATATTTAAATTTACATAGTTATATAGTTCGATCAAATCCATATTTGGATTTGTAAAGCCAACAACTTGAAGGATCGAGCCACTTCTTTCGCGCACTGTTACGCCCATATTTTGCACTTCTTGAGGCAGCCTTGAAAGAGCAGCTTGCACGCGGTTATTTACATCGATCGTAGCTTGTTTTGATGATGAGCCGATCTTAAAATATACGCTTATATTCATCGTACCAGCAGAGCTTGATGTGCTTTGCATATAGAGCATATTCTCAACACCATTTATCTGATCTTCTATCGCACTTGCGACTGAGTCGGCGATAGTCTGCGCATCAGCACCGCTATATGTCGCACTTACAGAGACAGTAGGCGGTGTAAGGCTTGGATACTCCTCTATTGGAAGCCCCTTGATACCCATAAAACCTGCTATAACTATGATAATAGATATAACAGTCGCAAATATCGGGCGATTTATGAAAAATCTTGAAAACATCTATCTGCCTTTACTTACTACTTGTAGCGTTTGCATCTTTGCCATTTATAAATTCTGCGCTTAGGTCTTTGTCAGTTTCAACTGGTGCGCCAACTCCGATTTTAAGGAAATTATTAACGATTATCTTATCACCCTCTTCAAGGCCTTCAGTGACTGCTACCATATTTTTTGTTTGATATCCTGTTTTTACATTTTTTTGGCTTACTTTGCCATCTTTTACGACTAAAACATAAGAGTTTGTAGCGCTTTGTTGAAGGGCAACTTGTGGGATGTTAAAGGCATTTTTTTGCAAAAATCCGCTCATTTTTATATGACCAAACGCACCTGGTAAAATTTTACCTTCACTATTATCAAAACTAGCCTTTGCTAAAACGCTGCCAGTTGCGGTATTTACGACGTTATCTATAAATTTTACTTTACCATTAAAATTTTCGCCATTGACACTTAACACAGCGTCACTATTTAGCTGTTGCCATGAGCCGTTATCCAAATTTGTTTTTCTAATTAGATTATCCACATCAGCGATATAAAATTCTGCTTCAATAGGATTTATTTTAGTAAGTCTTACAAGCTTTGTTTGGTTTGCTATGACAAGCGAGCCAACATCTACTTGATTATCACCCACTACGCCGTCAAATGGCGCTGTGATAGTCGTGTAGCCAAGATCGATTTTTGCATTTTTTAAATTTGCTTTTGCACTTACTAAATTCGCATTTGCAATATCATAAGCTGCAACTGCTGCGTCATAGTCTTTTTGAGAGACTGCATTTTTCTTATAAAGGGTAGAAATTCTTTTAAACTCGGTCTCGGCATTTTTCAAATTTGCATTTGCCACGCCGACAGCTGCATCAAGTGAGTCAAAGCTAGCTTGATATTTTTCTGGATCTATTAAAAATAACTTATCGCCCGCTTTTACTTTACTTCCTGGCTTAAAAAACTGCTTTATGATCGTGCCGCCAACCTTTGGATAGATGATGACATCTTGACTACTTGCAACCGTTGCAGTGTAATCAAAACTAATAGGTATGTCTGTTTTTTGTGCGATAAAAATATCCACATGAGATAGTGGCATCTGGCGACCTGCTGCCGCTTTATTCTCTTTATTTTCAAAACAACCACTTAGAAATAAAACTGCAACAGAAAGCACAAGAGCACTTTTAAAATTTGCCATAAAAACCTCTCTTAATTTTAAATTTTAATATCATATTTAGTTTTTGTAATAATTGTTACAAAAATTTAAAGTTCTCGATTCTATTAGAAAACAAATAAAAAGTCAATTTTATTTTTTACTAACTCCATTTAAAAACAGCTCAACACACAAGCCAACATGCTTTTTACGCTCTTTTTCACTAAGCTTTGGTTCTTCATTTATCAAAAGCGAATCGTAGTAATAAGCCCCAATCACACTTTGTATAAAGTACTTCGCAGCAAATTTGGCTGAAAATTTTGGATCAAGTTTGGCTTTTACTTCGTCTCTTTCAAAGAAATTTATAAGCACAAAATCGATCTTTTTTAAAATTTGATCCAAAAACGTCTTACCAAGTTTGCCACCATTTTTAGAACCCTCACTCATCATTATCCTACCAAGAGAGATATGCCTTTTGCTACAAGTAATAGAAAATATTATGGTCGCAAATTTGGTTAAAAATTCCTCCAAGCTATGAGAAATTTTAAGATCTATTTTCTCATCGATCTCTTTTATAAGGCTATCTATCTCTTGCTCAACGATCGCCTCAAAAAGCCCCTCTTTGTTCTCAAAAAACGTGTAAATGCTAGAAAGTGATCCGTCACTTATCGCCACAATATCGCTTAAACTTGTCTTTTCGTATCCTTTTTCTAAAAATAGCTCAAGTGCTGTTTTTACGATAAGTTCGTATCTTTTTTTACCCTTTTCTGAGATCGCCATCTTTCTTCCTGTTAAATTTTTGCTATTTTATCATCTTTTAGGATAGATAAAAGTACTTTGTCTTTGCACGCTGATAGCTGGCTCATCGGTGGCATAGGCTTTTATATTTATATGTTTTAAAAGATCTTTATCGCTTAAATTTTCATTTTTTGATTTTAATGTGACGATTACTCGTTGCTTTGTGCCAGCTTTTAATATAAATGGCTTATTTGGACGAGAAATTTCTATATTCTTATCATCTACTTCAAAGTAAAAGGCATGCTCTTTATTTTGTGTATTTTGCACCAAAAATACGTAAGAATTTTCGACTTCATTTTCGCCTAGAATTTTATAAAGCTCACTTGTTCTATTTATGTTTAAAAGCATACTTTCTTTTTTGCCACTCATCAATACCCCAGCTGTTAAGACAATGCCCAAAATGACAAGATAAGCAACCGTTCTAAAGCGTAAAATTTTGACTCTTTTTTGCTCTTTTATAGAGTTTATACTTCTCCACTCGATAAGCGAACTTTCATCAAAATGCTTCATTACTTTAGCGCAAGCATCGCTACACTCTAGACAATTTATACATTCAAGCTGCATACCTTTTCTTATATCAATGTGCGTCGGACATATCCTCACGCATGCCTCACAGCCGGTACACAGCGCGCCCTCTTCTTTTGGCTTTTTAAATTTCTCTTTTCCGTTATAGATTACGCCGCCTCTTTTTTGATTATAAATAACTTGGATCGTATCGTTATCAAACATCACTGATTGCACCCTAGCGTAAGGACAAACATAAATGCAAAAATTTTCTTTTAAAATGATGACATCATAAACTAACCAAATAGCTATAACAAGCCAAAATGCAAGCAAAACTCCGTGCTCACTTGGCTCTTTTAAATAAGCAAAAAAATCAAGCGGTGGTACAAAATACCATAAAAAATTTGCCGAAATAACAAGAGCTAAAATACACCAAATTCCAACTGCTAAAGCACGCTTTAAAATTTGTCCTTTTGGCTCATTTTGTTTATTTTGGATATTTTTTCTAATCTTTAAAATTTTAGTTTGCAAAAGGTCACGAAATATCGTTCTAAAAATAGTTTGCGGACAGCTCCAACCACACCAAACGCGCCCTGCAAGTGTCGTTAGAAAAAATATGCTTAAGAACAAAATGATAAATAAAAATGGCAACAAATAAAGCTCTTGCATATCAAATTTTGTAAAAAAGAGATCAACTCTACTTTTATCAAAACTTAGCAAAAATAGCTGCGCATCATTTACCCTGATAAATGGTAAAACAAAGACAAATAGCGTGATACAGGCGAAAAAAATGTAACGCCTCTTGGCGTAGCTAAGATGAAAATCCTTTGACATAATAAGCCTTTTTTGAAATTTTATGATTATAAAGCTTATGGCATTAAAAGAGTTTTAAAAAAAAATAGTTAAAAGCTTAAATTTATGAAAATTAAACTATACTCACGGCTTATTTTAATCTGAAAGGTGGTGAGGACGTTGCCTGGTATTAAGGTACATCCTAACGAGTCATTTGACGAGGGTTACAGAAAGTTTAAGAAACAAACTGATCGTAACTTAGTAGTAACTGAAGCAAGAGCTAGACGCTTCTTTGAGCCTAAAACTGAGATCCGCAAGAAACAAAAAATTGCAGCTCGCAAGAAAATGCTTAAACGTCTTTATATGCTTAGACGCTACGAGTCAAGACTCTAAAACCAAGACAAAGAGGGCTTTGCTCTCTTTGTTTAACTCTTCTTTTAGCCTTATTTTTTTATAATCAAAGCAATTTTTTTATTTTATTTTAAACGGAAATTCGATGCAAAAGCTAGCTATAAACGAAGCTGCAGAAATTTTAGGCATAACAAAAGAAGCAGTCTATAATAGAATCCGCCGTGGTTCGATAAATACAGTCATTGAAAATGGCACAAAATTTGTCATCCTTGATGAGAAACCAAGTAGTGAAAAAGCCACAAAATCCGCTCCAAAAAGCACAAA
This sequence comes from Campylobacter concisus, assembly GCF_902460625.1. GTDB lineage: Bacteria > Campylobacterota > Campylobacteria > Campylobacterales > Campylobacteraceae > Campylobacter_A > Campylobacter_A concisus_AD. Next base: position 182,780 of record NZ_CABPUT010000003.1, read on the forward strand.
AACTAAATCCCAAAATGATGAGTTTGTAAATTATTTGCTAAATGAGTTAAGCGAGTTAAAGAGCTTAAATTTAAATTTACAAGCCGACAAAGATAGACTCTTTAAAGAAAAAGAGCAGATGCTAATCGAGCGAAAAAATGAAATTTTACAAATTTATAAAGACAGAGACGAGAAGCTCATGCAGTTTCTAAACGCCATGCAAAGGCCGCTTTTAGCATCTAAAAATGATGCTGCATCAAGTGAAGTAGCGATAGAAGCTGAGATAGAAAATGAGTCAAAATGGATAAATTTAAGCGAGTACTTAAAGGAGCTAAATTTAAAGCCAAAAGCTACAAAAAAGGTCAGTGAAAAGATAATAAAAAACATACACCACTCCAAATTTATAAAATTTAAAAGAGGCGTGATACTTGTTAGAAAACATAAAAATTTAAAAGAGTTGATAGGAGAGATATGAAACACATTAAAAAAATAGCTACTTATGCTGCGGTGGGCGGATTTGGTGCGATCGTTATGGCAGGTCTTGCTGGTTGCGGCAGTGACAATGGCGGTGATGAAAACGCACTAAATGAGGTTGCACAAAAAAATGGTGCCTTTGTCATCATCGAAGAGAGCGCGCCTGGAGTTTATAAAATTTTAGAAGAGTATCCAAGTACTGAAACTAGAGTTGTACTAAAAGACATAAACGGTACTGAGCGCGTGCTAAGCAAAGACGAGATCGATAAGCTCCTAGCTCAAGCAAATGCAAATATTGACAATGGCACTTCAAATTTAACAAAAACGAGCGACGCACAGCTAAGTAGCGGCGGTCTAAGCCTTGGTGAGACGATACTTGCCTCTGCTGCTGGAGCGATACTTGGTAGCTGGATAGGTAGCAAGCTTTTTGGAAATCAAAATTTCCAAGCTACTCGTCAAAATTCTTACAAAAATCCAAGCGCATACACAAGAAGCGTTGATAGCTTTAATAAGCAAAAAGCGGCAAATTCTGCTGCAAGAAGCAGTGGCGGCAAGAGTGGATTTTTCGGTGGTGGCTCAAAATCAAGCTCTAGCTCATCAAGCTTTGGAGGCTAAAAATGATAAATTTAAGAAAAATCACTCCGTTAAATAACGAATTTATGGAAAAAATCGGCTTTGCTTGGCATACAGATAACGATAACAGCTCATATATCGCAGATGAGATCGTACAGGTAAAAGCAAGTGAAGCGGATGCTTACTACGAAGCGGCAAACGAGCTATATGATATGTATGTAAATGCCGCTCAGCACGTGATCGATAACAACCTTTTTCACGAGATAGGCATACCGTTTAATCTCGTTGATAGCATCAAAAAAAGCTGGGGAAATGACGTTCACTGGCATCTTTATGGTAGATTTGATCTAGCCGGAGGGCTTGATGGTAAGCCGATAAAACTGATCGAATTTAACGCCGATACGCCAACGGCGGTCTTTGAGACAGCGATCATTCAGTGGGCGATGCTAAAACTAAATCATATGGATGAAGCAGAGCAATTTAATAACCTTTACGAAGCTCTAAAGCAAAATTTTAAACGCCTTATCACGCTTGGCGATGATAATGTAAATTTTGAGGATGTTTACGAGGGCTGGGGGATACTATTTAGCTCTATCGCTGGCAGTATCGAGGATGAGCAAACCGTGAAATTACTACAATACATCGCAAAAGAGGCTGGCTTTAAAACCGACTTTGCCTACGTTGATGAGGTTGTTTTTAACGATAACGAGGGCATTTTTAAAGGTGATGAAAATTTCGAGTACTGGTTTAAGCTTGTGCCTTGGGAGAGCATAGCGATCGATGAAGGCGAGCTAGCACTTATACTTTCAAATATCATCAAAAACCAAAAAGCCATCATCATAAATCCCGCCTACACGCTACTTTTCCAAAGCAAAGGAATTTTAAAAATTCTTTGGGATCTATATCCAAATCATCCACTCTTACTTGAGACCTCAAACGAGCCGCTAAAGGGCAAAAAATATGTGAAAAAGCCAGTATTTGGCAGAGAGGGCGCAAACGTCTCAATATACGATGAAAATGGCGCACAAATAGCAAGTAATGACGGCGAATACGACTCAAATAAAGCCATTTATCAAGAATTTTACGAGTTTAACCAAGATGAAAGAGGCAATAACTACCAAGCAGGCGTATTTTACGCTTATGAGGCATGCGCACTTGGATATAGAAAGGGCGGCAAAATTTTAGATAACTACTCTAAATTTGTAGGACATTTCATTAAGGACTAAAGATGAAGATCGTTTGTTTAGACGCGGCAACGCTTGGAGAAAACGTTGATCTTAGTGTTTTTAAGAAATTTGGCGAGTTTATCAGCTACCAAAAAACAAAAAGCAATGAGGTCGTGCCCCGCCTAAAGGGCGTTGACGTGGTCATCACAAACAAGGTCGTCATCGACAAAGCCGTGATGGACGCGCTAAATTTAAAGCTTATCTGCATAAGTGCAACTGGCATGAATAACGTAGATCTTGAGCACGCAAAAGCTAAAAACATAGCTGTTAAAAACGTAGCTGGCTACTCAACTGCAAGCGTTGTACAGCACACATTTGCGATGCTTTTTGAGCTAACAAATCGCATCAAATTTTATGATGAATACGTAAAAAGTGGAGAGTGGGTGAAAAGCGAAATTTTTACCTATCTTGGCGCAGATATCAGCGAGATCGCTGGCAAAGAATTTGGCATCATCGGGCTTGGTGAGATAGGACGCGGTGTGGCGGCAGTGGCACGTGCATTTGGTGCAAATGTAAGCTACTATTCGACAAGCGGAGCAAATAACAATAGCGAATTTAAGCAAAAAAGCTTAGACGAGCTACTAAGAGGCAGTGACATCATCAGCATCCACGCACCACTAAATGAAAAAACTAGAAATTTACTAGGCGCAAACGAGATAAATTTACTAAAAGATGAAGCGATAGTGCTAAATTTAGGACGCGGCGGCATAGTAGACGAAGCGGCGATGGTAAGAGCGATAGATGAGAGAAATTTACGCTTTGGCACCGATGTTTTGGAGAGCGAGCCAATGAGTGAAAATAGCCCATTTTTAAATGTAAAAAAGAAGTCAAATCTACTCATCACGCCACACGTGGCATGGGGCAGCTTGGAGGCTAGAAAGACGCTCATCGCAAAGATCGTAGCTAACATCGAAAATTTCATCAATGAGAGCAGATAATGGGCTATGATATAAGCTATCACGCCATTAGCGAAGATGAAATTTCAAAGTGGTATTTTGAGGCACTTGAGCTTACAAGGGCTAGTAAATTTGACGAGGTTTTAGCACTTGCTAGCAAGGCTGGCGTAGAGGAATTTTACGCTCAAAAATACAAAGATACACTAAGCGCTGCGTTACAGTACAAAGAAGATGAAATTTTCAACAAAACTCACGGCTTTTGTATTGCTGTCACGCAAGGATTTTTTAGAAAGTATTTCTACACTCGTGGCACATCGCTAAGCTCTTTGGCGCGGCAAAATGAGAAATTTAAAAACTACGTCAGCAACTGGCGAGAAATTTTACCAAGCGATTTTTTGGATAAATTTAGTGGTGAAATTTATAATGAGATCACCGAAAACTACTGTTGTGGCGCTTATGTAAGCACTAAAAACGTAGCCAAACTAAAGGCTGACTATGAAGCAGATGGCGAGATAAAAGAAGCGATTGATGGCTTTTACGCTCAAAATTTACCTGCATTTTTAGATGCTCTAAACTACGCATACGAGCTAAAAATAGGCCTGCTTGAGGCCACTGAGGTCGTGGAGCCAAATCCACTTGATCTAAACAAATCAAGCTCATATTCAAACCTCTTTAACTGCGATCCAAAAGGCGCTATCATCTACGCACAGACCGCGGTGCAGCAGATTGGCGAGGCGATAAAGCAAGAAGAGACTGGCAAAAAGTCACTTTTTGAGAAGATCAAAGGGCTATTTAAATAAATTTGAAAGGATAAAAATGGCAACTGAGCATAGTTTTGATATAAGTGCCGAGGTCGATATGATGGAGGTCAAAAACGCTCTTGAGACGGCAAAAAAAGAGATCGCAGCAAGGTATGACTTTAAGGGGCTTGCAGCTGAAGTCGAGCTAAATGAAAAAGAGAAATTTATCACGCTTCTTAGCTCAAGCGACAACAAGATCGACGCACTAAAAGACATCGTGATCTCAAAGCTCATCAAGCGCAACATCCCACCAGTTGCGATCACAGAGACAAAAAGAGAGCCAGCAAGTGGTGGAAATTTAAAGGCGATACTAAAGCTAAACGACACGCTTGATGGTGAAAACTCAAAAAAGATCACAAAAGCGATCAAAGACTCAAAGATCAAGGTGAGCGCGCAGATCAGGGGCGAAGAGATCAGAGTAACAAGTAAAAGCATAGATGATCTGCAGGAGTGTATAAAGCTGGTTAGGGGGTTAAATTTAGAACTTCCGATCAGTTTTAAAAACCTAAAATAGCGCACATTTTCGCTTCATTATGCGTTGTTGATTCAAATTTTTGCTCGGTCATTACCCGCTCGGTAACTTCCATCACAAAAATTTAAATCGCCTAGCCTAATTTTGCGAAATAGCTGCGTGACTTTTATATTTGAAATTTTATAGGATTTTGGGCTAAATCATGCGAAATCTCGCATAGTTTTTGTATTTAAAATTTGTCGAATTTATGAGTGAAATTTACCTTATCATTTTGCATTCAAATTTGATCTATCTAAAATTAAAAACAAGGACAAAAAATGAGCTTTTTTAAGAAAATTCTCGGTAAACAAATCGATCTTGGCAAGCAAATGCCAATCTATTTTGTAAGTAGCGACGAAGACTATATGCAGCGTGCGTTTGAGCAAGCCAGAGAGAGCTTTAGATATTTTTGGCGTGAGGTTTACTGGGAGCGCCGTAGGATCGTACCTATGCTTGACTATGCGATGGTAAAAATTTGCTTCCTAGATGTCGTAAATGGCGAAGAAGTCGGCGAGCACATGTGGATAGACGATGTGGAATTTGACGGCGAAACGATATATGGCACGCTCGTAAATGAGCCAGATAGCGTGCAAAACGTGAAATTAGGCGACCAAATAAGCGCAAAGATAGACGAGATGAGTGACTGGCTCTTTGCGATAGATGGACGCGCATACGGCGGATTTAGCGTGCAGGCGATGCGCTCACGCATGCAAAAGAAAGAACTAAAAGAGCACGATAAAGAGTGGGGGCTTGATTTTGGCGATTTTAACGATATTTTGGTAGTTTACGAGCAAAAAGAACACCCTGAAAATTTGATAGAGCACCCAATGAGCAAAAATACATATAAGCAAGTAAAGCAATATATAAAAGAGCACCCAAATATGGTCACGGATGCTGATGAGTTTGGCCATACGCAGCTTCACAACGAGGCGATCGCTGGAAATTTAAATCTTGTAAATCTCTTGCTAGAAAACGGTGCTGATAAAAATGCCCAGACAAAAAGTGGCAAAACGGCGGCTGAATTTGCTGAGAATTTGGGCTGGAGCGAAATCGCAAAGGTACTTAAATGGCAAGTTTTATAAATTTTTAGGATTTAAATTTGAGCTATCAAGATATTTTAAATAAAAAAGATGAGAGTGTTAAAAACTCTATAAACTTTATAAATTTCATTAAGAAAAAGTTTTCAAATGCTCACATAGCAAGCAGCAAACAAGGTAAACTTATATCTCTTTTAAATGA
>NZ_CABPUT010000003.1:188768-209308 GCF_902460625.1 Campylobacter concisus
AGAATATCTTGAAAAAATTAAAAATGATTTACTAAATAACACTTATTTTGAGAGTAGACTTAGCGAATATTCGGCAAATTTAAAGACTAATTTTATAAAAAATTGCGTGGCAAATTTCTTTAAATATTCAAATTTTATCGTGCCAATCGCTAGTATCTTTTGCTACTTTTTATATTTTGGCTTTGAAGTAAAATATTTTCCGATTTTAGACAGCTCAGAGATGATATTTACGGGCATTTTGCTATTTTGTGCGACTGCATTTATCACGGTTTTTGAGATCGGTATCTTAGTCTTTGTCTCAAACCTTTATCAAAATGATAATAAAAAATACAAATTTAAAAAGCCAAAATTTCTCTTTTTCTATAGCTCAAATTTCATATATTTTTTGACATCCATATCATTTTTCATTTTTGCTTTTATAGCTCATAGGCTTTCTTGTAATTTGCTAATGATACTATCGCTATTTCCGCTTTCTTATATCTGTGTAAATTTAGCGGTTTTCTTTAAGGATAGATCAAATTTTGTTATATATTTCTTGACTATTATAATGCTTATTTTATTTATCGCATCGATTGTTATTTCAAATAGCATTAGTGGATTTTTGGCACTTTGGATATTATTTTGCTCTTTTATGCTCTCATTTATTCTTGGAATAGCTAGCATAAAAGAGACGAAAGATTTTACTATTATTTTTTATTCGGCGCTCATTTTCATGATCATTTCAAACTCTCTTTTATTTATAAAATACACAGCAAAAACGCTTGCTATAGGAAATATTGATTATAAATTTTTGCTTATTGACAAAAGCGCTTTAAAAGCTTTGCCAAGCTCGTTTTGCGAGGCAAAAGGTAAAGGTCAAACTTCCTGCGAGATAGATGAAAAGGCAGTTAAAATTTATGACGTGAAGTCGCTTTGCAATATTGGTAAATTTTATTATCTGCAGACGAAAGATGGAGTAAAATTTGAGCTTGATGCAAGCAAAATTATCTCAAGAGCCAAGAAGTAACTTCCTTAAGCTTTGAGACTAAAATCTGATCGATATGTGAAATTTGCAGATTTAAAAATTAAAAATTTATAGGCCAAATTTATCTGGCTAAGCTAAAATTTTCTTTAACACAAGGCTAAATTTATTAAAAGTTAGCTATCCTAACACATCAATTTAAAACCAAACTTATTTAAGGTGATTAGTTATGATCTTTAAAAATATTGTCGAGAATTTTGCCGTAAATTACGCTCATAATTCTATTCAAAGATCACTATATAATGAATTTAATATAGACATTTTAACTACAACCTACACCAAAACTCCAAAAAAAGGCAAAAAGTATATGCTCTACGCACATGTACCATTTTGTCACACATTCTGTCCATATTGCTCGTTTCATAAGTACCACTATGAGCAAGAGCTTGCAAAAATTTACTTTGAAAATTTACGTGAGGAGATGAGGCAGGTTAAAGAGGCTGGATTTGACTTTGATTCACTTTATGTTGGCGGTGGCACGACGCTTATAAATGAGCCAGAGCTTGAGAAGACACTTAAGCTTGCAAAAGAGCTTTTTAGTATAGATGAAATTTCAGCAGAAAGCGATCCAAATCACATCTCGCCCGAGAGTTTAGCTAGATTTAATGGATTAATTGATCGCTTAAGCGTGGGTGTACAAAGCTTTGATGATGAAACGTTAAAGAGAGTTGGCAGATATGAGAAATTTGGCTCAGCCAAGGAGATAAAAAGAAAACTTGAGCTCGCTCTTGGTAAGATCCCAGTCATTAGCCTGGATCTCATCTTTAACCTCCCAAATCAAACAAAAGAGCAGCTCATAAACGATATAAATACCGCAAAATCGATCTCTTCGCAACAAATCACCTTCTATCCACTCATGAAATCAGAGCTAACAAGAGAGAATATAGCTCGCTCACTTGGCGTTTCAAACATAGATAACGAGCGTGAATTTTATGAGATAATCACTGAAGAATTTAGCAAAAGTAACTACAAACAAAGCAATGCTTGGGCGTTTTCAAATGAAAAAAGTGCCGACCTTCGCGACGAATATGTTGGCTCAAATTTAGAGTATCTTGGCGTTGGTAGCGGAGCATTTAGCTTTCTTAATGGCGAGCTTGTAATAAATGCGTTTAATCTACTTGAATACGGCAAAAGAATAAAAAATAGACAAAGCCCAGTCATCGCAAAATGTGGTTTTAGCAAGAAAGAGCGACTTAAATACACATTTTTAACAAGGCTTTTTGATGGCGGGGTTGATATTAAAAGATATAATGACGAAAATAACACAAACATTAACAAGGCCTTATTTATGGAGCTTAGCTTACTTAAGCTTGTAAATGCAATATATGAAGAAAATGGCATTATTAAGCCGACATTTTTTGGCAAATATATCTGCATCGTGCTTATGCGTGATTTTTATGCTGGCATGGACAAAGTGCGTGCGATATTTAAAGACGACGCTAAAATAAAACGAAGCAAGGTGCTTCGTATAATGAGCGAAAATACTGAACAAAAGTATGAGCCAAATATCATTCAGCCACGAGCTGCAATGTAATGCTTGCAAATTTAATTAAAAAAAACATCTACCAAATTTCTAAAATAGTGTTATTAACACTCGTATTTAGCGGACTTGGTGTTTGGACCCTTTCATTTATAAATAATGAGCTTGTAAGCTTAAAGGAATTTGATCCAATTCTTGCGATTAAATTTATAGTGGTTTTGCTCTTGTTTTTTGTAAGTGCCATCGCCGCAAATATATCGCTTACAAATTTTGGGCATAAATTTATCTACGAGCTAAGATATCAAAGTGTAAAGCAAATTTTAGATACGCCAAATAGCGTGATAAACGAGATCGGCAAGGCAAAGATTATAGCTAGTCTAAATAATGACATAAAAACGATCACATTTGCCTTTATGAGCGCTACTGGCTTTATACAAAGTCTAGTTTTTATCGTCTGTGCCAGCATCTACCTTTTTGTAATCGCTCCAAAAATTTTTATCTTTTTATCCATTTGGATCGGTGCGACTCTTTTTATAAATACGCTTTTTATGAAAAAAATTCATCTTTATTTTAAGCATTCCAGAGTTCAAGATGACGCATTGCAAAAGCACTACGACGATATCGTAGAGGGGCATAGAGAGCTTAGTTTAAATAGAACAAGGGCAAGTGTCTGCTTTGATGAGTTAAATTTTACAGGCGATAAAAAACGCCAAAATATGGTAAAGGCCGATATTTATCACGCATTAAGTGATAATTTTACAAACATTATGCTACTTGGCTCAGTAGGACTTTGTGTATTTTTGTGCGTGGCATTTGACTGGGCGAGCCTGCAAACGGCACTAAGCATTAGCCTAACGATACTATTTTTAAGAGGTTCATTTATGAGCATGGTTGGCTCCATACCAGCTGCACTTAGCGCAAAAGTGAGTTTAGAAAAGATCATGAGCTTAAATTTAAATAAATTTAAGGAAGGCTTTAAATTTGACGATAGCCTAAATGGCGAGTGGAAAAACATAAAACTAAAAGATATAAATTTCAACTACGCTCACGGCAAATTTAGCCTAAAAGATGTAAATTTAGAGATCAAACGCGGTGAAATAACGTTTATCATCGGTAAAAATGGCAGTGGTAAAAGTACGCTTATAAATTTACTTTGTGGCCTTATGCGCCCAAGTAGTGGCGAGATTTACCTTGATAGCACAAAGATAGATGAAGCAAATTTACAAAGCTATCAGGCAAAGATAAGCGCTATTTTTGCTGATTTTTATCTATTTTCGCAAACGCTCTCTCATAATGGCTTTGCTAGCCAAAGCGAGATAGACGAGCTTTTAGCCTTGCTTGAGATCGACAAAAAAGTAAGTGTCATAGATAATAAGCTTAGTACCACGCAACTCTCAACCGGTCAGCGAAAGCGTCTAAGTCTTTTAATAGCTATTTTAGAGCACCGCTCTATCCTTATCCTAGATGAATGGGCAGCCGATCAAGATCCGCTCTTTAAGCGAAAATTTTATAAAGAAATTTTGCCATTTTTACAAAGTAAAGGCATCAGCATAATCGCTGTTAGCCACGATGATAGTTACTTTGATGTAGCAACTAGGATCATCTTGGTAAAAGATGGCTTTGTGCGCGAGCTAGATGAGAGAGAGCGAATAAGTGCCGCAAAAGATGCAGTCGAGAAGATAAAATAGGAGTAATTTTTACACAAAAGCACAATACTCACCCTACTCTTAAGCCGTTTCAAGCTCAAATAAATTTAAATTTAGTAGAATCTTAAAAATTAAAAAAGGCAAAGTATGTCACATTCAGAGCTTGAAAGTACCTATTTTGGTGCATTTATCATACTTTTACTAGCGACTTGTTCATTTTGTTTAATAACATTCTTATCTTCAAAAATAAGCAAAAAACTAGCCAACCGCAATACCCAGCGTCTAAAACTTGGCTTTTATGAGTGTGGTCCAACCACCGTAAAACAGCCAAATAAGATAAATATCCACTACTTTTTTTATGGAATTTTATTTATTTTGTTTGATGTTGAAGTCATCTTTATGTATCCGTGGGCGGTGGATTTTAGGCTACTTGGAATTTTTGGACTAATCGAAATGTTACTTTTTGTGGCGATCTTACTTATCGGCTTTGCTTATGCTTGGCAAAAAGGAGTCTTTAAGTGGCAAAGCATCAGATAAACTACGCTGCAAATGGCGGCTTGCCAGTAGTTTTAACAACAGTTGACAAGCTAATTCAGTGGGGCAGGAGTAACTCGCTTTGGGCACTTAGCTACGGGCTTGCTTGCTGTGCTATCGAGATGATGGCAAGTGGCGCTAGTAGATATGACTTTGATAGATTTGGCACCATTTTTAGGGCTAGCCCAAGACACTCGGAGGTGATGATCATAGCTGGTACGCTAACTAAAAAGCACGCTGAGTTTACAAGGCGTCTTTACGACCAGATGCCTGAGCCAAAGTGGGTCATCTCGATGGGTAGCTGTGCGAACACTGGTGGCATGTTTAACACCTACTCTACCGTTCAAGGTGTTGATAGAATAATACCAGTTGATATCTACATCCCAGGCTGTGCCCCACGCCCAGAGACACTTCAGTACGCTCTTATGATGCTTCAAAAAAAGATAAGAAAGCAAAGTGCATTTAGAGCGCAAAAGCCAAGAAAGCTTGAGATATGAGAGAGTATAAGCCAAAGAATGATCTGCAAAAAAAGCAGTATTACAAAGAGAAATTTTACATAGAAAAGCAGACGCCAAAAGATGAGGTAAGAGATTCTAAATTTGATGAAGAGCTAGCCATCTTAGAGCAAAGCGGAGTAGAAATTTTATCTAGCTACGTGGAGTTTGATCAGCTTGTACTTTATATAAATTCTAGTGAAAATTTTAAAGCTCTTGAGAAACTAAAAAGCTTTGGTTATGAACAGCTTAGCGAGCTCGCAGCACTTGATTTCACAAGTCAAAAAGGTGGATACGAAGTCTTTTATCAGCTTCTTAGCATGAGTAAAAATAGACGCGTCCGTGTAAAATGCTTTGTAAAAAAGGATGAAATGCTAAAAAGCGTTTGCGAGCTTTATAAAAGCGCAAACTGGGCTGAGCGCGAGATGTATGATCTAAGCGGCGTTTTCATTAAAGATCATCCAAATTTAAAGCGCCTCATCATGCCTGATGACTGGCACTCACACCCGCTCTTAAAGAACTATCCGCTAGTGGGCGACGAGGCTGCTAAATGGTACGAGGTAGATAAAATTTTTGGGCGTGAATTTAGAGAGCAGATCGGCGAAGAGAACCGCGATCCAGCATATGTGGATGAGAAAGATACCTTTGGATTTTCAAGAGTATTTAGTGAAGAGTACGAGTATCAAGAAGATGGCGGCGTAAAATTTGTCAAAAAGGCTAAATTTAACCAAAGCCAGATAGTAAAGGAAAGACCTTGAGTCAGTCACCAAACCGCTTAAAACCATTTTTTGAAAATTTAGAATTTGAGCAAAATGATGGCAAGATGATACTAAATTTTGGCCCACAGCACCCAAGCGCACATGGACAGCTAAAACTAGTGCTTGAACTTGATGGCGAAAAAGTCGTGCGCGCCATGCCAGAGGTTGGCTTCATGCACCGAGGCGTTGAAAAAATGGCTGAAAATATGACCTATCAGGAATTTATACCAGTAACTGACAGGGTTGATTACATAGCATCGAGTGCCAATAACTACGCGTTTTGTGCGGCTGTGGAGAAGCTTTGCGCCATAGAAGTGCCTCGCCGTGCGCAGATCATTAGAGTTATGCTTTTGGAGCTAAACCGCATCAGCTCGCACCTTTTGTTTTTGGCCACGCACGCCCTTGACGTAGGCGCTATGAGCGTATTTTTATATGCATTTAGAGAGCGCGAATACGTCCTTGATCTCATAGAAAAATACTGCGGCGCAAGGCTAACACATAGCTCGATAAGGATCGGTGGTGTGCCGCTTGATCTGCCTGATGGCTGGTGCGAGGAGCTGCTTAAATTTTGCGAGAAATTTCCAAGCGACATCACACTTTACGAAGATCTGCTAAGTGAAAATAGAATTTGGCAAGCAAGGCTTGTAGATGTGGGCGTAATTAGCAAAGAGCTAGCCCTTAGTGGCGGCTGCTCTGGCGTCATGCTAAGGGCAAGCGGAGTCGCAAGGGATATCAGAAAAGAGGAGCCATACCTCATCTATGACGAGCTAGAATTTACCGTGCCATACGCTAATGAGGGCGATTGCTACGCGAGATATCTACTTTACATGAAAGAGATGCGCGAGTGTGTGAAAATTTTAAAGCAGTGCGTTAGCAAGTATCAGACAAGCAGCCCCGCTATCATCGCCGACGCACCAGATTACGTGAGCGCTTCAAAAGAGCAGATAATGAGCCAAAACTACTCACTTATACAGCATTTTGTGCTAATAACTCAGGGGCTAAAACCTCCAAAGGGCGAAATTTACTTTGCTAGCGAATCGCCAAAGGGCGAGCTTGGAATTTATATAAACTCAGATGGCAGCGCAAGCCCTTATCGCCTAAAAATTCGCACGCCAAGCTTTTGGCACTGCGCTATTTATGAAGATTTATTGGTAGGTCAGTACATTGCTGACGTCGCTACGATAATTGGTAGCACAAATATCATCTTAGGCGAGGTCGATAGATGAGACGGGTCGATCTTAGGCACTTAAAGAGTGAGTTTTTGAGCGCTCTTGGACAGCAGATAAAGGCTGGCGAGGCTGGCGAAGTGATTATATTTTTATTTGAGATAGGCGATTTTAGTGGTGTGACAAAGGCTGTAAATTTAGCCTATAATCTAAACTGCGAAGTGATGAACTCGCTTAAATTTAACCAAGTTGATTGGGTATTAACCATAAAAAAGGGCAAGATATGAAATTTAATGATTTAATAGCAGGCAAAAGCTTAAGCATCGCAAATTTACTAAGCTTGAGCGATAAAAATTTAGCAAAAAAGATAAAAGAGCATGAGTTTAAATACATCTCTTGCATCGAAGATAGCGAGCTTGGCGGCGAAAATTTAATCCGCTGCGAAATAGGCTCAATAAGCTACGTCTTAGCACTTCTTTGCAAATATGCAAATTTAGTGCAAGATGAGTTTTTTGACGAGCTCGATGATGGACTCATAAGTGGCGAGTGCAATGTCGGTGAAGAGGAGTTTGAGGAGCTTGGCGAGTGGATAAAGGATGCTAAAAATATAATAATTGACGACTCGCTTTTTACCCATCCGGACAAAGACGCGATCTTTTGGCTGCTTGAAATTTTAGATAAAAATATAGTTTTAGCAGGTGGCAAGATAGATGAGTTTAATGATTACAGCAAAGTAGACGAGCTAAGGGAACTTGAAAATTTTGACGGAGCAGTCGTTTATCTAAACAAAAACGCAAGTAGTGAGATCGTGGGCGGAGTGCAGTTTGGCATCGTAGCAAAAGCAAAAGACGGTGATATTTTACAAATAAAGGCAAAAGACTTTAGCGTGGAGGCTAAATTTAGTCTGGATCCATCGCTAAAAGGCACTGTTGGGATACTAGGCACCAAAAAATTTGATGGATATGCATTTAAACAAGTAATAATTAGCAAATGAAAATAACCATAAACGATCAAATCATAGAAGCAGATGAGGGCGAGAGCATCCTAAATATCGCAAGAGCAAATGGAATTTATATCCCAGCTCTTTGCTATCTTAGCAGCTGCTCACCAACTCTTGCTTGTAGGCTTTGCATGGTCGAGGCAAATGGCAAAGTAGTTTATAGCTGCAATGCCAAAGCAAAAGAGTATATGCAAATTTATACAAACACGCCAGAAATCGCTGCCGAGCGAAATGCGATCATGCAGACTTACTGCGTAAATCATCCGATTCAATGTGGCGTTTGTGACAAAAGTGGCGAATGCGAACTACAAAATTTAACCACACATCTAAAGGTAAATGAGCAAAAATTTGCCATCGCCGATACGCACAAACCGCATAAAAAATGGGGGCTAATCAACTACGATCCAGCTCTTTGCATAGTCTGCGAAAGATGTATCACTGTTTGTAAGGATAGGATTGGCGAGAGTGCGCTAAAGACCGTACCAAGGGGTATTGAAGTGCCAAAAGAGTTAAAAGAGAGTATGCCAAAAGATGCCTATGCTGTTTTTAGCAAGATGCAAAAAAGCTTAATAGGTCCAAGCGTGGGCGAGAGTCTTGACTGCTCATTTTGTGGCGAGTGTATCAGCGTTTGCCCTACTGGAGCACTTATTAGTTCGCATTTTCAATATAGCACAAATATCTGGGAGCTAAACCCTATCCCAGCAGCAAATCCACATCAAAGCGACTGCGAGCTAATTTACTATGACGTAAAAGAAAAGAGCACTAGCGACAGAAGTAAGCAAATTTACCGCGTCAGCAATGATTTTACATTTGGCGAGATAAGTGGGGCAGCTAGGTTTGGTTATGACTTTCACAACGAGCTTGCCTGTAAAAATGAAGAGAAATTTGAAGAGATTGTTTTAAATATTAAAAATGGCACAATCAAAAATATAAAATTTAATAGCTTCATCACAAACGAAGAGGCCCTTATTTTAGAGCGTTTAAGAGAGAAATTTGATCTAAATTTAATAAATAATGAAGCGCTAAATTATCAAAAATTTTTAAATAAATTTAGCGAATTTAGTGGACTTAGCTCGTATAACGCAGACTATGAAGATATCAAAAATAGCGATTTTATCATCACTGCTGGTAGTTTTTTAAGACACGAAAGCCCAGTGACAAGCTTTAAGTTAAATAACGCTTTAAAAATGAATAAAGCAGCTGGAATTTACTTTCATCACATAGCCGATGAGATCGTTAAAAAATATTCTAAAAATTTTATCTATGTAACGCATGAAGTTGGAAAATTAGAGCAAATTTTACTTTTTATACTTAAAAACTGGGGTGAAAATTTACCTAGCGCACTTACATTAAAACTTGAAAATTTTGATGAAAATTTTGGCTTAGATATACCGGCTTTAAGTGATGGCAAAAGCAAATTTATGCTCATTTTAGGAAGCGATTTTTACACGGATGAAAATGCGAATTTACTAGCCGCACTTACTGGAGTGATCGCAAGAGCTACGCCGTTTCGTGTGATGCTAATACCACCACGCACAAACTCACTTGGCGTTGCTAAAATTTGCACTCTTGCAAGCGAGAAAAAGCCTGGCAAGACGCTTGGCTATAACGAAAATGGTGATTATAAATTTAGCATTTTTGAAGGTGACATCGATGCTAGCGCGCTAAATCAGCAAGAAGGAACATTTACAAGCATAAATAACGCCCTAGTGCCAACAAATGTGGCAATACCGCACAAAGGTTATTTTCTAAACGATATTGCAAACGCACTTGGACTAATGGCTAAAGATACGATTGATTACACACCAAATTTACCAAAAGAAAAGGGTTACAAAGGCATTAAATTTGATGATTTAGAAAATTTTTACGCAAACAACGGCACAAGCCACAGAGGTTATAAACTAGAAATTTCAAATTTCACGCCAAAAGAGGACATAGAGTCACTTTTTAAAGAAAAAAATGAGCCAAATTTAAAAGATGGCGAAGCTCTAGTTAGCCTTGCAAATCCTATAAATTTGCCATCATTTTTTGCAAACTATGCCACACAAACAGCCAAAAGAGCGAAGCTTTA
Organism: Campylobacter concisus; assembly: GCF_902460625.1. Lineage (GTDB taxonomy): Bacteria > Campylobacterota > Campylobacteria > Campylobacterales > Campylobacteraceae > Campylobacter_A > Campylobacter_A concisus_AD. The sequence continues at coordinate 198,939 of NZ_CABPUT010000003.1, forward strand.
TGCAAGTAGCGAATTTATGGCTAAATTTGAAATTTCACAAAATGAAGCGATTATTTTAGAAAAAGATGGGCGCAAGCTTGCCATTTGCGTGGAGCTTGATAGCGAGCTTGGCGGAGTTGGTGCATATTTAGGTGATTATGACGATAAGCTTGATGTAAGCGTTATATTTAATGGCAAAAACTACGCCGCAGTTAAAATTATAAAGGCAAAAGATGAGTGAAACACTATTTTTTGTGCTAAGCACTATCATTAAAGCCGTGGTTATCTTAGCCGTCATGGCAAGCCTTGCAGGGCTTGCAACTTACGCTGAAAGAAAAGTACTAGCCTACATGCAGCGCCGCGTAGGACCTGATATGGTGGGACCTGCTGGAATTTTACAGATAGTAGCTGACATGATAAAACTCTTTACAAAAGAGGACATCGTACCAGCAAATACGAATAAATTTATCTTTTTAATAGCTCCACTAATATCAGCTATTGCCGCATTTGCAGCGCTTGCACCTGTGCCATTTTTGCCTGAGTTTGAAATTTTTGGACATACATTACGTCCGATTCTCTCAGATATAAATGTTGGTATTTTATACATCGCTGGTGTTGCTTCAGTTTGCGTCTTTTCTCCACTTGCAGCAGGTCTTGCAAGCTATAATAAATTTGCATTAATTAGTGCAGCTCGCGCAGTAGTCTCACTTCTTAGTTTCGAAATAGTCGCTGGCATGGCTCTTTTAAGCGTCGTAATGGTAACTAGTTCGCTATCACTTGTGGATATAAACAACTATCAAAAAGGAATTTTTGGCTGGCTTATATTCAAGCAGCCCCTTGCCTTTTTACTCTTTTTAATAGCAAGCTTCGTGGAGTGCAACAGAACGCCATTTTGCTTAACAGAAAACGAAACAGAGATAGTAGCAGGCTATGGCACCGAGTATAGCGGCATGAGATGGGCGATGTTTTTCATCGGCGAATACACAAATATGATCGCTGCTAGCATCATCATTACGATTTTATTTTTAGGTGGATTTAACGAATTTTTATTTATCCCAGGTGCTTTGATGATCATCTTAAAATCAAGCATTGTCTTTTTCTTTTTTCTTTGGGTAAGGGCTTCATGGGCACATTTAAGAGTTGATCAGTTAAGTGCATTTTGCTGGAAAATTTTACTTCCGCTTGGAATTTTAAATATCGTAATCACTGGCTTTATGCTACTAATCTAAGGCGAAAAATGAGTGAGAAAAAATATATTTTAATAGATGAAAAGTTAAAGCCAAAGAGTGCGTTTGATAAATTTAAGCACTTCATCGCTGCCACATTTAAGCCTGATCTTTTGATCGGACTAAAAGTCACGATAAAGCAGATGCTCTTTAGCAAGTCACATACTTTAAAATATCCTATGCAAAAGATGGAGTTAAATGCTAGATATAGGGGCATTCATAAGCTTTTGAAATTTGTTGAAAGTGAAAATGAACGTTGCATTGGGTGTGGGCTATGTGAGAAAATTTGCGTTAGCAACTGCATTTCGATGAAAACTTCACTTGGCGAAGATGGCCGCAAAAAGGTCGCAAGCTACTCGATAAATTTAAGTAGATGCGTGTATTGTGGATTTTGTGCTGATGTTTGTCCTGAGCTTGCAATAGTTTGCGGACAAGAGTACGAAGTTGCTAGCGAGAGCAGGATCATATTTGGTACAAAAGATGAGTTTTTGACAAAGGATAAATTTTTAAAAGATCAAAGCGAGTTTGAAGGATACGGAGCGCTTCCTAAAAATTCTGACAGCTTAATCAAAAAGACGCCAAATGCATTTATAAGCGAAAATGAAGATGAGACAAAAAGTGATGAGTAGTATAAATTTTAAAAGGGCAAAAGATGTATGAGAGCTTTGCATTTTATCTTTTTAGTGCCTTGGTTTTAGTTAGCTTTTCTTTTAGTGTATTTTGTAAAAATGCACTAAATGCAGTCTCTGCGCTAGCTGCTGGCATGGTATTTATCTCGGCTATATTTTTCTTACTTGGAGCGGAATTTTTAGGCGTAGTACAGATCATCGTATACACAGGCGCTGTGGTCGTTTTATATGCATTTGCAATGATGTTTTTTGATAGCAGTAAAGAATGTGAGCCAAAAAGTAGCAAAAAAGCAAAGATCACTATCTATTTTTTAAGTAGCTTTATAGCGCTTCTTTTGATATTTATATTTTTAGTACCTATTTATGGTGTAAAATTTGATGGATTAAGTCCCATTGCTAGCGAGCTTGGCAATATCGAGGCTATCGGAATTTTGCTTTTTAGCAAGTATTTAATCGCTTTTGAGATGTGTGCTGTAATGCTTCTTGTGGCAATGGTTGCTGGCATTATCTTGATACATAAAGACCTAAATACTCAAAATACGCTAGAGGAGATGCTATGATAGGGCTTACTCACTACCTCATCCTTGCAAGTCTGATCTTTGTCATAGGGCTAGTTGGCATAATGCGAAGAAGAAATTTGATCATGCTATTTTTCTCAAGTGAAATTTTACTAAACTCGGCAAATATCGCACTCGCGGCTATCTCAAAATACCACTTTGATCTAACTGGACAAATAGTTGCATTTTTTATAGTGGCTATCGCGGCTAGTGAAGTCGCTGTGGGGTTAGGGCTACTCGTGCTTTGGTATAAAAAGACTGGTAGCATTAGTCTAGATTCGATGACAAATATGAAAGGCTAAGAGATGACTTTATTTTGCATTTCACTATTTTTTCCACTTCTTAGCTTTATCGTTTCTGGACTTTTTTCACATAGTAGTAAAAATTTTTTACTTGGTATATTTTGCTCACTTCTCATGATTATTAGCACAACCGCCTCACTCATGCTAACAGCTAGCCTTGGCATAGATGAACCGCTAAATTTATCACTAAAAGAATTTATAAATTTTGGCGGTCTGGATTTAAATTTTGGCTTCTATCTTGACGCCATTAGCCTTGTTATGCTTAGCACTGTTGGCGTGGTCGCAAGTATCGTGCATATCTACTCGGTTGGCTACATGAGAGATGATGCAAGCTTTAACCGCTTTTTTAGCTACTTGGGGCTCTTTGTCTTTTGCATGAACGTCCTTGTCTCAAGCGATAACTTTATAGGCCTTTTCATCGGCTGGGAGGGCGTTGGGCTTTGCTCTTGGCTACTCATTGGCTTTTGGTATAAAAGGCCTAGTGCAAACGTCGCTGCAAACGAGGCTTTCGTGATGAACAGAGTGGCTGATCTTGCCATGCTTGTTGGTATCTTTTATATATTTTATAGCTTTGGCTCACTTAAATTTAGCGAGGTTTTTAACGCTAGAAGCGACTTTTCTGGGCTAAATTTAGGCATCATCGCCACACTTCTTTTTATAGGTGCCATGGGTAAAAGCGCGCAGTTTCCATTTCACACTTGGCTTGCAAACGCCATGGAGGGGCCAACTCCAGTCTCAGCACTCATCCACGCTGCGACCATGGTAACAGCTGGCGTTTATCTAGTCATACGCGCAAATTTTATCTTTACAAACGCACCTGAAGTATCGCATTTTATCGCTTACCTTGGCGCATTTGTAGCGATATTTGCAGCAAGCATCGCGCTAGTACACAATGACCTTAAAAAGATCATCGCTTACTCGACGCTTTCGCAGCTTGGATATATGTTTGTAGCAGCTGGGCTTGGCGCTTATAAGATCGCACTTTTTCACCTTGTCACGCACGCATTTTTCAAATCGCTGCTCTTTTTGTGCGCTGGCAATGTTATGCACGCGATGCATGATGAGCTAAATATCAAAAAAATGGGCGGACTTTATAAATTTATGAAGCCAACTGCGCTATTTTCTATCATCGCAAGCTGCGCGCTGGCAGGATTTTATCCATTTGCTGGCTTTTTCTCTAAAGATAAAATTTTAGAGGTTGCCTTTAGTGAAAATAAATTTTTATGGATCATTTTACTCTTTGGTGCCGTGCTTACGGCATTTTATAGCTTTAGGCTCGTTATGCTCGTCTTTTTTACAAAGCCAAAGAGCGAGAAACACGTGCATGAAGCTAAAAACTATATGCTAGCTGGCATGGGTGTACTTGGAATCCTCTCAGTCATAAGTGGCTTTTTTTGGAGCAACTTTAGTGAGTTTTTAGAAAAAAGCTTAAAAGATTTTTCACTAAATTTATCTCATGGCAATGAAATTTTCTTACTCGTTTTAACACTTAGCCTAGTACTAGCAAGCGCTGGCTTTGCAGTATATGCCTATAAAAAAGAAATTTTTAAAGAGAGTGTTTGTGAGAGTAGAATTTATAAAATTTTACAAAATGCCTACTTTATCCCAAAATTTTATGAGAAATTTTTTATAAATGGCTACACGTTAGTTTCACAAATTTGTAAGAAATTTGATGAGATGATAATTGATCGAAGCGTCGATCTTGTCGCGCTTATAATAACCAAATTTGCATATTTAGTAAACAAAATGCAAAGTGGCGACTTAAGCATCATGCTTAGATTTATGGTTGCAGGATTTGCCTTGCTTTTAAGCTTTATATTTTTATTAAACGGAGCCAAATAATGCTAAGTGTCATCATATTTTTCCCTGCAATAAGCGCAATGCTAGGCTTCTTGATAGAAAATAAAAGCATAAAATTTTATGGAGCAAGCATCGCGCTGATCGAGCTTTTGCTTGCCATTTTTATCTGCGTCAATGTTGATTTTCAGGGTTATGCCTTTGTTTTAACGCATCAAGTCTCGCTCATACCAAGCCTAAATATCAGCTATTTTGTCGGCATCGATACCATTTCGCTAGCACTTATAGTCCTTAGTGCATTTATGAGTTTCATCTCCATCGCAGCACTTAGCAATAATGGAAATTTAAAGCATCTAATTATTAGCGTGTTATTTTTAGAGAGCACAATGATGGGCGTCTTTAGCGCGCTTGATATGATCTTATTTTACAGCTTTTGGGAGCTTAGCCTCATACCGCTACTTTACATCATCGGCGCATTTGGCAGTAAAAATAGAATTTACACTGCGATTAAATTTTTCATCTACACGTTTTTAGGCTCTGTCTTTATGCTCGTGGCGATCATTTTTATTGGCTATCTGTGCTATCAAAAAAGCGGCGTCTTTAGCTTTAATCTGCTTGATTGGTATAAGCTTGGCATTGGAGAAAATGCTCAAATTTGGCTATTTTTAGCGTTTTTCTTCGCCTTTGGTGTAAAAACTCCATTATTTCCATTTCACACGTGGCTGCCTTACGCACACGGACAGGCTCCGACTATCGGCTCGGTGCTGCTTGCTAGCGTGCTTTTAAAGATGGGCACTTACGGCTTTGTGAGATTTTCACTTCCACTCTTTCCAGATGCGAGCCTGCTTTTAAGTGGCTTTGTCTGCGTCATAGCCATCATCATGATCATCTACGCAGCCCTCGTTGCCTACGCGCAAAGCGATATGAAGCAAGTGATCGCTTATAGCTCCATTTCACACATGGGCGTTATCATGCTTGGCATTTTTTCACTAAATTTAATAGGCCTTGGCGGCTCAATATTTTTAATGATAAGCCATGGTATCGTAAGTGGTGCGCTATTTTTACTAGTTGGCGTCATATATGAGAGGGCTCACACAAAAGAAATTTGCGAATTTGGCGGCCTTGCCAAGGTGATGCCAAAGTATGCGCTTATATTTTTTATAGCAACGCTTGCAAGTATCGGCCTGCCGCTAACGATCGGCTTTGTAGGCGAGTTTTTGAGCCTTCTTGGCATCTTTAAGCTAAATAAACTCTTTGCGCTACTTGGTGGCTTTAGTATCATCGTGGGCGCTGTTTATATGCTGGTGCTTTATAAAAGGGTCTTTTTTGGCGAGTGCAAAGAGAAAAATTTAAGCCTTAAGGATCTAAATTTTAAAGAGTTAGCCGCTCTTGTGCCACTTTGCTTGCTCATAATCATTCTTGGCATCGCACCAAATTTGATCCTAAAACCGCTTGAACCAAGCGTGCAAAATATAATAAATAAAATGCAAACTAGAGCGGTAGATAGCGACACAAAGGATAAAATTTCATCTTTAAATGGTGGTAGCAAACTATGAACGAAATAGCCTTTTTAGATCTAAAAGAAATTTCTTTATCTTCGGTTGCTCCGATGCTTAGTATGATAATCTTTGCACTTTTTATATTAATCGTTGGCACCATAAAAAAAGATCTTTCAAGAAATTTCTACTGCGTATTTTGTATCATCGCAATATTTGTAAATTTGGGTCTAATACTTGATTTTAACGGTCTTAGCCTTAGCTTTTGGGATATGCTTTTGGTTGATGGCGTTTCGGTCATCTCTCAAGTCATCATCCTAATCGCCTCAGCTCTTTTTATCCCGCTTGCACTTAGCACAAAAGAGTATTTTGAGTACAAAATTTATGAGTATTACGCGCTATTTTTGTTTATGATCGCTGGATTTTTATTTATGGTGAGCTCAAATAACCTACTCATCATCTTTTTAGGACTTGAGATCAGCTCGCTTTGCCTCTATACGCTAATAGCCCTTCACAACAAAGCAAAAAGCGTCGAAGCTGCCATTAAATACTTTGCTATGGGCTCGCTCTCGGCTGGCTTTTTTGCTATGGCAATTGCGATGTTTTATCTAGCGACAAACTCAATAGACATCACTCGTATCGGTGTTGCGATAAAAGATCTTAGTCTAAATCAAAACTTAATTATCTTGCTTGGCTGTGTTTTCATCACCTCAGCCATTGGTTTTAAGCTCTCACTCATACCATTTCACACATGGATACCAGACGTTTATGAGGGCTCAAATGCCCCGCTAGCAGGCTATATGTCGATCGTACCAAAGGTGGCAGCGTTTATCGTTGCGTTAAGAATTTTTGCGATGCTTGAGGGCTCACAAATTTTGTGGATAAAAGATATGCTCTACATCATCGCCGTGCTTACGATGAGCCTTGCAAATATCATGGCGCTAGTGCAAAAAGATGTAAAAAGAATGCTCGCCTTTAGCTCCATAGCTCACGCTGGTGTCGTGCTTTGTGCGCTTGTGGCAAATTCTCACGAGGCAAATGTCGCTTTGTTTTTTTACTGGATTATGTTTTTGTTTGCAAATTTGGGCGCATTTTCTATGCTTTGGGTGGCAAGGTGCGATGATGTCGTCTGCTGGGACAAGCGCTTTAAACACCCATTTGAGAAATTTTCAGGGCTTATAAAAATTTTACCAAGTTACGCCGTAATAATGGGAATTTTTATGATCGCCCTTGCTGGCATACCGCCTTTTAGCGTCTTTTGGGGCAAGATGGTGCTTATCTCATCGCTCATAAAGTCTGATTACGTCGTGCTTAGCGTTATAATCATGATAAATTCTGCCATTGCGATTTATTACTATTTAAAGCTAATCGTCTTTATGTTTTTAAAAGAGCCAATCGTAAAAGATAAAAATCTCTACACTGCAAATATCTCTATGGCGCTAAAAGTAATTGTTGGCATTGCAGTAGCTGGAACGGCCTTTTCGTTTTTATTTTCTGGAGCGATTTTGGAATTTATTGAGCATTTTGTCTTTGCTTCAGGATTTTAGAAAATTTAACTATAATTGCGGCATGAAAAAGCTCTTAATTATTTTATTTTTTCCGCTTTATCTAACCGCTTTTAATCTTAGCCTAAATAGCGGCGCAAATGGCGATAAACCTTATAGCGTTCTTCAGCTAAGCGATGAGCAAGAATTTGAATGCGTGGAGCAAATTTTAGCTTACGACACCAAACGCTATGTATGCATGCTAGATGATGAAATTTTGCCAAAAATTGAAGATACGACACTGCCATTAATGGATATAAAATATAAAAAGCAAGATGGCAAGCTTTTTATCGTCATAATGCCAAAAGCTCCGTCAAAACTGCTAAATATAAAAACTGAGCTTTATAACAGCCAAAACGTGCAAGATAGCCCAAAAACAACCATTTCAAAACACTTTAGCATAATCATAGATACTTCGCTCAGTGAAAATAGCAAAAGAAAGTCTGGGCTAAATTTTAAACCTGATTTTAAAGATATGCTAAATCCTAGTATCGGAGCGCTTGATCTTAACAAAGCTCCTATTGCTGGGCTTGATAGTAATGACATTGATATCTACATAAGCATAAAAAGAGCTTATGAAAAGGGCGCTTATGAAAATGTAGTAAAAGATACTCAAACAGCGATAAAAAGGCATCCAAATAGCCTTTTTTCAAGTGAATTTTTACTATTTCGTCTAAGGGCTCTTGATAAAATTTTTGAGACAAAAAATGAGTTTGAAGAGATCGAGCCAAAAGATATCGTAAGCGAAGGTAGGGCTTGGATCAGAAAATTCCCATCTGATGAAAACTATCCAGAGGTGCTCTACCTAATCGCTAGAGCCTACCTAAAAGATAGCATCGCAAGTGATGCAAAATATATGCTTGATATCTTAAACGAAGAGCACGCAAACTCAAAATTTACAAAACTTGCAGCGCTTGATTATGCTGATTATCTCTACAAGATAGGCAGACAAAAAGAGGCACTAAAAGACTATGAAAAAGTGCTTTACTCTACAAACGACATCGACCTTGCAAGTAGAGCAGCACTAAGCCTAGCTGATGCAAATATAGATAAAGAAAAATTTGATGAAGCAAAGAAATTTATACTAAAAATCGCAAATGCGAATGAAAAATTTTTTATGAATAACCCAACGAAGTCGATGAATCTTGCAACTACATTTGCAAGTAAAGATATGCCTGATGTGGCTGCTAAAATTTATGAAATCTTGATAAATAATAGCGATAGGACGAAAGATTTTTATGAAGTTGCTTTAAAAAATTTAGCACTAAATCTAGCCAAAACAAAAGATGAGAAAAAAGCATACGAATACTTAAATAAGTATGAGACAGAGTTTAAATATGGTGATTATATCGATGAGGTGACTAAAGCAAAAGATGGGTTATTTTTTGAAGAAAAGGATAAAAATGCTACTGCACTTCATGCTAGATATAAAGAGCTAATTGAAAAATATGCTGGGACAAACATTAGCCAAAAGGCTCTAATAAGCGAGCTTGAGCTGGATATTAAAGAGCGTAAATTCTCCGATGCACTATCTTACAAAGCCATGGCAAAAGATGGAAATTTAAGTAAGGCAATGGAGCTGATAAATGAGGCTGCACTAGAGCTTACAAAAGAGTATTTTATAAAAGATGATTGCACGGCTGTTATAAATTTACTTGAAAACTACGATATAAATAAAATCTCATTACCACAATTTAAGCTCTTTAATTGCTATTACAGAACGGCCCGCTACAACGATGCACTTGAGCTCGCGAAAGCTCATGCAAAAGATGAAAATTTAGAAGATAGGGTCGAGTGGCTAGTAAATTTGAGCAAAATTTTATATAAAAATAAAGACTACGAGCATGCGATCATTGCCGCAAATGACGCGCTTTCACTTGGCTCATCGGTCGAATACTCAGATCCAACACCATCTCTTTTTGACAGGTTTTACTCATTGCTTGCATTAAAACGCTTTACGGAGGCGATCTCAACCATTAGCGCTATCGAGCAGCTAAGAGGCCAAGACTTTAAGATTATCGAAGCATATACAGCTATAAGCGACTATGCGATGAAAAGTAATGACTACGCCATAGCTACAACGTATGCTAAAAAAGCTCTTGAACTACAAACAAAAGCCAAGATAAATACATTTTCGCCAAAGATAAATTTTAACTACTCAGAAGCTTCACTAAAGACAGATAACCTAAACGAGGCGCTTGACGAGGCGAAATTTATACTAAACATGAAGCTTGAGCCAGAAGATCGATTACATACTTTAAATTTGATAAGCGAAATCTATATAAGGCAAAAACAGTTTAAGTTGGCTAGACCTTATTTAAATGAGTGCTCTGATTCAAATTTTGTAAGCCCGTATAAAGATGCTTGCAAAGCTAAGCTTGACATGATAGGCAAAAGCTAAAAGCAAAGAAATAGCTTGCTTGCTAAGTTTTATATTTAAGCTTAAATTTTAGCCTTTATTTTTGCTATTTAAGTTGAACTTTTTTACGTATTTAATTATTTTTTTGCATTGCTATCAAATGCTCTTTATATTATAAAAAGAGCTATATTTATCGTAAGCCTTAATGTATTTTTAACGCACGAGCATGGCTGGTATGTTTAAATTTTAAGCATCTTTCTCATAAATAAAGAGAATTGGCCATTTTATTAAATCAACAATACTAAATGTAGGCTGTTTTACGATTTTTAAGCTTAAAAATTAAAAATACTTAATGAATTTTGCCCAGTAGATCAAAGCAAAAAACTTGTAACGCTATGTAATCACGTTTCTATGATGTACTTTTATTATATTTATAAAGATTTTTTAGCTTACTACAAGCTAACTTCTAGAATTTATCGCT
>NZ_CABPUT010000003.1:212763-222170 GCF_902460625.1 Campylobacter concisus
AATACTATAATGATATTATATTGATATTATAATTATATTAATATAATATCATTTAAAAAAGCTCATGAGCTTAAGCTTGAGATTGTAAACTAAAATCTTTAACGCTATGCGAGTATTGTTTTATTGTAAAACAAGTATTTAACAGTTGTATCTACATCTATTGTAACGGCTCTAGCATAATTTATATATCTAAATCGTTCCATTTTCTAAAATATTTTATATAAAAATTCTTTTTTCTCATTATATTTTAATATTTAATTAAGATTAACTCTTTTATAATGCCACTAAATTATTTTTTTAAATATAACTATTAAATCATTCCAAGGAAGGACAGATGAGAGCTATCTTATCTTTATGCATGGTGTGTGCATTTCTATTTGCTAGTGAAATTAGCCAAAAAAATGAGCTAAACAACGAGGAGATTAGAGCTAACATAGCAAGCTCATTTAATGAAAGCTCCAACATAAATTTGCTTAACGAAAAATCCACTTCAGAAGGTAAGCTAAATTTAAACGAAACTCCATGCTTTAAAATAGATAGTATCTTGCTGCTACATGATAATGAGATAACTAGTTTTAATGCTAATAGCATTGCCGATGAGGCTATAATAAGAAAGGCTTATAAAGATAACTATTCTAAATTTAATTCTATCTTACAGAATACTTTAAGTAAATTTGAGTTTAGATCGGGTAGCTGCATTGGTAAAAATTCAATCAATATAATCATCAATTCATTTAATAATGAAATCATAAAAGAGGGCTTTATAACTTCAAGTGCGAGCCTGGCCACAAAGAGCCTAAAAGATGCCAAGTTAGAGTTTGTCATAAATCTTGGCCTAATAGATGATATAAGCATAAATGAAAGTGACACCCAAAGAAATAGAGCTAGTCTGTTTACCGCATTTGGCGAGTACTCTCATAAAAACAAAGTGGCAAATATAAGAGATATTGAGCAAGCTCTTGAGTCACTGCAAAACGTCTCAAAAGATGATGTTAGCATTAAATTTTTACCTTCAAATAGAACTGGCTTTTCAAACATAGTAATAACTAGAGTTGATAGCTTCCCTCTAAAATCTGCCATAAGCATTGACAATCTCGGCTCAAAACAAAGCGGTAAATATCAAGCAATGGTAAATTTAAGCACTCTAAATTTACTTGGATTTAACGAAATTTTTAGCTTTTCACGAGGCAAGGATGTACTTAAAAAATATAAAGTTACAAATAAATTTAATGGTGTAAGTGATCACGGTGCTTCAAATAACTATTATTATGGCTTTAGCATTCCATTTGGCTATTTTATGCTTGACTATGAAAAGAGCAAGTATGACTATGCCCAGATTATAAATGCAGCCTACAATCTTTACACATATAAAGGCAGAAGTGAGAGCGACTCACTAAGCCTTGCTTATACGTTTTATAGGGATTCAAATTTTAAAAATAGTGCTTATGTAAAGCTATTTAAGAGAAAAAATAAAAACTATCTCGAAGACTATGAGCTAGATAACCAAGCTAGAAGAAACGCTGGATATGAGATAGGTGTAAAATCAAGCTGGAATTCATATAACCAAGCTTTTAGTGCTAGACTAGCTTATAAAAAGGGCACCGGGATATTTAACTCGCAGCCAGATCCTTTAGAAGATAGTGGCGAAGCTACATCAAGATTCGCTCTAATAAATTTAAACCTAAACTACAAATATAAATTTGAAATCCCACTAAGCTACGATCTAAACATCAACGCAAGATATGGCCTAAACAAACTAAGCTTGCAAGATAAATTTAGCATCGGTGGATATTACAGTGTTAGAGGGTTTGACGGGGAGAGCTCACTTGTTGGAAACCATGGAGTGATCATGAGAAATACCCTCTCATATAGCTACTATAAAAATAACTCTATCTATGCTGGAGTTGATGCTGGTATGGTAAGAGCGACAAGTAGTGGCATAAAGGATGAAGATACCCTTGCAGGATATGCCCTTGGCCTAAAAGGGCATGTAAAAGCATATAACCGTCTAAACTACGACATCTCTATCTCTAAGCCTCTTTATAAACCAAAGAGTTTTGAAACAAAATCAACAAACATCAACTTTATTCTAAGCTACGAATTTTAAGGATAAAATATGTTAAAGAACAATCAAATTTCAAATGTACAAAAGCCTAGCCTTTTAACAATGGGCTTAAATTTCTACATAAGCCTTTCTTTACTTCTTGGTACTATGCCAGCTCTAGCAAATGAGCCAAGTATCATAGCTGACCCAGGTGCTAGCAACCGCCCAGATATACTAAAAGCTCCTAATGAGACGCTAATTATAAACATCACAAACCCTGATAGCACGGGTGTCTCTATGAACGAATATAGCAGGTTTAACACCCCAACTACTGGCACTATCCTTAATAACTCTAATAAAAATATAGACACTAAGATAGCTGGCCAGATAGAAGCAAACTATAGGCTAAATAAAGAGGCGAGCCTTATTATAAATAAGGTAAATTCAGCTGAGAAATCATCTCTAAAAGGAAATTTAGAGGTAGCCGGAAGTAGAGCTGACGTGGTCATAGCAAACCCAAATGGCATAAGTGTAGATGGTCTAAACATGATCAACTCTCGCTCGCTTACACTAACAACAGGCAATATCAATAAACTAAGTCCTAAAGAGATAGAGCTAATATCTGATAAATCAATCGACATCGTAGGGGACGGCCTAAACGATAAGAGCAGCGACTATACTAATGTAATCTCAAACGCTGTTAATATAAACTCAAATATCCACGCAAATGAGCTAAATATCATTGGTGAAAAAGAGGTAGCTTCAAGTAGCGGCAAACTATATAACGACGTAAAAGCTAAAAATCAAGAAAACAGCTTTAGTCTAGATAGTAGCGCACTTGGCGGTATGTATGCTAATAAGATAAAGCTAGTTGGCACAAGTAACGGCGTAGGCGTAAACAATAACGGCCTAGTAATAGCAAATAACAACATAGAGATAAGCCTTGATGGAGATATAGTAAACACCAGTGCTATCGCTTCTAATAAAGAGGCTAGGATCGAGGCAAAGACTATAACAAACAAAGATGAAGCGCTAATAGCAGCCAAAGAGAACCTTAATATAAAAGCAGACACTCTAGTAAATACCTCAAGTCAAATTTATGCTAAAGATATAAACGTAGAAGCTAAAAGGCTAGTAAATAACTCAAGCTCGCAAGCTAGGATAGATACAGTACGTAGTCAAGGCACTATGTACCTTAATAAAGAGGGAGTAAACAGATATAAGCTTGGTGTAAATTTAAAAGAGCTAAAAGAGAAAATAAGCGCTAAACTAGCCAAGAAGCTGGGCAAAGATATAAGTGAGCTAGATGAAAAAGAGGTAAATGAGTTAGTATTAAAAGAGGCTGCAAATAAAGATGGTGCTCTTTATGCGCTAAATTTACACAAAGACTCACACCTAGTAGGCACTAGCCAAAAGATATTTCATAACCTCAGACTAGACTATGATACAAATGAAGTAGTAGTAGATACTAGAAGGGCTGAAAAAAACGAGCAAAAAAGAACTATCACATATAGCATAGTTAAAGATGTTCTAAATGAAGAAGATAAGGCAAATTTTATCCCAGGTAGCATAATAGCCAACAGCGATATAAATTTAAACGTAAATGATATATTAAACGATAAGAGTGTTATCTATGCTGGAGGAGATCTCAGGCTAAATAGTGATAGTGTAGAAAACATAGCCCTAATGCTGAATAACCACGTAAATAGCTATAGCGTTTATAAGTGGAAAGAGAAAAAGAAGTGGTATAGAGGAAGAGGTTGGAAAACCAAAGGCGGAACGGGAAAAGTTTTCAGTTTCTCATACACAGATGTTGGCTTGCCAGCAGTTTTTGCAGCGGGCAATAACATAGTAGGAAGCACGCAGGACTTTTCAAGTTACGTACTAAATGACGATATAAAGTTAGCAAATGTTGATCTAGATAAATTCTCTGAGCCAATATTTAATAGCCCAATCATTAAAAACCTAAATAGAAGGGTAAAAAATCAAGGGTATTACTACAGCCTTGATAGCATAAACTCTGCTTATATAGCAAATATCCTTGACGCTTTATATGAAGCAAGAAACGAGAGCATAAGTAAATTTAAAAATGAAGCAAAAGATAAAAACGTAAAAGCTTCAGCTCTAGTAATGGCTAATAACATAGACCTAGACGCCAAAGGCAACATAAGCCTAACTGGTAGCGTAGTGGCTGATAGTCTAAATTTAAATGCTGATAAAAAGATAAAGCTAAAAGGCGCAGAGCTATCAACTAGTGGCGATGCTAACATCGCGGCTAATGATATAGAGATAGATAGTTCTGACCTAAACTCTAAAAATTTAAACATAAATGCAAAGAGTAATATCAACTTAGATCAAAGCAAGTCTCAGTTTAGCAAAATCTCTAACCTAGAAGCCACAAATGATATAAATTTACAAGCCGGCAATGATATAAAGGTCTCTGGCTCAAATTTAGATGCGAGTGGTGATATAAATTTAAACTCAGGCAACGATATAGAGATAAAAGCAGACGAGTTTAGCTACACACACCATGTAAGCTCTAAAGGGATGAAATTTGATGAGAGCGTAAAAAGAGTAAGCGCTGCAAATTTAGATGCTAAGGATATAAATTTAAATGCTAAAAATGCTCTTTTAGTCTCATCGTCTCATCTAAACGCACTAAAAGATATAAATTTAAATGCTAGCGACATCATACTAGCAGCGCAGTCAAACACTAGCGAAGCAACAGCTATAAATAGCTCTAAATCGCTCCTTTCTAAAAAGCAAACCATGGATAGCGCCGTAAGCTCAGAGGTAGTAAGTACTAGCCTAAAATCGGGCAATAATATAAATTTAAACTCAGCCAATGATATCTATCTAGTATCATCTAAGCTAAAATCAGACAAAGATATAAATTTAAACTCAAACAACAATACCCTCTTTGAAAATGGCTACAACGTAGAGGCTAGCTCACACTCTTCTAAAAAGAGCAAAATATCTTTAAACCCAAATGCCTTTTATAAGAGCAGCTTTGATCTTGTAGCAAATGGTAATAAAAAGGCAGTTTATAATACTATAGACTCTGGCA
Organism: Campylobacter concisus; assembly: GCF_902460625.1. GTDB lineage: Bacteria > Campylobacterota > Campylobacteria > Campylobacterales > Campylobacteraceae > Campylobacter_A > Campylobacter_A concisus_AD. Next base: position 217,875 of record NZ_CABPUT010000003.1, read on the forward strand.
ATGATATAAATTTAAATGCCAAAAGTGCTCTTAGCCTAAAAGGCACAAACCTAAATTCTGGTAGTGATACAAATTTAAACGCAGAGTTTATAACTATATCAAACACAAATGATGAAAGCTACCATAAAGAAGAGCACAAGAGTAGTAGAGTAGGTATATTAAAGCCTAATGAAGTGCTAAAAGATGTCGTTGTTGATCTAAAAAGAAAGCTAAACCCCCTAAAAGAAGCAAAAGATAAATTTAGCTCACTTAGTACGCCTACATTTGTAATAGGAAAAACATCTACTAAATTTGAAAGCAATAGCTTGGAAGCTAAGAGCTCTAATATAAAAGCTGGCAATAATATAAATATTAATGCCAATAAAGATATAAATATAGTTGCTTCAAATGTAGGCGCTAAAGAGAACTTAAATTTAAAGACTAACGAAGCGATAGAAATTTCATCGACAAATAGCATATCTAATGCCAAGTCAGAATCAACCGCAAGAAAAATCCTAGGCAAGCAAAGCGCATCAGCTAGCTCTAAAAATGAAGAGGTTGTTAGCTCAAATTTAAACGCCAAAAACATAAACATATCCTCAAACCAAGATACTACGCTTATAGGCTCAAATATCAGCGCAGATGAGAGCTTAGATATAAAAGCTGGTAATATAAATTTACTACCAGCATCATATAGCCTAGAGAGCTCATCTAAATTTAAAGACTCAGGCTTTGGCGATCTAATGAAATCAAATGGCGAAGAGAGTAGCTCAAACTATAACCTTGCTACAAGCACACTATCGGCAAAAGATATAAGCCTAAGCTCAAATACCATAAATGCCCTAGCTTCTATCATAGAGGCTACTAGTGTAGATGTAAATACAAAGCTTTTAAATTTAGTCTCAGCAAAGAGCACATCTGTAAATACAAGTCTAAGCAATAACGCAGGAGTTTTAACAGCTACTGTAAAAAATAAGGGCAAGATAGAAGAGGTAGAGATCCCAGCTATCATCAAGGTAAAAGATAAATTTACACTAAATGGCAAGGATATAACTAATAAACTAGATGCCACAACCTTTAAAGCGATAAATGACTCTTTAAACTCAGAGGAATTTAAAGAGGGAGTCATAAGAGAGCTAAGATCAAGCTCAAATACCCCAATAGATGAAGAGACGATAAATCAAGTAAAAGCGGTTCTAAATTCTAAAGAGTGGGAAGATAAGACAACTACTCTTAGTGGAATGGGAGCTCTAATAATAACAGCCATAGTTACATTTCTAACGGCAGGAGCTGGAACAGGAGCTGCTGTAGCTGGAGCATTTGGAGCTGCTGCTAGCTCAACCGCAGGCGCAGCCATATCAGCGATGACAACAGCTGTCATAGCAAACTCAACAGTCCAGCTAACAAACAACCTCTTATCTCATGGCAAGGTTAAATTTGATACATCATCCCTAGCTAAATCAGCCATTAGTGCAGGGGTAGGCTCATATGTTAGTAACTATATATCAAGCATAGATACTCTAAGTAATACCAACATCATAAACACGCCAACTTATACTTTTTCTTATGCAGACTTACTAAGCTCTACGTCAAACGCAGCAATAAACTCTGCCATCTATAAAACAAACTTTAAAGATGCGCTACTATCAAATTTAATCTCTAAAGCAACAGATAATGCTTATAGAGCAGTAGGAAGCTACTCAAGCAATGAAGCAAATATAAACTCTAACCAATTATTTAAAGAATCAGGTCTAGGCAAGATAGCTCTTCACTCAGCCGTAGGAGCACTATCAGCAAAGCTATCTCATGAAAACGTTGCAGCTGGTGCATTAAGCGGGGCTGTAAATGAAGCAATCTCTTCTGCACTACATAAAGATACATCAAATATGAGCACTAAAGAGATAGAAGCCTATAACAACAAACGCCTACTAGCATCTCAGTTAATAGGCATAATAGCTGGAGGTATAGCTAATGGAGATAAAGGAGCAAACACAGGCTATAAAATAACCACAAGCGCAGATACTTATAATAGGCAGCTTCATCAAAGAGAGATAGACTTTATAAACAATAAAAACAATATAGCAAGCTTTAAATCAAAGCTTCAAACTACAACAAATAAAATTTATAGCGACGATGAAGCAAAATCTATCCTAGCAAAAGCAGCGGTATCTTTAACGGATAAATCATTTAATGAAACATATAGACAAAGCCTAAGCTCAAATGATCTTTACAATATAGAACTAGCAACGAATTTCATAAAGCAAAGTAGCTTTTATAATACAAGCCTAGATAACACAAATGCCTTTAATCCAGATAAGAAGCAATATGAGGATAGGTATGTCTATCTAGATAGTTTTACTAACAATAGAGAATTTTATGATAAAAATTTAAAGGTGGATACTCATTATTTAGATAATACACTAAGCTTTTTAGGCGGCGTTGGCACAGGTGCTAAAAATTTGTTAGTAGATACTGCAACAGGACTATACCGCTTAGCAACAGATCCAGTAGAGACAGCTAAAGGCATAGCAAATACTCTCTCAAATGCAGATACGCACATTTATAACGGCTTTATGAAAAGCGAACTAGATACGGTATTGGGTGATTATGAGAGTGTAACTGCAAGGGACCTTGAATTTATAGCTGGGCTTACTGCTCCTGGTGCTATTACAAACAAAGCCGGGAAAGCAGCTTGGGATAAGGTTGGTAAAAAGTCTAGTGAGGTAACTAGTGATGTTACTAAAATAGATAAACCAACTTCTAACACAAATATAAAACACAATGGAAATAGTGGTAATGATGGGGTTGGGAAAAATGACACACAAAAATTAAACAATAATGATAATACAATGATTGCAACCTCAAAAGGAGTCGTTGTATCATCTAACACATTGGCTAAACAAGGAAGTTCAAATTTGGTTGGAGATTTTACAAAACTAGAGGGAGCAACAGTGGATGAAATTATTTCAAGAGTTCCAAAAGATTGGAAAATATTGGCACAAAAAAATGGAAATGGTATAAGATTTATTGACGAGGCTGGTATTGAAAGAATTAGAATTCACGGACCTGATCCAAAAGCCCCAATTGGAACAAATTCAAATTCTGGTTGGATATTAAGAATACAAGATAAAAATAAAAATTACTTAGATAATTTTGGAAATATTGGTGGCTATAAGGCTAATGAAACGCACATACCAATTTATGGAAATCCTATTTTGGAGAAATAAAATGCTAGTAGAAAAGGGATATTTTTTATTAAATTTATGCAGAATAGCTTCTTTATGGCATCAAGATAAGTATTTGGTTAATCCATCTACAGATAAATATGAAACAGTAGAAGACTTGGTGCAAGATATATATAACGCTTGCGAATATGCGTTATATCCTAGAAATAAAATATATTTTTCAAAGCGAGAGTTAGAAATCATAAGCCACTTCAAATCATTTATGGATAAAAATTTTGGCATAGATTTTTGGAATGAAATAGAAAAAATAGATAATAAAACTTTAGTTTATTCAAACAAAACTTGGATAAAAGCAAGAGAATTTGCCGGTGCAATCATAAAAAGATTTGGTTTTAGTATAGAAAATTTTAATTATGAAAACTTTTAACCACTTTTGCAAGAAATTTTTGAAGATGATCTAAATTTTAGAGAAAAAGATAAGAGATATTGTTTTGCGTTCAGAAATTATGTAGTTGAGTTTGCTGGTTTTATCGATTTTAAAATTTATAAAAGCGAATTTAGAAAAATCTTTAACGACTATCAAGATCCAAGTATCAAAGCTACCGGAGTAGATACACAAGTAGATGGTTACGTGGTTTGTCCGCATTGCTACAACGCAGAGCAGGTAAGTGCAGAACTAGGTGTCATAAAGTGCAAAAAATGTCAGCAAGAATATAACAACCCACTTGCTAAAATTTGTCCAAGTGGGATAGAAGTGTTAGATGAATAGCTAGTAATAATTGTTATAGTTGCATACTTCAGCAGAAAACCTGAAATTTGGGGTAAAACAACTTGTAGTATGGATACTTGGAATTTGCAGGGCATGAAGCATTTGAAAGATATTTTAAATTCTAATATTGAATTTAAGAAAGTTACAAATAGTAAAGGTATAACATTTTTGGAAAAAAGATAACAAGATGGTCGTGGCATTAGATTAGAATTAAATGGAAAATTTAAAGGTTTTATAGATTGATAGAAATATTAGAATTATTATTAGATAAAGTAAAATTAGAAAAATGCTTAAATTTAACAAAAGTATTGATAGAAAATTCTGAGGAAATATTAAATGTAAATTCCACTATTTATCCTAATT
>NZ_CABPUT010000004.1:0-11164 GCF_902460625.1 Campylobacter concisus
ATTTACCAGTATATTCACTTTTTCAATCAGATCGAAAAAATAGTGACTCAGATAATGAAATACAGGATCCATTAAAAGAAGCAGTAAAACAAATTATTAGTGAAGAAAGTTTACAAAATAGTCTTGCTGAAATAGCAGAAGTAGTTAGAAAAAAAATAGAAGAAGTATCTAATAGAACCTTGGAAAAAATAAGAGAAATGGATTCGGAAATTGCAAATACTTTAAATCCGGTTATTCCTGCAGCAAAGAATCTAAAGTGGCAAGATGTTTTCAAAAATGTTTCAATATCTGGAGATGAGAATATTCCTATAAATAAAAGAGGAAGTGGAGTAAGACGTTTGATATTGTTGAACTTTTTTAGAGCAGAGGCTGAAAGAAGAGCAGAGAATAGCGAAAATGCAAATATTATATATGCAATAGAGGAGCCAGAAACCTCTCAATATACAAATAATCAGTATAAGTTAATTGATTCTTTGAAAAAATTAGCGAAATTGCCAAAAACTCAGATATTGTTAACGACACATAGTCCTAATATTGTAAAAAGACTGGATTTTTCAAATTTAAGATTGCTTAAAGATGGAGAACAAAAAAAAGAAGTCCAAAATGTTGCTCCTGGACAATTACATTATCCATCGCTAAACGAAGTAAATTACATGGCTTTTGGAGAGATAACAGAAGAGTATCACAATGAATTATATGGATTTATTGAGTTGCAGGGTTGGCTTAACAACTATAAATCTGGTAAACAGGAGATTGATTATAAAAAGTTGAAAAAAGATGGGTCGATAGCTACCCAAAAACTGACTTTAACAGAATATATAAGGCATCAAATACATCATCCAGAAAATGAAAATAACAGAAGATTTAATCTTTCAGAGTTAAAGTATTCGATAGAAATGATGAGAAACTTTATTTCAACTAATGATAAAAGAGTTGAATAGCTTTTCACCAGAATATAACGTATTTGTTTTTTAATCTGTTTCATACTTGCAATATGTTTGCAAAAAATCAGATAAACAGAAATAAACTAGATAATAAGGCTAAATCCAATGACAAAAACATTGATTTTATGTCATTTATACAAAACGATATTAATGGACATATCGAGTTGGAGTAATAGAAGCAAATATGCTTGGATAGAAACTCTTAAAAAATAATTTAGTGAAGAGACTATTAATTTTTAAAACCGTTGGCTTTATGGCATCATTAGAGATTTTTAGGTATTTGTATAATTTAGATAAAGAGTTGGAAGTTGGAATGACAAGAATCGGCTGTTGATAATAACATGAATGACGAGGGCTTGTATATAGATGAAGATCTAATTAGGAAGTATAAAGACAAATACATGGAACTGATGGAAAGATTAGATTTTAACTCAATAGACATTGGTACGATATCTTCGAGTAGATCTGGTTCAAAAAATATTCGAGACTCTAGTATAAACAAAATAAAACATGGAATATGACAGACTCGAAGCATTTTCCCTAAAAAACACATATAAAAATGCGAAGTTATGGGACAGGGGTAAACAAAAACTTTATGAATACTTATTTTGCAAAAGGCAGTAGGTCTTATATGAAGAGTCGGAGTGAGTGATAGTAATATTTTGCACAAGCACATTAGTGTTATTTATACAGAATGATAAACTTGGATAAGAGTATCTTTTATGAGAAAGACAAAGGTCATTTAATGAAAGGATGTGCTTTTGTAGATAAAGTTTTCCTATTGTATTATTCAATAAATAAATATATCAATAGAATTTATTAGAAATGCATGATGTCTGAACTTGCACAGATAATTAAAATAGAAGATAAGGTTTTCTTTAATGTTTGAAGAAGAGAAATAGATATATTTATTATTATATTGAGAGGAGTCATTTTGATGGATAGAATCGAACTATCAAAACATATAAAAAAAGGTGATACACTATATACTCCTTATACCGATCCAGAAGGGCTTGGATCTGCGTTAAGTTTATCGAGCTGGTCTCAGAATTGGCTTCCAGAATTTTTATGGATTGGGCTAATTATTCATAAATACGGGAGAAAAAGAGGCTTAGAGAGAGTTTATCATATTATTGATGAATTAAACTCATGGTCGATATGTGTTCCTCAGTTTTCGAAAATACTTGACTTAGAGCGAGAAAAAAGGGAGCGTTTTTGGTCTATCGTCTTAAAATATGTGGATCGTGATGTATTGGCTTCATTTACAATTGTTGTGACACCAGATATAGATGATGTCTTTTATAATTTCTTTTTTGATTATTCGATAAATATTGATGAGAGCATTTCTGAACTTTTTACAATAATTAAAGAATGTAGTAAATTTCATGATGAGCTTACAACAGATATATGTTTCGCCTTGGATTGGTTCTATGTAAAGAGTGGGAGATTACATATTTCAAGTGAATTAGACCTATTGCCACAGGCGTTGACTGCTTACTACAAATATGATCATTCTGATGAGATAATGAGGAAGTATAGACCTTTAATAAGGTCAACATTTCAAGGATTATGTAGTATTGATAGTAGTAAAGAATTTTCAAAACTGATATGGGGAAGATTGGGAGAAATATCTGAATGTAATCCATTAATAATACCGTGGGACGGAAGTGAAAAAATGAAATTCTTTGATAAGATAACAAAAGTTATTGATTATATTGCTGCGACTAATGATGACAAAAAGATGGATGAAAAGTATGCGGTTATAATGGGGCTTACTTGCTATATTTATAAAATTTATAGAGAAATATCAGAAAAAAAGCTTGAGAACAACATAAGCGGAAGGATACTTTTTAGAACTATGGTGGAAAGTTATATAAATTTGAAATATATTATGTTGCAAGAAAAAGAAATTCCTGATGTGTATAATAGGTTTAAGGCTTATGGACTTGGGAAGTACAAGCTTGTTATGGCCAAGATGAGGGAAGGAAAATATTCTGTTTCTGATGATGCGCAGTTTCATCAAAGAATCATGGAACTTCTTGTTAATGAGGATATGGACGAAGCATTTGTTAATGCCAGTTTTGGATATTTTGACAAAACTCAGATAAACAAAAAATTCGCTTTGTGTGATGAACAAATGTTGTATGAAATTTACTACGAATATGGAACAAATTTCACTCACGGTTTTTGGGGAGCAATAAGAGAAACTTCAATGCTTATATGTGACAATCCAGCCCATAATTACCATACTGTTCCTGATTATTATGCCGAACAGAAATTAAAAAGCGTACAAGATGATTGTGGTATGATTATGAGGAGATTATTTGAACTTATTTCAGGGTATATTGAACTTCCGGATTTTTATTATGTTGAGTAAGTTCAGGAGAGAGAAATTAGGTTGATCGAAATAAAACCCTTAAAGAGAATAATGAAGGAATATCTTTCTGTTCTTGAAAAATATGAAGACAAAATAGATTGTTTTGAAAAAGAAGATATTAAGAGACTGATAGGAGAATTTCGCTTATTTTGGTATCGTCAGCAACGTTATATACGCTATTTTCTTTCAAATATTGATAAAGAGGATAATGTAACATATTTATCGGGGGCTGTAAGATTGGATATAAAAAATTCTGGTCACAAAGAGTATATTATTGTAAAAGGATGTAAGTTAGTAAATGATCCATTAATGAAGATGACGTCTTTTTATCATGGAACAGATGGTGAAATAAATTTTGAAACAGTAAATAGATATTTAAAGGATTGTTTTTCTGATATGCTTGTGCTTTTACGTGAGTATTCTGAAGACTTTTTTGTAATTCCATTAGAAACAATAACTACTACAGATAACGACGAATATCATAAGGTACTTGTCAATGCTGCGGAACAAATGTTATTGTCATTTTTTTCTAAGCGGTATTGTTCTATTGAGGAAATGAAGAATGATAATTCTTCATACAAGGAGTTAGATGACCATTTATACAGCTGGATAAAAGAACGATTGGTTTTTGATTCCATTGAAGATAGTAAATTGTCAATAGAAGAAAAATGTAAAAAAGCTCTTAATACTCAAAAAAAGTATATTCCGCTCATGGAATCGATGAGTGAATCTGCTCTATTTTTTATCTTGGTAATTCAGCATTGCATGGGAGCGATAGCAACATTTAATTGTATGCAGAACTTAAGAATTATGCCCTATATTAGGGATGATATTGCTTTTCAATATTTTGATTTACTCTTTCGTTCAAGTGGTGTAAACGATAAATTTGATATATTTGATTATATGCAAGTATTTATACCTTATATATTGCAAAGGACATTTGATTTCTCTGAATGGGGTTATGGGGAAGTAAAGCGAAAAATGGGTGAAGGTGTTCTTATTGATTATATTCTTGAGAGCATAGTAATCGAAGAAGATGGTTATCCAAGAATTTCTGATATAGTTGACAAAGCAAAAGATTATATAGAAAAACTGGAAATGAATTAATTGCAAAATGAATAGAGAAACTGAATTTTTAAATTCAGTTCTTCGTGAACTGACAAGTCTGTGTCGTTATGACTGCAGGCAACAGCTATCGAGAAGCAGGCAACAGGTTATTGGAAGTACGAACAATGAGGATAAGAGTGCCTTTCATGGATACATGACGAAGCTACATAAAATTAAAGGTTTTTTACAAAAATAAAGAATTGAGTGCTAACTTATTTAGAATTTCACCGACAGAATGAAAGCTAAGAAAAGACAAGGAATAAGGGAAGGAGACAACAAAATTTCACTATTTAGTAGCAAAAGAATTTAGAAGTGTTATCGAAAAATAGTTGGTGCTATGTCGGAAAATTTGCTTGTTACTGTAGTATTACTCTTGATACTGATATGATACTAAATAATTCAAAAACTACGAAGAACAGGTATAAAAACAACAAAAAATAGAAACTAAAAAGATACCGTTATAGAATCAAAGAAACAAATATGATATGGTAATTATTGGGTGGGAATAGGCGCCAAATCCCTTTATGGAATTTTCTGTAAAGGGAACTTCTCCATATGCATTAGTTTTAATTAGGATATATTTTCTCTTTTTATTAACATTGGTCAATGAAATTTAGCTCTTAACCTTTTATAATTTTGTAAAAAAAGGTATAAAATGAGTCAAATTTATAATTTAGACAAAGATACAAAAATAGTTGGAAAAAGCGTCGTTAGTAAAAGGCTCTTTCAAAACAAAAATGCAAGCGTCGATATATACGCATTTGACGAGGGTGAGGAGCTAGACCACGAGATGCTTTTTATAGATAGCCTTGCCTGGGTGATAGACGGCGAAGCGCAGCTAGAGTATGGTAAAAAGCAGATGAAGCTTGGGCGTGACGGAGCCTGCCTTATAGAGGCAAAAACCTGGCGAAAACTCAAATTTACAAAGAAAACAAAATATTTATTAATAGATTTTAAGGAGAATGTTATGATAGATCATTTAGACAAAGCGAGTGTTTTTAGCCTCGCAGATGCTGTTGGCTACGAGAGCGGCAAGATAGTTAGCAAGACACTTGTTAAAAACGATAACGGCTCGATGTCACTGCTTAGTTTTGACACAGACCAAGAGCTCTCAACTCACGCAGCTCCAGGCGATGCACTACTTATCGCACTTGATGGCGAGATGAAGCTAACTATTGGCGATGAGCATTTTGATATCAAAAAAGGCGATACCATCGTGCTTCCAGGTAAAATACCACACGGATTAAAGATAAAAGATAAATTTAAAATGCTCTTAATCGTCACTAAAGACAAAATGTAATACCAAGCCCTATTTTTAGGGCTTTTATATTTTATAAATCACGTTAAAATTACCCTTAATAACCCAAAAAGCAAAGTCATAATATAATCTCTTTTAAAATTTAAAGAAAAACTATGAAAAAAGAAAATTCCAAACTATTTTTGTTGCTATTTTTAGGTGCTCTCTCCGCCTTTGGGCCATTTGTTACAGACCTTTATTTGCCAGCACTTCCGGCTATTACTGAGTGGTTTAAAACAAGCGTCACAGCTACACAATTAACGATCACGACATCGATGGCAGGCTTAGCCATAGGTCAGCTCATAGTTGGCCCAATAAGTGATAAATTTGGCCGAAAACTGCCACTTACCATTTCGCTCATCGTCTATACGATAAGCACTATTTTTATATTTTTCTCGCAAAATATCCAGTTTTTTATCTTTATGCGCATCATCCAAGGACTAGCAAGTGCCGGCAGTTTGGTTATTTCAAGGGCTATTGTTAGTGATCTTTATAAGGGTCACGAGATGACTAAATTTTTTAGCCTTATGATGGTCGTAAATGGTCTTGCTCCGATACTATCGCCAATAGGCGGTAGTTTGCTGCTTAAATTTACCGACTGGCGCGGCATCTTTATGGCGCTAACCATCATTGGTATCTTACTTTTTATTGCAAATTTTTATTTCAAAGAGAGCTTAAGTCAGTCAAATCGCTTAAAAATGCCTTTGCTAGTGACTTATAGTGTTTTTGGCAAAATTTTAAGAAAGAAAAAATTTATGCTTTTTGTAAGCATTCAGACATTTGCGATGGGTGCGATGTTTGCTTATATAGCGTCATCTTCGTTTATTTTTCAAGAATTTTATTCTCTAAGCCCAGTAAGTTATAGCTTTTGCTTTGCTTCAAATGGTTTGGGGCTTATTATAGGAGCAAGGCTTGCTAGTCTTTTAAATGAGAGAAAAGCACTCAAAACTGGGCTTTTTGGCACCTTGTTTGCTAGCATTCTTATTGCTTTCATGCTTTGTTTCAAATTTGAAGTGATCGGCGTCATCATCGCATTTTTCTTATTACTTCTTTTTACAGGATTTGTCTTGCCAACTGCTTCATCGCTAGCTATGAATGAAGGCAGAGAATACGCAGGCTCAGCCTCAGCGATACTTGGATTTTGCCCATTTTTCTTAGGCGGCGTAGTCTCTCCGCTAGTTGGGCTTGGCGATATATTTTATTCGACTTCTATTGTTATTTTAGCTTGCACATTACTTGCTTTGATGTCTTTTTTAAGGTTAAAAAGAGTTGCGTAAAATTTATCTTATTTCAAACACAAAAACTGCTGATGAGAGCGTTGTAAATTTAAGCGTTAGTAAGATCGAGTTTTTAAAATTTGAACTAAATTTAAGTGACTATGACGTACTGGTAGCCACTTCTAAAAATGCTTTTAATGCATTAAAATTTAATGGCATTTCGCCTATAAATTTGCCAGTCTTTGCCATTGCAAATAGTTGTGCGTCGGCCGCAAGAGAGTTTGGATTTAGCGAAATTTATACCGGAAAGAATGCTCACGGAGATGACTTCGCAAGAGAAATTTTGCCACTTTTAAAAGGTAAAAAGGTTATTTATCTAAAAGGTAAAGATAGTGCTTCAAATTTCTTAGAAATTTTACAAAAGGGTGGCGTAAATATAAAGGCGATCGTTGCCTATGAAAATATTTTAAATCCTTGCAAAATAGAGCTAAAACCACCAAAAAATAGCATTTTGATCTTCGCATCTCCGATAAATGTGAGAAATTTTCTTACTAATTTTGGCTGGAATGAGAGCTATCAAGCAATAAGCATTGGAAAGGTCACTGCAAAAGAACTAAAATTTACCGAGCCAATAGTGAGCCAAAGTCAAGATATAAACGCCTGTATCGCGCTTGCCAAAACATTACTTTAAGCAAAGAATTTATATAATTTTATTGCCTGAGTGAAGCGAGTCAGCATTTTACGGGGTCCAACACTTTTTTGTTAGCGAAAAGGTATGGGTGCCTTGTGATGTGGCTTCGTTTGAGTCTGAAAAGGCGAGAAGTTGCAACCGTTTGGTATCCATCTATTTGCAAGATTGGCTTTGTTTATGGGCCACTCTTCTATGCGACGCCCACTCGGGTTTTTTAAATTTACGGAGATGAAATGAATATTCTCATAATAGGAAGTGGCGGCCGCGAATACGCCATTGCTCTAAAACTAAAAAACGAAAAAAATATAAATTTATACTTTGCGCCAGGAAATGGTGCGACCTCACGCCTTGGTGAGAATTTAAACATAAAAGACTTTTATGAACTTGCAAATTTTGCTAAAAAAAATAGTATCGAGCTAACTATCGTAGGACCTGAAGCGCCGCTTAGTGAAGGCGTAGTGGATATCTTTAAAAAAGAGTGCTTGCTCATCTTTGGACCAAGCAAAGCAGCTGCTAGACTCGAAGCTAGCAAGGCCTACATGAAGGACTTTTTGGCTAGAAATAACATAAAAACCGCAAGATATTTAAACACAGATGATAAAGAAAAAGCATTTAAATTTATTGATACCCTAAGCGCGCCGATGGTCGTAAAGGCCGATGGCCTTTGCGCTGGCAAGGGCGTTATAATCGCAAATTCTAAAGAGGAGGCCAAAGAGGCAGTTAGTGACATGCTAAGCGGAGCTAGCTTTGGCGAGGCTGGTAAATTTGTGGTGGTTGAAGAGTTTTTAGACGGCTTTGAGCTTAGCTTTTTTGCCATTTGTGATGGCGAAAATTTCGTAAGCTTACCAGTGGCACAAGATCACAAACGCCTGCTTGATAACGACGAGGGTCCAAATACTGGTGGTATGGGTGCTTATGCTCCAAGTCCGCTTGCCTCAAAAGAGCTGATAAAAAGGGTCGAAGAAGAGGTTGTAAAGCCAACTCTAAAAGGGATGAAAAACGAGGGCAGTCCATTTTGTGGAGTGCTTTTTGTAGGGCTAATGATCGTGAAAAATGAGCCTTATGTGCTTGAGTTTAACGTGAGATTTGGCGATCCTGAGTGCGAGGTCTTGATGCCATTAATTGACGGAAATCTAAGTGAAATTTTACTAAATGCTGCAAAGGGCGAGCTAAAGCCTATTAGCTTAAAAGATGAATTTGCAGTTGGCGTCGTAATGGCTAGTAAGGACTATCCGTATAAAAGCAGTCCAAAAGCTAAAATTTCAGTTTTAAATGATGTAAAAGATGCTCACATCGCTTATGCTGGTGTTAGTGAGCAAGATGGAGAAATTTATGCAGATGGTGGCAGAGTATTAGTCTGCGTGGCTACTGCGAAGAGTATAAAAGAGGCACGTGATAGAGCTTATGAGCTTTGCGAAAATGTAAAATTTGACGGAGCACATTATAGAAAAGATATTGCCTGGCAGGCATTAAAATGAGTATACAGATAGTTGAAAAACTTGAAAAAGAAGAAATTTCTCTAGCGCCATTTTCAAAAAGAGTGCTAGCCTACTCAATTGATGAATGTATTGTTTCTTTTTTGTTTTTGATCATTTACTGGGATGCCTTTTTGTCGGTTATGAGCTATGATGAAGCCAGAAATTTGACCTTAAATTTCTTTTGGCAAATAGTCGCACTAAAGATTATTTATCATACATTTTTTGTTTGGTATTATGGCGCGAGTCTTGGACAAATGCTAACAAAGACGATGTGCATTAATGTAGAAATTTTAGATAGACCAAATTTTATTTCAAGCTTGGTAAGAGCGATTTTTAGGTTAGTTAGTGAAGCTTGTTTTTATCTTGGTTTTGCATGGGCATTTGCAAATCCAGCTAGGCAGACTTGGCAAGACAAAATAGCAAAAACAGTGGTGATAAATGCGTAAAATTTTATTTTTAGTTCCGGTATGTATTTTAAATCTAAGTGCAGCTGTGCAAGATGTGCAGCTTTTGGCTGATGATGTAAGGCAAGATAAAGGCATCGTCACGGCCAATAAAAATGTTGTTGTATATTCACAAGATTACCTTGTGACAGCTGATTGTGCTGTGTATGATCAAAATAATTCGGTTATAGAGCTCTTTGGAAATGTCAATATGATGAAGGGCAAGAGCGAAGTCTCTCGCTCAAACTATGCAAAGTTAAATTTAAAAAATAATGACACTGCTTTTGAATCGCTTTTTATGATGAATAAAGACATGGAAGTGTGGATGAGAAGCGATGAGAGCAGCTCTGACAGTGAGTACTATAGAGTAAAAAAAGCGATGGTTTCAAGCTGTAATGTCCAAGATCCTGACTGGAGTATCACCTCAAGCTCAGCTATGCTAAATAAACAAAGCAAATTTTTACATCTTTTTAACCCAGTCTTTCGTATAGCTAATGTGCCAGTTTTTTATTTGCCATATTTTGGTTTTTCAACAGATACCACAAGAAGAACAGGTCTTTTGCCGCCTGAGCTTGGATACGGAAAATCTGAAGGTTTTTATTACAAACAGCCGATTTATTTTGCACCTTATAATGAGTGGGACTTCGAGCTTGATCCGCAGATAAGAACAAACAGAGGTGCTGGAATTTATGGTGCGTTTAGATTTACTGAGTCGCCTGATTCAAGGGGCGAAATCAGCTTTGGCTCATTTACTGATAAAAACAGCTACCAAGCCAAGCAAAAAGGAGAGACTTCAAATAAGGCCGAACTAAAAAATAAAACACATAAAGGCATTGGACTAAAATACGAAAGAGATAAGCTTATAAGATACCTTAGTGAAGCAGATTTGCAAGAGGGAATTTGGATAGATGCAACAAAGCTAAATGATATAGATTATTTAAATTTAAAAGGCAGGGATGATGATTATGATTCGCTTGTAACTTCTAAATTTAACTACTTCATTGCAAATGACGATCATTATTTTGGTGCTTATGCAAAATACTACATAGACACTGAAAAAATTGGCTCAAAAAATGAGAACAAAGACACTCTTCAAGAGCTTCCATCGCTTCAGTATCATAAATTTACAGATGATATTGTCTTGCCAAATATCTTATATTCACTTGATCTTCAGTCACATAGATATGATAGAAAGATAGGCGTTAGAGCGACTCAGTATGAATTTACGCTTCCAGCTTCAGTGCATGTACCGCTACTTGACGATAGCTTAACGTTTTCATTTTACGAGTATCTATACGCATCAAGAATAAATTACGAGAATAAGATAAATTCATTTGATGATAAAAGAGAAGATAAGCATACAAATTTTGTAAATAATTACCACAAATTTGCCCTTCACACTGACCTTGCAAAAGCGTATGAAAGCTTTTATCATACTCTAAATTTTGGGGCCGAATACCTACTGCCAGGCTATAGAAAAGGAAATTTAGATGATGAGTTTATCTATGATAAAAATCTAAATGAGTATGAAAATTTCTTGACTCAAGAGCAGAGTAAGGAAGAAATTTCTGGTTATCTGACTCAGTATTTCTTTAACTCTAATGGTAGAA
>NZ_CABPUT010000004.1:11275-77521 GCF_902460625.1 Campylobacter concisus
GTATTTCTCAAGGATATTACACAAAAGAAGATGAATATTCGAATTTAAAAAATGCTATCTATCTATATCCATTTGAAAATTTAAGCCTTTATAATAAGCTTGAGTATTCGCACAAGAGCAAAGAGCTTAAAAAGATACAAAGTGGATTTTCATACACAAATGATCTATTTTGGCTAAATATGCTTCACACCATGAAGAAAAATGATAGCAAAATAAAAAATAGTGCGACAAAAGATAGCTATTTTACAAGTGGTCTTGGAGTAAAATTACCTCATCAGTATAGTCTTATTGGCGGCTGGCAATATGATATCGAGCGAAGCTACACAAAAAGCTGGAGAGTTGGCGTACTTCACCAAAGAAAATGCTGGAATTACGGGATAATTTATCAACAAGATGTCGAGCCAACAACAACAATAAATGGCTCAGCATCAACCAGAAAAAATGGTATTTATTTCACGATAAATTTCTATCCAATGGGCGGTTTGCACTATGACTTTTCGCAAAGCAGCACAAAATCGAGCGCCAACTAAATGATAACGGCTAAATTTAAGGATCAATTAGAAGCAGCTAGCAAGCTAATTGAAATTTTGCCAAAAAAAGAGCTCGTAGATAAAAAGACAATAGTTGTTTGTATGTCGCTTGAGTCAGTTATACTCACAGATGCAGTTTGTAGAAGCTTAAATTTAAGCTACGAGATGCTCTTTAGTGAGCCAATACCTGCGCCAAATAATAGCGAATGCGACGTTGCAATAGTTAGTGAGACAGAAGATATAGTATTAAACGATAAGCTTATAAAAGCTTTTAATATAAGCTATGACTATATTTATGGCGAAGCGCATAGAAAATATGAAGAAAAAATTTTAAAAAACGTTTATAAATACCGAAAAGGAAATTTGATAGGAGAGCTAAAAGATAAAAATATTTTACTAATCGATGAGGGGTGCGAGACTGGTATGACGGCACTTATTTGCATAAAGACGTTGCTTGATGTGAAGGTAAAATCCATCTCATACGCAACACCAGTGATTGCTACTGATGTCTTTACAAATTTAAATGATATGGTTGATGAAATTTACACGATAAATAAGATCGTTGATTTTATCGATGTGGATTCGTATTACGAGAAAAAGATCGAAGCTACGAGTGAGCGTATCATGTCAATATTAGAAGAGAGCCCTTATTATTTGCCGTTACAAAAACAACAAGGAGATAAAAATAATGCAATATAGTATAGAAGTCAATAATCAGGTTGAAATTTTTGACCTTAATAAAGTAGCAAAACAAGCTAGCGGAGCAGTGCTTTTGAGGGTAAAAAATACCGTAGTTTTAGCAACTGTTGCAAGAGAGGACACACAAGTTGAGGAGGATTTTTTACCTCTAACGGTGCAGTACATCGAAAAAGCTTACGCCGCTGGTAAAATTCCAGGTGGATATGTTAAGCGCGAGACAAAGCCAGGCGACTTTGAAACGCTAACAGCTCGCATCATCGATAGATCTCTTAGACCACTTTTTCCAAAAGGTTACGCATATCCAACTCAAATCGTTGTAATGGTGCTTTCAGCTGATCCTGAGGTTGATTTGCAAGTTGTAAGCCTAAATGCAGCCTCAGTTGCACTATATCTTAGCGACATCCCAGTAAATCGCCCAGTTTGTGGAGTGAGAGTTGGTTATATAGATGAAAAATTTGTGATCAACCCAAGCAACTCTGAACTAAAACAAAGTGCGATCGATCTTTATGTAGCTGGCACAAAAGATGAGCTTTTGATGATAGAGATGAGAAGCTTGCCTCAGCAAACTACGCAGCTTATCCCAATGGTTGCGATTGAGCCGATGATAGATCCGAGCTTAAGTGATAGCATGGCTCAAAAACAGCTGATGAATGAATTTAGCGAAGATATGATGGTTGAGGCGATTGATTTTGCTGGTAAGGCGATACTAAGAGCTAGCAGTGCTTACGAAGAAGCTTTCAAAGAGCATAAAAAAGAGGACGCTGCGCTTGAGCTAAAACCTGAGATAGAAAATGAAAATATCGCTATTTACATCGATAAATTTTATAAAGCTGAAGTCAAAAATGCGATCAATCAAATGGCAAAAAGCGAGCGCGCTAGCGAACTTAGCAAGATCGCGAAACAAATTTCAAGTGATGAGGTCGCTCAAAAAGAGGGCTGGGACGAGGCTGTCATCACAAATGTCCTTGGCAAATATAAAAAGAAAATCGTAAGAGAGCAGATCATAAACGAGGGTGTAAGGGCTGATGGACGTGGTCTTGAAGAGGTTAGGCCTATTAGTATCGAAACAAATGTGCTTCCAAATGCACATGGCTCATGCCTCTTTACAAGAGGACAGACACAAGCCCTAGTTGTCACTACTCTTGGCACTGACAGTGACGCTCAAATGTATGACATCCTCACTGAAAAAGTACCTTTTGTAGAGAAATTTATGTTTAACTACAACTTCCCAGGCTTTAGCGTAGGTGAGGCAAGTCCACTAAAAGCTCCTGGTAGACGTGAGCTTGGACATGGAAATTTAGCCAAACGTGCCCTTGCGCCA
Organism: Campylobacter concisus; assembly: GCF_902460625.1. Lineage (GTDB taxonomy): Bacteria > Campylobacterota > Campylobacteria > Campylobacterales > Campylobacteraceae > Campylobacter_A > Campylobacter_A concisus_AD. Next base: position 13,826 of record NZ_CABPUT010000004.1, read on the forward strand.
AGTATCGATCTAGCTTCTCCATACACAATAAGAGTCGTTTCAGAAATTTTAGAGAGCAACGGCTCAAGCTCGATGGCTAGCGTTTGCGGTGGCTCGCTCGCACTTAGAGCAGCTGGCGTAAATACTTTAAAACTTGTCGCAGGTGTCGCTATGGGACTAATATTTGAAGGCGATAAGCATGCAGTGCTAACAGATATCATGGGACTTGAAGATCATGACGGCGATATGGACTTTAAAGTAGCAGGCACAAGTGATGGCATCACAGCGCTTCAGATGGATATTAAGCTTGGTGGCATTAGCTTAGAAGTGCTAAAAGAGGCACTTTATCAAGCAAAACGTGGTAGAGAGCATATCTTATCCTTGATGGCAGAAGCGGATAAAAATATAGAAATAAATGAAGATGTGCTTCCAAAACTTGAATTATTTAGTGTCGATCCAAGCAAGATCGTAGACATCATCGGACAAGCTGGCAAGACTATAAAAGAGATCATTGAGAAATTTGAAGTCTCAATCGATCTTGATAGAGAAAAAGGCGAGGTAAAAATCGCAGGTGGTGCAAAGAAAAATGTTGATGCAGCAAAAGACTACATCATTTCCATCACTTCAAAAGACAATGGACGTTCATTTGGTAAAAAGCCATTTAAGCACGACAAAGAGCGTTCAAAACCAAATTTTAATATCGGTGATGAGTTTTTGGGAACCGTAAAGAGTGTGGTTGATTTTGGTGTGTTTATCGAGCTAAAAGATGGCATTGATGGCTTGCTTCATATCTCGAAGATAAAAGCTCCATTAAATGTAGGTGATCAGGTCAAAGTATGTGTGAGCGAGCAAAAAGGAAATAAAATTTCGCTCTCTTTAGTCGAATAAATTTTAAAGGACAGATGATGAAATACAAAAAGTTGCTTTTTCCAATAGGAGCTGGAGACGATATCGAGCCAAGAATTTATGGTGCCCTAAAGGTTGCTCAGTGGTTTAACACACATATGGAAATTATGACTTGCCAGCTCGACCCAAGCGTAGTTTATAATATGAAAATGACGCTTCGTGGAGGAGTGCTTTTTGAAGAATTTCTAAAATCAGCTAAATCTGAACTAGCTGTCGAGCATGAAGAGAATGAGAAAATTTTCAATAAAATTTGTGCTGAGCTTGGCATAAAAGTAACTAGTGAAATCATTGAAGATGTTTGCACTGCAAATTTTACGATCCATAGCGGCAAAAGAAGCGCGATAGTGGAGCAAGAGAGTAAATTTTGCGACCTAGTTGTGGCTGCTGTGCCACTTGATGGAAAGATCACTGGTACATTTGAGTCAGCTGTTTTAAAAAGTGGTAAAAATGCGATTGTAATCCCTAGAAAAATGCGTGAGTTTAAAGCTGATAATATCCTTGTTAGCTGGACAGGCACTACTCAAAGCTCAAGGGCTTTAACAGGCTCGATAGATCTTTTAAAAAAGGCGAAAAAGGTTCAGTGCATTACCTCAAAAGCAAGCCTTGGCGATAATGCTGAACTAAATCTTAAAAAGCTTGAAGAGTACTTCAAAATTCATGGCATATCAGCCACTTTTGAAGTGATCGCTACCACGATGATACCTGGTGAAGCACTTTTGAAAGCAGCTATTGATAGAAATGCTGATCTAATCGTTGCTAGCAGATATGGTGAAAATGGTCTTATGGAAATGGTGCTTGGTGGCACTTCAAGATTTTTCTTAGAACACACAAATATCCCAGTTTATCTATAATGGATTGCGGCTTAGTCCGCGATCTAATTCTTTTTCACTTTATAGATTTTCAAATTCCATTTACTTATAAGAATTGACTACTAAATTTTGGCTTCACTGACCGCTTAACTCAAATTTTAGAGCCGAAATTATTCGCTCATAAATTTTAAAATTTACAAGACCTTAATAGCATAGTGCGTCAGATGGCAGCGCGCTTCGTTCTTAGCTGCAAACTACAAATTCTATAAATTTTTTAAAGCTCACATTAAGTTTTCATCAAGCACCTTATTAGCCAAAATTTTGTAAAATCCACTCATTAAAAAAGGATAAAAAATGAGTGAAAATTCTAGCTTTACACACCTGCATTTACACACCGAATACTCCCTTCTTGACGGAGCGAACAAGATAAAAGAGCTAGCTCATGTGCTTCATGATAGAGGCGACACAGCAGCAGCGATTACTGATCACGGCAATATGTTTGGAGCGATAGATTTTTACAAGGCGATGAAAAAAGAGGGGATAAAACCGCTAATTGGCATCGAAGCTTACGTTCATAATGGCGAGCAGCTTGATGACAAGAGTACTAAACAGCGCTTTCACCTTATACTAATCGCCAAAAACGAGACTGGCTATAAAAATTTAATGTATCTTAGCTCCATGAGCTACATCGAGGGCTTTTACTACTATCCTCGTATCAATAAAAAAATTTTAAAAGAGCACAGCGAGGGCTTGGTTTGTAGCTCTGCTTGCTTGCAGGGCGAGGTGAGTTGGCATCTAAATTTAAGTGATCGCAATGTGAAATTTGGCGCAAAGGGCTATGAGAGAGCAAAAGAGGTCGCGCTTGAGTATAAAGAAATTTTTGGAGATGACTTTTATCTTGAGATTATGCGTCACGGCATCGGCGATCAAAAACGCATTGATGATGACATTTTACGCATCGCCAAAGAGACTGGCATAAAGGTTATCGCTACAAACGATACTCACTACACTTTTAAAGAGCGAGCCGACGCACATGAGGTTTTTATGTGCATCGCGATGAACAAAACTTTAGATGATCCAAACCGACTTCGCCACAGCGTCCATGAATTTTTTGTAAAAAGCAAAGAGCAGATGAGTGAGCTATTTTTAGATATCCCTGAAGTGATAGAAAATACCCAAGAGATCGTAGATAAGTGCAATCTTGAGATCAAGCTTGGCAACCCAACTCCGCCAAATTTTAAATTTACGCTTGAGTATGCTAAAGAGAGAAATTTAACACTTCCAGAGCCAGAAAATAGATATAGCTTTAAAAATGATGCTTTATTTTTTGAATATGAATGCAGAAAGGGGCTTGAAGAGAGGCTAAAATTTGTCCCTGAAAATTTACATGACGAATACAAAAAGCGCCTTGAGATAGAGATTGGCATCATAAATAAAATGAATTTCCCAGGCTACATGATGATCGTTTGGGACTTCATAAATGAGGCTAAAAGTAGAGGCGTGCCTGTTGGTCCAGGACGTGGTTCTGCGGCTGGTAGCTTGGTCGCTTACTCGCTAAAGATCACTGACCTTGATCCAATCCCATACAACCTACTTTTTGAGAGGTTTCTAAACCCAGAGCGTGTTAGTATGCCAGATATCGACGTGGATTTTTGTCAAAGTAGGCGTGGCGAGATAATTGACTATGTTACGCAAAAATATGGAAAATTTAACGTTGCTGGCGTTATTACATTTGGTAAATTGCTCGCAAAAGGTGTCATTAGGGATGTTGCTAGGGTTTGTGATATGCCTTACGCCGAAGCCGATGCGATGGCAAAGTTAATACCTGATGAACTTGGTATTACGCTAAAAGATGCTTATGAAAAAGAGCCAAAGATAGCTGAGCTAATAAACCAAAATCCAAAGGCAGCTAAAATTTGGAAATTTGCACTTGATCTTGAGGGGCTAAATAGAAACGCTGGTCAGCACGCAGCAGGTGTCGTTATTTCAAATGAGGAGCTTTGGAATAAAACTCCGCTATTTCGTCAGCCAAACAGCCCAGAAGATCGATATGTTACGCAGTATAGCCTTAAATATCTTGAGGATGTTGATTTAATTAAATTTGACTTTCTTGGACTAAAAACACTAACGGTTATCGATAATGCCATAAAACTGGTAAAACAACGAACTGGTAAGGATATCATTTGGGAACAGATCGATAAAAACGATTCTAATGTTTATAAAATGATACAAAGCGGCCAAGCGATAGGAATTTTCCAAATCGAGGGCGAGGGCATGAGAAAGCTAGGAACTAGCTTGCGTCCAGACTGCTTTGAGGATATCGTCGCGATGCTAGCGCTCTACCGCCCAGGACCGATGGAAAGTGGCATGCTTGATGACTTTGTCAAAAGAAAACATGGCGAGGCCGAGATAACCTACTCATTTAAAGAGCTTGAGCCAATCCTTGCGCCAACATACGGTGTCATCGTCTATCAAGAGCAAGTTATGCAAATCGTTCAAGCCATAGGTGGCTTTAGCCTTGGTGGAGCGGATCTTGTGCGCCGTGCGATGGGTAAAAAGATCAAAGAAGAGATGGACAGGCTAAAGGGTGAGTTTGTAAAAGGTGCTGAGGCAAAAGGGCTAAATGGACAAAAAGCAGACGATCTTTTTGAGCTAATTGTAAAATTTGCAGGATATGGTTTTAATAAATCTCACTCCGCAGCTTACGCTTATGTTACCTTTCAAACAGCTTATCTTAAGGCCTATTATCCGGCTGAATTTATGGCGGCACTTCTTACAAGCGAAGAGAGCAACGTCGATAAGATCGTTCGCTATATCGATGAGATAAAACGCATAAATATAGATACTTTGCCGCCATCTATAAATAAATCAACTAAAGAATTTAGCGTCGTTAAAAATGGCGATCATGACGGCATTATCTTTGGGCTTGGTGCGATTAAAGGCGTTGGCGGAGCGGCTATTGAAAACATTATCACTGAGCGTGAAGCAAATGGCGAGTTTAAGAGTATGGACGACTTTGTCTCAAGGATCGATCCATTTAAAGTAAATAAAAAGGTCTTTGAAAGCCTCATAAAAGCTGGTTGCTTTGATGAGTTTGGCTTTAGTCGCAAGATGCTTATGCAAAATGTAGAAAATATCATAGAAGCTTGCAAAAGTGCTGCTCAGATCCGTAAAAATGCAGTTGAGAGCTTGTTTGGCGAAGATGAGAGCATGAACGATGTGAAGATAAATTTTGTCACGATAAATGATGAATTTGACATCAAACAAATTTTAAAATTTGAGCAAGAGAGCGTTGGTATCTACCTCTCAGGCCACCCACTTGATGATTATAAAGACGAGATCAACAAGATAAAATACACTCTAAGCTCAGAATTTGAGAGCTTGCCACAAAGTGCAGAAATTTTAGTCGTTGGGAAGATCGAAGACTTTAGCACAAGGATAACCAAAAGTGGCAAGAAAATGGGCACTATAAACGTGCTTGATTTTCACGGAAATATCGAGATCGCAGTCTTTGAAAGAGAGCTTGGCAACATCGAAGATATAGTAAAAGATGAAGCAAAACGCGACCTGCCTTATGCTTTTAGGATAAATATCACAAAAGATGATCAATTTGTAAGGACAAATTTAAACGAGGTTTATAGCCTAGAAGATGCACAAAATTTAGACTTTAAGACAAGAAAGCTAAAACAAAACTCTAAATTTAGCAAAAATGAAGAGGCGAGCGCCCCTCAAAAAGTAAGAGAGTATGCTGAGCTAGAGGTACTTTTATGCCTTAGTGAGCTTAGCAAAGATAAGATAACTAACCTTTATAATCTTGGCTATAACGAACATATAAAAAGTGGCACGAACAATGATAAGCGTCTTGTTATTAAGATAAAAAATGAAAATACAGCTCAAATTTTTGTCTATAAGACAAAATTTGTTGTAAATGACAGCTTTAAAGAAAAAGCACTTCAAGCAATAGCTTGCTAATGCCCGGAGAAGCGATGTTTTTAGATAAGCTTGGCATAGATAAAAGTAACTGGAGCGAGCTTTTTAGCGCATGTGTTGGCAAAGCGACATTACTTCAAAAACGTGTATTTAAGCTACTTGTTGAAGGTAGCAACTGGCAGGTTGATTTTGATAGTGGCAAAATTTACTTTGATGAGCGTGAGTTTGACATGCAGTTTATCGGCTCTGAAAGCTTCTCGTCAAATACGTGGCTTTGTGGTTATGAAAATATAAATGGCTTTGATGAGCGGTTGCTCAAGCTTGCAAATAAGGCACGTGAGTTTGGCGAGAAATTTGGACTTAGTGCGTTTAGCACGCCACGATTTGAGCTAGATGGAAATTTCAATGGCCATACGATTAGTATGGTTCTTTGCACCGCTTTTGATGAGCAAAATTATTATAGGATAGAGTACGAGGGTGGAGCGGCGTATGTGGCTTTTAGAGCGGATGTGGTCTTTGAAGAGCCAGTGCTAGCAAATGAGCTTTTGAGCGTAGTAAATGAGTGTTTAAGCACTTACGATCTAGATCACAAAATCCTTGTCAAAGGACTTTTGCTAAGCTGTGATATGAAATTTAGCGAAAGTCCTAATGAGATCGTAGCGAATAAAAACGAGCTTAGCTTTAAATTTGACGAGCTAAATAGGCTCATAAATATTTCAAGCAAGCTTTAAAATTTAATACTCTTTACCACATCAGCACCAAGTGCTAGCTTCATATGAAGAGAAAACATCTCGTGGTAAAAATCGCCATTGTGTCCTGGTATGTCATATGTTTGCGTAAGATCAAACGGCACGATAACTCTTACTTTTTTATTATATTCATTGGCTCGTAGTTTAAGATAACTAACGCACTGATAAACGCACATATCAGTGCAATCTCCAGTAACAATAAAAGTGTCAATTTGTGGGTTTTGCTCTAAAAATTTCTCAAATTCTTTATTAAACGCAATGCTTAAAGAGTTTTTATAAAATGTCTTGATCTCTTTAAAAAAGCTTAGATCCTCTATCTCTTTTACAGTTTTTATCTCATTTGTATCAAGTATGGCATGTGGCAGAAAATTCTCAAATTCTTTTGAATCACTGGTGTGTCTATCTTCTATAAGGATAAAATTTCTAAAACCAAAATCTCTCCACGCTCTATCAAAAAGTGTCGCGATCCCTTTTGATAAGTCAGCTACTCTTTGACTAGAGAGCGCGCCACTGCCAGCAAAAGCCTCTATCATATCGATACAGATAAATGCAACGTTTTTTGCTCCATCGTTTGAAATTTCTCTTAAATCAAGCGTTTGAAGAGATTTTTTAAAAGCCTCAAGTTCGTTTTGTATTTTCATTCTTTCTCCTTTATTGGTAAATTTATGCAAAATGTTTTTGGATTTAGTGTGATCTCGATACTGCCTTTGTGAGCCTCTATGATCTGCAAGCAAAGGTGTAGTCCAAGGCCGTTTCCTTTTAGCTTGCTGCTTTTAAATGGCTCAAAAACTATAGCTTTATCTTTGATAGGCTCGCCACTATCATAAATGATAAATTTATGCTCACTCGGTGTTTTTTCATAGCTTAAAATGATCTCTCCTTCATCATCATCGCTCTCTTCGATAGCATCAATGGCGTTAAATAAAATATTTTGAAAGACGATGGCTAGTAGATCAAGATCGCCCGTATATTTGCCATCTGGAAATTCTAGGCTAAATCTAATATCCTTTGAATAGTCGTAAAAATTTATAGCCTCTTCGCACTCTTTTTTAAGTTGTGAAAAGTCAAAAATTTGTGCATTTATGTTAAGGCCTTTTGTGAAAAGTAGAGTGGCTTTGATTATGCGTTCGACTCGCCATGTAGCTTTTTGTATTTGATTTACGATAGGCTTTGTGCGCTCATCAGCTCTTTTAAGTAGAGTTGAAGCTAAAAGCGAGATAGAGCCTACTGGATTTCTGATCTCGTGGGCTAGGTGAGCCGCTACTTGGCCCATAGAGGCAAGCCGCTCGGTGCGTTTTTCTACTGTTATATTTGTTGCAGAGATTATTAGTTTATTGTCTTTAGAGCTTGTTTTAAAAAGATAAATTTGCCCATCTACATTTATCTCGCCCTCTTTTTTTGGTATCTCTTTAAAAATTTTACCAAGTCTTACTGCTTCTGAGTTTTGTAAAAAGATCTCATCATTTTCATCTAACACCCAGATAGCATTTGGCAAAATTTCTACAATATCTTTAATGAAATTTTGCAAGTTTGCGTAAGATGATGTTAAATTTTTATATTCGTTTTCTATCAGATAAGTCTGCTCTATCAGGCTTTTTAAGCCAGCTTGGATATCGTGTTCGTTCATTTTAAAAGTTCCTCAAAATCGCTAATTTTATAAAGCCTTAGCCTTTCATCTTTTAAATTTCTTAGCTCGCTACTAAATCCACTCTTTGAAAAAAGAGCGATAATATCTGGCTTGATATTTAGTTTTTCGCATTTTTTTAATAGTAAATTTAGCACGTTTTTACAAACCTTTCTCTCTTTGTATTTTGCCTCGCCAACTATGATCTTGCCACCTATATTTAATAGCATATCAAGCTCTATATTTCTGCTCCAAAAGCTACTTAAAAATATGCCATTAATCATAAATTTTTTTGCCATTAGCTCACCACATAAAATTTCAAATCCAAGGCTTGCATATTCGTCAAATTCTTTTTTTATAATGGCTAAAATTTCATCATTTTTACCAGCTTTTAGCAAGCTTAAATTTGGCTCTATAAATCTAAACCAAAACCTTGAAAAATGGCTATTAAAATGTATTTTATCCTCAACTTTATAGCCCCTTTCTTCTTTTTTTAGCATTTGGTTTTTTGATCTTTTTGGCAGTACTTCTCTGCTTTTCTCAAGTAGTAAAAAGTTCTTTTCAAAAAGCTTTGCATAGACTTTGCTAGCTAAGCTTTGAGGTAAAATTTTATTTACATTAAATTTTTTTCTATCGCTTCGTGCGAGTTTTATGAGGGCAGATTTTATAGCATCGTTTGTATCGGACTCGAAGTAAAATTTTGGCATCAAGGCTAAGAAGTTGTTTAAAATTTCAGCCTCGATCGCTTCAAAAACATCATAATATGAGTGCTTTAAATCAAACTCATCAAAGACGAGATGAAATTTAATAAGTTCATTTATATCAAGGTGTTTCATTCGCTCAAATGTTGATTTTAAAGCTTTTATATTGGCTCCTTTATTTGGGCATTGTAGTATATTTTAGCTAAAGTAATCTATAATGCTACGCAAAAAACAAGGGTTGTGATTTGGTAAATTTAGAGCACATTAGAGAAAATATAATTTTAAAAAATGGTATTTATTATTTTGACTTTACAGCTTCAGGGCTAGCTTATAAACCTATCGAAGATGAGATAGCAAAAATACTTCAAACTTACGCAAATACGCACTCTATCAGCTCATCAAATGCCTATAAAACCGCTCAAATTTATGAAGATTCAAGACGTGAATTAAAAAGCTTGCTAGGACTTGATGAGAGCTTTTATCTTTTTACTTGTGGCAATGGAGCTACCGGTGCGATAAAGAAATTTCAAGAAATTTTAGGAATTTATGCACCGCCAGCATTAAAAAAAAGATATGCCCTAAAGCCAGATGAAAATTCTCCACTTGTGGTGCTTGGCCCTTATGAGCATCATTCAAATGAGATAAGCTTTAGGCAAGCACTTTGTGAGGTTGAGCGTATCAGGCTTGATAAAAATGGAGGGATCGACTTTAATCATTTGGAGCAAATTTTAAGGATAAATGTCGGTCGTGAGATCATCGCAACTTTTAGTGTGGCTTCAAATGTGACTGGGGTTTTGAGCGACTACCGCAAAATTTACACTCTTATAAAATCTTATGGCGGCATTGTGGCATTTGATGCTGCAAGCTTTAGCGCTTATGGAAATATTGATTGTGACTATTTTGATGCTCTTTTTTTATCGCCACATAAATTACTTGGTGGAGTTGGAAGTTGTGGGCTTCTTGCTATAAAAAAGATACTTGCAAACTCAGATGAGCCGACATTTGCTGGTGGTGGAACGGTAAGTTATGTCAGCAAAAACTACGCTATATTTGTAAAAGATAGTGAGCAGCTAGAAGAGGCTGGCACTCCGCCTATTTTAGGACTTATAAGGGCAAATTTGGCCTATAGGCTAAGAAATGAGATAGGATTTGGGACAATATATGAAAACGAGAGCGAGCTTGGAGAGTATTTGGAAAAAAGACTAGCAGAAATTCCTGAGCTTACGTGCTATCATCCAAATAACATAAAGCGTTTGCCGATATTTTCTTTTAATGTGGCCGGTGTTTCGCCTTATGAACTAGCTAAAGTTTTAAGCAAAGAATATGGCATTCAAACGCGTGCAGGATGTTCTTGCGCTGGGCCATATGGACATGATCTGCTTCATTTAAAAGAAGATGCACTATTTACCCATAAGCCAGGCTGGGTAAGGGCTGGACTCCACTATACGCATACGCTACAAGACGTGGATTATTTAGTAGATGCATTAAAAAATAGCATTAAAAAGTATTCAAGTAGTTGGAAAGTCGATGATCCTTTTAGTGTTGATAAAATTTCAGGTTGCAAGGGAGATAGATGAAAAATATATTAATCATTGCAGGAAGTGATAGTGTTGGTGGTGCTGGCGTGCAGGCTGATATTAAGACATGCGAGGCATTTTCTTGCTACGCGGCGACGGCTATTACGGCTCTTACGGCACAAAACACAAATGGCGTTAGCAATATCTTTGCTACAAATGCTACAAATCTAAATGAGCAGATCAAAATGGTAGACGAAGAGCTAAACATAGATGCCATAAAGGTTGGTATGCTTTTTAATAAAGAGCTTATATCTTGCGTTGGTTCTTGGCTTGAAAAATTTCATAAGCAAGGCATTAAAATAGTAATAGACCCAGTTTGCGTAGCAAAATCAGGCTCAAAGCTTCTTGAAGATGATGCGATAGCAAGCTTAAAAGAGCTTTTTAAATTTGCAGACATTATCACGCCAAATATCGATGAAGCCAAAGTTTTGGAACTTGATAGCAAAAATTTACCTTGCGATATGATCTTAAAGCGAAGCACGGTTGCAGAAATTTGTGAAGATACTCTTTTTAAAAAAAATGGTGACGTGCTTAAATTTAAAGAGCCACTAATAAAACCAGAGATCATGCACGGGGCTGGATGTAGCTTTGCAAGTGCGCTGGCTTGCTTGCTCGCAAATGGATACACCAAAGAAGAGGCCATAAAACTAGCCAAAAAATACATTTTAAATGCTATTAAAAATGCAATTACGACAAAATTTGGCAAACGTCTACTAAATCATAAAGTTGGCATAAGTGATTGAAATTTATGCGATTAGCGACGATGTGTTGATGCCTGAAAATTTAGCCTTGCAATACACTAAAGAAATTTTAGAGTGTGGGGTGAAATTTTTTCAATTTCGCTCTAAAAAAATACCCAAAGATGAGAGGCTAGCTAGTGAAATTTTCAACTTATGCGAAAAATTTGGGGCTAGATTTATCGTAAATGATGATATTTTATTTGCTGCTAATATCGGGGCAAAGTCCGTGCATTTGGGAAAAGATGATGCGAGCATAAAAGAAGCGTTTGAAATTTTAGGAGATGATGCTTACGTGGGAGTTAGCTGCTATGATAGCTTGGAGCTTGCCATTAGGGCAAAACAAAATAGTGCTAGCTATGTGGCTTTTGGAGCGATGTTTAAAAGTCCAACAAAACCAAATGCGCCGCTTTGCAAGGCACAAACCATATCACAAGCAAAAGAAATGGGAATGAATGTATGTGTCATAGGAGGCATAAATGCTAGCAATATTGCAAGCGTCGCTAGAGTAAAGCCAGACATGGTCGCCTTAATATCTGCTATCTATAAAGATGGCACAATAAAGAAAAATATAGAAAATTTACAAAGAAATTTATTGCTTTAAAAGATGCTTGTTTTGCAAGATTTTTTATGAAAATTTAATTATAATCCCTGCTTTAAAAAAGGAAAACATTGCTAAATATCGATGAAGTAAGAAAAAATATCATTTTAAAAGAAGGCCTTTACTATTTTGACTACACGGCTTCAGGTCTTGCTTATAAGCCCATTGAAGATGAAATTTTAAAATTTTTAAAAACCTACGCAAACACTCACTCAGATAGTAGTTCAAGCGCAGTACTAACGCAAAAATACTACGAAAATGCAAGAGCTGAGCTAAAAAGCTTATTAGGTCTTGATGATAGTTTTTATCTTATCGCGACTGGTCAAGGAGCGACGGCTGCAATAAAGAAATTTCAGGAGATAGTGGGAATTTATATCTCACCAGCTACAAGAGCTTTGATCGGCGAAGCAAATTTAAGAAATTTAAACTTGCCACTAGCGATCATTGGCCCTTATGAGCATCACTCTGTTGAAGTTAGCTTAAGAGAAGGGCTTTGTGATATAAAACGTATAGAGCTTGATGAAAGCAATGAGATAGACTATGCGATGCTTGAGAATACATTAAAGCAAAATGCAAAAAGAAAGATAATAGCTAGCTTTAGTGCCGCCTCAAACGTCACTGGCGTTAAAACTAATTATAAAAAAATTTACTCGCTGATTAAAAAATATAATGGCATTTTGGCTCTTGATGCAGCCACTCTTAGTGCTTATGAAAATATTGATTGCAGATATTTTGACGCACTGTTTCTCTCGCCTCACAAGCTACTTGGAGGAGTTGGGAGTTGTGGGCTTTTGGCTATCAAAAAAGATCTTTGTAAAAATTTGCCTACATTTGCAGCAGGAGGCACAGTCAAGTACGTAAGCAGGACATCACATATTTTTACTAATGAAGTTGAAAATTTAGAAGAGGGTGGCACGCCACCGATAATGCAGCTAATGCGTGCAAATTTAGCCTACAAACTAAGAAACGAAATCGGGCTTAATAATATAAAAGTAGCTGAATGTGAACTAGGTGAGATGTTTTGTAAAGAGCTAGAAAAGATAGATGAGGTGATAAATTATTGCCCTGAAAATTTAGACAGATTGCCTATTTTTGCATTTAATGTAAAAGGCATTTCGCCTTATGATTTTGCTGCTAGTTTAAGTAGTGATTTTGGTATACAAACGCGTGCAGGCTGTGATTGCGCTGGGCCGTATGGACATGATCTGCTTAATTTAAAAGATAATACCATTTTTGAAGCAAAACCTGGCTGGGTACGTGTTAGCATTCACTATACGCATACAAAAGAGGATATAAAATATCTTATAAATGCCATAAAATCTTGCATCAAAAAATACAAAGTAGGGTAGGACAAAACTATATATTTGATACTTGTGGAGAAATTTTTAGAATCGAATTTTTATAAAGCTATAAGTTCTATCAAATCTAAAAGTTAGCAAATTTTGCAAAATTCCAAAAAGTACCATAAACGTAACAAAGCTGCTTCCGCCGTAACTAAAAAATGGTAGCGGCACACCTACAACTGGTGCAAAACCGATCGTCATCGAGACATTTACACCCACATAAACGAAAATAAGTGCAGCAATCCCCGTGGTGGTAACTTGCGTAAAATAGTCGTTTTTTAGACCGTAATTTAAACTTAAAAGATGTGTTATAAGTGCTCCATAAAGCCCAAGTAGAAATAATCCACCATAAAAGCCAAAACGCTCGATATTGTAGGCAAAGATGAAGTCACTAGTGGCGATTGGCAAAAATTTAAAGTGCGTCTGCGTCGCTTCGTCCTTTGGCTTGCCTTTGAGTCCGCCGCTACCTATGGCGATGATACTTTGTTTGACGTGATAGCTTGGCTCTTCAGCGATGAAATCGTGAATCCTCTTTTTTTGATAGTCATGTAAATTTTCATACAAAACCGGCGCCAAAAAGCCTATCGCAAGGATGATAGTGATCCAAATTTTCTTATTTACGCCGATGACAAAAAGAATAGTGTAGCCAACTATCAAAAGTATGAGCGCAGTGCCAAGATCAGGCTCTTTCATGATGAGCACAAATGGTAAAAGTATATAAAAACTAAGTCTTAAAAAATCTTTTACTCCGTATCCATTAGCCTCTGGAGGACGCTGTTTGATGAGATAGGCTAACATCAGCAAAAAGGCTGGCTTCATCAGTTCTGATGGCTGAAGCGTGAAGTGAACAAAGGGAATTTCTAGCCAGCGCCTAGCGCCTAGTTTGCTAACGCCAAAGAGATCAACGCTTAAAAGCAGCACGATGCAGACCCAGTAAAACATCGGAATGATCCAGTCGATACGCCTAATGGGCAGTAAAAATGCTACGCAAAATGATGCAAAACCTATGCCAAAATATATAAGCTGTTTGTTTGCTAAGATATCGTTTGCTTCGGAAACTAGGATATATGAAATTATGATAATTGGGATTATTAAAAACGGCTGAATAAAATCAAAATGTGTTAAAATACGCCGATCTAGTTTTATCAAGAAGCAAACCTTAATTTTTGGGCTAGATTATATCACAAACAAGGCTTTGATTTTGGTTAAATTTAATGTTTTAAATAGCTCAAGACTCGACGTAGCAGTAGCCAAAGAGCTTCAAATTTCACGCAATCAAGCTTTAAATTTGATAAAAGACTCCCTTGTAAGTGTAAATTTAAAACCAATCTTAAAACCAAGCTTTTTGTTAAGTGAAAACGATGAAATTTGCGTAAATTTTGCCCCAAAAAAAGAGGTGCAAAACGAATACGAAGTAAATTTTGACATCCCTATCATCTACGAAGATGACGATCTAATAGTGCTAAACAAGCCCCCACAAATCGTCGTCCATCAAGCTCCAAGTGTAAAAGAGGCGACACTTGTTGAATGGCTAAATAAAAAGGGCTTTATGCTCTCAAATTTAAATGGCGACGTAAGAGCTGGCATCGTCCACCGACTAGATAAAGGTACGAGCGGTGCTATCGTCGTTGCTAAAAACAACTTCACCCACGCAAAACTAAGCGAGCAGCTAAGCGATAAGAGCATGGGGCGAATTTATCTAGCACTCACCGACTTACCGCTAAAAGAGGATGTCATCATCGAAAAGCCAATCGGTAGAAATCCAAATAACCGCCTAAAAAAGGCGATCGTCACAGATGCTAAATTTGCAAAAAGTGCCTTTGTAAATTTGCTAAGCGAAGGCGGAGTAAATTTGATAGCAGCAAAACTTTTTACAGGCAGGACTCATCAGATAAGAGTGCACCTGTCTAGCATAAACCGCCACATTTTAGGCGATGATTTATACGGATTTAAGAGCCAAGGCGATAAAATAAGCAGGGTTATGCTTCACGCTTATATGCTCTATTTTATCCATCCCAGAACTGGCAAAAGGGTAGAATTTACCGCAAAAACGTATGATGACTTTAACCAGATAATTTACAAAAAAATTCCCAAGGAGATTTTTGATGAAAAAATTTGCCCTACGCATATTGACACCATTTTTAGCAGTTTTCTTAGCGGGATGCGGCTCTAGCGTACCGACTCAGCAAAGTATGTCACTGCCTACGATTACAAGTTTAAAAACTATTTCAGATATGACAGAAGTTGGCTTCGAGTGGAATCCAGTGACCGATGAGAGCGTCGTTGGCTACTATCTTTACCGCTCAAATCCAAATGATGCAAACTCAAAAATGCAACTAGTTGCAAACATAAAAGACCGCTTTGCTACGCACTATGTGGATCGTGATCTAGCTCCAGAGACAACTTACTCATACCAAATGAGAACCTACTCAAGTAACGCCATCTCTCAACCGGGCACGATCGCAACAGCAACTACAAAGCCACTGCTTGACTCAGTACCGTTTTCGCAAGCTATTACAGGGCTTCCAGGACGTGTAAAAGTTATCTGGAGACCACATCCTGATAGCACCGTGGCAAGCTATATTATTCAAAGAAGTGATGCAGGAGCTAATAAATTTAGCCAAATCGCAGAGGTAAATGGCAGACTAAATGCCGAATATATCGATACTGAGGTAAAGCCTGGTAAGTCTTATGAATATAGAATTTTAGTTAAAACTTCTTCAGGTGTTGTCTCAAAACCAAGCCAAAATATCAGTGCAACGACAAAGGAGTTACCCTAAATCAGTAACAAACCTTCAGGCAACAAAAAATGCACCAAAAAAGATAATTTTAACTTGGGATTACGCGCCAGCTGAGGATTTTGCTTATTTTAAGGTTTATAGGACAGTGAGTAAAATTTTACCTTACACATATCTGGCAAAAACGACTAGCAACACCTATGAAGATCTCATAAACACAAATGCAGCTACGAGGTATTACAGGGTTACAGCAGTCGATAAAGACGGCCTTGAGAGTTTAAAACAAGAAGAGCCGATTGTGGGCATAACGCTTGGTGCGCCAAAGGCTCCAAATATTAGCGCTAGCTACGATGGTAGCGGCGTAAGTGTAAACTGGAACGCAGTTGATAGAGCCAGTTCGTACACGGTTTATAGAAGTGGTGCAAGTGAGAAAATTTTTAGTGGCATAGATGGTACTGGACTTAGAGATGATAGCGTGCAAAAAGGAGCTAGCTATTCTTACAGCGTCGTAGCTATCGATGAGTACGGCATCGCCTCTGACAAGTCATCAAAAGCAGAAGTTAGCATAAAATAATGCCAAATTTCATCGCTTCGTCTTTAAAAGAGCTCTCATTTCCATTTGGTAATGACAAAGTCAAATTTCTTTGGCAGGCAAATGGGCGAAACGAGAGGCTCATCTACACAAAAAATGAAGAAGAGAGCTTTTTTCTAGTTGTAAAGCCCGGTAAAAATGGCGTTGTTGTAAAGGGAGAGAAGCTTACAAAGCCAGCTAAAGTTGGTCTTTTGCAAGAGGCACTGGAGCTTTTTAAAGAGCAAAATTGCAATGGTGTAATCAGTCAAGCATTTGCTGTAAAAAAGACAAATTTGACTAAAAAAGTGAGTGAAATTTTAAGCCTTGAAGAATTTGTGCCAGCATTTTGCGAGCTAAAAGATAAATTTAAAGAGATTTTTATCGAGATCGGCTTTGGTTCTGGCAGGCACTTGCTTTATCAAGCTAAAAACAATCCAAATGCCCTAGTTATCGGAATAGAAGTCTATAAGCCAAGCATCGAGCAAGTAGCAAAGCTAGCTAGGGCAAATGCCCTAGAAAACGTGCGTCTAATCAATACTGACGCCAGACTTTTACTCTCTCTCGTTGGCTCAAATTTAGTTGATAAAGTCTTTTTACACTTTCCAGTGCCGTGGGATAAAGCAGAGCATAGACGTGTGGTCTCATCGGCATTTGCACTTGAATGTGAAAGGATACTAAAGCTTGGCGGTAAATTTGAGTTAAGGACTGATAGTAAGGAGTATTGCGACTTTAGTTTGAGTAAATTTTTAGAGCCTACAAACTCAAAGATAGAAGCTTTTAAAAATAGAAATTTAGAAGTAACTAGTAAGTACGAAGACCGCTGGAGACGTCAAGATAAGGATATTTATGACGTCATTTATACTTGTGAGGTTGAAAGTGGCGAGAGTGTTTTAGTTGGGGATTTTAGCTTCAAAGAAAAGACAAACGTAAAAAATATCATTAAAAATTTTAAAAATTTCATCATTAAAAGAGAGGATTATTTTTTACATTTTGAAGAAATTTACACCATAAACGAGGGTGAAATTTTGCTAAAAGTTGCTTTTGGAGCATTTAATAAACCTGAGCAATGTTTTATCAAAATAAGCGATGAAAAAAGCGAATATTTTATAAAAAAACCGATCTTAATTCGTGAGAATTTGGCTGCACACGAGCTTTTGAAGGAGTATTTGGCTGATGCAAGAGATAATTAGTGCAAGAAATTTGAGCCTAGCTTATGAACGCGATGAAATCGTAATTAATAGCGTCAATTTAGATATTTATGCAAATGATTTTGTCTTTATCACAGGCAAGAGCGGAAGTGGAAAAAGCACGCTTTTAAAATCATTTTATGGAGAAATTTCACCTCTTGCTGGAGAGCTAAATGTCTGCATGACACAAATGGATGATATCGATGACAAAAGACTTTGTGAGCTTAGGCAGCGAGTTGGCATTATATTTCAAAATTATCGCTTGATAAATGAATGGAATGTGGAAAGAAACGTCATGCTGCCCCTCATCATCAAAGGCATCAATCAAAATGTGAGCAAAAAGCAAGTGGCTAAACTTTTAAAACATGTAAATATGCTTCATAAAGCCGATAAATACCCTCGTGAGCTAAGCGGTGGCGAGCAGCAAAGAGTGGCGATGGCAAGGGCTCTAGCGCACAATCCAAATTTGCTCTTATGCGACGAGCCAACTGGAAATTTAGACGAATACTCAAGCGACGTCATCTGGTCGCTTTTAAAATCAGCTAGGGAATTTTTAGGCACAAGCGTCGTTGTGGTGACTCATCACATTCCCTCAACGCTTCGTATCCCGTACCGTCACTTCGTCATAGAAAATGGAGGCGTGCATGAGATCGCTTAAAAATCATCTTGGATTCATCCTGCCGCTAATCGCACTTTTGTTTTCCGTGCAGTTTAGTCTAACTGCCGATAAGATTGTGAGAGATTATGAAAGACTCATGGGAAATGACTACAACATCGTCATAGTTTCAAGTAAAGAGCTTAGTGATGCTATTTTAAAGCCTGTGGTTAGCAATCTATCTAGCATCGAGCCACTAAGCCCGCAAAAGATCATCGACCGCCTCTCAAATGATATCTCTGCTAAAAATTTGTCCATACTGCAAAATGCGCTACCTAAATTTTACTCACTAAAACTTAGCGAATTTCCGACACCGCAGTACATGGATGAGTTAAAGCAAAAACTTTTAAAATTTGATGGCATCACAAAGGTCGAGACATTTTCAAAGACTCATGACAAAGTCTTTAAAATGCTAAATTTGGCAAAAAGCATATCGTATGCTTTTATGGCGATACTTTGTGTGGTTGGGCTTATGCTTATGCTAAAGCAGGCTAAAATTTGGCTATTTGAGCATAGGGAGCGCATCGAGATTATGACACTTTTTGGAGCACCTTTTTGGCTAAAATCGGCCATGCTTTATAAATCAGCTATGGTTGATAGTCTAGTTGCGACCACTGCAGTCGGTGCATTTTTCTTTTTCTTGCCCAGCATTGAAATTTTTAGAGAAAATGCCGCAAGCATCGATGTAGTTTTGCCTAGCCTTGATCCTTCAAGGGATATTTTTATTTTATTTGGCGTGGCTATGTTTTTAAGCATTTTTGCCGTTAGTTTAGTGATGAGTAAGGCTAGAAAAAGCACGATATGAGAAAAGGAATTTTTACACTTTTGCTAGCTTTTAGCTTAGCTTTTGCATCAAATACCAAAGAGAAGATCAAAGACTCCAAAAACTCGCTAAGATCGAGTCAGGCGATGAGTGAGCAGCTTAGTAAAAAGCTAGATGATTTGGCTGGTGATATCGTAAATGGCGAGAAAAAACTTCGTGGCATAAGTGGTGATATCACAAATTTAAAGGGTCAAATTTCAGTCCTTGAGACAAATGCTTCAAAAGCACTTATTGAGCTTGATGATCTAACTAAGCAAAACAAAGAGCTAGAACGCACACAAAAAGAGCTTGAGCAAAATATGATAAGGATCATCGCAGAAGATCTTTCGTTTGATCTTTTGATGTCTGCAACTGAGGGCAAGCAAAGCGAGGAGAGCATCATCTCGTCTCAAATTTTAACCAAGCTAAATGCCATCACAAAAGAGGATTTTAAAAGACTTAGCCAAAATTATGAAGATACGATTGAGAAGATAAAAAATAAATCAAACAAAATAAGCGAGATAAACTCGAGCATCAAAAACTATAGACGCAAGCAAAGTGACTTGCAAAATTTAGAAAGTGCGCAAAAAAATACTATAAACGGACTAAAACGCGATAAGGAAATTTACAGCAAAAAGCTAGCCAAGCTTCAAGCCCAACAAGATGAGCTAAGAAAGACACTGGAGCAGCTCGCTATCATGCAAAAACAAGAGGACGAAGCCGCACGTGCCGCTAGAGAAAAACAAGAAAAAGTAGCCAGCAAGAGTGGCAAAAAAGACGAAAAAAGCCAGCCAATGGGCGGAGGCTATCAAACAAGCTCGGTCAAAAAATATTCAGGTGCAAAGACAATCGCTCCTCTTGATAGCTACACTGTAAAGCAAAAATTTGGAAATTACGTAGATCCAATATATAACATCAAAATTTTTAACGAGTCAGTCACGCTTCGCTCAACCACGCCAGATGCCAAGGTCAAAAGCGTGCTAAATGGCAAAGTGGTCTTTGCGAAAGCAACTCCAATGCTTGAAAATGTAGTCATTATAGAAAACGAAAATGGCATCCACACGATCTACGCTCACCTAAGTCAAATCGCACCAACGGTCAAAGTCGGCTCAGTTGTGCAAAAAGGCTACGTTATAGGCCGAGTTAGAAACGATCTAACCTTTGAAGTGACGCAAAGAAATTACCACATCGATCCACTTGAGATGATCTCAAAATAGCCGCTTTGCAAGTGCTATTAACTAAATTTAAAGCCTTTTTGGCTAGAATGCGTGAATTTTAAGGAGCAAGACAATGAGTAAAAGAAAACGCGTATTGGTTAAATTTTCAGGCGAAGCTTTAGCGGGAGAAAATGGTTTTGGCATAGATACGGCGGTGCTTAAATTTATAGCAAATGAGATAAAAGAGCTTGTTGAAAATGGTATCGAGGTTGGCATCGTTATCGGTGGTGGCAACATTATACGCGGTGTGAGTGCCGCAAAAGATGGCATTATTAAACGAACGAGCGGCGATCACATGGGCATGCTTGCAACTGTTATCAACTCAATAGCGATGCGTGAGGCGTTAGAGCGAAGCGGGCTAGAGGTAAGAGTGCAAAGTGCTATAAAAATGGAAGCGATCTGTGAGACTTTCATCGTTGGACGTGCACAGCGCCATTTGGAAAAAGGGAGAGTCGTTATATTTGCTGCAGGTACTGGCAATCCTTTCTTTACAACTGATACAGCAGCAACTTTAAGAGCTATTGAGATCGGCTCAGATATGATCATAAAAGCTACAAAGGTTGATGGCGTTTATGACAAAGACCCTAAAAAATTCAAAGATGCAAAACTATTAAAATCACTAAACTATGAAAAGGCAATGAGCGATGATATCAAGGTTATGGACGATACTGCCATAGCTTTAGCAAAAGATAACTCACTGCCGATTTTGGTTTGTAATATGTTTAAGGCTGGAAATTTATTAAAAATAATAAATGAAGAAGAAGCAGCCCTATATTCAGTAGTAAAATAAATTTTAAAAAGGATAAATATGAGAACAGAACAAATAACAGCAAGAGCGTTAAAACAAGTTGGTGATGATAGATATAAACTTTCACTTATCGTAGCAAAGCGTGCAGAAGCACTAGCAAATGGAGCAGTAGTACTTGTAGAAGCCGATACTTCAAAGATGAAATTTGCTGACATTGCGCTACTTGAAGTAGCTGAGGGCAAAATAGGCTTAGAGGCAATAGTTGAAGGAAAATAGTCTTTTTTTAGAGCAGCTAATAGAACAAATTTTACCTTGTAAAAATGTTTCAGAAGCTATAACGCTGCTCTTTTCTCTTTGTGAACGAAGCGAGAAATTAGATAAAGCTATAGATAGCTGTGTCACATCTCATGCTGGTCAATATCGCAAAAGTGGCGAGCCATACGCAATCCATCCTATCTTAGTAGCATCAATAGTAGCAAATATGGGTGGAGATGAGAGTATGGTCATAGCTGCACTACTTCACGATGTAGTTGAAGATACTGAAGTTACACTTAGCGAAGTTCAGGCTGAATTTGGCGATGAAGTGGCAAAGCTGGTTGAGGGGCTTACAAAGATAGTTGCTATAAGAGAAAACAAGCTTGCAAGCTCAAGTAGTAACGAAAAACTAGCAAGTTCGGCGCTAACTTTTAGAAAAATGCTTTTAATCTCCATTGAGGATGTTAGAGTTCTTGTGGTTAAGCTTTGTGACAGACTTCATAATATGCTAACCCTTGATGCATTAAAAGTAGAAAAACAAAAACGAATTGCTGAAGAGACGCTTATGGTCTATGCTCCGATCGCTCATAGGCTTGGAATTTCATCGATTAAAAACATACTTGAGGATCTAAGCTTTAAATATGCGATGCCAGAAGAATACGCCAAGATCGATAGCTTTTTAAATAAAAATAAGCAGCAACTTAGCCTTAAGCTAAATGCTTTTTACGAAAAAGTAAATCAAATTTTGCTTGAAAATGGCTTTATTGAGGGTACTTTTGAGATACAAAAACGCATAAAACATTACTATTCGATTTATTTAAAAATGCAAAGAAAAGGTATTTCGATTGAAGAGGTGCTTGATTTGCTTGCTATTAGAATTCTTGTGCAAAAGCCGCTTGATTGCTATCTTGCGCTTGGAAATTTGCATATAAATTTTAATCCTCTTATTTCGAGATTTAAGGATTATATTGCGCTTCCAAAGCAAAATGGTTATCAAACGATACATACAACTATTTTTGATAATAAGAGTATTTTTGAGGCGCAAGTTCGTACTTACGATATGCACAAAACCGCCGAATACGGTGTCGCGGCTCACTGGAAATACAAAAACGGCGAGGGCAGTTTACTAAATCCAAAACTTGACTGGCTAAACGACATTGGTATGCAAAATAATGAAGCCGAAAGTAACGTCGAAGAGCTTTATGAATATGCAAAAGATAGTCTTTATATAGAAGATATTGCGGTCTATTCGCCAAAAGGCGAGGTTTTTACGCTTCCGCGCGGAGCCACTGCACTTGATTATGCTTATGAGATTCACACAGAGATCGGACTTTACGCAAAAGAAGCTTATATAAATCGCGTCAGGATGCCACTTTTAACAGAGCTAAAAAACGGCGATATTGTAAGGATCGTAACTGGCGAGGAGGCAAAATTTCGCTGTTCGTGGATAAATAGTGTTCGAACTGGTAAAGCAAGGGCTACGATAAGAACATACTGCAAGCAAAAGATAAAAGATATAAATTATAAAATCGCAGTTGATATTTTAAAGTCGGTTTTTGGCGTTTCAAAAGATAGAATTTTAGACTGGATAGAGCATGAAAATTTAGGCAAAAAAGTTTTTCGTGCTGCAACTGAAAGCGAATTTTTGCAAGAGGTTGTAAATATGCTTAAAAAGTATATAAAAAAAGAGCGTCCTTTTATGATCTCTTTGGGCGACAAATATCAGGTTAAAAAGCAGAAATTTGAAAATATCGTAATCTACTCAAATCATAAAATTTCAAATGTCGAGTTTGACTATTGTTGTAATCCAAAAAGAGGCGATAGTATAGTTGGCTTTAAAAATGGGCACAATGTGACAGTGCACCACAAACTTTGTGAGCGTGCTGGGAAGCTTATGGATAAGGGCAATGAGATCATCTTTGTCAAATGGACTAGAAATGCCCCACATAGATATAAAATTTTATTAAATCTAGAGAACCGAAAAGGTGCGTTGGCTGAATTTTTAACATATCTTGCTAGACTAGATGTAAATTTGGCTACAATCTCGCTAAACGAAGCAAATGACCTTAGCGGTGATACATTTGAAATAAGTGTTGAGATAGCCGAAAATATCGATGCAAACGAGCTAAGAGAGAAGATCAAAGATAGATATAAGATTATAGATTTCGTTTCGCAAAGCGATCCATACCATAACTAGGAGAAAGATAATGCAAGATATAGCTGAAATTTTACAAGAGATAAAACGCGGTGTTGCCGAGATTATTGACTTTGAAAGAGTTGAGAATTTAATAAAAAACTATTATGAAAAAGGTGAAAATTTCTATGTAAAGGCTGGCTTTGATCCAACTGCTCCAGACCTTCATTTAGGACACACAGTCGTTTTAAACAAGATGGCACTTCTTCAAAAACATGGTGCAATCGTGCAGTTTTTAATAGGCGACTTCACTGCTCAAATAGGCGATCCAACCGGTAAATCAGTAACTAGAAAAAAGCTAGATCAAGAGACAGTTTTAAAAAATGCCAAAACTTATGAAGAGCAAGTTTTTAAAATTTTAGATCCAAAAAAGACCGTGATAATGTTTAACTCAAAATGGTCAAATGAGCTTGGAGCTGCTGGAATGATAGAGCTAACTAGCACATTTTCAGTCGCTAGAATGCTAGAGCGCGATGATTTTGAAAAAAGGATAAAATCTGGTAGTCCAATTTCAATTTGTGAATTTATGTATCCACTTCTTCAAGGTTATGATAGCGTTGCTATGAAGTGCGATATCGAGATGGGCGGTACGGATCAGAAATTTAACCTTCTAATGGGTAGAACCTTACAGCGAACATATAATGTCGGCAAAGAGCAAGCTGTCATCATGATGCCACTTCTTGAGGGGCTTGATGGTGTAAATAAGATGAGTAAAAGTCTTGGAAACTATATCGGTGTAACCGAAAATGCAAATGATATGTTTGCAAAAACGCTTAGTATAAGCGATGAGCTAATGTGGCGTTGGTACGAGCTTTTAAGTACAAAAAGTCTTGGTGAGATAGAAAATTTAATGAACGATGTAAAAAACGGCAAGTATCATCCAAAAAAAGCAAAAGAGGACCTTGCGTACGAGATAACAGCGAGGTATCACGGCGAGGAGGCTGCAAAGGCTGCGATGGCTGAGTTTAATAGCGTGCACTCTCAAAATCAGCTCCCAACTGATATCAAAGAATTTAGCCTAAAAGCACCAGTTTGGATCGTGGAAGCTTTATCGCAGTGTGAGCTAAGTGAGTCAAATTCTCAAGCAAGACGCGACATAAAGGCAAATGCGGTTAGCATTAATCAAGAAAAGATTAGCGATGAGCAGTTAAAATTAGAGGCAGGTGAATATATCTTGCAAGTTGGAAAGCGTAAATTTGCAAAAGTAAAGGTTGAATAGATGGAGTTAAAGCCATTAAAAATAGGAAAATATGAGATAAAGTATCCGATATTTCAAGGTGGTATGGGGCTTGGTATCAGCTGGGACAAACTAGCTGGCAATGTCAGCCTAGAAGGCGGTCTTGGAATAATCAGCTCAGTTGGCACAGGATATTATGAAAATCGTAAATTTATAAACAAAGAGCTAAATGCAAAGCCATTTGGAAGTGAAAATTTCTACTCTACAAGAGGTCTTAGAGCAATTATTGAGAATGCACGAAAAATTTGTGGCGACCTGCCACTTGGTGTGAATATAATGTATGCTGCAAATGACTACGCAAGAGTGGTAAAAGACGCTTGTGAAGCCGGTATAAATATCATCGTGTCAGGTGCTGGGCTACCTACGAATTTGCCAGAATTTACACAAAATTTTAAAGAAGTCGCGCTAGTTCCTATTATCTCAAGTGCAAAAGCACTAAAAATCATCTGCAAACGTTGGCTACAAAGATATGATCGCTTGCCAGACGCGGTTGTGCTT
Source organism: Campylobacter concisus (assembly GCF_902460625.1). Classification (GTDB taxonomy): domain Bacteria; phylum Campylobacterota; class Campylobacteria; order Campylobacterales; family Campylobacteraceae; genus Campylobacter_A; species Campylobacter_A concisus_AD. The sequence continues at coordinate 38,884 of NZ_CABPUT010000004.1, forward strand.
GAAGGACCACTAAGCGGTGGGCATCAGGGTTTTACTTACGAGCAGTGCCTTGATCCTGAGTTTTCGCTATTTAATCTAATCCCACAAGTAAAGGCCGAGATAAAAGAGTGGGGCGACTTTCCGCTCATCGCAGCCGGTGGAATTTGGGATAAAAATGATATCGAAAAAGCAATATCGCTAGGCGCAGACGGCGTTCAAATGGGTACACGCTTCATCGGAACTCATGAGTGTGACGCAGATATTGGCTTTAAAGAAGTGATACTAGCAGCCGAGGAAAAGGACATAGAGCTTATAAAAAGTCCAGTTGGCTATCCGGCTCGTGGGATTAGAACAAATTTGATAAATTTGGTAGAAAAAAGGATGGGACCAAAGATCCAGTGTATAAGCAACTGCGTGAGCCCTTGTCAAAGGGGCAAAGGGGCTAAAGAGGTTGGATATTGCATTGCTGATAGGCTGTTTGACTCATTTAGTGGCAAAAAAGAGACTGGGTTATTTTTCACTGGAGCAAATGGATATAAACTAAAAGAGCTAATAAGCGTAAAAGAGTTAATGCACAAGCTGGTACATGGTGAATGAAACGAGCGATAATCCTCTTTTTTATTGTTTGTAATTTTCTTTTTGCTGCGACAAATTCTGAGATATTTGCAAAATTTGATAAAAATTTTGCCAGCTCAAGCAGAAGCGCAAAGATTAAATTTCACAACGATATAAAAGATATTTATGTCGACGCGATCATCAAAAACGATAAAAATATAAAAAAACAAGCACTCACAAGACTCATAACCAGCTCGAAATCGCTTGGTTTTAATTCAAGTGGGTATATAAAAGATCTAAATGCACTAAATGGCGTAAAGAGCGCTAGTACGCCTAGCGCTACTACTTTGACGCTACTTAGTGCAACCAAGGTAAATGACACTTTAGTGCTTAAATTTAATACAAAAATCGATACTGCAAAACTAAAAACATCCTTTTTAAAGCAGCAAAATACATATAAAAACATTATGGACATTGATGGTAGATTAAATGGCAATTCGCTAACTTATAAAAATTTTATATCTGATTATATTCATATCTCGCAGTATGATAAAAACACTGTTAGAGTTATTTTTTCTGATAAAGTCCAAAAGACTATAAAAGCAAATGCAACAGGTGATCTGCTTGTAATCAGTGCTCAAAATTTTATCTCAAACGAAAATGTAAAAACGCCACTTCATAAAACTAAAAACAAAAATGAAGAAGTGCCACACAAAGAGCCTGAGCCAAATTTAAAGCCGCAGCCTGCACAAAGTGAGCCAGTGGCTGCACCTTTGCCACCAGTTGCGACTGGTAAATTTTCACGCAACAAAACGATCGTCATCGATCCGGGTCATGGTGGCACTGATCCAGGTGCAGTAAATGGCAAACTGCAAGAAAAAACAGCCGTTTTAGGCGTAGCCAAAAAGCTTGGCGACATACTAAAAGCGCGTGGCTACAAGGTCTATTTTACTAGATCAACCGATGTCTTTATAAATTTAAGAACAAGAACAAAATTTGCAAATGACAAGATGGCTGATCTATTTGTTTCCATTCACGCAAATGCCGCTCCAAATGCCACAAAGGCAAAGAGCATGCACGGTATTGAGACATTTTTCTTATCGCCTGCAAGAAGTGAACGTAGTAAAAATGCGGCTGCGCTTGAGAACAAATCAGATATCGAAGAGATGAACTACTTTTCGCAGCAGACATTTCTAAACGTGCTAAACCGTGAGAAGATCATCGCCTCAAACAAGCTTGGCATTGATATCCAAAAAGAAATTTTAGCAAGTGCTAGAAAGGTCTATGCTGCAAGTGATGGCAGTGTGAGAGAGGCGCCGTTTTGGGTACTTGTTGGTGCTCTTATGCCAGCAGTTCTTGTTGAGATCGGCTATATAACGCATCCAGTTGAGGGCGAAAAGCTCTTTAATGATGCATATCAAAGCGCCCTTGCAAACGGCATAGCAAACGGCATAGATGGATATTTCGCAAAAAATAGATGAAAAATGCAAATTTAAGCTTTAAAGGGCAAATTCCATTTAACGAAGAGTTTGGCGACATCTACTTTAATACCGAAAAACCTTGGCTTGAGAGCGAATTTGTCTTTGCAAGCGCACTTGATGAAATTTGGCAGAGCAAAGATAGCTTTATAGTCGCCGAGACTGGCTTTGGTGCTGGGCTAAATTTTTTTACACTTTGTAAGAAATTTAAAAATAGCTCTAAAAAACTTCACTTTGTTAGTATCGAAAAAAATCCTATTAAAAAAGATGATCTTTTAGAAATTTATGAAAATTTAGGTATTTTTAAAGCTTATGCCAAAAAGCTGGTTTCGCTCTACCCACCGCTTATTGAGGGCATACACCGTATAAATTTTGCTCCAAACATCACCCTTGATCTTTGTTATGGTGAGGCTAAAGAAATTTTATCTGAGCTTGATTTTAGCGCTGACATCTGGTTTCTAGACGGCTTTGCTCCAAGTAAAAATGGCTCAATCTGGAGCGAAGAAATTTTTAGAGAGATCGCAAGACTAAGCAGGGTTGGTACTATTGCTAGAACCTACTCATGCGCAAAAATGGTAAAAGACGGACTAAAGGGTGCTGGCTTTCTACTAAGCCTAAAAGAGGGCTATACTAAAAAACGCCAGATGAGCAGCGCCGTACTAGAAAAAACGGATGAAAATTTAAAGGATGCTTGGTTTGCGAGATGCGAACCACTAACTAAGCCAAAAGGCAAAACAGCACTTATCATAGGAACTGGCGTGGCTGGACTTGCAACAGCTGGCGAACTAGCCAAAAATGGCTTTAAAGTGGTGATCGCTGAGGCAAAAGGCGAAGTGGCTACAAATGGCTCAGGCAATCACTGTGGCGCTTTGATGCCGCTAGTTACCAAGCCTGGTGTAAATTTAGGTCGCATGCACTTAAACGCATTTTTGCAAGCAGTGAGATTTTACAAGGCAACTTTGCCAAAAAGCCTTATTAAATTTAACGGCTGCATCGACTACGCATTTGATGAAGAACTCATTAAAAGATATGGTTCGTGGCAGGATCAAGCTGCTAGCGATATTTTTAAATTTGATGAGAGTCTAAAGCCATATCCTGGCATATTTATAAAAGATGGTGCATACGCTAGACCAAGAGAAATTTGTAAATTTTTATCAGGCGGTTTTGAAATTTTATTAAATCACGAGTATGAGAGCAGGGTGCATCTACAAAATGGTAAAATCAGCGTTAAATTTAAAAACGGTAAAAATTTAGAGACTGATATTTTGGTCTTTTGCACTGGCAGTAAGAGTAGTGAAATTTTTAATGGCTACGACATGCAAATAAGCAGTGTCCGTGGTCAAGTCACCCACCTAAAACCAATACTTAAAAATACTATGCCACTAAGTGCAAAAGGCTACATCTGCCCAGTCATTAAAGGTATGCAAGTTATAGGGGCAACTTACGCCAGAAATGAAATTTGTGACATACCAAAAGAAGAAGATAATACTAAAAATTTAAACGACGTAAGTGAGTTTTTTGATATCAAAAAAGCAACCATTATCGGTGCAAAAGTAGGCTACCGAAGTTATAGTGGAGACAGGTTTCCAATAATTGGTGCCTTGTACGACGAAGAATTTTACAAGCAAAACTACAAAGGGCTATTTTGGAGTAAAAATAAAGATAACAATCCAAAAGCAAGCTATGAAAAAAATATCTTTGTAAATTTTGCTCACGGCTCGCGAGGTCTTGGCACAGCGATACTTGGAGCAAATTTGGTAGCCGATCTTGTGCTTGATCGTCCGCTTTGTATAGAAAGGTCGCTATTTCACGAGCTTCATCCAGCTAGATTTTTGATAAGAAAACTAAAAAAGGGATTAAAACTTTAAGAGGCAATTAGCAGAAATTCCTAGCACAAGATACTAGGAATTTCTTGTAAGTTTAGGCTTAAAGCCTTGTTTTCATCTTTTCAAATTCATCTTTTATGACTTGCTCGTGAGGTTCGCTCGTCATTTTATTTATCGCATCGCCCCAGATACTTACGCTAATGATCGCTATACAAGACGCTATGATGCCAGGTAAAATTTCATAAACGTAAGTGTTTAGCCCTGAAGTGATCCAAAATATTACTGTCGCACCTCCAGCTATCATGCCAGCGAGTGCTCCAAGTGCACTCATGCGCTTCCAGTAGAGGCTAAAAAGTAGCACTGGTCCAAAGCTCGCACCAAATCCAGCCCAAGCGTTGCCAACGACGTTTAGGACATTGTCTGTCGAGATAAAGGCAAGTATAGTAGCAACTATGGCCACTACTACAACAGCATAGCGACTGATCGCTGTTTGTGTATTTTGACTAATCTCTTTTTTATAGAATGCAAAGATAAAGTCCTTTGTTACTGAGCTAGACGTAACTAAAAGCTGACTTGAGATAGTACTCATGATCGCTGAAAGCACAGCTGAGATGATAATACCTATAAAAAATGGTGGGAAAAGTAACTCGCCAAGCTTTAAAAATACAGTCTCAGGATCGCTAAGTCCGCCTCTTTGACTAAAGTAGACAAAGCCGATAAGTCCACTCATAATCGCACCAAGCAACCCAATGCTCATCCAACCAATGCCGATCCTTCTTGCTTTAGCAAGCTCTTTTGAGTCGCGTATCGCCATAAATCTAACGATGATATGTGGCTGTCCAAAGTAGCCAAATCCCCAAGCCATAAGTCCTAAAATTCCCCAAAAAGTTTGATCTCTAAATGGATTTAGGTGATTTGCATCAAGCTTGCTTATCTCTTTTAGTAAATTTGTATCGCTTGGCAAGTCTAAATTTAGATATGCCACGACTGGGATCGAGACTAGGACACAAAACATCAAAAGCCCCTGAAATGCGTCAGTTATACTAACTGCTTTAAATCCACCAAAAAATGTGTAAAAGACCACGATAACAAGCGTAAAGACCGCTCCATAGGCAAATTTTAAACCAAAAAAGCTCTCAAATGTCTTTCCTCCAGCGATGATGCCGCTACTTACATAAAGTGTGAAAAATATCAAAATGATAAGACCAGAGATGATTCTTAAAATTTTAGTCCTATCTTTAAAGCGATTTTCTAAAAAGTCTGGTATTGTGATGCTATCACTCGCAACCTCAGTATAAATTCTAAGCCTCTTTGCTAAAAATAGATAGTTGCAGTAAGCTCCAATGATAAGACCGATTATCATCCACACATTTGCTATGCCAGTTGCGTATAAGGCTCCGGGCACGCCAAGTAGCATCCAACCACTCATATCAGAAGCACCAGCACTAAGTGCAGTAACTACTGGACCCATTCGACGATTATCTAGCAGATATTCGTTCATGCTTGCGTTTTTATCGTAGAAATATCGTCCGATAAAGAGCAAAAAGCCAAAATAGATGGCGATGGCTAAATAAGACCCAAAGCTCATAAATTTCCTTTCAAATTAAGATAAATGGCTTATGTTAATATAAATTTTTTTAAATTACAACATTCAGTGCCGATCCTTAAACGCTTTTAAGCAAAATGATATAAATTTTTTCGTATTATTTAAAGCCATATTTTAAAGAAAAGGACGAAGTTGAAGGCTCAAAATTTAGCTAAATTTCTATTTTTTATAATAATCGTCTCACTTGGAGCATATTTTTTCTATCCAAGAGATCTTAGTGAGGCTCAAGAGATCGCTTATATCAAAAGTTACGGAGTGACTTTAGGACTTACGATAGGTGGTATTGCCATAGGCATAACGCTTGGATTTACCTTGGCGTTTATTAAATTTTTAAATATTAAAGTCTTAAACTTTATAATTGATGAGTATATCGATATCTTACGTGGAACACCTGTAATACTTCAACTTCTTATTTTTTCAGTTGTCATTTTTGCAACATGGAGTGACAATTTTTATGTAGCTCTCATCGCACTTGGACTAAATAGCTCTGCTTACGTGGCCGAGATCGTGCGAAGTGGCATAAATAGCGTTGATAAAGGACAAATGGAAGCAGCTCGTGCGATGGGCCTAAATTACTATGTTTCGATGCGCGAGATAGTTTTTCCACAAGCTACAAAAAACATCTTGCCAGCTCTTGCAAATGAGTTTATCTCACTTTTTAAAGAGACATCAGTCGTGGGCTATATAAGCGTCGTTGATATCACGATGCAAAGTAAGAGCTTGCAAGCGGTCTTTTATAGTCCAGAGCCAGTCATTTTTACAGGTATTGTCTATTATGTGAGTGTTAAATTTTTTACACTTTTGACAAAACTACTCGAGAGGAGATTAAACCGCCATGATTGAGATTAAAAATTTAAACAAAAGTTATGGCGATTTGCGAGTTTTAAATGATATTAGCGTAGATATAAAAAAAGGTGAAGTTATAGCGATAATTGGTCCAAGTGGTGGCGGTAAAAGCACATTTTTACGCTGCATAAACCGCCTTGAAGAGCCAGATAGCGGGCACATAAAGATAAATGGCGAAGATATTTTAGATAAAAAATCAGACATAAATAAAATTCGCCAAAAAGTGAGCATGGTTTTTCAGCACTTTAATCTTTTTGCAAATAAAAACGTCTTACAAAATTTAACTCTAGCTCCGATAAAAGCGGGAATTTTAGATAAAGCAAGTGCAGAAAAAAGAGCTGATGAGTTGCTAAAAAGTGTTGGGCTAAGTGATAAGAAATTTGCCTATCCGCACAAGCTTTCAGGCGGACAGAAGCAACGTATCGCGATCGCTAGAAGCCTAGCGATGGAGCCAGAAGTGATACTTTTTGATGAGCCGACAAGTGCGCTTGATCCTGAGATGATCGGAGAGGTGCTTGATATCATGAAAGATGTTGCTGCAAGGGGTATAACGATGCTTGTTGTGACCCATGAAATGGGCTTTGCAAGAAATGTGGCAAATAGAATTTTCTTTATGGATAAAGGCAAAATCGCAGTTGATGACACACCAAAAAATGTCTTTACAAATCCGCAACATGAGCGTTTAAAAGAGTTTTTAGGCAAAATTTTAAATCATTAAAGGAGTAGAAAATGAGTAAAATTTTAAAATTTTTGATGGCAAGTTTGGTTTTATTTTTACTAGGTTGTGGTGATGACGCTAATAAAAAAAATACAGCAAATAATGCCGAAGAAGCTAGTAAAAATGTAGTTTATAAAGTTGGCTCAAGTGCTGATTATCCACCTTTTGAATATCTTGATGAAAACAATAAAATTGTTGGCTTTGAGATAGATTTATTAGATGAGATCACCAAAAAAACTGGAATAAAATTTGATGTTGCAAATATGAGCTTTGATGGACTGATATCAGCATTAAAAACCGGTAAAATTGATATTGCCATAAGCGGAATGAGTGCAACTGATGAGAGAAGGAAATCGGTTGATTTCACCAAGCCATATTATTTTTCAGAAAATTTATTTATCCGCAAAAAAGGCTCAGATGTAAATAAAGACAACCTTAAAGATAAGAAAATTTCAGCTCAAGTTGGAACATTGCAAGAAGAAGCAGCCAAAAGCATAACCACTAAGTCGATACCTGCTGAAAATGTAGCAGCTGCTATCATGTCACTAAACGCTGGCAAAATCGACGTTGTGCTAACTGATAGTCCGATAGGGGTTGAATATTTAAAACAAAATCCAGATTTGGAAGAATTTTTAAGAGTTCCTGATGGCACGGAAGGATTTGCAATGGCGTTTGATAAAGGCAAACACACTGAGCTTATCAAGAAGATAGATGCAGCAATCGATGAGCTACAAAAATCTGGCGAATTTGACAAAATGCTAGATAAATATGGATTAAAGAAATAAATCTAAATACAAAATTTGCAGAGAAGCAGGAATTCTCTGCAAAAACTCACTTTTTTCTAATTTTTAAAATTTAACATCTTTTAAAAGTAAAATTAATAAAATGACTTAATTATTTTCAAGGAGAAAAAATGAAGCTTCTCAGGATGAGAACGGCATTTATTTTAAATGTGCTATTTTCTATTTGCATGTATCACAATTTTGTTAAAAAATTCCTACTATTTAATAAAGCTAAATATAAATTAAAATTTTACATAAATGCGTTAATTGATATTTTTTATAAAAATAACCCAAAGTATTTTTTGGTTGATAAATTTTAAGTATTAAAGTCGTATGGCTTTATTTTTTGAAGCAGATATTAAGAAAAACTAAAAGGAGAGAAAATGAATAATCTAGGTATTAAATCTAAGATTATGGCGATAGTCATCGTCAGTCTTATTGGCCTTGGTATCATGAGCGCATACATGCTAAATGGTATCTTAAAAACTCGCTCAAAAGCAGAATTTAGCGAGAAAATCGTGGATACAATAATCAATCAAAATAATTTTATCCATGAGATGCAAAAAGAACGCGGATTTAGCTCAGGTGTGCTAGCAGGAGGGGATAATAAAAATTTATTAGAGCAGCGTAAAAAAGTAGACGCTATGATTGATAAACTTGAAGAGAAAAATGAAATAGTTTCAGAGATAAATAGTATCCGCTCAAATGTAGATCAAAAAAGTGGCAATGATCTAATTAGCCGTATAACAAAAATTTTAAGAAAAGAGGTTATTGCTATAAATGGATATAGTGATAAGCTCGAGCCTAGCTTGGTAGATGACCTAAAGCGTATCATTATTGTCGGTGAGATAAAAGAGTCTTTTGGTATTTTGCGTGCTACTTTAAATGGGGTTTTTACTAAAAAGAGCATAAGCAAAGAGGACTACAATAAAGTAGTTGCACTAAATAGCGTTATAAATAAATTTATGCAGGATTTTGACGATTACAACCCAAAAGAATTTAGCGATGAATTTGACGCTATCGCTAGAAAAAAGGCTGATTTTATAGATGCGATGAATATTATTAAAAATGTAGTTGCCACTGAAGATGTATCTTATGATGCAGCAAGTTGGTTTTCAAAGATAAGCATTACAATAGATGCGATGAGAGAGCTTGAGCTTAAACTACTTGATAATATGCAAAAAGATGCAATACGCATTAAGGGCGATGCAAATACCGAACTTATTATAAGTTCTATTGTGATTGCGATTTGTATTTTGCTTATGTTGCTAGTATCTACATTAATAGGTAAAAACCTGATCTCTGGTATAGATCAGACTAAAAATGGCTTAGTTAGATTTTTTGACTTCTTAAATTATAAATCTAATAAAGCTGAATTTTTAGATCGTAGTGGTAGTGACGAGATCGGACAGATGAGTGCACTGATAAATGAGAATATCAAACAAATCGAGGCAAATTTATCTGAGCAAAATAATTTCATTAAAGAAGCAAATACTTTTGTAAATCAAATCGGTAAAGGTAACTACGTAGCTCAGCTTAATGCAGATACTTCAAATCCTGCACTTAGCCAGCTAAAACAAACTTTCAAAGACTTACAAATCGCACTAAAACATGCTATTGCGGAAAATGGCGATGACGTGTTAAATCTACTAGAAAGCTTTAAAAAACAAGACTTTACTAAAAGGCTTGAAGATGATGGCAAAATGGCGGTTGGTATAAATGCTCTTGGTGAAGAGATAGCCAAGATGTTAAGGGCAAATTTAGATCAAGCCCACGTACTAGAAGAAAAGGCTGAGTCTTTAAGCCAGTCAATGAAAGAACTAACTCAAGGCGCAAATGTACAAGCAAGCTCACTTCAAGAGTCTGCTGCCGCAGTAGAGCAAATGTCAAGCTCAATGAATGCAATATCTCAAAAAACATCTGATGTTATTAGACAAAGCGATGAGATTAAAAACATCATAACTATTATTAGAGATATAGCTGATCAAACAAATTTACTAGCTCTTAATGCCGCAATCGAGGCAGCACGCGCAGGAGAGCATGGTAGAGGCTTTGCTGTTGTTGCAGATGAGGTTAGAAAACTAGCAGAGAGAACTCAAAAATCTCTAACAGAGATCGAAGCAAATACAAATGTACTAGCTCAATCAATCAATGAAATGAGTGAGTCTATAAAAGAGCAAAGTGAAGGAATTAATATGATAAATCAATCAGTTGCTCAAATAGACACACTTACAAAAGAAAATGTAGTAATTGTCAATAAAGCAAATGAAGTAACATCTGATGTTGATGACATGGCTAAGGCGATAGTAAACGAAGTTAGGAAAAATAAATTTTAATCTTTGACTTACTCTTAGAGCTCCTACTATTCTATCCCTTAAAATAATTAAGGGATAGAACCTATCTATAAAAATTTATATGCTACTTTGCTATACGATTATTTATAGCATTTTTCTTTTATTGTAAATTTAAACAATTTTTAATAGAGAAATACTGATAATTAAGCCACTAAATCACCTTAAAGGACACTATTATGAAAAAGATCTTTGCTCTTTTACTCACAGCTTTTGTTGCTCTTTGTGCAAACGAGCTAAAATTTGGCACAGCGGCGAACTACCCGCCATTTGAATATATCGATGAAAATAACAAAATAACAGGCTTTGATATCGAGTTAATTGATAAAATTTCAAAGCGTGCAGGCTTTTCATATAAGATTATAAATATGAGTTTTGATGGCCTTATCCCAGCGCTTAAAGCTGGCAAAATAAATGGCATTATAAGTGCGATGAGTGCGACTTCAGATAGATTAAAATCGATTGATTTTACAAAGCCATACTATTTAACTGAAAATCTTTATCTAAAGAAAAAAGGCAATGACGCACTAAAGGCTAAAGAAGAGCTAGCTGGCAAAAGAGTTGGCGTGCAACAAGGCACCGTCCAAGAGCTAGCAGCAAATGCTATAAATGGCGTAAAAGTAGTGCCTTCAGAAGATACTGTGCCACTCATCATGGGATTAAAAGTTGGCAAATTTGACGCAGTCATTCTTGATAGCTCTATCGGATATGGCTTTATCAAGAAAAATCCAGAACTTGAAGCGTTTTTCAAAGAAGTTGATGGTAGCGAAGGCTTTTCAATAGCATTTGATAAAGGAAAAGAGAGCGCGTTAATAGAGAAAATAAATCAAATTTTAGATGATATGAAAAAAGACGGAAGCTACGAAGCTTTACTTAAAAAATACGATCTAAAATAATCTTCTAGCCTGCAAATTTGCAGGCTTATGCTAAATTCTACTTTGTCTATCAATTAAAATTAAAAAGGAAAATAATGAGAAAAATTTTGTTGCTTTTTTGTCTAGTAATGGGTCTTTTTGCGCTTCAAAACGATAAAGATATGTTAAATGGAGAGCTAAAAAACGGGCTAAAATACTATATCAAAGAGAATAAATTTCCACAAAAAACAGCTATTTTTTATCTTGTTATAAATTCTGGTTCAACTGATGAAAAAGATGGCGAGCAAGGTCTTGCTCACTTTTTGGAGCATATGGCGTTTAATGGCAGTCGCGACTTTAGCAAAAATGAGCTCATTAAGCAGCTCGAGAGCCTTGGTGTGAAATTTGGAGCCGATCTAAACGCGCAGACGAGCTACGATCAGACGAGCTATGTCTTAACGATTAATGTAAATGAGAAAAATTTACAAGATACATTTAAGGTCTTTTCGAATTGGATAGATGGCGTTAAAATCGATCCTAAGGAGCTTGATAAAGAGCGTGGCGTCATAATGGAAGAAGAGCGCCAGAGAAATACGCCAGGATATAGGCTTTATTTGGCTCAAACAAAAGATATTTTTGAGGACAGTATCTATCTAAAAAGAGTGCCAATAGGCGATATAAACGTCATCAAAAGCGTAGATGCTAAGCATATGCAAGAATTTTACGAGAGGCTTTATCAGCCAAGATTTATGAGCTTTGTCGCTGTTGGCGACTTTGATAAAAATGAGATAAAAAGCTTAATCGAAAAAAACTTTAGCCAAGCAAAAAATACAAATTCTTACATTCATCCAGAAAAAAATATCAGCTTTAAAAGTGGTTTAAATATTTTTAACTACGACTCAAATGAAACTGGAATGGAGATAGTTAGGCTTAGCTATTTTGATAAATTTAGTCCAGTTTTAAATGAAGCTGATGCAAAGAGGAATCTAGAAGATGCACTTATCGCAAGCCTGATAAATATGCTTTATGAGCAAAAAAATGCAAATAATTCATCAAATTTAAGCACTGATTTTATAGCTCAAACACTTCAAGCAAAGCAGAAAATTTATAGTTTTGAAACAAACGTACTTGGAGGCGATTTTAACGCAAGCCTTAAAGATATGCTTGGCGTTATAAAAGGCATTAAAGAGTTTGGCTTTAATAAAGATGATTTTGAAGATGTGAAAAAGGCGTTTGCGGCAAATGCGGATGCAAAATTTAAACGCTCAAAGACTAAAAAATCAAGCGTTTACGCTGGACAAATTTTAAACATGATAGAAAATGGTGGCTTTGTGTTAAGCGACGAAGACGACAAAGAGCTTAGTTTAAAGCTATTAAACGAGATCACGTTAGAAGACGTTAATGCTAGATTTAGACAAATTTTGGCCATTTCTGATGAGCGTGTAAGAATTTTTAGCAAAGATGGTTATAAGCTTAGCAAAGATGAGTTTTTAAAGCTTTTTGCCAAAGCGCCTGTTTATAACACAAACCTATCTGCTAATAACAACGATAAGAGTCTAGGCAATGAAAATTTAGAGCCAAAAGAGATAAGCTCAAGAAGCTTTGATGAAAAAAATGGAATTTATACCTACAAAATATCAAATGGCTCGCAAGTTATCTTTAAGCCACTAGCTACTAAAAAAGATAGTATTTTGTTTACGGCCATCAGCAAAGGAGGCACATCAAATTTGGCTGATCCAAAGCTTGGTAGCTTTGCAGTTGCGCTCACAAATGAAAGCGGCGTTGGTAAATTTAACAACTATGAACTCTCAAAGGCACTAAATGGAAAGATAGTAAGCTATGAAAAGGGTATAGAAGCACTCACTCAAGGCATTTATGGCTCATCAAGCACCAGCGATCTTAGCTCGCTGCTAGCTGTTATAAATTTAGAATTTAACGCTCCAAGAGCCGATGCAAACGTGCTTGAGAGGATAAAACAAAGAGCAAAGGATGAGCTAAGCAAAGAGCAAAATTTGCCTGAATATAAATTTAGTACCGAATTTAGCAAGTTTTTTTATGAAAACAATAAACGTGTCGCGCCGCTTGAGATGGCTCAGATCGACGCGCTAAAGCTAAATGAGCTAAAAGAGATCATCAAAGATAAATTTACAAATGCAGCCTCATATACTTTTGTAATCATCGGCGACACCGACGAAGAGAGGCTTTTGCCACTTGTTAAAAAGTATATCGCCACTTTACCAAAGCTTGGCGAGGCTGAAGAGTTTAAAGACGATGGCGTGCGAAGTATCAAGGGGCAGCACACCTTTAAAAGAGAGTATCAGACCTCAAAAAGAAGCGATGTTGGCATAAATATCATAAATTCTGATGCGAAATATAGCTTTGAAGGAGCGATTAGGCTAAGGGCATTAAGTGAAATTTTAAAAACATCGCTTCGAGAAAAGATCAGAGAAGATAAGGGCCAAACATACGGTTTTAGCTTAAATGCCAAGCTCTCGCGCTATCCTTTTGAGCATTCAGATATGCTAATTAGCTTTACTTGCGATCCTGCAAACACGGACAAGATCATCGCTGAGATAAAGGAGATAATAGCTGGCATCAAGAGTAGTGGTGCGATTTTGCCAAAGCATTTGGAGGATTTTAAAGCGCAGAGTGAAATTTCTATAAAAAAGGATTACGAAAAACCTGAGTTTTGGCAAAAGCTCATCATCTCAAATAAAATTTTTAACACTCCACTTTATACGGCTGATGAGTACATAAGTGCGGTAAAAGCCATCACAAATGAGGACATCAAAGAGGCAGCTAAGCTATATCTTGATGATAAAAATATGGTGATAAGCATAAATAATCCGAAGTAGAAATTTAGTGAGTCAAGCTGGCTTCAAGAAATTTAAATATAAATAGAATTTTAAAGAGCAAAGCTAACTCTTTAAAAATTTAAGACTAAGCAGAAATTTGAGAAGTCAAGTTAGCTCTTTAAATTTAAACCTAAGTAGAAATTTAAAGAGCTAAGCCAGCCTCTAAAAATTTAAACCTAAAGCCAAAGCTATGCGAGAATATCCTTTGGCTTTAGCTTATTTAGCTTTTGCACCAGATCATCAAAGCTCGCTCCATTTTCGACCTCGCGCCTGATAAATTCCTCAAAAAACTCACGTTTTATATCTTTATCCGTGTAAGTTACGCTCTTTTTGGTAACTTGCATAGGCTTAAATTTCTCTTCTTCCATCTCTTCACCGCCATTTTCTCTAACTGGCGTAAGAGCGATATTTTGAAGCACATCAGCGATGCTCTCGCCCTTTTCATAACTTGTTTTTAGAAATTTTAAAAACTCATCTTTGCTGTTTTTATCAGCGTAGCTCACACGGTGCAACATAGGCTGACCCAAGAATTCTATACGTTTTTTATCCGAGCTTTGCTCGTAATGTAAAGCTCCGTCTTTAAAAGAAATTTTTACATTTGCATGCTCGCCAAGTATCCTTTCGGCGGTAAATTCCAGCCATTTATCTTTAAACTCATCGATACTTAGATCAGAGTCTAGCAAATTTGTAGCCTCACGGCTTAGATAAAGAGCACCAAAAGCATTATTGATTATTTTATTGTTTATGCTCATTTTGTGATTTTTGATGAACTCATCTACGCTAAAGCCGTTTTTCTCGCTAGTTAGAATGTAGCTTGCTCGCCAAAGCTTCGTGCTATCAATGAAATTTTTAAGGCTAGAGATTTCATCTTTGCTCGTCCCGCTATCAAGGCCATTTATCTTGCCCCAGATAGAAATTTTATCATTTGATGAGTAGCCAGAGAGCGGTAGATGCTTGATATCTGCAGTTTTGGTGGGAATTTCTACTTTGTCTAATTTTGCGTTTGTGGCTTGGCGCTTACTAAAAGCGTCTTGGTAGTTAAAGCTTTGATTAAATCCATTTAGTGCGTTTATCATGTCAAAATCCTTTAACACAATATCGGCAAGCAGATTTAAATTTTAAGTGGATTATTTTTTATTGCGGTATTTTTCAAAAATGGCGATCATTTGGTATGAGTTTTGGGCGATTTTAAATTTATTTGGATTTTTGCCAAGTAGCTCTTCTCTTAAAGAGTCAATAAATTCTCTATCTTTTTTGCAAGCCTCAAAGCTCACTCGTCCCCTAAGTACGGCCATAAATATAATATCAGCAGTCGCATTTATCATCTCAAGCATTTTTTCTTCGCTCATTTTTTGTGGATTTTGCCCTTTTTAAAGCAAATATTATTCCTTTACGCTTACAAAATTTACTATTTTTACCTCTTGGCTCTCTTTGCAAGCCTCCAGCGCAGCTGCGTTTTTCACCATATGAACGCTTTTCATATGCTCTTTTTGGCTTGCAAGATCTTCCCAAATTTCCATAAAGCAGTATTCATTTTTACCGCCCACAACCATGCCGCACTCGTAGCTTATGCAGCCTTTATCTTTCCTTGAAGCTGCCACGATCTCTTTTAAAATTTCTTCAAATTTCGCATCACACCCAGCTTTTAACTTTACATTTACATAAAATCCAATCATCTGCCCATCCTTTAAAAATTTTTGGCTAAAATAGCGCAATTTAGACGCAAGTTTGCGTATTACATTACAAGGCCTTTAAACGATGAAATGATACAAAACCCTAAATTTATAATTTCTAAAACCAACTAAAAACAATAAATTTAACCAAAATCGGAGAGAAAATGAAAAGACGAGACTTTTTAAGATTGAGCGCATTAGGCGCGGCTAGCCTTCAAGCAAAAGAGCTTGGAAGCGCAGAGCAAGCGTTATTTGACAAGAAAAGCGGACTAAGCGCAAATAAATTTGGCCCATTTTATGTAAAAACTATCGCGGGGCGTGTGGTTGAGACCGTGCCATTTGAGGGCGATGCTTATCCAAACGAGCTAAATAACGCAGTCATTGACTACATCCAAAACGAGAGCAGGGTAAAATATCCATTTGTTAGAAAGAGCTTTTTAGCTAATCCAAACAACCCAAAACCAGAGCTTCGCGGTAAAGAAGAATTTGTGCGTGTGAGCTGGGACGAGGCTATAAAGCTAAGTGCAAAAATTTTAAAAGAAAATTTTGATAAATACGGCGCTGAAGCGATCTACGGACAGGTTTATCAGTGGGGTAGCCTTGGCAAAGTTGGCCACAGCCAAAAGACCGCAAAAAGGCTACTTAACGTGCTTGGTGGCTACGTAAATGAGCTAGGTGGCTACTCATACGGCGCAGCGACTGTCATCATGCCTCACGTCACTGGCTTTGTCGATCCTGCGCTAGCGCCAACAAAGTGGGAGGCGATCTTAAAAAACGCCAAAACGATCGTATTTTGGGGCACAAACCCAGTAGTTTCAAATAAGATCGCCATTGGCGTACCGCTTCACAACTCATATAAATACTATGATGAGATCAGAAAAAAAGGCGCGAGTGGCGAGATGAAAATTTATATCGTCGATGTTTATCACAACGATAGCGCAAAGTACTTTGACTCAAAATACCTTGAAGTCGTGCCTTGCACCGATACAGCTATGATGATAGGTATATGTAACTACCTTTATGAAAAGGGCTTTACAGCAAAGAATTTATAGAAAAATACACAGTTGGCTTTGATAAATTTAAAGAGTACATGCTTGGCAAAACTGACGGGGTCAATAAAAATTTAGCTTGGGCAAGCAAAATTTGTGGTGTGAGTGAGCAAGATCTTGCTAAATTTAGCGAGGATCTAGCTAAAAATGACTCAGTGATAATTAGTGGCTATGCCATTCAAAGACAAGATCACGGCGAGATGGCATACTGGGCGCTTGTGACGCTAAATGCGATGCTTGGGCACATCGGCAAAGAGGGTTGTGGCTTTGTCACAAATGACGGCATGCACAAAAATGCTGATGAGAGCTTCATAGCGCCTAAACTAGCAGCTTTTGAGACGAAGGTACCTCAAAAATTTATTGATAGCGGGCTGGTGCCAAAGACAAAGGGCTACGAAATGCCAAACTCAAGGTTAATAGACGCACTTCTAAGCCCAGGCAAGGATATAACAAGAAATGGCAAGAGCTATAAACTGCCAAAGATCAGAGTGATGTTTAACGCAAATGGCTCAACTTTCACAAGGCATCCTGACGCAAATAGAGCTGTAAAAGCTATGCGAAACGTTAATGCTATCATCACTTGCGAGCCGTTTTGGACAAGTACAGCTAAATTTAGCGACATCGTCTTGCCAGCTGCGCTTGAGTACGAGCGAACTGACATCGAAATGGCAAACTCTACAAGCGAGTATCTATTTGCGATGAAGCCACTAGTTAAGCCATTTGGCGAGAGTAAGAGCGATTACGAGATCGCAAGACTGATTGCCAAAGAGTGGGGCAGGGAAGAGGCATTTAGCGAGGGTAAAAGCGAGCTAGAGTGGGTCAAGACAATATATGAAGATGCCATTAAAAAGGCTGCTGAGCTTGGGTATGAGAGCATGCCTAGCTTTGAGGAATTTTGGGAGAAGGGATATTTTAGATTTGACAAGATCGATGAGAAAAAACGCTACTTTACAAACTATAAGAAATTCCGCGACGATCCAGTGGCAAATCCGCTAAAAACGCCATCTGGCAAGATAGAAATTTACTCTGAGACGGTTGCTGGCTTTGGCTATGATGACTGCCCACCGCATGCAGCTTGGCTTGAGCCATTTGAGTGGCTGGGCGCAAAAAATAAAAAATACCCTATCGCGATTAGCGGCGCGCACTCTAAATTTAGGCTTCACTCGCAGCTAAATAACTCTGTGCTTCGCAACTTTAACGAGATCGCAGAGCGTGAGCCAGTGCTTATAAATCCAAAAACAGCCGAGGCTAGAGGAATAAAGATGGGCGATGTGGTGCGTGTATTTAATGATAGAGGTGAAATTTTGTGCGGTGCCTTTGTTACCGAGGATGTGCCACAAAATGTCGTAATAGTAAGCGAAGGTGCGTGGTATGACCCTGAAAAACCGGGCGAAAAGAGCCTTTGCTTGCACGGAAACTTAAACGTGCTAACAAAAGATGTACCATCAAGCAAGATGAGCCAGAGCAACACCGCTCACACAAGCCTTGTGAATGTCGAGAAATTTAAAGGCGTGCCAAAGCGTGTAACTGCATTTGACGCACCAAAGATCGGCGTAATGCACGCATAAAATAAAAGCTATCCTTAAATGGATAGCTTTAAGCTTTAAAAAATTTATTTATCTTAATAGCAATGAATTTTCACAAAGCTCTTCGATCTTTGAAATTTGCTCTTTAACTCTTGCTTTTAAGTCATCAAGCATTGCTATTTTTAAAGTATAAATTTCATTAAAATCGCTTTTTATATCAAGCAAAATTTTATTTAAAAACGAGCTGTTTGAGCACATTAAAGCTTCAAACTCATAAAGGCTAAACGCATCAAGCATACGCTCATAGACATCTTTTGCACTTGGGATATAAAGTGGTGTATTCATCTGCAGGTGCGACTCTAGCGTCTTTTCTATCTTTTGTTTTATAAAATAAACCGCAAGTTTGAGCGCGTTTTCATAGTTTGAGGCTAGTTTTATATCAAGCTTTTCAAAGAACAAAGAGACCTTTTGTATAGCCTTAAATTTAGCCGTTTCATACTCTCTTAAAAAATTTTCATATGTCCGTCCGGCATAGGTATTTATGGATTTTGTTTCGTAAGCCAAGGCTTGATCATCAAAGCTAGCGTAATTTTCATAGCGAGATTTGTATATTAAAAATTTATCCTCTAAATTTTTATAAAGCTCATTAAATGCTGAGGTTATTGCATTTTCTAGCTCTTTTAAATCTTTTTTGTAGCGTTTAAAAAATTTATTAAAAATCACATCTTCGTAGATAAGTTTTGAAAAGACTTCGTCGCTATCAAGGCTTATTACCTCAAAATTTTCACGCTTGTAAATTTCTTTATTTAAAAGCGTCTTTGAAGCGTTAAATTTCGTCTTTGAAAATGGTTTAAGTAGCTTAAATACCTCATCGGCAGCAAGTTTTATAACTTCACTCATTTGACTATAACTTAAAGCGATCTTTGGTTTAAACTCCTCTTTTATCGCCTCTAGTCTCTCATCTAATGAGCCACTAAATTCATCTAAAATAAACCGCGCATTATCATAAATTTCTAGATGTTTTTCTTGCTCGTTAGTTAGGAGTTTTACGATCTTTTTTGCCCTTGCTTTTATGAAATTTTCTTTAAAGCTCTTGTCTAAAAAGTATTCTTTAATAGCCTTTAGAGCTTCGTTAAAATTTGAAGCTTCAAGTAGGCTTTTGTCATTATTTGTTATATCAAGAAGAGCTTGCTTTGACGAGATAGCAATGATATCCTCAAAAAGCTCGCCATAAGTTTGCCTAGCGTGCTTTAGCAAACTTTCAAGCTCCTCCTCGCTTAGCTTGTCTTTTTGGTTGATTAGGCAGATCGCTTTTAGATCATTTGCTTTTAAAATTTCTTTGATACTTTCAAGCTCGCTTGCCTTTGCGGCGTTGTTTGCAAGGCTTAGCCATATTGCGCCGCTAACCTTTTTTAGCGTATTTTTTGTCTCTTTTGTGTCAGCATCTCTTAGCGAGTTTAGGCCAGGAGTGTCGATGAAATTTATCTCTTTTAAAATTTCACTTGGTGCATAAAGCGTCATACTAGAAACTTGATCGCCTAGCTTATTTAGCTCGGCTAGATCGCTACTTGCTAGCAGGCTTTCGCTACCATTTATAAATTTCACGCTTAGAAGTGGCATCTTTGCAAATTTTAGCCTCACAGCCTTTGCGGTGACTGGAGTTAGTCCTGATGGCAAGATATCTTGACTAAGAAGTGCGTTTAAAAACGTTGATTTCCCACTTGAAAATTGACCGATAACAGCTATTAGTGGTGGCTCATTTAGAGTATCTATTAGTAAATTTAAGCTCTCTTTTATCTGCTCGCTTATATGCAAACTAGGATCGTTTAGATCATTTACGAGCCTAGCTAGCTCGCCCTTAAAATCATTTGTAAAGACCTTAAAGTATCTCGCTTTGTAGGCATTTATAAACTCATTAAACATTTTTAATATCCTCTAAAAGTGAGTAAATTTCATCTTGTAAGGAGGTCTTTTGTTTAAGCTTTGAAATTGAGCTTTGATTTTGTAAATTTAGCTCATTAAGTTTTTCATTGAGCACTAAAAGCCTTTTATTTAAAGCCTCTTTTTGGCTCATCTCATAAGCCTTTACTCGCTCTTTTAGCAGCTTTTTTTCATGTTCTGCTAGCGTCTCACAAAACTGCGATATGCTTTTATTGTTAAGTAAATTTTGTCTTAAACTTAAAAGTGCCTCATCTGGCTCATTTTTACTTAAAATTTTAGCTTCAAGCTCATCTAAAAGCTCGCTAAAATCAAGCTCTACGCCCATTTGCTTTAAAAAGTCATTTATACTAAAAACTTTATTTTCACTCACCTTAAAGCCATCAAAGCTTAAAGCGATATTTTGCTCGCACGACTTTGTCTGCACCAAAGTTTCATTTCTGGCCTCTCTCATAAGTGCCGCAACTCCGTCACAAAGTGTAGTTTTTGCTATTTGTGTAAGACGTTTTAGATTTAAATTTTCTCTTTTACTTTTGCAGTAAGCGATCTCACTCTTAAGCCTTTCATTTAGATTTTGTAGTAACGCTTCAAGCCCCATTTTATAGATATTTTTTGCATTTTTATCATCGAGTTTTTTTAGCTCGCTTTCTAAAAGCCTTTCAAGTTTTGTGAAATTTTCATTAAGAGAATTTTTGATATTTGCTTGCTCGTTTTGCAAAGCTTCTAGCTCTAAACCAAATGCTTTAAGCTCTAAAATTTCAGCCTTTGTGGCTTCGAGTTTCGTTTTTAAAATATTTTGCAATTCTTTTTGATATGAGCTTAAAATGAGAGCTGATTTTTTAGAGTCTTTGCCAAAGAGCACCTCGTAAAGATAGTCCTTAAACTCCTCTACGCCGCTATTTAAAGCGCCATCAAGATAAGCTTTTGCACTAATGGCAAAATAGTCTATCTTAATATCATTTATCTGCTCGCCAATCGCCTTTTTTACGTAGTTAAGCGTTTCATTAATATCCTTTGGATTTAACTCGTCAGCGTGAGTTAGTACGATAGCAACTCTTACGATGTGCGAGTTTTCAAGGCATTTTTTCAAAAATAGTGCGTCTTTTTGCGTTGCACTTTGCGAAGCATTCATGAGATGAGCCAAAAGGTCGCACTCTTTCATAAAATTTGTAGTTATTTGCTCTCTTAATACGATCGCATCATCTATGCCAGGAGTGTCTATAATGCAGACATTATCTCTTAAAAGCTCTAAGTCATCATAAAGCTCAACGCTTTTTACGAGATTTGCTGTTTTTGAGCTTGAAGATGTATAGTTTTTGATCTCATCTAGGCTGATCTCTACGCTACTAGCTGGTAGATTTTTGCTTGAAAGTCCAAGCTTTTCTAGCTCATCTGGACTATAAAAATTTACCTTTGCATGGCTATTTGATGCGTACTTTAAGATGGTTAAATTTATGGTCTCAGGCACATTTGAAGTGCCAAGGACGGATTTGTTTAAAAGTGCATTTAAAAGGGTTGATTTGCCAGAGTTTATGATGCCGCTTACTGCGATGTTAAAAAGCGTTTCGTTTGATCTTTTTTTGGCGTTTTTTAAAGCTAGTAAAAATTCTTTATCTTCATCAAGCATGCTTGCTTTTTCATTTATCTCATTTAGAAAATCCAAGCTCTTGTGAAAATGATCTTTTGGCTTCGCATTAGAAATTTCTGCTTTATTTTGATTTGAGTTTTTGCTTATAAATTTTATTAAAAAATCAAATTTTTCATGGCTAATTATCTTTTCGTCACGTAGCTTTTGTAAGCGGGTTACAAGTTCATCGCTTGAAATTTTTGCCTCATTTAGTACTTTTAGCGTGGCTAGCTGAGCACTTTGTATGCTAAAGATATCAAGTCCAACGCCTAGCTTTTTTAAGATAGTTCTAAACTCAGCAAGAGCCATAAACTCATCCAAATTTTTCTCATCACAAGATAAAAGAAGTGCCAGTAGATCTGGGCAAAAAGGCACGCTCGCATCGGTATTGGCGTAAATTTTATTTAAATGCCAAGCGTGATTTAAAAACTCGTCCATTAAAGATTCTTTTTTTAAAATTTTTTAGATTTTATTACGTTTTTACTTACGAAGCTATCAAGATTTAGAAGCAAAATTTATGTTTTTTAAAAAGTTTAATTTAACTCAAGCTTTTTAAAGCTAACTCTTGGATTTATATTTAGCTCGCTATGGCTTACAAACTCGCTTTTTAGGTACTTCTCACGTCCCGCTCTTGCTATCATTAAGGCGTTATCAGAGCAAAACTCAAGCGGAGCTAGCAAAAGCTCGCACTCATTTTTTTGGCAAAGCGTTTCAAGCCTTTTTCGTAAATTTAGATTTGCGCTTGCGCCGCCAACTACGCCAAAACGCTTAAAATTTCTTAAACAAAAGACCTTTTCAAGCTTGTTTAAAATGTGTTCACAGGCTGTATTTTCAAAGGCGTAGCAAATATCTGCGATATCTTTTTGTGTGATAGTTTCAAGCTTTGAAATTTCAACTCTGACTTGGTTTTTTAGCCCTGAAAAACTATATTCAAGACGTTTATCGTGAAGAAGTGGAATGGTAAAATGAAACCTCTCTTTGTCTTTGCAAAGTAGGGCATTTTGCTGAACTACGGCACCGCCTGGATAGCCAAGATCGAGCATTTTAGCAACCTTATCAAAGCTCTCGCCAAAGCTATCATCGCTAGTGCTTGCAAGCTCCAAAATTTCACCATTTTCGTAAATCTCTAAGATCATCGTATGCCCGCCACTAACTAGCAAAACGCCAAGCGGGAAGGTGGCTTCGCGATCTAAAAATAGTGAGTAGATGTGGCCAACTAAATGATTTACGGCAATTAGCGGGATATTAAGAGCCACGCTTAGCGCTTTTGCCATGCTGACGCCACCTATTAGGCTCACACTTAACCCTGGCTCATTTGTCACAGCGATTGCTTTTATATCTTTAAAATTTGGCAAGATATCCTCTAAAAGTGCTGGCAGTGCCTTTGTATGAAGCCTAGCTGCAAGCTCAGGAACCACGCCACCAAAGATAGCGTGCTCCTCTTCTTGAGAAATTTTTTTATAATAAATCTTATCTAAGGTACGTTCATCTATGAGTGCGGCCGAGCTATCGTCACAGCTACTTTCGATGCCAAGTATCATCTAAACTCCGCTAAGATCATGCCAGCAAATTTCTCTTTGCCATCTTCATTTTTATAAAACTCGACTCGGTAAATTTTTCCGTCTTTGTCGATGCTGTAGCTTTTATTTAGGCTATTTTTAGTCACTTCTTGCTCGCTCTCATCTATACTTTTTGTGCCGTATCCTATGACATTTACGCGCACATTTTTGAGTGCTTTTATCTTAAAGCTCTTTTTCACGCTAAATTTATCTCCACTTTTTAATATAAGCTCGCTACTGTCGCTTATTAGTGAAATTTCATCAAGCGGTTTTGCAAACTCAAAATATTGTGGTTTTAATCTAGTAACAAAGCGGTTGCCATACTGCACTTTGAAGCTACCATTTTCTTTTATAACAGCTATTAGCGGATTTGGTGAGCTGTAATTTAACTCGCCTTTTTTAAGCGGGACAAAATTTATTAAAGGTTTTAGATTTTTAAGACTTATCGCGTATGAATTTTCAAGCTCAAGTCTGATCTCTTTTTCGATCGCCTTTTTTACGTTTTTAACATCAAGGTTAAACGGCCTAGTAAAGCTAATGCCAGCCTTTTTCATATATTCTTCAATGGCGATTAGATGGTAATAAGTCCTTTGCTCGGCATTTAAATTTTTACTAGCTTCGTTTGCAAAGGCTGATTTGTTTTGCGTGATAGCATAGTAAGTTAGGCTTTTTAGCATCTCTTTATCACCCATCGCAGTGTGTGTATTTTTGATGTGATACTGATGTTTTTGATCTATTAGATGCTTGTTTAGCACGTCTTTTACGCTTGAAGCAATGTTTTCAAGCTCTGGATATTTTGAGCCAGGAAGCGTGCTTTGATCAATGATGCAAGTATTGCCCCATTTATCTGGATTTTCGTCTTTGTTTATAAATTTATCTCTGTAATATCCGCTTCCATCGTGTAAATTTAAGATGAGCGTGACGTTTTTATCGGTGATGACATCTTTTATCTTCATTACTGAGTTGTAATCAGGATCGTTTTTATCAACATGGGCAAATTTTCTATTCATATCGCCTTTTGTGCCACGACTTCGCTCGATTATGCTTGGGAAATTTAAATTTGGCACGACCCAAAGCGAGCCTTTTGTGATGTTATAGTCAGTTGCCACGATAGAGGCTGCCAAAAATCCACCCGGCTCATCGCCTTGAATACCGCCGATTAACAACATCGTGTTTTCGCTTGGCTCACCTTTTTTGATGAGCGCATAGTCTAAAGTATTGGCTAAACTAGCAGTGGTAAAGGTTAGTAAAAAAAGTAAAAATTTACGCATTAATATCCTTCATAATGCTTTGTCTTTGGTAAAAGCAAATTTAAAACTATACCAGTAACCGCACCAAGCCCTATACCTGAAAATTTAACTGCTCCAAGGTCAAGCACCATGCCGCCGATGGCAAAGATGAAGATGAGGGCTACGATTATCATATTTCTAGGATCTGCAAGATCGACTTTGTTTTTTATAAGTGTCTCCATGCCAACGCTTGCGATGATGCCAAAAAGTAGCAGCATGATACCGCCGATGACTGGAGCTGGAATGGTTGAAAGCGCAGCTCCTAGCTTGCCAACGAAGGCTAGCACGATAGCAGTGATCGCTGCAAAGGTCATGATCGCTGGATTATAAGCTTTTGTAAGGCTAACCGCACCTGTGACCTCTGAGTATGTAGTGTTTGGCGGGCCACCAAAAAAAGCAGCAAGCGAAGTGGCAAGTCCATCTCCAAGGAGCGTATTTTTAAGGCCTGGATTTTTTAGAAAATCCTCTTTTGTGACATTTGAGATAGCAAGCATATCGCCTATGTGCTCGATTGCTGGAGCGATGGCGATAGGTATCATATAAATGATCGCTTCAAACTCAAATTTTGGTGTAGTGAAATTTGGCATTCTAAACCAAGATGCATTAAAGATAGGTGTAAAATCAACCATGCCAAAGCAGTAAGCTACGATGTATCCGGTGATAATACCAAGCAAAATAGGTATAAGCCTAAACATGCCACGTCCAAGCATCATCACTAAAATAGTAGCCACTAGCGAAATGCCAGCGACGATCATCGCCTCATTTTGTGTATAAATTTCAGTGGCTGATGTTGCCATTTTGACGGCATTTGGAGCAAGGATAAGGCCTATTGTCATGATGACAGGTCCAACGACAACTGGAGGCAAAATTTTATGCAAAATTTTCTCTCCGCCAAATCGGACCACGAGGCTTAAAACAACGTAGAAAAATCCAGCAAATATAACGCCCCCCATCGTCACGGCTATGCCCCATTTTTCGATACCGTACTGAAGTGGCGCGATAAAAGCAAAGGAGCTTGCTAAAAAAATAGGCGGAACATTTTTTCTAGTGATTAGCTGAAAAAGTAGCGTGCCAAGACCGGCTGTAAAGAGAGCTACATTTGCATCTAGTCCCGTAAGTATCGGCACTAATACCAGTGCACCAAAGGCGACAAATAAAAACTGAACGCCGATTAAGCTTTGCTTGGGATCAAATTTATAACCCTCATACCTTTGCATTTAGCATCCTTTTTGCGTAATTTCTAACTTCTTTATCAGCTTCAAAAATTTCATCAATATTTGAAATTTTAATATTTCTAAAATTTTTAACAGAGCTTAAAACGAGCCTTGAGATATCCAAAAACGAGCATTTTTTCTCTAAAAAGCTAAACACTCCAACCTCATTTGCAGCATTTATCACTACACCTAGATCAGGGTTTGCTAGGACCTCATCTTTTAGCGAAAAAATGGGATATTTTTTAAGGCTGATTTTATGAAATTTTATATTTTTTAGATCAAGTAAATTTGCGTGTGAGACAATATTTTCATTGATATTTTCAAACATAGCATGAGCGATAGCTAGTTTCATGTTAGGTCGCGAGAGGTGCATCGTGCTTGAGCCGTCTATAAACTCTACTACGGCGTGTATCGCAGAAGTTGGCTCTATCACAGCCTCGATCTCCTTGATGCCATAAAGCCAGTAAGCCTCCATCACCTCAAAAAGCTTATTTGCCATCGTCGCACTATCAATCGTGATCTTTGCACCCATATCCCAGTTTGGGTGTTTTAGTGCGTCACTTGGCGTGGCATCTTTTAGAAATTTGATCGGCTTTTTATAAAATGCGCCGCCACTTGCTGTGATGATGAGTCTTTTTGGTGCAGTTTTATTTTCAAGTAGAAATTTAAGTCCAAAATGCTCGCTGTCTATTGGTAAAATTTCTCTAGTCTTTAGAAATTTGCCGCCAACAACAAGACTCTCTTTGTTTGCAAGGGCAAGCCTTTTGCCAAGAGTTTGCGTCTTTAAACTAGGAGCAAGGCCAGCAAAGCCAACAAGGGCGTTTATTACCTTTTTTGAGCTTGAAATTTCTAGCATTTGTAGCAGTCCAGCCTCGCCAAAAAAGATATTTTTAGCTTCTACATTTTTTACATTTTTAACTAGCTTTTCATCGCCTACGCAGACAAATTTTGGCTTAAAATTTAAGATTTGCTCATTTAGTAAATCTACATTTTTAGCGCAGCTTAATACCTCAACCTCTACGCCAAATTTTTCGCAAAGGTTAAGGGCGTTTTTGCCGATTGAGCCAGTTGAGCCAAGTATTACCACGAGAGCGACCAAAGTAGGGCGACTACGCCAAATAAATAACCATCTATCCTATCAAGCATGCCTCCGTGTCCTGGGAAGAGTGAACCACTATCTTTGACGCCGCAAAGTCTTTTTAGGTAACTTTCAAACAAATCTCCCCAAACCGCAAAGACGCAGACTAAAAAGCTTGAGAATAAAATTTGAAAAAATCCTTCAGTTACAAAATTTCCAACAATGCAGCCAATTACAGTGCCTATCGCCACACCGCCTGCTGCACCTTCGATTGTTTTATTTGGTGAGCTTGGGCTAAATGGATGTTTGCCAAACATTTTGCCAACAAAAAATGCACCACTATCGCTTGCAACTACGCTTAAAATAAGCCATACAAGATAGCCTACGCCATACTCTGAGTAAAGCATCCACATCATAAAGATCGGCGTGGTCGGATAGACAAAAGGTGCGACTAGCTTTAAATTTTCACTTTTTATGTGAGCTAGGATCGAAGCAACTAGCATGATAGCAAGGATCGCTATGAATATTGGATTTGTAAAATATGTAAGCACGTAAAAAGCAAGTGCGGCAAAAACTAGCTGTTTGTGATCGATATTATAAAGCTTGAGCGACTCATTAAATGCAAAATAAAGCACAGCGCCGAGCAAGATAAAATTTAAAATATAATTATCAATAAAAAAAACTACTAAAATAGCAACAAACATCAAAACGCCAGTGATTATGCGAGATTGCATATCCTCTCCTTAAAATCGTTATTTCGCTGTAATTATAACACTTAAATTTTAGACGGCGTTTATAAGAATAAAATTTGATCTAAAAAGCATTTTAAGCTGGTAAATTTAGACTATTTTGGCGTTAGTAAAGATTTAAATTTGTTTTTAAGCAAATAAATAAAGCAAGACCAAAATGATCCCAAGTAGCAACTTGCAATAAATATACGCAGTAGTGCTTTATGGCTTAAAATTTTAAAAATTATTTTCCTCAAAAAAGTCGGTGTCGATTTTACAAATTTCATATATTTGGCTTGTTTGAACGCCGACTTTGTATTTTATCATTAGCTCTGCAAGCTTGTCGCCATCTATCAAAACCACACTAAAATTTTGATTATCTTTGGCGAAATTTTCAGCTTCTTTAGTAAATTTTGCCGTAGTGATAAAGACACCTTTTTTAGTATTTTTATTTGAGATGGCGCCGATAAACTGCTGAATTTCTGGCCTACGGATATTACTGCCGTCTTTGTATCTTTTTGCTTGGATATAAATTTTAGAAAGCCCAAGTTCATCTTCATCTATGATGCCATCTATTCCGCCGTCTGGACCTTTGTTCGTAAGATTTCCAGCTCCATAATTCATCTTTTCAAGTAGCTTTGTTACAAGGTATTCAAAAAATCTTGGCTCTTTTTCTAAAATGCTAGATAAAATTTCACTTTTTAGCTCCTCTTTTATTTTGCAAAGCGCTTCATCTATATTGTCATCTGGGGTGTTTTCCGTGGCTTCTTTTTTCTCTTGCCTTATCTCTTGTTTGTAAATTTCATCGTACCAAGTGAGAAATTTGCTCTTTTTGTCCTTGCTACTTACTAGCTCTTTGCCAAAATTTGTTATGGCAAATAGGCTTCTACCAACTTTTTCAAGAGGTATCATTTTTGGTTTTGACCTAACTTGTGTGGTTGTAGCTAGATAAAATAGAGCCCAACTTGTTCTACTTATATAGGTCGGTGTCCCATTTTTTATTTTTTGCAAAAGATCTTCGTCTTTTAACTTAAAATGCTTAATTATAAATTTAGAAATTTCAGCTCTATTTGCCTCTTTCTTTTGTGCGACAAATTCTAAAATAGGCAGCATCATATCTTTATAACTTGGTAACATTTTATATCCTTAAATGAAGCAAATTTTGAAATTATATAAATTTTTTGGCTTAAAAGCTATAATCAAAACATGAGATGTCTTGGTCTAACAAATTTTCTTTTAGAAAATATTAGCTTATTTGTAAACACCTTTGCTACGATATTTGCACTAATTTTTTGTTTTGTTTCTGGTGTCGGAATCGTCTTTATATTTATCGCATTTCCACTTGGTTATATAATGGGCGCACTCTTATCAATCCCATTTTTGATATTTTTATTTTTCTTATTTGTATCTATTGATATCTTTTTATGCCTTTTGGCATCTATTTGCAGTCTTTTTTAATAAATTTAGAAGTAAATTTGGGGCTTTTACAGCCCCTTGGCTACTTTATGGCAGCCATTTTTCTACGCATATAAGCTATTCGGCTTTGAAGTGGGAGGTGTTTAGGGCAGTTGTCTTCACAGCCTAGCAAAGTCATACAGCCAAATACGCCGTCATCGTCGCCGATAAGCTCGTAAAAGTCCTCATCGGTTCGTTTATCAAGCGCGTCGATTTTAAACCTAGCTACGCGGTTAAGTCCGACCGCGCCGATGAAATCAGGCCTCATGATAGCCGTACCGCATGCAGCCACGCAGATACCGCACTCGATGCAGCGATCAAGCTCAAATACCTCTTGAGCCACTTCAGGTTCAACCTTTTCCTCAAGCTTAGAGATATCTGTCTCGTGATCTGTGTGTATCCAGCTCTCCACACGCCTACTCATCGCATTCATCCAGTTGCCGGTGTCTACGCTTAAGTCTTTTAGTAACTTAAATACTGGCAAAGGCATAAGCTCAATTACTCCGCTTTCAAAATCCTTAGTAAGAGTTCTACAAGCTAATCTTGGCTTACCATTTACGAGCATACCGCAGCTTCCGCAGATGCCGGCGCGGCAAACGAAGTCAAAGCTAAGATCTGGGTCAAATTTCTCACGAATCATATTTAACGCGATAAATAATGTCATACCATCAGTCTCTTCCAACTCGTAGGTCGCGAAATGTGGTTTTGAAATTTTGCTTAACGGATTATATTTAAATGCTTTTATGGTTATTTTTCTACTCATATCCTATTCCTGCTCTTTCGTTTGGTGCTTTATATTTTGGTTGAAGATCATAGTGCATTAAAGCCTCTTGAATTTCTTGTCTGCTCTTACCTTCAGCTTGCATTTTCTCACGAATTTCATCAACCTCTTTTTGGCGGATGGCACTATCTGGATGCTCAATAATATTACCTTTCGCACCATAGCCTCTAAATGCTGGTGGCATTTCCATTTTCATAATATCAAGTGGCTCATATACGATAGTCGGTAGCGTATCGCCCTCTTTCCAGCTAGTTAGAGTTCTGTTTAGCCAGTTTAGGTCGTCGCGTTTCGGATAGTCCTCGCGGCAGTGCGCTCCGCGGCTCTCGGTGCGATCAAGCGCGCCTTTTGCGATACAAAGGGCTAGTTTTAGCATCTTCGGTACGCGGTAGGCTTCCTCAAGCTCAGGGTTGCCAAATAGCGCCTTGTTTGTGACTTTGACATCTAAAGATTGTTTATAAAGCTCTTCTAGCTCTTTTACCGCTACGGCTAGACCTTCGCCAGTTCTAAAGATCGCTACGTGCTCCCACATGATGTCTTTCATCTTATTTTTGATCTCAAATACGTTAAATTTGCCCTCTTTTTCGACTAGACTTTTTAGATAGTCTTCCTCTTTTTTAACGAATTTTTCGATATCTGCGGTATTTATATCTATCTCGTGGCTGCCGCAGTAGTCGGCAAAATAGTCCCCAACGATCATGCCAGCTACGACGGTTTCTGAAACGGAGTTGCCGCCTAGGCGGTTAAATCCGTGCATATCCCAGCATGCAGCCTCGCCGGCGCTAAATAGACCCGCTAACGTCGGGCTCTCGCCTGTAGGCTTAGTTTTTATACCACCCATAGAGTAGTGCTGCATAGGTAGGATCGGCGCCCAACCTTTACCGCGCTGTCGTCCATTCTCGTCGGTATATACTTCGGTGTCGGCAGGATCGATGCCGTTAAAGATTTCGCAAATTTCTTGAACGTCGCGTAAATTTTTCTCGATATGTTCGCGTCCTAGGATCGAGATATCTAGCCAAACGTGATATCCGTATGGGCTAGGTACGCCTTTACCTGCGCGGATATGCTCCATGATGCGGCGGCTTACGACGTCGCGGCTAGCTAGTTCTTTTTTCTCAGGCTCGTAGTCTGGCATAAAGCGATATCCGTCCACGTCGCGTAAAATTCCGCCGTCGCCGCGGCAACCTTCCGTTAGCAAGATACCGCTTGGAACGATCGGAGTCGGGTGAAACTGAACAGCTTCCATATTTCCTAGCTGAGCTACGCCGGTCTCAAGAGCGATGGCCGCACCTATACCCTCGCAAACTACGGCGTTTGTAGTGTGTTTATAAACCCTACCGTAGCCGCCGGTGGCTATTAGCGTGCCTTTTGCGACGTATGCCGTGATCTCGCCGTTAACTAGATCGCGAACGATCGCGCCGTAACAGCGGTTGTTTGCGTGGATTAGCGCGATAGCTTCTTTTCTGTCGTGAATTTCGACATTGTGCTTTAGAGCTTCGTTCGCTACGGCAAAAAGCATAGTGTGACCGGTGGCGTCGGCTGTAAAGCATGTTCTCCATTTTTTAGTTCCGCCAAAGTCGCGAGAGTGGATGAGTCCGTGGACTTCTTCTTTTTCTACGATAGTCGTTTTTTGAGCGTTGATAATAGCGCTTCTTTCGCCTTTTGTTATACGAGTCCAAGGCACGCCCCAAGCCGCTAGCTCGCGGATCGCCTTAGGCGCGGTTTGACAAAACATACGCGCAACTTGCTGATCGCAGCCCCAGTCGCTACCTTTTACCGTGTCGGCAAAGTGTACGTCCTCGTTGTCGCCTTCGCTCATTTTTGAATTTCCCAAAGAGGCTTGCATACCGCCTTGCGCAGCTGCAGAGTGCGAGCGTTTTACAGGTATTAGGCTTAAAACGACAGTGCTTAAGCCCTTTTCTCCAGCAGCCACAGCAGCTCTAAGACCAGCTAGACCACCACCAATTACCAATGCATCATAATATTTTACATTCATCTTCTAGCTCCTTTTTAATGGCTGATCCACACGAAATCGGCGATTAGCGCAATTATAGCAAGTATGCCATAAACGGCAAATACAATTGTTTTTGCCTTATTCCTTTTGGCAAACATTTCGTGCTTATTTGCACCATCAATGCTTATCCATTTGACATACAAGCGGTACATACCGATACTAGCGTGAACGACCATAAAAACAAGTAGTGCGAAGTAGAAAATTTCTAGTTGATGAAAATTTTTAGCTGAATTATCTGCAGTAATGTGTCCGCCAAAGACTATATCCACTAGGTGCGCGCTGGCTGCGAAAAATAGAGCAAAACCGGTTAAAAACTGAAACCACCAAAGCGTAGTATCAAGGTGCTTCATGCGGTCTTTGTGACCTCTAAACATTAGATATTGTCTGTAGTTTGCTGGAAATTTTCTCATAGCTAAAAATGCATGAGCGATAAAAATGGCAAATATTACCGCGGCAATAACGTTAGTGATCCACCAAGTAGTTTCTCCAAATAAAAATTTAGCCTCCGCAAACCCTACGACAGCGTTAAATGCGTCTTTGCCAAGTAGTATAGTAGAAGTAAAAACCATATGACATAAAATAAAACAGGCCAAAATAAACCCTGTAATACTTTGCCATCTATCCCAAGCGGCTGGAGTGCGACTTTTTTTGTCGTCCGACCGTTTTCCCAAAAAACCTTCTATAAGCCCGGTCATGAGCCCTCCTAAGAAATTTGAAATAAATTATCATTTCTTAATACTAATTTAAATATTAGTATTAATTGATAAAGCTAATGCTATCAGATTTTTACTTTAATATTTTTTAAACACTTATATTAGAGCTTTGAAAATTTTTTATAAAGCATGGCATAAATAAAAATTCCAAAACCACACATGATAAGTGATAATATTTGACCCATTGAAAGATTAAAAATAATAAATCCAAGCCCTGAATCAGGCTCTCTAAAAAATTCACAAATAAATCTTGCAAAAGTGTATAAAATAGCATAAAGCGCGATCAGCTCGCCATTAAATTTCTTAAATTTCCTATATAAAAATAAAATAATAAAAATAACTAAACCTTCTAAGAATGCCTCATAAAGCTGACTAGGATGCCTTGGTTGTCCAAAAACATTTATTGCCCAAGGCACATCTGTAACTCGTCCAAAAAGCTCTTGATTTAAGAAATTTCCAATCCTGCCAAATGTATAGCCAAAAGGTATGCAAACGGCACAAAGATCAAGTAGCTGCCATAAATTTTGTTTATACCTTTTGCAAAATAGATATGTCGCAAGCAAAAAGCCAACTACTGCTCCGTGGTAACTCATGCCACGAATTCCTATAAATTCGCCGTTATGAAATGGATTAAAAATTTGCCAAGGTTGCGTCAAGTAGTAGCTTACTTCGCCTGAATATACTAAAACCCAGCCGAGCCTAGCACCTAAAATAACGCCTATTTCAACCCAGAAAAAGTAATTATCCAAGAGCTGATTTGAGATTGGGATTTTATCTTTTTTAACGAGATATTTTGCCATGGCAAGCGCCAAAACAAGGGCTAAAATATACATAAGCCCATACCAGTGCACGCTAAAGCCAAAGATACTAAATGCGACTGGGTTAAAGTGGTTATAAATGTCGTTCCAAATTTCCATTTTTACTTTCTTTTTAAAATTTTTGCGATTTTACAATGATTTAGCTTTGATGAGCGAATAAGCTCTTGCCACTAAGTGCAAGGGCTAAAAATTTAAACTCGCTTGCTTCAAATTCTTTGCAAAATTTAAATAGCTCGGCAAACTCAGCCTCGTTTAAATTTATGCTCCAGATCGCTCCAAGGTCATTAAAATCTCTTTCAAACTCACTTAAATTTTTAGTGGCAAAATAGTGCTCAAAGCGGCTCATTAATGAAAATGGCGTAAAAAATTTGATCTCATCTTTTATCTCAAATTTCATCACGCCACCATCTTTTATAGCCTCATTTATCACCTCATTTACTGCCCCAGAGTAGGCCCTAACAAGCCCTCCAGTGCCAAGCTTTATCCCGCCAAAATACCTGACTATCAAGACGCCAACATTTATAAGTTCGGCGCCCCTTAGCGCGTTTAGGCTTGGCTGTCCGCTAGTACCCTTTGGCTCGCCATCATCGCTTTGATTTTCAACGATTTGTCCGTATTTGTTTAGCTCTCTTGTTGCCCAAACTACGTGAACAGCCTTAAAATGCTCCTCTTTTAGGCGTTCATGCAAACTTTTAAATTCGCTTATCGGGCACAAAAATGCTAAAAAATTTGACTTTTTTATATCAAGTTGAGCTTTAAAAATCCTATCAATCGTCTGCAAATTTGCTCTTTTCTTTAAATTTTAAAAATCTTATCAATTTGCTAATTAAAGCCTTGTAAATTCAGATAAATTTATATTATTAAGGAAAAGATAGTAGAATTTTGCAATTTTTCACGAAGGACTAAAATGATACAAACTTGCCTATTTCCAGCAGCTGGATACGGAACGAGGTTTTTGCCAGCTACAAAATCGCTCCCAAAAGAGATGTTGCCAATCCTTACAAAACCGCTCATTCACTACGGCGTTGATGAGGCACTTGAGGCTGGCATGGATAATATGGCCTTTGTCACAGGACGCGGAAAAAGGGCGCTAGAGGACTATTTTGATATCAGCTACGAGCTGGAAAAAGAGATCGCTGGTAGCTCAAAAGAGTCGCTACTTAGTGAGATAAGAAATTTGATGAACTCATGCACATTTTCATTTACTAGACAAAATGAGATGAGAGGGCTTGGACATGCCATTTATACGGGCAAAACGCTAGTTCGTGATGAAGCATTTGGAGTCATTTTGGCAGATGATCTATGTATAAATGAAAACGGCGAGGGTGTGCTTTCACAGATGGTTAAAATTTATGAAAAATACCGCTGCAGCGTAGTTGCTGTGATGGAAGTGCCAAAGGAGCAGACTAAGTCTTACGGCGTCGTAAGCGGTAGGTTTATAGAAGATGACCTAATAATGGTCGATGATATGGTTGAAAAGCCTGATCCTAGTGAGGCTCCGACAAATTTAGCGATAATCGGGCGCTACATCCTAACGCCAGATATTTTTAACATCTTAGAGCGAACAAAGCCAGGTAAAAACGGCGAAATTCAGATCACAGACGCGCTAAAAACGCAGGCAAAAGATGGCATGGTGCTAGCTTATAAATTTAAGGGCAAGAGGTTTGACTGTGGTAGTATAGATGGCTTTGTCGAGGCTACAAATTTCTTTTACGAGCGCAGTAAATGATAGAGACCTCATTTAAATTTAGCTTTGCAAGCAGCGAGGTTATTGGCTCCTACGCCAAACGCATAAACGATGAGTACGAAAGCGGCGAGATAGGCTACTACCACCTTCCAGTGCTTGGGCAAAATTTACTTGGCGAGATCGAGGAGTATGAAAAGGGGCTAGCTCATATCAAAAATGTCGTGCTAGTTGGCATTGGCGGTAGCAGTCTTGGTGTAAAGGCGTTAAAATCAATGCTTGATAGTACAAAGGAGATAAAAAGAGAGCTTTTGTTTTTAGATAATGTCGATCCTTGCAGCTACAAAAGCACGCTTGATGGGCTAAATTTTGACGAGACACTTTTTATAATAAGCTCAAAATCAGGCAACACGATCGAGACGATCACTATTTTTAAGTGCTTGCTTGATGACTTTAAACCTCAAAATTTAGGTAAAAATTTCCTCATCATAACTGATCCTGGCACAAATTTAGAAAATTTTGCCAAAGAAAATGGCATTAAATTTTTTAACATTCCAAAAAATGTTGGCGGTAGATTTAGCGTGCTAAGTGCGATCGGCCTTGTGCCTCTTGGCATCTGCGGCTACGATATAAAGGCACTACTGGATGGCGCGCTTGCTTGCAAGGAGCAATACATCGAGCAAAAAGATAGCTCCATAGTCGCTAAAGCTTACCACTACGCCACTAGCAGAAATGCCAGTATAAATGTCATTTTTAGCTATTGCGATAGATTTTTTGAATTTAACGACTGGTATGTGCAGCTTTGGGCGGAGAGTCTTGGTAAAAAAAGAGGCTATAAAAGGGTCGGCCTTACGCCAGTTGGACTTGTTGGCAGCCGCGATCAGCACAGCTTTTTGCAGCTTATCATGGACGGCGTAAAAGATAAGAGCGTGACATTTATAAAGATAAAAGATCACGCGAGCGACAAAACTATCCCAAGCTTTAGTCTAAAAGGGCTTGAAGAGTGCGATTTTGTGGCAGGTCTAAGCCTAAATGAGCTTATAAATTTGCAGTGCGACGCGACAGCTATGGCACTTGTGCAAGAGGGCATAAGTGTCGATACTATCACGCTTGAGAGGCTTGATGAGTTTCATGCTGGCTGGCTCATTTTTTATTACGAGCTACTAACCTCGGCCACTGGCATCATGCTAGGCATCAACACCTACGATCAGCCAGGCGTTGAGATAGGAAAACGTATTCTAAAAACTATGCTTTTAAAGTAGAAAATGAAGAAATTTCTACTTTTGGCTCTTTTTGCCACACAAATTTTTGCCTTTTCGGCGAGTAAATTTGTAAATGATGCTAGGTCGCAGATCGGCGTGACGCTAAGTTACGATCCAAGCTACGAAAGGCTCGCCTATCCTATGGGCGACGTGGATATCAAAAAGGGCGTTTGCACCGACGTTGTGATAAGAGCGCTACGTCATCAAGAGATAGATCTGCAAAGGCTCATTTTTGAAGATATGAGTATAAATTTTGCAAGTTATCCTAAAAAGTGGGGACTTAAAAAGGCTGATAAAAACATTGATCATAGGCGTGTTTTAAACATCGCTACCTATCTAAAAAGAAAAGGTTTTGAGGTGAGTGATGATAAATTTCTGCCAGGCGATATCGTCACATGGATGCTGCCAAGAAATTTACCTCACATCGGTGTGATCTCAGATAAATTTGAAGGCCAAACACCGCTTGTCATTCACAATATCGGTTCTGGCGTACAAGAAGAAAATATACTTTATAGCTACAAAATCACAGGTCATTTTAGGCTAAAGTAGCAAAAATGGCTTTTTAATCAAATTTTAGGCAAAATCGCAAAAAAATAAATTCAAGGAAAAATAATGTTAGAAGTTAGGGGACTTACTCAAAGATTCGCAAGTAGTTTGCTATTTGAGGATGTAAATTTAAAGCTAAATCGCCACAATAGATACGGACTAATCGGTGCAAATGGCGCTGGTAAATCGACATTTTTAAAAATTTTAAGCGGAGCTATCGAGCCAACTAGCGGCGAGATCATCATAGAAAATGGACTAAAAGTGGGCGTGCTTGGGCAAGATCAGTTTGCGTTTGAAAATTTCACGCTAAAAGACACAGTCCTTTATGGCAATAAACGCCTATACGACGCTGTAAAAGAGAAAGAAAAACTTTATATGAGCGAGGAATTTACTGATGAGATAAACGAGCGCTTAAGCGAGCTTGAGATGATAAGCGCCGAGGAGGATCCAAGCTATGAGTACGAGACTAGGATAGAAAAAATTTTAAGCTCGCTTGGGTTAAATGAATTTGATAAGCTAATGAGCGAGGTCGAAAACTCAGATAAAGTTAAGGTTTTGCTAGCTCAAGTACTCTTTCCAAAGCCAGACATTTTATTTTTAGACGAGCCGACAAACAACCTTGATATAGACGCAATCGCATGGCTAGAAAACGAGCTAAACCGCCACGAGGGCACACTTGTGGTTATCAGCCACGACAGGCACTTTTTAAATAGAGTTTGCACAAACATTTTGGATGTGGATTTTAAGAAAATTCGCGAGTTTTCAGGCAACTATGACGACTGGTATATGGCTGCAAATTTGATCGCAAAGCAGCATGAAATGGAGCGTGATAAGAAGCTAAAAGAGAAAGAGGAGCTGGAGAAATTTATCGCGAGATTTTCAGCAAATGCGAGTAAGGCAAAGCAGGCGACCTCTCGTGCAAAACAGCTTGAAAAGCTCGATATCGCAGAGATCGCAGTATCAAGCAGGCGTGATCCTAGCATACTTTTTCGTGCAAACCGTGAGATAGGAAACGAGCTAATAGAGCTTAAAAATGTAAGTAAGAAATTTGATGATAAAGTGATATTTGAAAATTTTAACTTTAAGCTTGAAAAGGGCGACAAGCTAGCCATCATCGGTCATAACGGTGTTGGTAAAAGTACGCTTTGCAAGATCATAATGGGCGAGCTAAAGCCTGATGCGGGCGAGGTACATATAGGCGCAACCATCGAGCTAGGATATTTTGCGCAAGATACGGTAAATAAGATAGATGGCGAGCTAAAGCTTTATGAGTACTTACAAAATGCTAAAAACAAGGACATAGACGAGATCAGAAAGTGCCTTGGTAGGATGCTCTTTAGCGGCGCTGAGCAAGAAAAGGCAGTGGGCGCGCTAAGTGGTGGCGAAAAACACCGCGTGAGACTAGCTCAGCTCATGCTTCATAGGCCAAATTTACTTGTAATGGATGAGCCAAACAACCACCTCGATCTTGAGGCTATCATCGCGCTTGGCGAAGCGTTTTATAACTTTAACGGCTCAGTCATCTGTGTGAGCCACGACAGGGAGCTAATAGACGCCTTTGCAAATAGAATTTTACACCTAAAAGGCAATGGCGAAGTGGTTGATTTTAAAGGCACATACGAAGAGTATAGAGCAAATTTAGGGCTTGAGAGCTAAAATTTGTTATTTCTTGCTCCTGATTGTAGGGGCAAGATTAAAATTTATATTTACTATAAATTCTTACAAATATTAATCTAACCATATAAATTAAAAATAGCTTATAAAAATTATTAAAATCCAATAAAAAGACTTTATAAGTAAATAAGAAAATTAATAAGAATTTTCTAAAGTATTAGTA
>NZ_CABPUT010000004.1:84813-96709 GCF_902460625.1 Campylobacter concisus
CCTTATCTCAGAATCTAATTAATTTATTAGATAATTAAAATTTAAAAATAGTTTATATTTTTGCCAAAAAACTCAAAAATTTATCCAAAATTTATACTTAAAATTATAATATTCAATCTCAAAATTATGCTATAAAATTAAAATAGTAATTTTAATAACCAAATTAGGAGGAAATATGAGATTTAAAAGCTTATTGAAACTCTCTCTTGCAGCAAGCATAGCAGTTTGTGCAAACGCAGCAAGTGAGAGCGTGCTAAGTGGTGTTGAAGTGACAAGCAGCAGTGGCGGATATGGTGTTGATGACATCAAAATTTCAACTAGAAACGCTAGCCTAGTAAAAGACGTGATGAGAGACATCCCTGGGGTTTACGTAGGCGGAACAAACGGCATGAATCAAAAAATTTACATGAGGGGCGTGAGCGACCGCGGTCTAAATATCACGATAGATGGCGCAAAACAAAACGGAAATACATTTCACCACAACGCTGACTTGCTGATCGATCCAGATCTTATAAAAGCTGTTGATGTCGAGGTTGGTTCAAGATCAGTGGTAAACGGCTCAGGTGCACTTGGCGGTTCGGTCGCCTTTAAAACGGTTGATGCAAAAGACTTGCTTGATGATGGTGAGATCATCGGCGCAAAGATAAAGACAGGATACGCCTCAAATAACAGCGAATTTTCTCAAGGCCTTATGCTCTTTACCGCGCCGGTTGAAGGGCTTGATTTTATAGCCGCTATTAATCACAAGGGCTACGACTACGGCAAAAGCGGCAACAAAAGAAAGATAGGCGGCGACGGAAACGATCTTAGCTATCTTTTAAAGCTTGGTTACAGCTTCCTTGATGCGCATAGAATTTCTATCTCAAGAGAGCATAATGAATTTAAAGGCATGTATCCAATGAGAGCCGAGTTTGGCAGCTGGTATACTGGTCAATTTCCTGTTGATAACCGAAAATATGAACGTGATACTACAACGCTAAAATACGAGTACAAACCAAGCGATCTTCTAAATTTAGATGTAACGGTATACAATACCGAGCATAAAAAAGATGACCCGGTCTTAAAAATTTTAGGCGTAAAAACAAACGGTATAAATGCAAAGGCTAAAAGCGTAGTCGAGACCGGCGCTTTGACGCAGACGCTTAGATACGGCGCTGAGTTTTACCAAAGTAAAAATTTTAACAAGCCAAATAATCACTATCCTGAAAAAGTAAATAACTACTCTATCTACGCAGAAGATGCGCTAAATTTTAGTTCGTTAACTGTTACTCCAGGCATCAGATACACTCATCACGAGCTAAAAAGCTACGATGGTAGAGCCGGAAATGTAAAGAGCTACACTTATAAATACAATGAATTTACCCCAGCACTTGCACTTGATTATGAGATACTTAAAGGTCTTAACGCTTTTGCAAGCTATGCAAGAGTCTTTAGAGGGCCTGATGTCATGGAGTCTATGTATGCTAGTATGGCAGAAAATTTTGAAGCCAACAAAAATCTAAAAGCTACAACTGGAAACAGCTACGAAACTGGTCTTAAATATCATGGTGATATAAGCGAAGCTAGTTCATATAGCCTCTCTGCAAAATACTTTATGACAAAATATAAAAACTTAATCGTAGATAACAGCTCTTATAAAATTGGAATGCCGCCAAATACAACAACTATTTTTAAACGTATAAATGCTGGTGGAGCTGATATAAGTGGCGTTGAGCTACTTGCAAGGCTAAATTTAGACGCACTAAGCCTAGCTGCTAGCTACACTCATCAAAAGGTAAAATATAAAGATAGAGTTGCAAACACAGAAAGGGGCGGATACTATACCTCAAACGTTATCGGCTACCGCGATCAGGGCGATAAATACACATTTAACGCAGAGTACGCATTTTCAAGGATCGATACGCTAATAGGCTACAACTTAATCTACTTTGCATCAAAAAATACCGTCTCAGCCGGTAATGATAAGAGCGCTAAGATACCAAGCTACGCAGTTAGCGACATCTATGCTAGCTATACGCCAAGTAGCGGCAAATTTAAAGGGCTAGAGATAAATGCTGGAATTTACAACCTCTTTAATAAAACTTATGCTTCGCAGTCTCAAAGAATGGCTGATTATACAGGCAATCCAGACTATGTAGACTGGGAGCCGGGTAGAAATTTCAAAGTAAACGTATCTTATAAATTTTAACTTTGTGGCAAGGTGAAAGCCTTGCCAAATTTTTCTTTTATATAAAAATTCTAGCTTTTTTCACTATGCTGTTTGTTTTAAAATTAATATAGTATCATTTTGGCGACTAAACTTTTTTGGGAGAAAAAATGAGGCAGAAGCACTTTGAAGTGGTAATTGTCGGAGCAGGCATTAGCGGGACGGCGCTCTTTTACGAGTTGGCTGCATTTAGTGATATAAAAAAGGTTGCACTTTTAGAAAAATATGACGGCGTAGCTACTCTAAATTCAAACGGCAAAGGCAACTCACAAACCATTCATTGTGGCGATATCGAGACAAATTACACACTAGAAAAGGCAAAAAAAGTCTCTCGTGTGGCAAATATGCCAGTAAAATATGCTCTAAAATACAATCTTGATGGCAAGTATATGTTCGCTCATCAAAAGATGGCACTAGCTATCGGAGATGCCGAAGTAGAGCGCATGAAAGAGAGATATGAGAGTTTTAAAGAGCTTTTTCCTTACCTTGAAATTTATGATAAAGAGCAGTTAAAACAAATCGAGCCAAACGTCGTTTTTGACGCAAATGGTAATGAGAGGCCAGAAAACATCATCGCCATAGGCACGCAAAATGGGCAGTTTACGACGATGGATTTTGGTGGCCTAGCAAACTCTCTTGTGCAAAATGCGCTAAATTTAGGCGCAGATGGTTATGAGATCAGCCTAAACTCAGAAGTAACTGATATAAAAAAGGCGGGCGATACATTTCACATAAAGATAAATGATGGCGAGGTGATCACTGCAAACTACGTTGTAGTAGATGCTGGAGGGCATTCGCTATTTCTAGCTCACAAGATGGGTTATGGGCTTCATCTTAGCACACTGCCCGTTGCTGGAAGCTTTTATTTCGCAAAAAAACGCTTACTAAACGGCAAAGTTTATATGGTGCAAAACGATAAGCTACCATTTGCTGCGCTTCACGGCGATCCAGATATCCTAGCTAATGGCAACACTCGCTTTGGACCAACGGCTCTAGTCATACCAAAACTAGAGAGATACCACGGCTGTTCAAGCTTTTTTGACTTTTGTAAATGCCTAAAATTTGATAAAAATGTCTTTGAAGTCTTTACGAATCTTTTAAAAGATAGCGACATCAGATCTTATATTTTGAGAAATTTCTTATTTGAAGTGCCATTTATCAATAAAAAAGAATTTGTAAAAGATGCTAGAAAGATCGTGCCAAGCCTAAGTGAAAACGATCTGAGCTATGCTGTAAATTTTGGCGGCGTAAGACCACAAGTTATCGACCGTAATAAAAAGTGCCTTGAGCTTGGCGAGGGCAAGATAAGCACAGGCGAGGGTATAAGTTTTAACATGACTCCAAGTCCTGGGGCTACTAGTTGCTTTGAAATAGCAAGAGCTGATATGATCGAAGCCTGTAAATTTTTAGGTAAAAATTTTAACGAAGAGAAATTTAATGCCGAGTTTTTTGGATAAAAATAGGAGTGTTTGATATTTTTAAAAAAGGTACGGATATGCCAAAAACAGCACAACAAAGAAAAGATGAGAGTATAAAAATTTTAAAAAAAGAGGGTGTGGCTGTGCTTGAGAGTCTGCCACTAAGGTATGACAATAGTGAAGTTACGCCAAGAAGCGTTGATGAGATCATTACTCGTGCGGTTTGCTCATTTACGGCCATTATGTGTGCTTGCACTATCCGCGACAATGGCCACCTAGGTGAAGATGAGATAGCTTGGGCTAAAGACTTTTTGGGCGATTTTTATAATGACCTAAGTGTAAAAGAAAAAGAGGTCGTAGAGGGCAGGGCTGATATAAATTTAGCCGTAAATATGGGCTGGAAGTATGAGTCGCTTTGGATATTGCTTTGGGCGCTTGGCATAGCTGAAGATATCGGAGAGATGGATAAAATTTGCGACTGTGAGTTTGTGATGGATTTCTTTAGAGATGGTGGGCTCAAAAATCGCTCAAAGTCGCGCAGTTTGGATGAAATTTTAAGCAAACTCGACCTAGTTTATCGTTATCACTGGGCGTGTGTGGACGCAAGGATAAATGGCAAAAAGGTTGCTAGACTTGACGAAGAGGTCGTTATGGAAAGACGTGCAGGGCTTGAGTGGTTATGTTGCAAAGGGCAAGAAAATGATGACATAAAGTCTGAATTTAACACCTGGGACCACCCTGATCTAAATACGTAAATTTACATTTTTGCACTAAAATAAGCCAAAAATGAAAGGAAAAATATGAAAATTTTAGTAACTGGAACAGCTGGATTTATAGGATTTCATCTTGCAAATGCCCTTGTAGCACGTGGCGATGAGGTCGTTGGATATGATGTGATAAATGACTATTACGACGTAAATTTAAAGCTCGCGCGCCTAAAAACGGCTGGCTTTGAGACTAGCGAGATAGACTACGGCAAGCTTATCACCTCAAAAACGCATCCGAATTTAAAATTTATAAAAGCTGACCTCGCTGATGAAAAGACGATGAAAGAGCTTTTTGCCAAAGAAAAATTTGACGTAGTGGTAAATTTAGCCGCACAAGCTGGCGTTCGCTACTCGTTAATAAACCCAAAAGCTTACATCGATAGCAACATCACAGGCTTTGTGAATATCCTAGAGTGCTGCCGCCACAATGAGATCAAAAATTTAGTCTATGCAAGCTCTAGCTCGGTTTATGGCCTAAATGAAAACATGCCATTTTCTACCCACGAAGGGGTCAATCACCCTATAAGCCTCTACGCAGCGACTAAAAAGAGCAACGAGATGATGGCGCACACTTATAGCCATCTATTTAATGTGCCAACGACTGGACTTCGCTTTTTTACGGTGTATGGACCATGGGGACGTCCTGATATGGCGCTATTTTTGTTTGTTGATGCTGCGCTTAAAGATAAAACTATCGACGTCTTTAACTACGGCAAGATGAAGCGCGACTTTACCTACGTGGACGACATCGTAAAGGGTATCATCAAGTGCATAGATAACCCTGCTAAGCCTAATCCAAACTGGGACGCAAAGCATCCAGATCCTGCCACTTCAAAAGCGCCGTTTAAGGTCTATAATATCGGTAACAACAGCCCAGTCGAGCTCATGGACTACATCAAAGCAGTTGAGATAAAGATCGGCCGCGAGATCAAGAAAAATTTTCTCCCACTTCAAGCAGGCGACGTG
Organism: Campylobacter concisus; assembly: GCF_902460625.1. Classification (GTDB taxonomy): domain Bacteria; phylum Campylobacterota; class Campylobacteria; order Campylobacterales; family Campylobacteraceae; genus Campylobacter_A; species Campylobacter_A concisus_AD. Next base: position 90,171 of record NZ_CABPUT010000004.1, read on the forward strand.
CCAGCGACATTTGCTGATGTGAGCGACTTGGTGGCTGACTTTGACTATAAGCCAAATACAAAAGTAAATGACGGCGTAGCTAAATTTGTTGAGTGGTACTGCAAGTTTTACGGAGTTGAGATTTAAGGAACGCAGATGAGGCGATGTGAATGGGCAAAAGGCGAGCTTGATATAGCTTACCACGATAACGAGTGGGGCAAAGTCGTAAAAGATGATAGAAAATTTTTTGAAATGATAGTTCTGGAAGGCTTTCAGGCGGGACTTTCGTGGCATGGAGTGCTTCAAAAAAGAGAGGCCATGAGAGAGGCGTTTGATGGCTTTGATCCAGAGAAGATCAAGCATTACGGCGAGGCTGAGATAGCTAAATTTATGCAAAATGAGAGGCTGATTCGTAACCAATTAAAACTAAAATCACTTTCTGCAAATGCCATTGCATTTTTATCCGTAACGCAAGAATTTGGCAGCTTTTATGACTATTTGTGGGGATATTTGTTAAGAAAATTTGACCCAAAATTTGATGGCAAACAGATCATAAATCACTATCAAGATATCAAACAAGTGCCAGCTACTACGCCAATGTCTGACTTTGTGGCAAAGGAGCTAAAAAAGCGAGGGTTTAAATTTTTAGGCTCTGTTAGTACCTATGCATTTTTGCAAAGCGTGGGCGTTGTAGATGATCATATGAATTATTGTTTTTGCAAGGCAAAAGCTTGATTAGAATAATTTTTACGGTTTTAGTCCTTTTAAATTTTGCATTTTCTCTTGATTTATTGCGCCTTAGCGAGTATAAAGATCAAAATATCTCAGGCTGGCTAGCTAGCGAGAAGCTTGATGGCGTGCGTGCCTACTGGGACGGAGAGAATTTACTCTCAAGACAGGGCAAAAAGCTAAATGCACCGCTAAGTTTTACTAAAAATTTCCCAAAATTTGCACTCGATGGCGAGCTTTACGCAAAAGAGCTTAAATTTGAAGAAATTCAAGCGACCGTGATGGATAAGCTACCCAATGAAAAAGCTTGGCAGAGGCTAAAATTTCACATTTTTGACGTGCCGGAGGCAAGTGGTGGCTTACTTGCTAGACTTGAAGTTTTGGCTAAATTTCTAAAAAATGAGCCAAATCACAATTTAATCATCATAAAACAGATAAAAATGCGAGATAACGCCCAGTTTTTGAAATTTACTGAAAGTATCATCGCAAAAGGCGGAGAGGGAGCAGTCGTACGTGAGCCAAATGCACCGTACGAGCGAAAACGAAGTAAAAATGCGCTTAAATTTAAGAAATTTAAAGATGCCGAGTGTGAAGTGACCGCTATAAACAAAGGTAGCGGTAAATACGCTAACCTTGCTGGCTCGCTCACTTGCAAGGCGCTTGGTGGCAAGCAGGGTGAAGAAAAAGCTGGCGAGCCAAAATCTGGCACTATCTTTAAAATAGGCTCTGGACTAAGCGATGAAAAGCGCCGAAATCCCCCAAAGATAGGCTCCATAATCACATATAAATTTCAAAATTTAACCTCTAACGGCAAGCCAAGATTTCCTATATTTTTGAGGGTTAGAGAGGATTAAATTTTATTCAAAAGCCTTGCTTTACTTTTGCTTTACTCTATTTTTGATAAAATTAACCACTTTTTATGAAAGGCTTAAACTTGAAAATTTTAGTAACAGGTGGTGCTGGATACATCGGCAGCCACGTAGTAAAAGCACTTTTAAAGCAAGGCAAAGATGAGATAACTATTATCGACAATCTTTGCAAGGGTTCACAAAAAGCACTTGATGCGCTCCAAAAAATCGGAAATTTTAAATTTATAAACGCAAATCTAGAAGATGATCTAAGTGAAATTTTCGCAAATGGTAAATTTGATGCGATCATCCATTTTGCAGCGTTTATAGAGGTTTTTGAGAGTATGAGTGAGCCACTAAAATACTACCTAAACAACACCGCAAACGTTGCGAAGGTGCTAAGATACGCAAAAACTTACAATGTAAATAAATTTATATTTAGCTCAACTGCTGCAGTTTATGGCGAGCCAGACGTGGCAGAGGTAAGCGAAACTACACCTACAAACCCGATAAATCCATACGGCAGAAGCAAGCTTATGAGCGAGCAGATCATCAAAGACTACGCCGCTTCAAATGAAAATTTCAAATTTGCGATTTTGCGCTATTTTAACGTAGCAGGTGCAGACGAAGAGGGACTTATCGGTCAAAACTATCCAAATGCCACGCACCTTATCAAAGTAGCTGTGCAAACTATACTTGGCAAGCGCGAGAGTATGGGCATCTTTGGCGATGACTACGCGACAAAAGATGGTACATGTGTAAGAGACTACATTCACGTTAGTGACCTAGCAGATGCTCACATAAGTGCGCTAGAGTATATCGGTCAAAATGGAAGTGAAACTTTTAACGTGGGATACGGCAGAGGATTTAGCGTAAAAGAGGTTATCGAGACCGCAAAAGAGGTGAGTGGGGTAAATTTTAAGGTGCTAAATGCGCCAAGAAGGGACGGCGACCCAGCTATCCTTATCTCAAATGCGAGCAAACTGCGCTCGCTAACAAGCTGGAAGCCAAAAAGAGACGATCTAACGCTCATTATAAAAACCGCCCTTGAATGGGAAAAGAAAATTTAAGGATAAGCATGAAAATAGCAGTAATCGGAACCGGATACGTTGGACTAGTAAGCGGTGCATGCTTTGCTAAGATGGGCAACAGCGTGATCTGCGTCGATGTCGATGAAAAAAAAATCAAGGCACTAAAAAACGGTATCGTACCGATATATGAGCCAGGGCTTGCTGATATCGTGAGCGAGTGCTACAAAAATGGTTCGCTTAAATTTAGTACGCAGATAACTGAGGCGCTAGAGCATGCAGATGTGCTATTTATCGCAGTTGGTACTCCTATGGGCGCTGATGGACAGGCGGATTTAAAATATGTCCTCTCGGTGGCAAAATCTATCGGAGAAAATTTAAGCAAACCGCTAATCGTAGTCGATAAATCAACCGTTCCAGTAGGCACTGGAGCTAAGGTGCATGAGGTGATCGAGGCTGAGCTTAAAAAGAGAAATGTAGAGGTTAAATTTGAAGTCGTTTCAAACCCAGAGTTTTTAAAAGAGGGTGCGGCAGTTGAGGACTTTTTAAAGCCAGATCGCGTAGTTATCGGGGCTAGTAGTGAGTGGGGCTTTAGCGTGATGAGAGAGCTTTATGAGCCATTTATGAAAAATCACGACAGGCTCATTTGCATGGACGTAAAGTCAGCCGAGATGACAAAATACGCTGCAAATTCGATGCTAGCAACCAAGATAAGCTTCATAAACGAGATAGCAAATATCTGCGAACGTGTGGGCGCTGATGTAAATTTAGTAAGAAAAGGTATCGGCAGCGACTCAAGGATCGGATATAGCTTCATCTACCCAGGCTGCGGATACGGCGGCAGCTGCTTTCCAAAAGACGTAGAGGCGCTCATCTATACGGCTAGGCAAAATGGCTTTGAACCAGAGCTTTTAAACGCGGTCGAGTCAAGAAATAAGGCTCAAAAAAGAGTGCTATTTGAAAAAATTTATAACTTTTTTGACGGCGACCTAAAGGGCAAAACGATCGCACTTTGGGGACTTGCGTTTAAGCCAAATACCGATGATATGAGAGAGGCTAGCTCGCTAACTTTGATAAAGCTTTTAGACGAGGCTGGCGCAAAAGTGGTCGCTTATGATCCAAAAGCAAGCGAAGAAGCTAAAAAATATATGCCAAATTTAGATGTGAAATATGCTAAAAATAAGTACGATGCGCTTGATAACGCTGATGCTATGGTACTTGTAACTGAGTGGAGCGAGTTTAGATCGCCTGATTTTATGGAGATCAAGCAAAGGCTAAAAAACGCCGTCATATTTGACGGGCGCAACCAATACAACGCTAAAATTTTAGCCGAGCATGGATTTAAGTATTTCCAAATCGGAGTAAAGGCATGAGGAAAATTTTACTTTTTATCGCAGCTTGCGTGCTTCCGTTTTCACTTTTGGCGAGCGAAAATGCGCCAAAAACCGAGGAAAATATTTTTGAGCTACCTATCTCAAAGATGCCGCCTGATTATTTTAAATACGAAGTCGCATTTTTTAAAGAGATAGAAATCGACTGCAATTTCGCCTTTTTACTCGGTGGGAAGCTTGAAGAAAAAGAGGACGCGCGCGGGATTTATTACGAATTTAGCGGTGGGGATGAGCTAGCGCAAACGATGATGCTATGCAAGGACGGAAAGAAAAAGAGGCAGGTTTATTACGAATTCACTAAAATTTTACCAGGCGTTAGCCCTATTAGAATCATAATTCCAAAAGGTGTAAGTGCGGAAATAAGAATGTATGAACGCGTAAAAAAGATAGAAGCAAAAAAGAAAGGAAAAAATAAATGAAAATAGCAGTAGTAGGACTTGGATATGTGGGACTTCCACTTGCAGCAGCTTTTAGCGAAAAGTACGAAGTAGTGGGCTTTGATGTAAATGCAAAACGTATAGAAGAGCTTAAAAGTGGCTATGATAGAACGCTTGAACTTAGTAACGAACTGATGAAAAAAGCGATCGATAATGGCATGAAATTTAGTCTAAATTTAGATGATATTAGAAGTTGTAACTTCTTCATCGTGACCGTTCCAACTCCGATAGATAGGAACAAGCGCCCTGATCTAACTCCAGTCGTAAAAGCGACTGAGAGTGTGGCAAAAGTGCTTAAAAAAGGCGACATCGTTGTCTATGAAAGCACCGTTTATCCAGGCGTTACAGAAGAAATTTGCGTACCACTTCTTGAAAAAAGTGGTTTGAAATTTAACAAAGATTTCTTCTGCGGCTACTCTCCAGAGCGTATAAACCCAGGTGACAAAGAGCACACCGTAACTAAAATCAAAAAAATCACTAGCGGCTCAACCCCAGAGATCGCTGACAAGGTCGATGAAATTTATCGTTCTATCATTACAGCCGGCACTCACAAAGCTTCAAGCATCAAAGTAGCAGAGGCCGCAAAGGTCATCGAAAATACTCAGCGTGACATCAACATCGCCTTTATAAACGAGCTTGCGATGCTTTTTGAAAAGCTTCATATCAACACCATTGACGTGCTTGAGGCTGCAGGTACGAAGTGGAATTTCTTAAATTTCCGCCCAGGTCTAGTCGGCGGTCACTGCATCGGCGTAGATCCATACTACCTAACTCACAAAGCTCAAGAGGTAGGCTATCATCCTGAAATGATCCTAGCAGGTCGCCGCATCAACGATGATATGGGCAGATACGCAGCTGATCAGGTTATAAAACTAATGATAAGAAAAGGCGTGCTTATCAACAAAGCCCGCGTGCTTGTTCTTGGTATGACATTTAAAGAAAACTGCCCAGATATAAGAAATTCTCGCGTTATAGACGTGGTTGATGAGCTAAAAGACTTTGGCTGCAAGGTCGATGTGACTGATCCTTGGGCTGATAGTGCTGAGGTAAAACACGAGTACGGCTTTGATCTAGTAAAAGAGTATAACCTAAACGACTACGACTGCATCGTGATCGCCGTAGCTCACAATGAGTTTAAAAAGCTAAATTTAAAAGGCCATTTAGTTTACGATATAAAAAATATCTACCCAGAGGCTGACGCTAGGCTGTAAGGAATTTAGTGCACAAAGTAAGCGTAAATTGTAAAATTTTACTTATATTTCTGGCTGCTTATCTGTTTGGATTTGTGGCTAGGATGCTCTGGGTCTTATGGGCAAAGGATATGCCAGAGTTTTACTTTAATGGCGAATTTATGCTTACGACAAATGACGCATATTATTACGCAGAGAGCGCTAGAGATATGCTGGCTGGCTTTCATCAGCAAAATGACTTTAGCCCCTTTAATCACCCAATCTCAACCATAGTTTTTTATATTTGTAAAATTTTTCCTTTTAAGATCGAAAGCGTGATGTTTTATATGAGCATCTTTTTAGCTCCTCTTATCGCACTTCCAGTTATTTTGATATCAAATGAGCTCAAAGCGCTAAAAGCTGGGGCTGTGGCTGCATTTATGAGTGTTATCTTGCCAAGCTATCTTTCAAGGACATCGCCTGGATATTTTGATAGTGACATGTTAAATGTCACATTTGCGCTTTTTATCATCTATTTTTTGATCAGGCTTTTAAACACAAATGAACAAAAATTTATCGTTTTGCCTGGAGTCTTTGTATCGCTTTATCTTTGGTGGTATCAAAGCTCTTATGCACTTATTTTAAGCATTTTCTTTATGTTTTTACTATATACGATAGTTTTTATGCGAGATAGATTGCAAAATTATCAAGCGATATTTTTTATATTTATAAGCATCGTAAGCTCAAATGTTTTTACTAAAGATCCACTAATAGCAAATAAAATTTTGATTTTTAATTTAGTAGTTATTGCTTTATTTTTCTCTCTTTTTTGCAAATATAAAAATTTACTCTCAGCTAGAAAATTAGCCATTTTTCTTACTTTAATGCTAGCTATTTTTATCTATTTTGGTGGTTTTGATTTCATTACTTCAAAGATGGGTATTTATGTTTTTAAAGG
>NZ_CABPUT010000004.1:96974-159564 GCF_902460625.1 Campylobacter concisus
ATATAATTTCATCAGCGAAGTAAAAAGTGCCAGTCCTTTGTATTTTATATATTTCATGTCGGGAAATATTCTTATATTACTGGCAGCTATTATTGGATACTTGCTACTTTGCTTTAAATTTCGTCCATTCTTACTTACGTTGCCAATGCTTGGACTTGGACTCCTCTCTTTCTTTAGCGGAGTTAGATTTGTTATGTACGTAACACCACTTGTTGCGCTTGGTTTTGGTTATTTTTTGCATTTTTTTTTAAATTTATTTGATCTTAGAAATTTCATTAAAAATTTATCATTTTTAGTTTTTGCCGTAGCCGCTCTTGCTATAAATTTAGATTTTGCTTATTCATATAGGCCAAACACTGTGATTAACCGTGATGAGGCAATTGCGCTTGATGAACTTAAAAAGCTCACTAAGCGCGATGATTATGTATTTTCGTGGTGGGATTATGGATATGCTATAAAGTATTTTGCTGATGTCATGACTTTAAACGATCCTGGTAGACAAGGTGGCAAAAATAATTATTTTGTTAGCCTTGCTTTGAGAAAAGATGAGGCATTTTCGGCTAGACTTGCAAGAGTGGCAGTTACGTATAATGACACCTCGCTTGAGCAAAATATAAGGCCAATAGATAAAATTTTAAAAGACTACAACACAAGTGATATAAATACTTTTTTAAGTCAGCTTGAAAGCGAAAATTTCACTCTGCCAGCTGCAAAAAAAGATGTTTTTTACTATCTTGTGCCAAATATGATTGACATCGCACCAAATATCTTTAGATATAGCTATATCGACATTACAACTGGCAAAAGGCAAAAAGAGGATTTTTATCATGTTAGTGCATTAAATGGCGTTAGCGAAGCTGGTATTGACCTTGGAGACGGCTATACTTTGCCTACAAATGAGCAAAAATTTATCATACATAACGGCGAGAAAAAAGCTATAAAATCATTTTATAAGGTAAAAGGTGCTGGAAAAGATTTGCGAATAGATGAAAAAATCATAGATAAAAATGCCAAAATTTATGTGGTTTTTTTGGAAGATTATGCGCGGATATTGTTGCTTGATGAAAATGCTTTTAACTCATCTTTTGTGCAGCTTTTTATATTTGAAAAGGCCGATGAGAGATACTTTGAGCCATTTGTCATCTCAAGTGGCGTAAAAATTTATAGGTTAAAAATCTAATGCTAATCAATCTAATAAGCTCAATCGTCGTTTTTGTCGTATCAATGGGCATAAATTTCTTTCTTACGCCATTTATCTTAAAAAGCCTTGGCAATGAGGCGTTTGGCTTTGTGGGTCTTAGTAACGCCATCGTTAGCTACGCAGCGGTCGTGAGTGTAGCAATAAACTCTGTTAGTGGGCGCTTTGTCGCTCATGCTTGGCACAAAAAAGATCTAAACCTTGCAAACACCTACTACTCATCAGTGCTTGTCGTAAATATCTTCTTTTGCGCCGTTGTGGTGGTGCTTAGCTCTGTTTTCATACTAAATTTGCAAAGCTTTTTAAATGTCCCTGAAAAATTACTCTTTGACGTGAGAATGACCCTTGTTTTTTACTTTATAAATTTCTGTGTCGGCCTATTTAACGGCGTTTTAACGGTCTGTGCATTTGTGACAAACAAGCTCTATCTACTCTCCATCAGAAATGCCATCTCAAGTGCGATCCTAGCGATCCTCATCGTGGCGCTCTTTTTCTTTTTTAAGCCATTTATCTCATATATCGCTATTTCGGCGCTTGTGGCTAGCCTTTTTGTCTTTTTTAGCACCATTTTTATGTCAGCTCGCATCACGCCGGAGCTAAAATTTAGCCTTAGTAAATTTGACTTTTCTAAGATAAAAGAACTTTTAAACTCTGGCATTTGGAATAGCTTTAATGCGCTAAACCGCATACTTTTGACGGGCATGGACCTTTTTATCTGCAACATTTTTGTAAATGCAAACGCCACAGGACTTCTTTCAGTTGCCAAGGCCGCTCCTATCATACTTGAGAGCTTTGTAGCGCAGCTTAGCGGTATCTTTGCGCCAAAATTTGTCGAGCTTTACTCAAAAAATTTGATCACGGACCTCATAAAAGAGGCTAAATTTTCTATGAAGGTGATAGCCTTTGTGATGAGCGCTCCGGCTGCATTTTTCGTAGTTTTTGGACTTGATTTTTACACGCTTTGGCTATCTTTTAAAAGTGCAGATGAGGTCAAATTTATCTACAACGTCTCGATGATCACGCTTGTGCCCATTATATTTATAAGCTTTGTTTTTTCGCTTTTTAACCTTGATAGCGCGACAAACAAGCTTCGCCGACCAGCCGTTGCCAACACCATCCTTGGCTTTAACACGATCATAGCACAGATCGCCCTGCTTAAATTTAGTGACTGCGGCGTTTATGGCATCGTCATCGTCGCAGCCATTTTTTATAGCATAAGAATTCTTGGCTTTGATCTCATAAACGCTGCTTTAAATTTAGAGGTAAAGCTCACCACATTTTACGGGGTTTATTTTAAAAATTTAGCCGTTTTTGCGCTCTGCGTGCTTGCGATGTTTGCCTGCAAGGACTTTGTGAGCCTAGATAACTGGCTAAAATTTGCTATCTTTGCTGCGATATACGCCGGCGCAGCTTATGTTTTGGGATATTTTTTGTTTTTTAATGCTTTTGAGCGAGGCATAGTCTGGCGTAAAATTTTAAAAAAATTTAAAAGGTCTTAAATGGATGAAATTTACCTGATCTCTTTGGCAAAAGATACCAAAAGGCGCGAGCTTTTACAGCAGAAATTTAGCTCTTATGATAGCTTTAAGCTAATAGACGCAGTCGATGGCAGGGAGCTAAACGCGAGGGAGTATTATAAGATCATTTCGCCGTCATTTAAAGCTTATGGCAAGGTTTTAAGCCCAGCAGAGGTTGGCTGCTCGCTCTCGCATGTGAAAGCCTATGAGGCGTTTTTGGCAAGCGAGGCTAAATTTGCTCTCATCTTTGAAGATGATGTGATAGGAGATGATCAAGACATAAAAGAGGCCTTTTTGGCAGCTAGCAAGATGCCTGAAAACAGCGTGCTGATATGTGGCATGCAAGATGGGCTAGAGGGCAGGTTTAGCGCCTTTGGCAAAAAGGTGGATACTAGCCTAAGTAAGCCGCTTTGGCAGGTTTCTAAGCACTCATTTTCGAGCATTTATAGGGCAGGGGCTTATGTGCTAACTAAAAAAGGCGCTAAAAATTTGCTTGAAATTCATAAGCGCGCGCTTTGCACGACAGATGTTTGGGACTATTTGCTTGGTGTTAATGATATGCAGATGTATTTTTGCGATCTTTTTGCGCACCCAACCGATCTTAGTGGCTCAAACATCGAGGGCGAGCGCCTTGAGAGAGGATATAGCGCAAATTTAAAGGCCTACATAAAGACAATTAAATTTATACTTTTCTCACGACTTGAGAAGCTTCAAGGCTATGAGAGAATTTTTAAAAGGGGCTAAATGAGCGAGCCATTAGTTAGCATCGTAACCGCGACTTATAAGCGTCCAGAGCTTTTACAAAAGGCCATAAAAAGCGCTCTAGCTCAAAGCTATAAAAATTTAGAAATAGTTGTAACTGACGACGGCGATGATGAGAGCGCGAGAGAAATTTGCAAGAGTTTTAACGACGCAAGGATCAAATTTGTAAAAAATACCGCTCACAAAAAGAGTCCAAATGGCAACAAAAATAACGGCTTTGATAACGCAACAGGCGAGTTTGTCTGCTTACTTGACGATGACGATGAGCTAATGAGCGAGGCGATTGCTGAGTGCTATGAAATTTTAAAAGGTGGCGAGTATTCGTGCATTTTTGCAGACGCGATCTGTGAAAAAGATGGCGTGATGACTGAGGTGATGGCTGGCAGAAGCCCTTATAATAAGAGCGGAGTGATGAGCAAGGTTGATTATCACTGCGGGCGGATAAATGGCGAGTATTTTAAGCTTTTTTCACGTGAATTTATAGACGGCTTTAGGTTTGATGAGAGTAGTTTTGGCGGCGAAAATGAGCTTTATATCCGCTTTTTTGAAAAAAAAGTCTTCTACCTTAAAAAGCCACTTTACATCTACCGCATCGCAAGAAGCGACAGTGCTACGCTAAATGCCAGCAAGCACGCGTTAAGCGTGGCAAATGCTTACATCAAAACAGCAAATTTACACTACGACATCGCTATCAAAAATGAGCCAAAATTTCTAGCTATGCAGTATAAAAACGCCGCTTACTACGCCAAGATCGCTGGCGAATATGGCCTGATGCTAAGGTGTATCTTTAAAAGTCTTAGTATTAAATTTAGTAAAGAAGCGTTTATTTTTTTACTGCTTAGCCCGCTTCCAAGTGGCATTTTACCAGCACTTTCAAAGCTTAGAGTGAAGATAAAACAAAGGTTTGGCGTATGAGGATATTGTTTGTCACATCAACGCTTAGAAGTGGCGGTGCGGAGCGAGTTTGCGCGGTGATCGCATCAAGATTTAGCATGGATCACGAGGTAAGCCTTGTTAAATTTGACAAAGATGAGCCATTTTACGAGCTAGCAAGCGGTGTAAAGCTCATAAATTTGGGCGTTGGGGCTGATGAGCTTGGCTTGGTTGGAAATTTAAAAAAGAGAGTTTTAAAGGTGCTTGCCTTAAGAGCGCTCATACGAGAGGGCAAATTTGATGCTGTGATATCATTTTTAGACGCCGTAAATACCTTGGTGCTCTTTAGCTCGGCTGGGCTAAAAACGCCTATAGTTATAAGCGAGCACACAAACTATCTTGCGCCAAAAAGAGCTATTTTTAAGGTGCTAAGACGTATAAGCTATCCATTTGCAAACGCACTTAGCGTCCTAAGCGACGAGGATCTAGGCTACTACTCTAAATTTTGCAAAAATGTGATGAAAATTTACAACCCGCTCTTTGAAAAGGTGCGTAGTGAGGGCTTTGCTAAAGAAAATTTAGTCATCTTTGTTGGTAGGCTAAATAAGATAAAAAACTGCGAAATGTTTGTAAGAGTGGCTGCAAACTTAAAGCAAAGCGGCTATAAATTTGCTGTCGCTGGGGATGGCGGAGAGAGAGCAAATTTAGAAAATTTAGCTAAAAGCTTGGGTGCTGATGTAGAGTTTTTAGGCAATGTAAGCGACATCGCTTCGCTTTATAAAAGGGCAAAGGCACTACTCTCTTGCTCAAATTTCGAGGGTCTTGGAAACACCTTGATAGAGGCGATAAACTATGACTGCGTAAGGGTTGCGACAAAAACTAGCGGGGCAAAAGAGCTTATAAAAGATGGCTTTGATGGCTTGCTTTGCGAGATAAATGACGCTGATCAGATGAGCAAAAAGCTTGCAAATTTGATCCAAGATGAGGCAAAAATGGGCGAATTTGCCAAAAATGCAAGGACTAGACTTGATGAGTTTAGCGTGGAGCAAATTTATAAAAAATGGCTGGAGCTTTTAAGGCTTGGAGGTGTGAAGTGAAAATTCTTTTTGTCATCGCCGCACTTAGAAACGGCGGAGCTGAGCGAGTGCTAAATGTGCTTGCAAATGAGCTTTGTAAAGACAATGAGATCACTATCGCCCTGCTTGAAGAGGATCTTGGACTTTATAAATTTAGTGAAAAGATAAATATCATAAATCTTAACGTCACTGGTTCAGGTGTTGCTTTAAAATTTAAAAAAATTCTCGCTCTTAGAGCACTTTTTAAAGAGCAAAAAGCTGATCTGATAATTAGCTTTATCGACTGGACAAGCGTCGCTTGCGTGCTGGCAAATGCTGGGCTAAAGAGCAAACTAATAGCAACCGAGCATCACGAGCACAGCTACCTAAAAAGCAAAATCGCAAGCGCTATGCGTGATATTAGCTACCGCTTTGTAGATGGCTTAAGCGTGCTAAGTAAAAGCGACTACGACTACTATAAATTTGCCAAAAATCGCGAGGTCATCCACAACCCACTTTTTATCGGTGTGCCTGAAATTTGCGAGAAGCAAAACGTCATCTTAAGCGTGGCAAGACTGGAGGCGGTAAAGGGCTATGATATCTATTTTGAGGCGCTTAGCAAGGTGGATAAGAGCTTGCTTGATGGCTGGGAGATAAAGATCGCAGGCAGTGGCAGGCAAGAAGTGCAGCTAAAGCAAATGGCGTCAAATTTAGGGCTTAATGTCAAATTTTTAGGTCACACGAGTGATGTCATAAAACTTTATAGTGAGGCTAAAATTTTTGTTCTAAGCTCAAGAAGTGAGGGACTTTCAAACGTGCTAATCGAATCGGGCGCCTTTGGTTGCGCTAGGCTAGGTAGCGACACTGTGGGTGCAAGAGAGCTTATAAATGACGGCACGGACGGCCTTATCTTTAAAAATGGCGACGCAAATGATCTAAAAGATAAGCTTGAAATGCTTTTAAAAGATAAAAATTTAAGGCAAAAACTAGCAAAAAACGCTAGAGAAAGTGCAAATTTATTTAGCAAAGAAAATATCATCAAGCAGTGGCGAGAATTTATCAAAAAGGTTGTTAGCAAGTGAAAAAATTAGCCGTTTTTTTATACTCGATGGGACCTGGTGGGGCTGAGCGAAATGTGGCAAATTTACTGCCATTTTTGGTTAAAAGTTATGAAGTTCATCTTATATTAATGAGCAAGGTCATCGCTTACGAGATTCCAAGCGAGGTGCAGATCCACTTTATAGAAAACAGCGATCCTTACGAGAGCGGGCTAAAGAAGCTTGCAAGGCTCTTTTTGGCAATGCCAATACTTGCCTTTAAGTATAAAAAGCTTTGTCAAAATTTAAACATCGACATGCAGTTTGTGCTGATGAACCGCCCATGCTATATCGCTGCAATAGCTAGAATTTTGGGCTTTAAAAAGAGGCTAGTTATCAGTGAGCGAAGCTGTCCGTCTATCTTATATAAAAACGATCTAAGCGGACGAGTTAATAAATTCTTACTCACTCATCTTTATAAAAAAGCTGATCTCATCCTAGCAAATGCAGCTGGCAATAAAGAGGATCTGGTGAGAAATTTTGGTATGAGCGAGGACAAAACAAAGGTGCTTTATAACGCCCTTGATCTAAAAACTATAAATTTGCTAAAAGATGAGCCGATCGAGGGTAATTTTAGGCCATTTTTTATAAACATCGGCCGCCTTGATAGCGGTAAAAATCAAGCTATGCTAATAAAAATAATAGCTTTGATTAACGATCCTCGTGCTACGCTTGGCATCCTTGGTAAAGGTCCTTTAAAGGATGAGCTGCAAAATTTGATAGATAAATTTGGCGTGGGTGATCGAGTAAAGCTTCTTGGCACTGATAAAAATCCATTTAGGCATATAAAAAACGCCTCTTGTTTGCTTTGTGCTTCGCGTTTTGAGGGCTTTTCAAATGTCTTGCTTGAAGCACTAGCGTGCGAAAAAACTATCATCTCAACCGAGCATAAAAGTGGCGCAAGGGAGCTTTTGGGCGAGAGTGAGTTTGGCATTTTGGTACCAGTTGATGACGAAAATGCGATGAAAGAGGCGATGATAAAGGTGCTTAATGCGCCTGAAATAAGGCAAAATTTTGAAAAGGTTGCGTATAATCGGGCTAAATTTTTTGATAGTGAAAACATAGCGAGCGAGCTTATAAATTTTTTGGAAAATCCTAATGAATAGAAATTTATTTTTTAAAAATTACTCTTTATACTTGATGATATTTGTCGCAGTCCTTTTTAGCGTGGTTTGTAGGCTTTACTGGATCTTTTGGGCGAGTGAATATCCGGTATTTTTCTGGAACAACGAGCTGATGATTAGCACAAACGACGGCTACGCATTTGCCGAGGGTGCAAGGGACATGCTGGCTGGCTTTCACCAAGAAAACGACCTTAGCTACTATGGCTATCCGCTCTCGACGCTTACTTACTGGATCGTGAAATTTCTAGGTGTCAAGCTTGAGACGGCGATGATTTATATGAGCGTATTTTTCTCATCGCTTGTGGCTGTGCCAGTTATCCTGATCGCAAATGAATACAAACTAAAAATGGCTGGCTTTATCGCCGCACTTCTTGCAGTGGTCGCAAATAGCTACTACAACCGCACTATGGCAGCCTACTACGATACTGATATGCTCATCATCCCACTTAGCGTCTTTGTCGTTTGGGGGCTTGTTAGAGTGCTTGAGAAAAAGGACGCAAATAGCCTAATAATCGCACCCTTAAGCGTGCTTATTTATATGTGGTGGTATGCGAGCGCGTTTTCGCTTATTAGCATTTTAACTGGGCTATTTTTACTTTACACGCTCATTTTTGATAGGAAAAATTCTCTTTTTTATCTTGAAATTTCGCTGCTTCTGCTTTCCATTTCAAACCTTGATCTATCGCTTAAATTTGCCCTAGTATTTGCAGTTTATGCACTTTGCCTCTTTAAAAAAGAGGCGATAAATTTAAAATTTGCTCTTGCTGCTTTGGTTATTGTTTTTGTTGTTTTTGCCATTCGCGGCGGACTAAATCCGATCATCTTTCAGCTTAAATTCTACGTCTTTAGAGGCACGCCTGAAGTTGGAGGCATGAGTTTTCATTTTTTTAATGTTAATCAAACTATCCAAGAGTCAAGTATCGTTGATTTTACGCTATTTTGCGAGAGGATCAGCGCAAATGTCATAACATTTTTGATCTCGCTTGCAGGCGTTGCTCTTTTTTGCATTAAAAACCGCTCATTTGCCGTCTCACTTGGCATGCTAGCACTTGGCTTTTTAGCCTTTAAAAGTGGTCTTAGATTTACTATTTACGCTGTGCCTATCATGGCTCTTGGTTTTGGCTATTTAGTGGAGTTTGTACTTTCAAATTTAAAGCTAAAAGGCTTAGTTTTAGGCCTATCAAGAGCTGTCATAACCGTGCTTGCCCTCACTCCAGCACTTATTCATATCTATGGTTACAAGGCTGAACCAGTTTTTGTGCACAAAGAGGTTGAAATTTTAAATAAGTTAAAAAGTATCGCAGATCGCGAGGACTACGTGCTTGCGTGGTGGGACTATGGATATCCGATTAGATATTACAGTGATGTTAAGACACTCATTGATGGTGGAAAGCACCTTGGGCGTGAAAATTTTGCCGTGAGTTTTGCACTTGGAAGCGATGAGATGAGCTCAGCAAATATGGCAAGGCTTGATGTTGAGTATACGGAGCGAAATTTCAAGGAGAGATTTAACGGCAACTTGGCTCAAATTTTAAAAGAGAGAAACACAAGCATCGATCAGCTTTTTAGCGAGATAAAAGAGGCAAATTTTAGCCTGCCAGCAAAGACAAGGGAGATTTATTATTATCTTCCAGATAGGATGCTTAGTATTTTCCCGACCATTTTGCAGTTTAGCAAGATCGATCTAAAAAGCGGTAAAAATTTAAACAACGGACTTTTTATCGTCACAAGAGCGATCTCGCAAAATGAAAATGGCATTAGGTTAAGCGGTGGATTTACACTATCAAGTGATGTCACAAATTTAATCTATGATGGCAATATCTTGCCTCTTAAATCTTTCATAGAGACTGATTACAACGAGGCTGGCAAGCTAAATGTCAAAGAGTATAAAAATAACGAAAGTTCAAATATTTCTGTCATTTTTATGAGAGATTATGGTAGGTTTATCATCCTTGATGAAAGCATCTTAAATAGCGCATATATCCAGCTTTTTGTACTTGAAAGGTACGATCCAAAAATTTTTGAGCCAGTTATACTTGACGGGGCGGCAAAAATTTATAAACTAAAGAGGTAAAAATGGCAAGGATAGGGTTTTTAAGCCACGCTGATATGAGCATACACTTTTTTAGACGCCCTATTATGCAGACTTTAAAAGATATGGGGCATGAGGTTTTTGCTATCGCCCCAAAAGGCGACTTCACTGGCGAGCTTGCTAAAAGCTTTCACGCTGTTACATACGAGCTTGATAAGGCGAGCCTAAATCCGCTAACCGTGATAAATAACTCAAAAAAATTATCTCAAATTTTGGGCGAGCTAAATTTGGACCTGCTGCAAACTGGCGCTCATAAGTCAAATGTATTTGGCACATTTGCCGCTAAAAACGCTGGTATAAAGCATGTGATAAATTTAGTTGAAGGCCTTGGTAGCTTTTATATCGATGATGATATTAAGACAAAGGCTGTGCGTTTTGTCATGGAGAGTCTTTATAAATTTTCCTTTGCAAAGGCCGATGCTTGCGTGTTTGTAAACGACTCGGATGCTGATTATATGATTTCAAAAAAATTAATAGATAAAAGCAAGGCGTACCGCATAAAAAGTGTCGGCGTGGATACTGCTAAATTTGACCCAGCTATCACGCAGGCGGCTGATCTTAGCGATAAAAAGGTGATTTTGATGATCGCAAGAGCTATGTGGCACAAGGGCGTTCGCGAATTTTATGAGGCAGCAGAAATTTTAAATGGCTACAAAAACTGCGAATTTGTCTTTGTGGGCGAGGGCTTTGCTGGTAATAAATCAACCGCAGACGAGAGCTTTTTAAAAGGTGGCAAAGTGCGATATCTTGGTGCTAGAAACGACATACCACAGCTTTTAAAAGCTTCTTACTTACTTGCTTTGCCAAGCTATAAAGAGGGCTTTCCAAGAACGGTTTTAGAGGCGATGAGTATGGCTAAAGCAGTTGTTGCAAGTGACGTGACAGGCTGCAATGAAGCTGTAAGAGAGGGCTACAACGGGCTTTTATGCAAGGTAAAAGACGCAAGTGATCTTGCTGGAAAGATAAAAATTTTGCTTGATGACGAAGCACTTTGTGCTAGACTTGGGCAAAACGGCAGAAACTGGGCGGTTAGCGAGTTTGACGAGAAGCAAATCGCAAAAAGATATATAGAAATTTATAGGAAATTTATAGATGTATAGAAATTTTTTAAAGAGGGTGATTGATATTTTGGGGGCTTTGTTTTTGCTTATTTTAACATCGCCTATCATCATAGTAACGGCGATTTTTATCTATTTAAAGGTAAGTCGTGATGTCATTTTTACGCAGGCAAGACCAGGTCTTAATGAGAAAATTTTTAAAATTTATAAATTTAAGACGATGAGTGACGAGCGTGACGCAAATGGCGAGCTCTTGCCAGATGAGCAGCGTCTTGGTAAATTTGGCAAGCTGATCCGCTCACTTAGCCTCGATGAGCTGCCACAGCTCTTTAACGTGCTAAAAGGCGATATGAGTTTTATTGGACCAAGGCCGCTTTTAGTCGAGTATCTACCCATCTATAACGAAACGCAAAAGCACCGCCACGACGTGCGCCCTGGTATCACGGGTCTAGCGCAGGTAAATGGCAGAAACGCCATAAGCTGGGAGAAAAAATTTGAGTACGACGTCTATTACGCTAAAAATTTAAGCTTTATACTTGATGTAAAGATCGCTTTTCAAACCATCGAAAAGGTGCTAAAACGAAGTGGCGTCAGTAAAGAGGGGCAGGCGACGACGGAGAAATTTAATGGCAAAAACTAAGAAAATTTACATCTACGGAGCAAGCGGGCATGGCCTTGTAGTAGCTGACATCGCTAGAAATAATGGCTATGATGAGATAGCTTTTTTAGACGATGCTAGTGAGTTTAAATTTAGCCCAGAGCTTGAAAAGGCTGACATCATAATAGCTATTGGTGACAATAAAACTAGGCAAAAAATCAGCCAAAAAGTAGAGGCTGCTGGCTTTGATATAGTAAATTTGATCCATAAAAGTGCGGTTGTGAGCGAAAGTGCTGTGATAGAAAAAGGCGTAGTTGTCATGCCAAATGCCGTTATAAACGCAAAAGCTCGTATAAAAGAGGGTGCTATCATAAACTCTGGCGCGGTGATAGAGCATGAGTGCGTGATAGATAAATTTGCTCACATCAGCCCAAATGCAGCCCTTGCTGGAAATGTTAGCGTGGGCGAATTTACGCACATAGGTATCGGCTCAAGCATAATTCAAGGTATAAGTATTGGCAAAAACTGCATCATCGGCGCTGGA
Source organism: Campylobacter concisus (assembly GCF_902460625.1). Classification (GTDB taxonomy): domain Bacteria; phylum Campylobacterota; class Campylobacteria; order Campylobacterales; family Campylobacteraceae; genus Campylobacter_A; species Campylobacter_A concisus_AD. The sequence goes on from NZ_CABPUT010000004.1 coordinate 108,893, forward strand.
AGTGTGGTCGTTAGAGATATAAAAGATGGCACAAAGGCTTACGGTGTACCTGCAAGTGAGCGTGCTAAGATATAAATTTAAAAATAAGTGCTAAAATCGCCAAAAAATCACGAAAGGGATGAAATGGATAGGGTTTTTTTATCTCCACCAAATATGAGCGGAAAAGAGCAAGAATATATAAAAAAAGTTTTTGAAAGCAACTATATAGCGCCACTTGGCGAGTATGTTAATAAATTTGAAGAAAGTATAAAAAACTACACCGGAGCAAAAGATGCACTAGCGCTAAGTGCTGGAACGGCGGCGCTTCACCTAGCACTTCGCGCCCTTGGCGTAAAAGAGGGTGATTTTGTGCTGGCTTCTAGTTTTACTTTCATGGCTTCAGTCTCGCCTATACTTTATGAAAAAGCAACTCCAGTATTCATAGACTGCGATGAGAGCTGGAATTTAAGCCCTGAACTACTTAAAAAAGCGATCTCAAATTTACCTAAAAAGCCAAAGGTATTAGTCGTTACTCATCTTTACGGACAAGCTTCAAAGATGAAAGAAATTTGTGAAATTTGCCAAAATGAGGGCATCGCTTTGGTTGAAGATGCAGCTGAGGCACTAGGCGGATTTTACGGCGGTAAGGCGCTTGGCACATTTGGCGTGATGGGCGCATATAGCTTTAACGGCAACAAGATCATCACCACTTCAGGCGGCGGTATGCTAGTTGGTGATAAGGAATTTGTAGAAAAAGCTAGGTTTTACAGCACTCAAGCAAGAGAGCCTTTGCTTCACTACGAGCACAAAGACTATGGCTACAACTACCGCTTAAGTAACGTGCTAGGTGCTATTGGCGTGGCTCAGATGGAAGTTTTGGAAAAAAGAGTCGAGCAAAAGAGAAGAGTCTTTGAAATTTATGAAAAAGAGCTTGGCGACGTTTTAGAATTTATGCCAGAGCTGCCAAATTCTCGTGGTAACAGATGGCTCACAACTGGCGTTTTTGCTAAAAAAGATACACATTTAAAAGTGATCAAGGCGCTAGCTGATGCAAACATCGAGAGCCGCCCACTTTGGAAGCCTATGCACTTGCAGCCTGTCTTTAAAGGCGCGTTAAGTTTTATCGATGGATATAGCGAAGATCTATTTTCAAGAGGAATTTGCTTGCCAAGTGGTAGCGATATGAGCGAGGAGACGCAAGCAAGAGTGATCAAAATAGTTAAGGAAAATGCTTAAATGTTTCATGCAACGAAGTTAAAAAGGCTCGTATTTTTCCTTCTTGGCGATGTTTTTATATTTATCTTTTCGATATATGCGGCTTATCTTTTAAGATTTAACGCCGACATCCCAGATATCTATGTGCAAGGGCTTTTTGTAACGGCTGGATTTTTGATCGTATTTAAACTATTTTTTATGTGGATGTTTAAAATTTACAAGGTACCGTGGAGATTTTTTGGATTAAACGAAGCAAGAAAAATTTTCCTAGCTCACGTTTGCTCAGCGGTTTTATTTACGATCATATTTTTTATCATTCAAGATTTTTTAAATCCATACCCAAGAAGCGTCATTTTCATTGATCTTCTTATTTCATGCTTGCTTGTTGGGCTTTTAAGAATTTCAAAACGCATGGTGCTTGACTTTTCAAACAAACCTCACAAAGGAGAGCCATGCGTGGTAATCGGCGCTACCTCAAAGGCACTTCACGTTTTGCGTGGCTTAAAGCAGGGCTATCTTGACTACTACGCGGTTGGAGTGGTAGATGGCAGGAGTGATCTTGTTGGCACTTATTGTGATGGATTTTTAGTGCAAGATAAAAAAGAGATACCAAGCCTTATAAAAGATTATGACGCAAAGACCGCTATCATTGCGCTTGCGCTAGATCAAGACGAGCTTCAAGCTCTAGTTGATGAGCTAAGTGGATATGGTATAAGAGATATGAAGCTCTTTTCTCTTATCGAAAATGAGCCGATCAAGGATATCTCGATCGAAGATTTGCTCGCTAGAAAGCCAAAAGACCTTAATCCAGAGGCTATTTCAAATTTCTTAAAAGATAAAAGAGTGCTTGTCACTGGAGCTGGTGGCAGTATAGGAAGCGAAATTTGCAAGCAGTGTTTGAAATATGGCGTAAGTGAGCTTGTAATGGTTGAACACAGCGAGTTTAACCTTTATAAAATAGGCGAAGATACAAAAGATAAAAGAACTATTAGCAAGCTTGTAAATATCACAAATTTAAAGGATTTTGAAGAAGTTTTTGCTGACTTTAAACCTGAGATCGTCATCCATGCAGCAGCCTACAAGCATGTGCCACTTTGCGAGCTAAATCCTCGCTCGGCAGTTGAAAACAACATCCTTGGTACAAAAAATGCTGTCGATCTTTCAAAAAAATATGGCGTTAAGAAATTTGTCATGATCTCTTCAGACAAGGCAGTGCGCCCAACAAACATAATGGGTACAACCAAGCGTGTTTGCGAGCTTTACGCACTAAATTCAAACGAAGCAGGTGTATGCGAGATAGTTTGCGTTCGCTTTGGTAACGTCCTTGGCTCAAGCGGCTCTGTCATACCTAAATTTAAAGCGCAGATCGTTGCAAATAGGCCACTAAGCGTCACCCACCCAGAGATCACAAGATATTTTATGCTTACATCAGAAGCTTGTCAGCTAGTCCTTCAAGCAGCCTCTATTGCAAAAGGTGGAGAGCTTTTCGTACTTGATATGGGCGAGCCTGTTAAGATTGTTGATCTTGCTAAAAAGATGCTTCTACTTTCAAACAAAGAGCATCTGGGCATAGAATTTGTAGGTCTTAGACCAGGTGAGAAGCTTTATGAAGAGCTGCTTATCAACAAAGATGACGTTCAAACTAAGTATGAATCGATCTTTGTGACACATTCAGAGCCTTACGATTTGGCACTTTTAAACTCGCAGATAAATGAGCTTTTGCAGCTTGAGGATAACGAGATCGCACCTGCGCTTAAAAAGATCGTTCCTGAGTTCAATCACGCATTAAATTTAAAAGGCTAGTTTTGGTTATAAAAGATATTAAGAGATTTAGTGACACGAGGTACAAGGTAAGGGCGTATATCTGCTATTTATTTAGTAGAAATTTGCCAAATAGACTGCCCGGAGTTTGTTTAGAGAACATAAAAGCTGGCTTTGATAAGATCAGCCACGAGATAGAAAATTTTGACGCATTGTATATCTTAGACGAAAATGGCGTGCAGATCGAAGACTCTATCAGCCTAAATGAAAAGTATAAAATTCTAAAAGGCGAAAACCGCGCAAACAAGGCATACTATTACACTGCAGTGCGTGAGAAAAGGTGCGTTTTAAGCGATCCATATCCATCAAGTCTAAATGGAGGTTTATGCGTCACAGCAAGTGTGCCTATCTATAACGAAAAAAATGAGCTTAAATTTATCGCTTGCATCGACATAAGCCTAGAAAATATCCTAAATATGGTCGATAGCGGCTTTGTCGAGGAGTATTTTGGTAGATTTTTAAAGACAGTCTATGCGCTCTTTTGTGCATCACTTTTTATGATTTGTGCATTTTTATTTTGGCACGGGGTAAAGAGCTTTATCTCAAAAAGTATCGAGCATATAAATGTCGAAGAAATTTTTGAATCAACCATCATTTTAACGCTGGCCCTTGCCATTTTTGATCTTGTTAAGACGATATTTGAAGAAGAGGTTTTAGGTAAAAATCACGAAGCAAATAGCGTTATTTATAAGACGATGGTGAGATTTATCGGCTCAATTATCATCGCACTTGCGATCGAAGCTCTTATGCTAGTCTTTAAATTTGCTATTACTGCACCTGAAAATATCATAAACGCTATCTATCTAATAGGCGGCGTGGCGATGCTAATGGCGGCACTTAGCTTTTATCTTTTTAGCGTAAAAAGGCAAGAGAACAGATGATTGCTATTATTGATTATGGTGCGGGCAATATCAAAAGTGTGATAAATGCTTTTGATTTTCTTGACAAAAAATGTGCCTTAGTAAGTAAGCCTGAAAATTTAAAGGAGTATTCGCACATTGTTTTACCAGGCGTTGGAGCTTTTGGTGAAGCGATGACAAAGCTAAAAAATAACGGCATGGACGAAGCTGTAAGAGAAGCCGTAAAAAGCGGCAAAGCATTTATTGGTATTTGTCTTGGCATGCAGCTTTTATTTGAGCGAAGCTTCGAGTTTGGTGAGCATGAGGGACTCTCTCTTTTGCCCGGTGATGTCGTAAAATTTAATGAAGCTAATTTCGATAAACCATTAAAGATACCCCACATTGGTTGGAACGCTTTGGAATTTAAGCAAAATAGTCCATTAAATTTAGGACTAAAAAAGCTTGAGTATTTATATTTTGTACACAGCTATCATGTGGTTTGTGATGATAAATTTGCACTGGCAAAGACGACTTATGGATGTGAATTTACAAGTGCAGTTTGGCATGAAAATATCTTTGGCTTTCAGCCTCATCCAGAAAAAAGTCATGAAGCTGGACTTAAAATTTTAGAGAATTTTGCGAGGTTATGATGGAAATTTTTCCAGCTATTGATTTGAAAGAGGGACAAGCAGTTAGACTTAGCAAAGGTCTTATGCAAAGTGCAAAAATTTATAGCAACGAGCCAAGTGAACTTGCTAAAAAATTTGAAGATTATGGCGCAAAATGGCTTCATGTGGTTGATTTGGATGGTGCATTTGCTGGAGAGACGATAAATTTTAAAACAATTGAAAAGATTACAAAGGCTACAAATTTAAGCGTCCAAGTGGGTGGTGGTATAAGAGATGAAGAGCGAATAAAACGCTATTTAGACCTTGGAGTTAGCAGAGTGATCCTTGGCTCAGTTGCTCTTAGAGATCCAGAATTTACAGCAAAAATGGCTGAAATTTATAGAGTTGTAGTTGGCATTGACGCAAAAGATGGCTACGTGGCCGTACAAGGTTGGGGTGAGATTTCAAATATAAAAGCAGTCGATCTTGCAAGAAAATTTGCAGATGTTGGTGTGGAAGCTGTGATTTGTACCGATATTAACAAGGATGGAATGCTCGGCGGAGTAAATGTTGAGTTTAGCTTGCAAATAGCTAGAAATAGCAAGCTTGAGACGATAGCAAGTGGTGGCGTGAGTGATATAAATGATATTTTAATGCTAAAAGCCACAAATGAGATTGGTGGCGTAATAGTTGGAAAAGCCTACTATGAAGGGTTGCTTGACCTAAAAGAGGCCTTTAAACTACTTAGGTAGCGTTAAAGCTTTTATAAATTTAAATTAGCTAGAATAGGGCAATTTTTACTAAAAGGATATTATGTGAAGATTTTGGTTGTAGATGACAGTTCAACAATGAGAAGAATCATAAAAAATACTTTACAAAGGTTAGGACATCAAGAAATTCTTGAGGCTGAGCATGGTCTTGAGGCCTGGAATATCTTAACTCAAAACGAAGGTATCGAAGTTCTTATCACTGACTGGAATATGCCTGAGATGAATGGTCTTGAGCTTGTTAAAAAGGTAAGAGCAGAGCAGAAGTATGTTGATATGCCTATCATAATGGTAACAACAGAGGGCGGAAAAGCCGAAGTTATAACAGCTTTAAAAGCAGGTGTTAATAACTACATCGTTAAACCTTTTACGCCACAAGTTTTAAAAGAGAAGCTTGAAGACGTTCTTGGTTAATGAAAGATAAATTCTACGAATTAAGCATAAAAACATCAAATTTTTATGATGAAATTTTAGAGCTAGTTTTCTCTTTTGGAGTTACCTGTGTTGAAGAGCTAGATCACGAGATCATCATCAGGGAAGAGTATGATCTAAAAGATATAGCTTGGGGTATTGAAGAGTATGCAAAAGGGCTCTCTAGTGCTCGTAAAATTTCAAATGATTTAAAAATTTCTCTTAATTTAAAAGAAAATAAAGACTGGCTAGGTGAATATAAAAAGGCAGTTAAGCCCATTTTGGTTGATAAAATTTATGTTAGACCTAGCTGGGAAGAGCCACTTAATGGCGTAACAAATATCATAATCGACCCAGCTCTAGCCTTTGGCTCAGGGCACCATGAAAGCACAAATTCTTGCTTGCAGCTTTTACAAAAATATGCAAAAAGTGGCAATACTACTTTAGACGTGGGCTGTGGAAGTGGAATTTTAAGTATTGCCTTGGCAAAGCTTGGCTGCAAGATTGATGCTTGTGATACAGACGATCAAGCCACACAAAGCTCACTTAGCAACGCCGAGTTGAATGAGGTTAAATTTAATAAAATTTGGACAGGCTCTATAGCAAATTTAGAGCAAAAATATGACATTGTTGTAGCAAATATTATCGCTGATGTCATTTTTATGCTCTCAAATGACTTAAAAAAATCGCTTAAAAAAGGCGGCTACTTGGTATTGTCAGGAATTTTAAACAAATACGAAGATAGGATTAAAGATACATTTAAGGATTTGGAGCTAATTGAGATAAAACAAAGTAACGATTGGAGTAGCTTTGTTTATAAGGAAATAGATGAATAACCAAAATAATAACCAAAATAGTGGCAATAATAATGGTTTTTTTAATAAAAATCCTATTTTCATTTTTGCCATTTTTGCAATAGTTATAGTTTTAGCTTTTAGAAGCTTTAGTGGAGACGGACTAGGTGGCTCTTTTGGGCTAAATAGCAATGCTCAGAGTAAAATGGTAGCTTATTCTGAGTTTAAAGATATGTTAAAAAATAAGCAGCTAAATGAGGTTGCTATCTCAGAAACTACCATAAAAGGCATAGGTAGTGACAAAACTATCTATCTTGCAAAACGTATAAATGATCCAACGCTCATTGGTATACTTGAGCAAAATGGCATAACTTATAGCGTTTATAGCGAAAATAACTGGTTTGGAGATCTTATATTTTCATGGATAATCCCAGTATTTATATTTTTTGCCATTTGGATGTTTATTGCTAGTCGTATGCAAAAGAACATTGGCGGTGGCATACTTGGTATAGGAAGTGCAAAAAAGCTTATAAATTCTGAAAAGCCAAAAGTAAAATTTGATGATGTTGCAGGTGTCGAAGAGGCAAAAGAAGAGGTTCAAGAGATAGTTGATTATCTAAAAAGTCCTGATAAATATCTAAGACTTGGGGCAAAAATTCCAAAAGGAATTTTACTAGTTGGCCCTCCGGGCACAGGCAAAACGCTTCTTGCAAGAGCAGTTGCAGGCGAGGCTAGTGTGCCATTTTTCTCTATGTCAGCATCAAGCTTTATTGAGATGTTTGTCGGCGTTGGTGCAAGTAGAGTTAGAGATCTTTTTGAGAATGCTAAAAAAGAGGCTCCTGCGATCGTTTTTATAGATGAGATCGATGCGATCGGTAAAAGTAGAAATTCTGGTCCGATGGGTGGCAACGACGAGAGAGAGCAGACGCTAAATCAGCTTCTTTCTGAGATGGATGGTTTTGATGCGGATAAGTCGCCAGTCATCGTTATAGCAGCTACGAATAGACCTGAAGTTTTGGACGCTGCGCTTTTAAGGCCAGGTAGATTTGATAGGCAAGTGCTTGTTGATAAGCCTGATTTTAAGGGACGCTGCGACATTTTAAAAGTTCACATGAAAGATGTAAAGATCGGTAAGGATGTAAATATCGAAGATATTGCAAGGCTTACAACTGGTTTAGCTGGTGCTGATCTTGAAAATATCATAAATGAGGCAGCACTTCTTGCAGGACGTAAGTCAAAGACTTTTGTCGAGCAGGCCGATCTTGTGGAGGCCGTTGAGAGATCGATTGCTGGTCTTGAGAAAAAGTCTCGCCGCGTAAATCCAAAAGAAAAAAGGATCGTCACTTATCATGAGTGTGGTCATGCCTTGATAGCTGAGCTAACAAAAGGTGCAAAAAGGGTAACAAAAGTCTCAGTCGTACCACGTGGTCTTGCGGCACTTGGCTATACTCTAAACACACCTGAAGAGAATAAATTTATGATGCAAAAGCATGAACTGATGGCAGAAGTAGATGTGCTTTTGGCTGGTAGAGCTGCTGAAGAGGTATTTATTAAAGAAATTTCAACTGGAGCTAGCAACGACCTAGAGCGCGCGACCGATATCATAAAAGCTATGGTTAGTATGTATGGTATGAGCGATGTTGCTGGTCTTATGGTGCTTGAAAAGCAACGTGCTACGTTTTTAAATGGCGGTCAAAGCATCAAAGATTACAGTGATAAGATGGCTGAAAAGGTTGATGAGTTTGTAAAAACACTTCTTCATGAAAGATACACGGCTGTGCTTGGTTTGCTTGAAATTTATAAAGGCGCTATTGAAAATATGGTATCAGCACTTTATGAAGAAGAAACAATCGAAGGAAAAAGAGTTAGAGAGATCATTAAAAACTATGAGATCGAAAATGATCTAGAGAGTAGGCTTGTAGAGACCGAAGAAGACGAAAAGAGTAAAAAAGAGGAATAAAAATGAGTGGCTATATCGCGAAAGCAGGATATAAATTTATATTATTTTTTCTAATTTTATTTGTTTTATCTTTGCTATTTGGGATCTTGCCACTACTTTTTGCTATTTTACTTTTTTTGGGACTTTATTTTTTTAGAGATCCTGAGAGAGAGCCATTTTCTGATGATAAATTGGCTTTACTATCACCAATTGATGGCAAGATAAAAGAGATTAGTGCTTCAAATTTTGATAATAATGAAGTAGCTAAGATCGTCATAGAAAAATCTTTTTTTGATGTTGGTACATTAAGGGCTGTAAGTGATGTAAAAGTAGCTGAAATACGAAAAAGACATGGCTTATTCTTATGCCAGGCTATGAAAATTTCAGAATTTTTAAATGAAAGAGCTATTATTCGCTTTGAAAAAGAAAATATAAAATTTGTTATGAAAATTATAGCTGGAGCCTTCAGTAGAAGCTTAGAAATTTCAAATGTTACTAGCCTAAAAGCATCTAGGAAATTTGGCTTTTTAGGAAGTGGTGAGGTGATTTTATACCTACCAAGAGATACTAAGATATGTGTAAGTGTCGGAGAAAGCGTAAAGGCTGCTTCACTTTTGGGATATTTTGAAGAGGGAAAAAGAGATGAATAACATACAAAAGATGCAACTAATGTATATCTTGCCAAATTTATTTACAGCAGCTAGTGCTTTTTTGGGTGTTATTAGCATTATTTCATCTATTCAAGGTAACTATTTTAAAGCCATTATTTATATAATCTTATCGCTTATTTTAGATGGACTTGATGGACGTGTGGCTAGACTTACAAAGACAACTAGTAAATTTGGGGTAGAGTTTGATAGTCTTGCAGATCTTGTTGCTTTTGGTGTAGCGCCAGCGGTTTTATTTTATTTGACTATTGGTAAAAATTTTGGCAGATTTGGAGCACTTATAGCTGCTATGTTTGTGGTTTTTGGAGCTATCAGGCTTGCTCGTTTTAATGTCACTACTGGTACATATGAGCCAAATGTTTTTATCGGACTTCCTATACCATCAGCAGCTATTGTGAGCGTACTTTGGGTTGGAATTTATATCGACTATACTTTTTTGGAAGGATTTGAGTGGTGCTTGATGCTACTTGAAGCTACTTTGGCAGCTTTAATGGTTAGCAACATCCGCTATCCAAGTTTTAAAAAAATAAATTTAAAACAAACCCATGTGATAAGAATTTTAGTAGCTCTTGTAGTTGCATTTTCAATGCTTTATCTATATCCATTTGAAAGTGCGACTTTGGTTATGAGCGTCTATATGCTTTATGGTATAGTAAGAGCCACTATAATGTTTAGTAAAAATTCCAAAAAAAAGGAGAGCGAATGAGCGAAAATGGCGTCATAAAATCACGTAAATTTTTACCAAAAATCGAAATCAAAAACTCTCTACTGCTGCTACTTAGGTAGCAAATTTCTCTTTACTTAACTCATCAAATTTAAAATTTAAATATAAAAAACAAAAAAGGACAAAAATGGATAAGAATAAAATTATAATCTTTGATACGACTTTAAGAGATGGTGAGCAAAGCCCTGGTGCATCAATGAATACAGCCGAAAAACTACAGATTGCACTTCAGCTTGAAAGGCTTGGCGTGGATGTTATGGAGGCTGGATTTGCAGCGGCAAGCCCAGGGGATTTTGATGCGGTAAATCAAATAGCAAAGCAAGCCTCAAATATCACGGTTTGCTCTCTTGCACGCGCAGTTGAGCGTGATATTAAGGCAGCTGGCGAGGCATTAGCTCCAGCTAAAAATAAGAGAATTCATACATTTATAGCGACAAGCCCAATTCATATGGAGTACAAGCTAAAAATGAGCCCAGATGAAGTAATAAAACGTGCAATCGAGTCTATAAAATACGCAAAAACCTTTTGCGATGATGTGGAGTTTAGCTGCGAGGACGCTTGTAGAAGTGAAATGAGCTTTTTAAAAGAAATTTGTGATGCTGCCATAAATGCGGGTGCAAAAACTTTAAATATCCCTGATACAGTTGGTTATTTATATCCTGAAGAGATAACTGCTCGCATTAGTGAAATAGTAAAATTTGTAGGCGATAGAGCGATAATATCTGTGCATAATCACAATGACTTAGGTATGGCTACAGCAAACTCGTTAGCGGCTATAAAAGCTGGTGCAAGGCAGGTTGAAGGTACGATAAATGGTATAGGTGAGCGTGCTGGAAATGCTGCGCTTGAAGAGATAGTGATGGCTATCAAAACCCGCCAAGACGTCTTTGCTCCATTTTATACAGACATTATTTCAAAAGAAATTTATCCAACTTCAAGACTGATTGCTAGTATTATAGGCATTGAGCCTCAACCAAACAAAGCTATCGTTGGTAAAAACGCATTTGCTCATGAGAGTGGCATACATCAAGACGGCGTGCTAAAACATAAAGAGACCTATGAGATAATTAGCGCTGAGAGTATAGGCCTTGAGAAAAATTCTCTTGTTTTAGGTAAGCATAGTGGTCGCCACGCGTTTAAAGATAAGCTTGCTAGCCTTGGATTTGACCTTGATAGCGATGCTCTTAATAAGGCATTTGAAAAATTTAAAGAGCTAGCTGATAAGAAAAAAGAGATATTTGATGACGATATCAGAGCTCTTGTGGCTGAAGAGATTACAAAAATTCCACAAGCTTATGAGATCACGGCTCTTCTTCAAAGTAGCGGTGGAAGCCTTGCAAGCGCTTCAATTAGCATAAAACACAATGATGAGATCATCAGTGACTCAGCTCTAGGAAATGGTACTGCTGATGCGATATTTAAGGTGGTTGATCGCATTAGCGGCATTAGTGGCACGCTAAAAGACTATAAAGTAGCATCCGTTTCTCAAGGTAAAGACGCACTTGCAAAGGTTGATGTAAAAGTTGAGTTTGAGGGTAAAACGGCTGTAATAGGCCATGGACTTGACATAGATACTATGATGGCAAGTGCAAAAGCCTATGTTGGAGCACTAAATAGCTACCTTCGCATACATAAAAACTAAAATTTTAGCCAGCTGCTAAATTTGCAGCTGGCTATTTTAAATTTAATCCAAAAAACTATATAAATTTTTAAAATTTAAAGTCCTTATTTAAAAAATAGAATTTTACTATCTTTGCAAATTTTAAAATCTTACTCACTCGCCTTAGCAACTTACTAATTTTAGGGCTCATAAATATTCGCCACTAAATTTAGAAGCGTGATATGCCCGCTCGTAAATTTTTAAAATTTGATAAGGTTTAGACCGCATGCAGTGTAAAGCACTAGTGTATGCCTCTTGAATGTGCGAAGGGTTTGGGATTAAAAGGGCGATAAGGGGATGTGGACTTAGTGTATGCCACGCAGTTGCTAGCCTGAGAAGTAAAAATTAAGTCCACTTGCCTCCCTTTTGAATAAAAAATTTACAAATTTAATCAAGCCATTTTGTAAATTTTAAACTTTCATTCACTCGTAAGAATTGATTACTAAAATTTGGCTTCGCTTACCGCTTATCTCAAATTTTAGAGCCGAAATTATTCGCTCATAAATTTTAAAATTTACTAGATTCTCATCTTGAATTGTTAAATTCGTGTTTTGTAGAGCTGGCTACTAAATTTATAGCCACAAAATGCCAGTTCTAATTTGAAATTTTACTTGGAGAGTAAATTTTTGACTTACTGCCCAACTATCTTTTTAACAGCTAGTGAAGCTAAATTTAGTCCAAAGCAAGCAGTAACACCCATGAAGCTTCCAAGTGGCTTGCAAAGTGGCTCTTCTGTTGAAAAGACCACGTCAAATTTGCCGCTAAAACCTGATTTTTTGAGCTCATATCTATATTTTCTAGCTAGTGGGTCGACCGAAGTTTTCCAAACGCAGGCCACCTTTATCTTGGTTGGATCAACTCTTTTTGCCCCACCCATCGAGGCTATAAATTTGCTAGGATCTACCGCATTTGCAAGGGCGATCTTGGCGGTGATATCATCGATCGCATCGATCACCACGTCAAATTTACTAAAGTCAAATCCAGCGACAAACTCAGGCGTGATCAACGTCTGCATAGGCGTGATGCAAGGATAAATTTTGGCAAACTCCTCCACCTTTACGCCGCCTACATTTTCGCTGTAAATTTGGCGATTTTGATTTGTCACGTCAAAGATGTCTTTATCGATAAGCGTGATGCTTCCGACCCCGCTTCTAGCAAGCGCATCCACGCACATCCCACCAACACCTCCGGCTCCGCAAACTAGCACTTTTGCGCTTTGAAGCTTGCTAAAACCATCCTCGCCAAAGAGCCATCTTATCCTTGTAAATCTATCATTTTGCATCAAATTTCCCTTTTAAGCCCTCCAAGCTCTCGTATGAAGTCATGTTTAGTTTTATGGGCGTTATCGTGGCAAAGCCCTCATTTACCTTGCTGATGTCGCTTGGCTCGCCTTTTTCGTATTCAAGTGCGGCGTTTCCAAGCCAGTAGTACTCGATGCCTCTTGGGTTGCGATTAAGCGTGGCATGCGTGGCGTAGGTACGTCTGCCAGCTGGCACGACGGCATAACCTTTGAAATTTTTGCTAGTTGTGGCTGGGATATTTATATTTAGAAATTCTCTTGGATTTAGCGAAATTTCATCATTTAGCACCTTCGGTACGATAAATTTAACGATCTCTTTTGCTAGTTCAAAGCCAAGTTCGTTTAGTGAGTTGTTTTCATAAAACTGCGAAAAAGCAATGCTTCTAATGCCCTGTAAAACGCCCTCCATCGCCGCTCCACACGTGCCAGAGTAGGTGATGTCCTCGCCTAAATTTGCCCCGTGATTTATGCCGCTTATCACTAGATCTGGCTTTTTATTATAAAGTGCGTGAAGTGCGAGATAGACGCAGTCGCTGGGCGTTGCGTCGTCAAGTTTAAAAAAGCCATCATCAAGTTTTATAAACCTAAGAGGCCTTGTGAGCGTCAAAGAGTGAGCGCAGGCTGATTTTTCAGAGCTTGGAGCTACGATCGTGACATTTACGCCATCTAGCTCGCTTAAAGCTTCTTTTAAGGCAAGCAGGCCAGTTGCTTCAAATCCATCGTCATTTGTTATCAAAATTTCTTTCAAATTTTATCCTTTAAAGGGTTGGATTTTATCACAGCTTTCTTAAAATTTTAAAGAATTTTTGCGTATAATGCCCCCAAAAAAAGACCTGATGAAAGTGTGTAAATGAAAATTTTAGTCTCCGCTCTTGAGCCATCGGCAAATTTGCATTTAAAAGAAATTTTGAAAAATTTCGAGGGCGAATTTGAGCTAATGGGAATTTTTAGCGAAGAGCTTGGTGCGCCATATATGAAAAGCAGCGAATTTTCAGCGATGGGCTTTGTCGAGGTTTTGCCGCTCATCTTTAAAGCAAAAAAGGCGATGAAAGTGATGAGCCAGATGGCAAAAGAGGCTGATGCAGTGCTGCTAATAGATAGTCCAGCCTTTAATCTGCCGCTTGCAAAGGCGATAAAAGAGGCCGGCGCAAAAGCAGCCGTGACATACTACATCTTGCCTCAAGTTTGGGCGTGGAAGCCAAAAAGAGTGAGTGCGGTGGAGAGGTATTGTGACAACCTTGCTTCGATCTTGCCATTTGATGCGAAATTTTATAGCCGTTCGACCTACGTGGGACATCCTTTGATGGATGAGATAAAGCTTAAAAAAACTAGTCTAAGTAGCAGCGGCAAAGTGGCGTTTTTGCCAGGCTCAAGAAGGTCAGAGATTTCAAGGCTGATGCCAGTTTATAGAGAGCTTGCTAAAAAAATAGATGCCAAGAGGTTGCTTGTCGTGCCGCCATTTTTGCTTGATAAAGTGGGTGAAATTTATGGCGATGTGAGCGATTTTGATATCGTCTCAAACACGCCTGAAGCGTTGTATGAGAGCGACTTTGCCTTTGTATGCTCTGGTACTGCTACGCTTGAAGCAGCGCTCATTGGCACACCATTTGTGCTAGCCTATAAAGCAAAAGCGATAGACATTTTCATCGCTAGAAAATTTGTAAAGATCAAGCACGCTGGACTTGCAAATATAATGTTTGATTTCATGGGCAAAGAGTCGCTTCATGAGGAGTTTATCCAAGAATTTGCAACGGCTGAAAATTTATTTAGAGCTTATGAGGATTGCGACAGGCAGAAATTCTTAAAAGGCTGTGATGAACTAAGGGCTTATTTAGGGCATGGCAGTAGTAAAAATGTAGTAAAAATTTTAAAGAATATGGAGTAAAAAATGAGTGAACCAATGACAATGCACGGATATGAAAAGATAGAAGCTGAGCTAAAAGATTTAAGGCTGGTGCAACGCCCTCAAATCGTAACTGAGATCGACATCGCAAGAAGCCACGGCGATCTAAAAGAAAACGCTGAGTATCACGCTGCAAAAGAAAAGCAAGCTTTCATAGATGCCAGGATAGCAGAGCTAAGCGCGCTTCTTGCAAATGCTGAAGTGATCGATCCAAGTAGCTATGAGCACGATAGAGTTAGGTTTGGCTCAAGCGTTACGATAATGGACGAGGAAACCGAAATAGAGCATACATATACGATAGTTGGCATTAGCGAAAGCGACATCGATAAAGGCTATATCTCGATAAACTCACCTCTTGCAAAGCAACTTTTGGGCAAGGCTGAGGGCGATGAAGTTGTGCTAAATTTACCAAAAGGCAGAAGCGACGTTGAGATCGTAAAAATTTGCTATAAGCCTATAAAATTTGACTAAAAAGATGGGACAAAGAGCTAGAAACTGCTTTTTGGCTCTACTAATTTTTAATTAAGGCAAAATTTGAGCGAATATCTATATGCCCCCGTTATAAAAGAAGGTGCGATCTTTTTAGCAGATGCCCATGAAAACGTAAACCGAAATGGCTTTTTAAAATTTTTAAGAGCTGTTGATAGCGGGGAGATCAAAGAGCCACCACAAATTTTTTTGTTAGGCGATATGTTTGACTTTCTAACGGGCGAGGGCGAATACACAATAGAATTTTACTCTGAGCACTTAAACCTTATAAATAAAATTTCACAAAAGGTAGAAATTTTTTACTTCGAGGGCAACCACGATTTTAGACTTTCAAATTTATTTAATAAAACAAGAGAAATTTGGGATGGGCGTGAGATGCTGCGCTATAAAAGCGTTAGGGTTTATGATATTTACGATCAGCCAGCAAATTTTAAAACGATCAATGAAGAGCGCGTCCAGATCGCGCATGGCGATATATTTTTACCTTTTGTAGATAAATATGCACTTAGATTTTTGCGTTTAAAATGGTTTTTAAAATTTATGAATGCTTTGGATAAATTTTTACGTTTTAAAATATCAAAAGCGATATTAGCAAAACTTACTAAGAAAAATTTAGACTATAAAATTCCTAATTTTAAGGAGTTAATGAGCAAGCATTTGCAAGGATATGAGGCCGGCATTGTGATAGAAGGACACTATCATCAAGGTAGGCAATTTAATATTTATGATAGATTTTATATAAATTTACCTTGTTTTGCATGTGAGCAAAGTTATTTTGTTGTAGAATACGCCCAGCAAAAATTAAATTTGCTCAAAATGAGTTTGAAAGGACATTGATGTTTGGAGATAACGTACTAAAAACGGACTCAAACGAGATGGAACTTGTTGATTTTCGTATCTTTAAAAAGACCGAAAACAAAGTATATGAAGGAATATACGGAGTCAATGTCGCAAAGGTGCGGGAGATCATTAAGATGCCAAATCTTACAGAGCTTCCTGGCGTTCCTGAGTATATCGAGGGAATTTTTGATTTAAGAGGCGTGGTGATCCCTGTCATAAATTTGGCAAGATGGATGAATATTATCGAGCCAACCGAAGGCGTAGTTATAAAGCCACGTGTTATTATCGCTGAGTTTAGTGGTATTTTGATCGGTTTTATCGTCCATGAGGCAAAAAGGATCAGGCGTATAAGCTGGAAAGATATCGAGCCTGCAAATTTTGCTTCAGGTTCTGGCGCTTTAGATAAAGGCAAAATAACAGGCGTAACAAGAATAGAAAATGATGAAGTTTTACTTATTCTTGATCTTGAAAGCATAGTAGAAGAGCTTGGAATTTACTCACCAAAGATCGAATTTGATGTAACAGACGATCAAAAATTAAAAGGTGTTTCTTTAGTTTTAGATGATAGCTCGACTGCTAGAAAACTGGTAAAAGACGCACTTGAGAAGATGGGACTTAGCGTAGTCGAGGCTAAAAACGGCGTTGAGGGCTTGGAAAGAATGGAAGAGCTTTATCAAAGATATGGAGATAACTTATCAAGAGAGCTTAGAGTTATCTTAAGCGATATCGAAATGCCACAGATGGATGGATACCGTTTTGCTTCAACTCTTAAAAACGATGAAAGATTTAAAGAGGTTCCAATAGTATTTAACTCCTCATTGAGTAATGATTTTAGCGAAATCAAGAGCAAAGAAGCTGGTGGTGCGGCGTATCTTACAAAATTTGATGCAAGCATATTTTATCAAGAAGTGCTAAAAGTCATTGAAGCACATTCTAAATCTGCAAAATGAGGTGAAACATGGATGATATGAAAGAAATAATGGAAGACTTTTTAATAGAAGCTTTCGAACTTATTGAGCAGATAGATCATGACCTTGTTGAGCTTGAGTCAAACCCTGAAGATTTGGAATTATTAAATAGAATTTTCCGCGTTGCTCACACAGTAAAAGGTAGTTCAAGCTTTTTAAATTTTGATGTTTTAACAGAGCTTACTCACCATATGGAGGATGTTTTAAATAAAGCTAGAAAAGGCGAGCTAAAGATCACTCCAGACATTATGGACGTAGTTCTTGAGTCAGTTGATATGATGAAAGGCTTGTTAAGCAGCATTAGAGATCATGGAAATGATACAGCTGCTGGCATTGATATTAAAAATATTTGTGCAAGACTTACTCAAATTTCTGAAGGTGAGGTTCCAGTAGCAGCTCCTGAAGCTCCTGTCACGCCAGTAGCTGAGCCAACACCAGAGCCGGCAAAAGAGTCAGAGCCAGCCGCGCCTGCCGAAGAAGCACCAGAGATAAGTGATGCTGAGCTTTCAAAGCTAAGTGATTCAGAAGTTGAAGCTGAGATAGAAAGACTCTTAAAGGTTAGAAAGGCTGAGGATCAAGCAAGGCGTGCTTCAAAAGGTATAGCTCCAAAATCTCCTAGCGAGATAGCCCCAGCTGCAAGTAGCACTTCAGCTCCAGCTGCAAAAGCAGAGAGCAAAGAAAAAGACGGAGATAAGAAGGTCCCAGCGGCAAGTAGCGGTGCAGTAGCTCAGGAACAAACTATACGTGTTGAGGTAAAAAGACTTGACCACTTAATGAACCTAATTGGTGAGCTTGTTCTTGGTAAAAACCGCTTATTAAAAATTTATGATGACGTGGAAGAGAGATATGAGGGTGAGAAATTCCTTGAAGAGCTAAACCAGGTAGTTTCAAGTCTAAGCTTGGTAACGACTGATATTCAGCTTGCCGTTATGAAGACAAGAATGCTACCAATAGCAAAAGTCTTTAATAAATTCCCACGTATGATACGCGATCTTAGCCGCGACCTTGGTAAGCAAATCGATCTTGAAATTTCAGGTGAAGAGACTGAGCTTGATAAGTCAATCGTAGAAGAGATCGGCGATCCACTAGTTCACATAATCAGAAATTCATGCGATCACGGTATCGAGGATCCTGAGACAAGAAAGGCAGCAGGTAAGCCAGAAAAAGGACTTGTTCAGTTAAAAGCTTACAATGAAGGTAATCACATCGTTGTTGAGATAGTTGATGATGGTAAGGGTCTAGATGCTGACATGCTTAA
Source organism: Campylobacter concisus (assembly GCF_902460625.1). Lineage (GTDB taxonomy): Bacteria > Campylobacterota > Campylobacteria > Campylobacterales > Campylobacteraceae > Campylobacter_A > Campylobacter_A concisus_AD. The sequence goes on from NZ_CABPUT010000004.1 coordinate 127,076, forward strand.
ATCTAAATCTATAGAAAAAGGCATCATCACTGAGCGCGAAGCTGATGCGATGAGCGAAAAAGAGGCATTTAGCCTTATCTTTAGACCAGGATTTTCAACTGCGGCAAAGGTCACAAACGTATCTGGTCGTGGTGTTGGTATGGACGTTGTTAAAACTAATATCGAAAAACTAAACGGTATCATTGATATTGAAAGTGAAGTTGGAAAAGGCACAGTTATGAAGCTTAAAATTCCACTCACACTTGCGATTATTCAGTCGCTACTTGTTGGAACGCAAGAAGAATTTTACGCTATTCCACTTGCTAGTGTTCTTGAAACTGTTCGTGTACCGATTGATGATATTTACACGATCGATGGCAAAAATGTACTAAGGCTAAGAGATGAAGTCTTGTCTCTTGTTAGACTTTCTGACGTATTTGGTGTTGAAAAGGCATTTGATGGTGGAGATCAAACTTATGTCGTAATAATCGGTGTTGCTGAAGCAAAACTAGGCATTATCGTCGATACTTTGGTTGGACAAGAAGAGATTGTTATTAAATCAATGGGTGATTATTTACAAAATATCCCAGGTATTGCTGGAGCGACTATTAGAGGTGATGGTCGTGTGACATTGATTATCGATGTTGGTGCTATGATGGAGATGGCAAAAGATATCAAGGTAGATATTAGAGCCGAAATAGAAGATAGCACAAAAGCAAAGGAAAAACCAAGCGATTATAAAGTCTTGATAGTTGATGATTCAAAAATGGATAGAACTATCATGCAAAAAGCGCTTGAACCAACTGGGGTAACAATAATAGAAGCCACAAACGGTGTTGAGGCATTAAACATCGTAAAATCCGGAGAGCACTCCTTTGATGCGATCTTGATAGATATTGAGATGCCAAGAATGGATGGATATACACTAGCTGGCGAAATTAGAAAATACTCTAAGTATAGAAATTTACCACTTATTGCTGTTACATCAAGGACGTCAAAAACAGATAGGTTGCGTGGCGTAGAAGTTGGAATGACTGAGTATATTACAAAACCATATTCAGCCGAGTACTTAGAAAATGTCGTTAGAAAGAATATAAAATTAGCTTAGGGGTAAGGGATGAACAATAAACTAAATCAAGTTTTAAGCAAGCAAAAACAGCAAATGAATGGTCCTGAGTTAAAAAATAATGAGGATATAGTTCAGCTAGTAGGATTTGTTGTCGGTGAGGAAGAGTACGCAATACCTATTTTAAATATCCAAGAGATAATCAAACCTATTGAATATACACGTGTTCCTAGTGTGCCTGATTACGTTCTTGGTGTGTTTAACCTACGTGGAAATGTTATTCCGCTTATTGATTTGCGTAAGCGTTTTTCACTAAATGTCACAAAACAAAGCCCAAGCACAAGATATATCGTTATGAAAGATGCGGATAATATCGCTGGCTTTGTGATAGACCGCTTGACGGAGGCTATAAGAATAGACCGCAACAGGATCGATCCGCCACCAGAGACTTTAGTAAAAGACAAAGGCATGATTTATGGTATCGGTAAGCGCGACCAAAATATCCTTACGATCTTAAAGGTCGAAAGCCTTTTAAAACGTGATTTTTAGGGTATAGCTTGATAAAACTTTGTGTTTTTGATTTTGACTCTACAATAATGGACGGCGAGACAATAGATATTCTCGCCGCCGCTAATAATGCTAGTGAAGAAGTAGCTAATATAACTAAGCGCTCGATGAACGGTGAGCTTGATTTTTTTGAAAGTCTTACGAAAAGAGTAAAATTTTTAAAAGGATTGCCACTTTTAAAAGTAAATGAAATTTGTAAAAATTTACCCATTATGCCAGGAGCTGGCGAGCTAATAGAAGCTTTAAAACAAAAGGGTATCAAAGTTGTGGTTTTTAGCGGTGGATTTCACAATGCAACCGATGTAATGCAAAAAAAACTTAATTTTGATGCAAATTTTGCAAATATATTGCAGCACCACAAAGATGGAATTTTAACAGGCGAAGTTGGCGGAGAAATGATGTTTAGTAGTTCAAAGGGAGATATGATTGACCGCTTGTGTGGACTATTAAATTTAGGCAAGGACGAGATAATGTGTGTTGGGGACGGAGCCAATGACATATCGATGTTTAGAAAGTGCGACCTTAGCATTGCATTTTGTGCAAAAGATATCTTAAAAAAAGAGGCGACACATTGTGTTGATGTTAAAGACTTGCGTGAAATTTTAAAATTTATAAGGTAGAAATTAATGTATGACAACGAAGCTAAATTCTCTCTTTGGTGTGATTTTATAGAGAGAAATTTTTTACAAAGCGAATTTAACTCTTTATTGGAAAATAATGTTATAAACGGCGCTACAAGCAACCCAGCTATTTTTAAAACAGCATTTGCTTCACCTGCTTATAAAAAGATAATAGAAACTAGCAATAAACGCCACCCAAAAGATCTTTATGAAATTTTGGCTACTCAAGATATAAAAATTGCAGCATGTAAAATGTTAAGGAATTATGCAAACGGCGATGATGGCTTTGTAAGCATTGAGGTTGATCCAAATTTAAGTGACGATACAGCCGCAACGATAGAGGAAGGTATCAGGCTTTATAATCTAATATCAATGCCAAATGTTATGATAAAAATTCCAGCTACAAAAGATGGTTATGAGGCGATGAGTGCGCTTATGGCAAGGGGAATTAGTGTAAATGCTACGCTTATATTCTCACCAGATCAGGCTAAAAACTGTCTTGAAGCTTTTAAAGAAGGCAGTAAAGCTTATGCAAGTCGCTTTATAGATACTACTATGCCAAAAGGTGTGATAAGTGTTTTTGTAAGTAGATTTGATAGAAAGCTTGATGAGGTTATGGCTGCAAAGAGCTTGCCAACGGGACAAATCGGCATAATGAATGCTGCAAATATATACCACCTAATCGAAGATTTTGGACTAGAAAATGTAAGAACGCTTTTTGCAAGCACAGGCGTAAAAGGCGGTAGTTTAAGAGGGGATTATTACGTTAGAGAGCTAATGTATAAAAATTCTATAAATACAGCACCAATAGAGACGATAAAAGAATTTATAAAAGAAAAAGCAGAGGCAAAAAATGTACCTAGTAAAGAAAATATCTCAAGCTTTTTTCAGATTATAAAAAATAATGAGATAGATATAAATGTCGTTTATAAAGATTTATTAAGCGATGGCTTAAAGCAGTTTGTATCAGCATTTGATGATATTATGAAATCACTTTAGACAAAGAAGCCCAAGCTAATACATAAACAGCAAAAGTGATTATTTTTAAACAAGCTTTATGTGAAATTTATAAAGCATTAGATAAAATCAGCACCTATTTTTTATGAAAGGAAAACGATGTTAGAAGGAATCGTTAGAGAGAGTATCGGTAAGAAGTCTGCGAAGGCTTTGAGAAGAGATGGTTATCTAATCGCCAACATTTATGGCAAGGGATTAGAGAATGTTGCAGCTGCTTTTAAAGTAAATGACTTTATTAAAGAAGCACGCAAAAAAGAGAGCCTTGCTTTTGATGTAAAAGTAGGCGGAAAAGTTTATAATGTCGTTATTGTTGATTACCAAAGAGATGTTGTTACAAGTGATCTTAAACACGTAGATCTAAAAGTAGCACTTCCAGGCGTTTTATCAAAATATATGATCCCAGTTAAGCCAGTTGGAACACCTATTGGTCTTAAAAATAAGGGCGTTTTGATCCAGTCAAAAAGACGTCTTTGCGTAAAATGTACAGCTGAAAATTTACCAAATTCATTTGACGTTGATGTAAGCAAACTTGACATTGATGATACGATTTTGGTTCGTGATATCACAGCTCCTAAGGGCGTTACCATTGTAGACGCTGACCGTGTTGCGGTACTTGGAGTTATTAAAGCTAAATAAAAAGGGCTTTTGTGACACTAATAGCGGGGCTGGGAAATCCTGGCTCCAAATATGAAAACACTAGACATAATATAGGCTTTATGCTTATAGACCTCCTAAAAGACTCAAATTACAAAGATGTCAGCTCAGCCAAATTCCAAGGCGAAGTTTTTAAATTTAATGACACTATCTTGCTAAAACCAACAACCTTTATGAACCTCTCTGGACAAAGTGTAAAAGTGGTCAAAGATTTTTATAAACCAGATAGAATAATTGTAATACACGATGACCTTGATCTTAGTTTTGGTTCAGTTAAATTTAAAAAAGGAGGTAGTAGCGGCGGGCATAACGGCATAAAATCAATCGATGGATTAATCGGCAACGACTACGAAAGGGTGCGTGTTGGCATTGGGCATGAGGGTGATGCTAAAAATTTCGTCCTTGGAGAGTTTAGTGATGAGGAGAAAAAGGCTTTAGATGAAATTTTAGCCTACACAAAAAATGCAGTTTGCGAGCTACTAAAGAGCGACATCAATGAAATTTCGCAAAAATTTACGATAAAAAAAGGTCTTATCAAATGAAACTATACGCCAGATACGTTGGCTGGGTCTATATAAAATCTTTTTTTATCGTATTTTTAGCGCTTGAACTATTTTATGTAGGCATTGATCTACTTACAAATTTAAAAGATTTGCCACCATCTGCAAACCTTCAGCTCCTTTATGTTGGGCTTACATCGCTTAGCGCTATTGGCTACGTTTTGCCACTTTCGCTTATTTTTGCACTCATTATTTTGCATGTAAATATGGTCAGGTCAAACGAGCTAATCAGCTTTTATGCGCTTGGTATTAGTAAAAATAGTCTAATTTTTCCACCATTTTTTATTGCACTTTTTGTAACTATTTTTTATGTTGGCTTAAATTTTACTCCATTTGCCTATGCGCACGACTATCAAAAAAGTATCGCTAAAAATACGGCTTTTTCGAAAAACACAAATGATTCGTTTTTAAAATTTGAAGGCAAATTTATCTACATAAAGGAGCTAAATTCTGTTAATCAAATAGCAAATGATGTTAGAATTTTTGAGATAAATGGCACAAATTTACTCTCAACTACATTTGCAAATCATGCTAATTTTAAAGACAATGAGTGGATTTTAAAAGATGTTAATCAAACTCTTTTGCCTCAAATTTTAGAGCTTGGTGGGGCTGGTTTTAATAAAATACAAAGCGAGAACTTAGATGCACTAAAAGGCTTTAAGCCAAAGAGTATTGAAAGCGCTGTTAGCGTTGAAAACTCAAAATTTAATATCCCAGATGCGATAAATTTTATAAAGACATTTAAAAATGAAGGCATCGGCCTTGATAGCGCAAAAACAGCTTTTTACAACCTTGCTATCGCTCCATTTTTTGCACCATTTTTATTGCTCATTTTTTACTATCATTTGCCTGTAACTGGTAGATTTTTTAATCTTGCACTTTCGACTTTTATTTTTGTTGTGATAACTCTTGTCGTTTGGGGACTGCTCTTTATTCTTGCAAAATTTGCACAAACTTCTGTGATCTTGCCAGAAATCGGCATAGTTTTGCCAGTCATTTTACTTTTTGTATACGCCATTTATCTCATAAAATCACATCGTTAAGCCAAATTTTGGCAAGCTTTTTGTAAAATCAAGCCATTTTAATAAAGGCTATTTTATGGATTTTAAAGAGCTTGCACGTAGATACAAAACCCCACTTTACATTTATGATTTTAACCACATAAAAAACCGCTATGAAGCACTAAAGAATGCATTTTTTGCTAGAAAATCTCTCATTTGTTATGCGGTGAAAGCAAACTCAAATCTAAGTGTTTTGAAATTTCTAGCCGACTTTGGAGCTGGATTTGATTGTGTTAGCATTGGCGAAGTAAAAAGAGCACTTTTAGCAGGCGCAAAGAGATATCAGATCATTTTTAGCGGTGTTGGCAAGAGCGATGAAGAGTTAAAAGAGGCTTTAAAAAATGAAATTTTGCTCATAAATGTCGAGAGTTTTGCTGAACTTTTAAGGCTTGAAAAGATCGCAAAAGGGCTAAACTTAAAAGCAAGAATTAGCATTAGGGTAAATCCAGGTGTCGATGCAAAAACTCACCCATATATCTCGACAGGACTAAATGAAAATAAATTTGGCGTTGATGCCGAAACAGCCAAAAAAATGTACATTCACGCTAAAGTTTCAGGCTCTCTTGAGCCAACTGGTATACATTTTCATATCGGCTCTCAGCTAACTTCACTTAGCCCGATAATCGATGCTGTAAATATCGTTAGCGAGCTTTTAAGAGAGCTAAGAGCGCTTGAAATTGATATCAAATTTTTTGACGTTGGCGGCGGACTTGGCATCATTTATAACGATGAAAAAGAGATAAATTTATATGACTATGCTCAAGGAATTTTAGCCGCACTAAAAGGTCAAGATGTGACCATCGTTTGCGAGCCAGGACGCTTTATCGTGGGCAATGCTGGCTACTTTGTTGCAAGCGTTTTATATGAAAAATTTAACGGCAAAAAGAGATTTGTCATCACTGATGGCGCGATGAATGATCTCATAAGGCCAAGCCTTTATGGCGCGCATCACAAAATTTTTGTCGATGGTAAAGACGAAAATTTAGGCACTTGTGACGTGGTCGGTCCAGTTTGTGAAAGTGGCGACTTTTTAGCAAAAGATATAGAGTTGCCGGAGTGCGATAGTGGCGATATTATCGTGGTAAAAGGTGCTGGAGCTTACGGTTTTAGCATGAGTTCAAACTACAACACAAGGAACAGAGCCGCTGAAGTTTGCGTGCTTGATGGCAAAGATAGACTCATAAGAAGACGTGAGAGCTTTGAAGATGTCGTGGCACTTGAGAGAGAATTTTTGGAGAGCGCTGATGCAAGAGCTAAATGAGCTTAGAAAAGAGATCGATGCGATCGATGATCTCATCTTAAATAAACTAAATGAAAGGATGATTTTAGTTGAACAAATCGGCAAGCTAAAACAAACTAGCGGAACGCCTATATATCGTCCTGAGCGTGAGCGAGCTATCATAAACCGCTTAACTAGTCTTAGCAAAGACAAAGCTTTAAATAAAGCTGCGATCGAGGCCATTTATCTTGAAATTTTTGCTGTTAGTAGAAATTTAGAAATGCCTCAAAAGATCGTCTATCTAGGGCCTGAAGGCACTTACACACATCAGGCAGCTCAGAGTAGATTTGGTGCGATGAGTTCATATTTGCCACTTGCGACCATCGAGGCGGTTTTTACAAAGCTAGCTCAAAAAGAGGCAAAATACGGCGTTGTGCCTATTGAAAACAACACTGAAGGCGCTGTTGGTGCTACGCTTGATTGTTTGAGTAAATTTAGTGATATAAAAATAGTTGCTGAGCTTTATGTGGATATCCACCACAGCTTTGTTAGCATAAATGAAAATTTAAAAGAGATAAAGCGAATTTATTCACATCCGCAAGGGTATAATCAATGCCGTAAATTTTTAGAAGATCATATGCTAAATGAAATTGAATTTGTCCCAGCAAAATCAACCGCAGCAGCTGCATACATGGCATCGATGGATAGAAACTCGGCCGCCATTTGCTCAAAGATCGCAGCAAAAATTTATAACGTGCCGATAGTTTATGAGACGATTGAAGATAATATGGCAAATAGAACGAGGTTTTTGATTTTAAGCGATTTTAAAAACGCCAAGGTTGAAAACTCGAAAACTTCGATCCTAGCAAAGACTGATCATAGTCCAGGACGCCTTGCTGATCTGCTTTCTATATTTAAAAATGAAAATATCAATATCACAAAACTTGAGTCACGCCCTATCAAGCAACGTGAATTTAAGTCAATGTTTTATCTTGATTTTGAAGGGCATATCGACGATGAGAAGGTACAAAATGCCTTTGAACTCGCAAAAGAGAGCGGTGCTGAGATAAGCTGGTTAGGGAGTTATTTAAACGGAGAAGAGTAATGAAGTTTAATGATTTTTTAGATGATTTAGTTAATTACGAGGCTGGAAAGCCGATTGAGCTTGTGGTTAGAGAGTTTGGCATCGAGGCAAAAGATGTGATAAAGCTAGCGAGCAACGAAAACCCTTTTGGTACGAGCAAACGCGTAGAGGAGGCGCTAAAAGAGGTCTCTAAAAAAGCACATCTCTATCCAGACGATAGCTACTTTGAGCTAAAAGAAGGACTGGCTAAAAAATTTGGCGTAACTAGTAAAAATTTAATTATCGGCTCTGGAAGTGACCAGATCATAGAATACGCACTCCACGCAAAGGCAAATAAGCAAAGTGGCGTTTTGATGGCTGGCGTGACATTTGCGATGTATGAAATTTATGCAAAACAAACTGGAGCAAAAATTTACCGCACAAAGAGTGTGGAGCATAATTTGAGCGAGTTTTTAGAAATTTATAATGCACATAAAGATGAAATCTCAGTCATCTTTCTTTGCTTGCCAAACAATCCTTTGGGCGAGTGTTTGGACGCAGATGAGGTCTTTAAATTTATAAAAAGCGTTGATGAAAACACGCTTGTTGTGCTTGATTGCGCCTACAATGAATTTGCAAAATTTAAAGATAGCAAAAAAGAGATAAAGCCAAGCGAGGTGGTAAAATTTAAAAATGCTATCTATCTTGGCACTTTTTCAAAAGCCTACGCACTTGGCGGCATGCGCGTTGGATACGGCGTGGCAAATGAAGAGATCATAGGCGCTCTCTCAAAACTAAGAGCTCCGTTTAACATCACAACTCCAAGCCTAAGAGCTGCGATAGTGGCGCTTGGAGATGATGAGTTTGTGCAGCAAACCATGCAAAATAACTTCGAGCAAATGAAGAGATATGAGGAATTTGCAAAGCAAAATGGCATTGAGTTTATCCCAAGCTATACGAATTTCATAACTTTTAAATTTAACGAGCCAAAATCAAGCCAGATATGCGAAAAGATGTTAAAAAAAGGTATAATTTTGCGAGATCTAAAAGGCTATGGTCTAAATGCAATAAGAATTACTATTGGACTTGGGTGGCAAAATGATAGAGTTTTTGAAGAATTAAAGCAGATTTTAAAGTAGAAATATGGATTTTAAGGCATTACTTCATCAAATAAGTCAAATTTACCAGAAGCTTTCATTAAAGCAAAAAATCGTTGCAGCTAGCTCTATCGTCTTGGTCGTGGCATTTTTGGTATTTTTAACACTTTATAAAAGCAAAAATGAAAATTTTGCAGGTTATAGCGTTCTTTTTGAAAACATTAGCCCAAACGATTCTGCCTTAATACTTGATCAGCTAAACAAAGATGGAATTAAATATAAATTGGCAAACGAAGGCACTATTCTTGTGCCAACGAGTGATGTTTATAAAGAGCGCATCGCTGTTGCAACGCTTGGAATACCAAAAGAGAGCAAAATCGGCTTTGAAATTTTTGATAAGCAAGAATTTGGTGCGACTGATGCCGAGCAGAGAGTAAAATTTCAAAGAGCGCTTGAGGGCGAACTAGCTAGAACGATTGAGAGTCTTTCTTCTATCCAAAAAGCGACTGTAAGAATAGCCATACCAAAAGAGAGCGTCTTTACTGAAAGACAAGCACTGCCAACCGCTTCTATCGTCGTTGAGCTAAAGCCAGGCGTTAGTTTAAATGCGAAGCAAATTTTTGGTATTAAAAACCTTGTCGCTGCCTCTGTTACAAACTTGAGCACAGAAAATGTAAAGATCGTCAATCAAGATGGCGTCGCACTTGGCGATGAAGACGGTGAGTTTGATAGTGATGCTATAGCTCAGCAGATCCGCTATAAGCGCGAGTTTGAAAATAATTACGAGCAAAAGATCGTAAATGTGCTAGCTCCTATCGTGGGCGGTGCGGACAAGGTCGTAGCAAAGGTAAATATCGACTTTGACTTTGATAAAAAAGATACAAAAAGCGAGGTTTATGACCCAAATAACGTCGTAAGAAGCGAGAGCAATATCGAAGAAAAGCGCCAAGGCTCAGCTCCAAATGAAGTGGGCGGCGTACCAGGTGCGGTTAGCAACATCGGCCCTGTTCAAGGCCTTGATGACAGCACTTTAAAAGAGCAGTACAACAAAAGCTCGCAGCAGACAAACTACGAAATTTCAAAGAAAGTAACAAGCATCAAAGGGCAGTTTGCTAGCATAAATAGAGTGAGTGCAGCTGTCGTTATAGACGGACTTTATCAGAGTAAAAAAGATAGTGATGGCAAGCCAACTGGTGAGGTAGAATTTACCCCACTTTCTAAAGAGCAAAGAGAATCAATCACAAATTTAATCAAACAATCAATCGGCTATAACCAAAATAGGGGCGATGAAGTAAGCTTAGATAACTTTGAGTTTAAAACCGGCAAAGATATAAGCACTAGCGAGAAGATGGATGGCTTTGTGAATAACTATGTAGTGCCATTTATGCCGCTACTAAAATATATTTTTGCAGCATTGTTGCTCTACATCTTCTACAAAAAAGTCATTGTGCCATTTATGCAAAAGATGCTTGAAGAGACAAAAGAAGAAGAGGAGCAAGTTCAAGATGGCCTTGAAGATATTGAGGTAGATGCCGAAGATACGCTTGAGAAATTTAAAGCTGCTCGCAAAAAGGTCGAAGAGCAACTAGGACTTAGTGGCGAGTTTAATGAAGATGAATTAAAATACGATGTTTTACTTGAGAAAATGAGAGCGGTCATCACAGAAAGAAATGAAGAGATAGCAATGCTACTTCAAGATATGGTAAAAAATGACAGCGACTTTAATATGCGTAAGGAAATTTGATGTCAATAAAGCTAAATGACAAGCAAAAAATGATTTATGATGATCTATCGATGCCTGAAAAGATTGCTATTTTGCTGATTCAGCTTGGCGAAGAGGCAACTGCTCTTATATTTTCTCACATGGATGTTGATGTTATCACTGAAATTTCAGGCTATATCGCAACTGCGAAAAATATTGATAAGCAAGTCGCAAGTGCTGTTCTAGAAGAATTTTACGCATTAATGCAGTCAAATCAATATATGAGAAGTGGTGGTTTAGAGTACGCAAAAGAAATTCTTTACCGCACATTTGGTCCAGAGGCAGCTCATAAAATTTTAGACAAGCTTGCAAAAAGTATGGAGAACTCAAAAAGCTTTGGCTATCTTGATAAGATAAAACCACAACAGCTGGCAGACTTTATCATAAAAGAGCACCCTCAAACCATAGCGCTAATACTAGCTCACATGGACTCAACAAGTGCTGCTGAAACGCTTAGCTTTTTCTCAGATGAGTTAAGAAGCGAAGTTGTCATTAGAATGGCAAATCTTGGTGATATTAGCCCATCTGTAATTAAGCGTGTTTCAACCGTGCTTGAGGGCAAGCTTGAAAGTCTTACATCTTATAAAGTCGAAGTTGGCGGTCCAAGAGCTGTGGCAGAAGTGCTTAATAGACTTGGGCAAAAAGCTAGCAAAAGTACGATCGAACGCATCGAACAAAGTGATGATAAGCTCGCAACAACGATTAAAGAGCTTATGTTTACCTTTGAAGATATTATCAACCTTAACGCAACTGCGATTAGAGAAATTCTTAAAAATGTCGATAAAAAAGACCTTATGGTCGCATTTAAAGGCTCAAGCGATGGCATAAAGGATAAATTTTTATCAAATATGTCTCAGCGTGCAGCAGAAGCCTTCAAAGAGGAGATGCAATATCTTGGCGCGGTGCGTGTAAAAGATGTTGAAGAGGCTCAAAGACGCATAGTAGAGACAGTGCAAACTCTAGCTGATCAAGGTGTATTCCAAGTCGGCGAAGCAGATGAGATGATAGAATGAAAAGCAGCGTAATAACCAGTGAGACTTCTCCAGCTCACTTTATAGAAAATTACAGATTTAAGGTGCTTGGAGTTGGAGAGCGAGCTGTAGATAGTGCTCCTGTATTGATAGAAGAAAATAATCTTAGTGAAGAGCTAAGTGAGCAAAATTTTGGGCAAAAGGGTGAAAATTTTGTTCCTCAAGCTAGCCACCAAACGCAAGCAAGCCCGCAAAACCACTTTGCTTCTCAGGCTCAAAGTCCACAAATACAGCAAGCAGGCGAGTCGAGCTTTGTTGAAGAACTGCTTAAAAAAACAGATGAGCTAAGTAGTAATATCATCAAACTTCAAATGCAAATAGAAAATCAAGAGAGCGAATTTGCTAAGCGCCTTGAGGCTGAAATTTCTCGTGCAAAAGAAGATGGTAAAAACGAAGGCATCGCCCAGGCAAATGCAGCAAATGAAGCAAGGATAAATGAGTTAGAGGCTAGATTTAGCGCTTCAGCTGCAAAGCTAGATGAGCAGTACGTTAAATTTGATGAGTTTTTAAAGAAGATCGAAGAAGAGCTTGGGCAAACTGCTATAAAAATTGCAAAAGAAGTAATTGATAAAGAAATTTCAACCTCTTCAAATCAGATCGCTCATCATTTAGCAAGCTCGCTTATAAAAGAGCTAAGTAATGTCAAAAATATAGAAATTCGTGTAAATCCTGAAGATAGTGAGTATCTAAAAGAGCAATTTAGCAAGAATGAACACGTCAAGATAAGCGCTGATGATGCTATAAGCAAAGGCGGTGTGGTTATTATAAGTGATGGTGGCAATATCGATGCGACTATGCAAACAAGGCTAGAAAAACTAAAAATGCTGGTAAATAATGAATAAAGACGTTAAAAGTTTAGATGTTGATGAACTAAACGCACTTTGTCATGACATCAGGGATAAAATTTTAGCTACCGTTAGCAAAAATGGCGGTCATCTTAGCTCAAATATCGGTGCAGTTGAGATCATTGTAGCGATACATAAAATTTTTGATGTGACAAAAGATCCATTTATTTACGATGTAAGCCACCAAAGCTATGCGCACAAGCTGCTAACTGGACGCTGGAAGAGCTTTGATACGCTTAGAAAATTTAACGGCATCAGTGGCTATACAAAGCCAAGCGAAAGTAAATTTGACTACTTTGTAGCAGGGCATAGCTCGACATCCATATCTTTAGCAGTTGGTGCTGCAAAGGCGATAAAACTTAAAAACGAAGATCGTATCCCAGTAGCTGTCATAGGCGATGGCTCACTAAGTGGCGGCATGGCGTACGAGGCGCTAAATGAGCTAGGCGATAGAAAATATCCTTGCGTCATCATCCTAAACGACAACGAGATGAGTATAAGCAAGCCAATAGGCGCACTTAGCAAGTATCTAAGCCAAATGATGGCAGGGCAGTTTTATCAAAAATTTAAGGGCAGGGTTGAGAAATTTCTAAGTTATATGCCAGATTCAGCCGCATATATGGCTAGACGTATCGAAGAGGGCATTAGACTCATCACTCCTGGCATGTTTTTTGAAGAGCTTGGGCTTGAGTACATAGGCCCTGTCGATGGACACGACTTAGGCGCGCTTCTTAGTACATTTGAAACTGCTAAAAATATGAAAAAGCCAGTCATTGTGCACGTGCAGACACTAAAGGGTAAAGGATATGAATTTGCCGAGGGTTGCTATGAAAATTGGCACGGAGTCGGGCCATTTGATCTAAAAAGTGGCGAATTTATTAAAAGACAGTCAAATAAGTCAGCCACGGCGATCTTTAGCGAGCAGCTTTTAAAGATGGCAAGAGAGCACAGCGATATCGTTGGTGTGACGGCTGCGATGCCAACAGGCACTGGCATGGATGCCTTGATACAAGAATTTCCAGATCGTTTTTGGGACGTAGCGATAGCTGAGCAGCATGCAGTTACCTCTATGTCAGCCATGGCGAAAGAGGGCTTTAAGCCATTTGTTGCGATATACTCGACTTTTATGCAAAGAGCCTATGATCAAGTCATTCATGACGCTTCTATTTTAAATTTAAATATCACTTTTGCGATGGATAGGGCTGGCATTGTGGGCGAAGATGGCGAAACGCATCAGGGCGCCTTTGATATTAGCTTTTTAAATGCTGTACCAAATATGGTTCTTTTTGCTCCAAGGTGCGAAGAGAGCATGAAAAATGTTATGGAATTTGCCTACTCTTACAAGGGTGTAAGTGCATTTAGATATCCGCGTGGAGCGTTTATCTTAAGAGATGAGTTTGAAGCTAAGTCACTTGAGTTTGGCAAGGGTGAAATTTTAGCTGATGCAAATAGTGATATTGTATTTTTAGGCTATGGCAACGGCGTTGGCAGAGCAAATTTGGTCAGAAATTTACTAGCTGACAAGCTTGATGTGATATTGGTTGATCTTGTCTTTGCAAAGCCGCTTGATAGTGAGCTTTTACTGGATCTTGCAAAACGTACTAAAAAGTGGTACATCTTTAGCGATAGTGCCAAAAAAGGCGGTATTGGTGAGATAGTAAGTGCATTTTTACAAGAAAATAAAATTTCAAATATAAGCGTCATTAGCTTCGAGTATGAAGATAAATTTATCCCCCATGGTTCAACAGCTGAGGTTGAAAAGTACCTTGGTATAAGTGCCGAGCAGATTACCAAAAATTTACTAGAAAATAATTAATATCATTTAATAAAGTAACGTTTAATATTATTTTTGCTAGCATAAGCCAAAATAAAAACAAGGAAAAGCATTATGCAATACGTATCATTATTAAAGCAATCTGGGCTAAAAGTTACGCCACAACGCCTTAGCGTTTTAAGAATTCTTGATCTCCACACGCATCCAACGATTGATGAGCTTTATGATGAGATTTTAAAAGAGAGTCCATCGGTTTCTCTAGCAACGGTTTATAAAAATTTAAATACTTTAAAAGACGAAGGTCTCGTAGTTGAAGTAAATATCGTCAATCAAAAAGCTAGATACGACATCTACGAATATCCACATATCCATGTTGTATGTGAAAGCTGTGGAAGCGTCGAGGACGTGAGCTACGATGATGCTGAGCTTGGCAAATATCAAGAGGCACTAGAAAAGAAGATCGGAAATATAATAGAACGTCTAAACATCGTAGCTAGTGTAAAAAGCTGTAAACACTGTAAATAAAATTTATGTTGCTATTTAGCAACATAAATTCCATCTTTTTTCTTATAAAAATACTTTTAAAATAAGCCTAAATTTAGCATTTTTCTCATTGTTTTAAGCACTAACTTGCTAAAATGAACAAAAAATTTTGGAGAAAAATGTGAGTTTGGAGATAGAGCGTAAATTTTTACTCAAAAATTCTCAAATTCTAGATTTTTTAAAAGAAGCTGGAGTAGTTTTTAAGCACCTTGAAATTTCTCAATTTTATACCAAGATAACGCAAAATGAAGAGATCCGCTTTCGAAGTGAAGAGGATAAATTTATAAAAACTGTAAAGATTGGTAAAGATCTAATCAGGGAAGAAAATGAAGAATTTTGCGAAAAAGCGGAGTTTAAAAAGGCTCTTAAAAACCGCATCGGTAGCGTCATCTTAAAAGATAGATACATTTTTAAATTAAATAACAATCCTTGCAATATCGATATTTTTAAAAATGAACTAAACGGGCTTTGTACATTTGAAATCGAATTTAGCGATGAAAATGAGGCCGTCTTTTTCAAACTACCACCATTTTTAGAAAATTTTTGCCTAAGTGACGTAACTTGTGATAAAAGATATAAAAACAAATTTCTTGCCATTCATGCTAATGAAAATGAACAAATTGACTACAAAAGAGCCTATAAGATCATAAAAGAAAAAGAAATTTTGCCAAATTTTGCTACAAATCTAAAAAGCGGCGAGGCGCTAAGAGTCCTTTTCGTTAGTATTTTTAAAGTAATAAAAAGGCTAAAAAGCCAGTATTTGATAGATAAAGATGAAGAAGTTTTGCATGATCTTCGCGTAAATTTAAGAAAGGTTAGGTCGATCCTTAAAATTTTTAGTGGCGTTTTTGATGAGAAAGTGACACTTTTTTTTGGTGAGAATTTTAAAATGCTTGCAAACTCGACAAACAAAAAGCGAGATTTGGATGTATTTTTGAGCTTTTTAAACGAGCAAAAACATGCAAACGAGCCTATATATTTTGTAAAAAAGGCTCTAGATTTAGAGTATGAAAATGTAAAAAGCTACCTTGGTGACGAAGAAAACTACGCATTTTTAAAAGAGTGGGAGATATTTTTAAACGAGGGTGAATTTTATAAGTCAAAACTCTTTGATGTAAGCCTTTCGCGCCTTGGTTCGTTTAAGCTTAGAACGCTTTTGGTTTTAGCTCAAAAAAGGATAAAAAGCCTTAATCAAGACTGCCCAAATGAGAGCTTTCATGATCTTAGGATAGAGCTTAAAAAGATGAGATACACATACGAGTTTTTATGTGAAATTTTTTATTTTGAAGGGCTTAAAAAGTATGAAGAGAAGCTAAAGCAGATGCAAGAAATTTTTGGCAATCTTCAAGACTATGACGTTTGGCTCGGCATCCTTAAAAGACTTCCAGAAATGCCAGATAAAGAGAGGCTAGAGAGTAAAATTTACAAGCAAATTTATAAAAGTAGAGAAGAGATACTAAAAAAGCGTCTTAAATTTATAAAAGTAACTCGCAAAATTTCAAGAAATTTAAAAATTTACTACATATAAAAGGGCAAATTTATGCAAAAACAAGAAAAAATCGTTGATATGTTTAACCAGATCGCTCCGACTTATGACGTCGCAAACAGGGTGCTAAGTCTTGGTGTGGATGTGAGCTGGAGGAAATTTGCCTGCAGATATATGCTAGAAATTTTTAAAAATAAAAGCATAAATATTGTAGATGTAGCTTGCGGTACTGGCGATATGATGGGGCTTTGGAGTGAAATTTCAAAAGAATTTGGCGTTGAGATAAAAAGCCTTACTGGTATCGATCCCTCAAGTGGTATGCTAAAAGAGGCTAGGGCAAAATTTCCAAATTTTAAATTTATAGAGGCCTACGCTGACAACACTACGCTTACAAGTGGCGAGGCTCAAATTTTAAGCATAAGCTATGGTATCAGAAATGTGGTTGAGCGAAAGGCTGCGCTTAGAGAGTTTAACAGAGTACTTGCTCTAAATGGCTACGTAGCCGTGCTTGAATTTACAAAACGCCAGAAAAAGGGGCTTATAACCTCGCTAAGAGATTTTTACCTAAGTAAAATTTTGCCAAAAATTGGTGGCTTTATCTCAAAAAATAAAGAGGCATACGAGTATCTGCCAAGCTCGATAGAAAATTTCTTGGATGCAAAGAGCTTTTGCGATGAGCTAGCCACTGCTGGCTTTGAGATAGAGCTTTGTAAGGGCTTTAGTATGGACATCTCGACGCTATTTATCGCTAAAAAGGTAAGAGAAATCAATGCTTAGTGTTTCTGAGCTAAACGAAAAAGCAAAGGCACTGCTTGAAGCGACACTTGACTACGTCGAGGTAAGTGGAGAAATTTCGCGCCTTACTAAGCACGCCTCTGGGCACTGGTACTTCACGCTAAAGGACGAAAAGTCAAGCATTTCAGCCGTGATGTATCGCATGAACAACCAAAAGGTGAAATTCTTGCCAAAAGATGGCTTGAAGGTCAAAATTTATGGCAAAGTGACCATTTATTCGCCAAGTGGATCGTATCAGCTAGTGGCTAGTGCGATGCTACCAGATGGCGAGGGAGAGCTTGAGCTTGCGTTTAGGCAGCTTAAAGAAAAGCTCGAAAATGAGGGGCTTTTTGATATCGGCACAAAAAAAGAGATACCAAATTTACCTAAAAAAATAGCCCTTGTCACAAGCGCTACTTCGGCGGCACTTCAGGATATGTTAAAGGTCGTGACGAGCCGTTGGAAATTAAGCGAAATTTATATCTTTGATGCTTTAACTCAAGGTGAAAATGCCCCAAGCTCGCTTATAAAAGCCTTACGCAGAGCCGATAAATACGGCGTTGATGTGATCGTTTTGGCTCGCGGAGGTGGTAGCAAAGAGGATCTTTGGTGCTTTAATGACGAGGGCTTGGCGCGTGAAATTTACGCCACCAAAACGCCAGTTATAAGTGCTATCGGACACGAGATCGACTACGTTATAAGCGACTTTGTAGCAGACCGCAGATCGCTTACGCCAAGTGCAGCTATGCTAGATCTTTTGCCTGATGAAGAGGCGTTTTTTCAGTATCTTGATAGGCTCAGCGACGATCTTGATAGCGCTTTAAATTTAAAGATCACAAAGAAGCAAAATTTATTAAATTTACTACTTTCTAAATTTTCATCAAATGCCCTAAAAGCTAGGATCGAGCTAAAATTTAGCGAGGTAGCAAATAAGCAAAACGCCATAGCAAACGTCGTGCAAAGAAAGATCTTGCTTCTTGGCTCGGCCCTTGGCTCGCTAGAGAAGGCTTATGAGATGAGGGAGCTCTTTTTTGAGAGCACAAAAGGGCTTATTGAGGTTAGAAAAGATGGCAAGATGGTTGATCTTAGGGATCTAAAAATAGACGATGAGATCGAGCTTATCTCACAAAATACACATAAAAAAGCAATTATCAAGGAGTAAAAATGAGTAGAAAAATCAACTTTAGCGCAGGCCCAAGTGCGATACCATTAGACGTTTTAGAGCACGCAAAGGCCGAATTTACCGACTACAGAGGCGAGGGCTACTCGATCATGGAGATCAGCCACAGAAGCAAGACCTTTGAGGAGATCCACTTTGGCGCGATGGATAAGATAAGAAAGCTTTACGGCATCGGTGATGAGTATGAAATTTTATTTTTACAAGGCGGCGCACACTTGCAATTTAGCATGATACCGATGAATTTATATCAAGGTGGCAGGGCTGAATATGCAAACACCGGCGTTTGGACAAACAAAGCGATCAAAGAGGCAAAAGTGCTTGGCGTAAATGTAGATGTTGTCGCAAGCAGCGAGGATGAGAATTTTTCTTACATCCCTGAGTTTAAATTTAGTGATGATGCTGACTACGCCTATATCTGCTCAAACAACACGATTTACGGCACGCAGTATAGAGCCATGCCAAAGACCAAATCGCCCCTAGTTGTCGATGCTTCGAGCGATTTTTTCGCTAGACCGCTTGATTTTAGCAGCATTAGCTTGCTTTACGGCGGCGCTCAGAAAAATGCAGGTCCAAGCGGCGTGACTATCGTCATTTTAAGAAAAGACTTAGTTGATCGCGTGAGCAGCCAAAATGTCCCTATGTTTTTGCGCTACAAAACGCACGTAGAGGCAAACTCACTTTACAACACACCACCAACTTTTGGAATTTATCTTTTAAATTTAACCATGCAGCACCTACTAGATCTTGGCGGACTTGCCGAGGTTGAGAAGATAAATGCCAAAAAAGCAAGCACGCTTTATAGCATCATAGATAGCTCAAATGGCTTTTACGTAGGGCACGCTAAAAAATCAAGTAGGTCAGATATGAACGTGAGCTTTACGATACCAAAAGATCACGCACTTGAGCCAGTTTTCGTCGAGGAGGCGCTGAAAGAGGGCATGATAGGGTTAAAGGGCCACAGACATCTTGGTGGCATAAGAGCCTCTATCTATAACGCCGTTAGCCAAAGCGACGTTGAGAAACTTGGCGAGTTCATGAGAGAATTTGCTAGAAAGCACGGCTGATGAACAAGGCAAAAAAAGCTTACGACGGAATTCCTTATTTCTCGGCCGCATTTAGCGACTGCTCGCCAGTTAGGATAGAAGCGGTTGCTAAATTTCTGGGGCTTAAAGCAGCTAGCCTAAAAGAGGCTAGAGTGCTTGAGCTTGGCTCATCATATGGCGGAAATATCTTACCATTTGCTATTTCGCATAAAAACGCAAAAGTTGTTGGTATCGATATCTCAAGTCATCAAGTGGCTGAAGGTAACAAGGTAGCAAAGCAGATAGGTTTAGAAAATTTTACTCTACTTGAGCGAAATTTTTTGCACATGAACGAAAGCGATATAAAAGAGCTTGGGAAATTTGACTATATTATCGCTCATGGCGTTTATAGCTGGGTGAGTCCAAATGTAAGAGATGCGCTGCTTGCCACGATTAAGGCACTACTGAGCAAGGATGGCATAGCTTATGTTTCGTATAATACCTATCCTGGCTGGAAGAGCCTTGATATTTTAAGAGATTTTATGCTTTTTGTTAGCTCAGGCAACGACAGCAAAGAGGCACTTGCTCACGTAAAAAGTGAGTTAAATTTTTTACAGGATTATTTGAAATTTAGCCTGCAAAGTCAAAGCGATGTCGTATACAAAGATAGTATGAAGCTTCTTTTAACGCAGCTGAATTTCTTACAAGGCATCATCGCAAAGGGTAATGATTATTATATATTGCATGATTTTTTAGAGGCTAGCAACGAGCCAATCTACTTTCATAAATTTGCTAAGCATATCGACAAACACGGACTTTGCTACGTTATAGATGCTTCGCTAAATGACATCTTCGCAAGCTCTACTGGAATTTACCGCTTCGACGCACATATCGAGCAAAATTACAACTCTCGCATCAAAAAAGAGCAGCTAAATGACTTTTTGTTTAATAGATCATTTAGAAAAAGTCTCATCGCTCACAAGGAGAGACTTGGTGGTGCTGAGGACTTTGACGCGGTGCTTGGAGAGAGCGAGCTTGATAAGATTTATTTTGCATATTTTAGCGAGCAGCCAAGGACAAAAACGCAAGAAATTTTAAGCAAAGCCTATCCGCAAAGCCTAAATTTAAGCGAAGTAAAAACGGCACTTGGCGAGAATGCAAATGAAGCTTTTGTGGGACTGCTTGAAATTTTAAATGATCAAAACACTAAAATTTCTTCTTCAAAACTTGTAGCACTTACCTATGAACCTTGCAAAACTAGACTAAAGCCTAGAACTGCTGCATATCTTAAGTATTTTTTAAATGCTAGCTCACCAGTTATCTCTTTGGCAAATGAGCTAAATGGCAAGCTAAACTTAAGCCATGAAGAGATCAAGGCCGCTTTAAAATTTGATGGCAAAGCTAATTTAAAAGATATCGCAAAGAGCGTAAATTTAAGTAAAGATGAGCTAGATAAGCTTGCTTTTAAATTAAGCGAAGCCTATTTTTTTGAAGAAATTTAAGACTAGCTAGCCTAGCCTTAAATTTTTGATTTAGCCAAATATCATATCTTTTAAGATTAGAATAATCATTGCTATATAAAAGAGTAAAAACCATTTTTTAAGTGCTTTTTTATCCATAGCTTGTGTCTTTTTGGTGCCAAAGTATGCGCCTATTAGCGAGCCAAGCCCTAGGAATGTACCCTCCAAATAAGAGATGTGGCCGTTTAAAGATAGTGAGATAAAGCCTGAAATGGCTGCGAACATCACAAAAAACACTCCCATTGAAACGGCTTTTTTCATATCATAGCGCAAAAAGCCAACTAAAATAGGAGCTATAAAAACCCCACCGCCTATGCCTATACTAATGGCAAGTGCACCTATACAAAAACCAACTAGAAATAGTAAAAATACGGAGTTGTTCGCATTTGTACCGTCGCTATTTGGTGTGAAGTATAGTTTTATGAGTGAAAAGATAAAAGTTGCAAGCAAGAGTAGTTCGAGTAAGAGCTCGGGCGTGTGAGATACGATTATGCCACTAAAGCTAGCTCCGACCAATCCTCCAAGACCTAAAAATACGCCACGATTTAGCTTTAAAAGTCCAGCTTTGTAGTTTAGATACGAGCCAAACGTCGCGCTAAAGATCATCTGCATGACGCTTATGCCAATAGCTGTTTTCACGTCATATCCAAAGGCGACCATTATAGGAACAACGACTGTGCCGCCACCAATGCCAAAAAAGCCAGCGATGTATCCAACGCCGATACCGATTATAAAAAGTTCAACAAAAAGCATAAATTTCCTTTTATGAGTGCCAAATTTTAGCCAAGCGGTGTTAAAAAAATAGTAAAAAGGTGAAATTTGGGCATAAATTTAGAAATTTGATAAAAATTTTAAAAACTAAAAGCGAACTTTTTTTATAATCATCAAAAATTTAAAGGAAAAAAATGCTCTTAGAACAACCACTGTTTTATTATGAAGTGATTAGAGAAAAATTTAAAAATAGCTATCTAGCCGAGGATAAGACGCAAACGATTATAGGCATTGATTGTGAATACATCGATGAAAAGGATATGGATTTTTATGGGCTTAGAAGTTATTTTGATACAAATCGTAATAAATCTTTAGCTCCATTTGCGGGTCTATTTGGTGTTTTTGCATATGACGGCGTGAGATACTTTGAGTATATCGGAGAAGAGAAAGCTAAAAGGTATGAATTTCCAAAATTTATCTATGCCGATGCAAAGGCCTATCTACACTTTGACAAGATGAGTAAAATTTATACATTTTATGGAGATAAGAATAAATATTATTACTTTTTGCTTGATGTGAAAGTTGAAAACAAAAGCAAAGAGCAGAGTAAATTTAGTATAAAAACTGATCTTGGTAAAGAAAAGAAACACTTTGAGGATATGGTTGAATTAGCAAAAGAGTATATAAGAAGCGGCGATGTCTTTCAGGTGGTGCTTGGTGAATTGCTTGAAATTTCAACTAATATGAGCAGTTTGGACTTTTATAAAAAGCTCTCACTTACAAATCCAAGTCCATATATGTTTCATTTTCCTACACCTTATGGCGATGTGGTTGGCTCTTCGCCAGAGCTTGTTTTTGAGATGAAAAGTGAGCAAATTTTTGTAGCTCCGATCGCAGGCACAAGACCTAGAGGAAGCGATGCAAATGCAGATGCGGCACTTGAAAATGAGCTATTAAGTGACGAAAAGGAGCTGGCTGAACATAAAATGCTAATCGATCTTGCCAGAAATGACATTGGCAGGGTTTCAGAACCAAAAAGTGTATTTGTAAAAAATGCGATGCATATCCAAAAGTATGAAAAAGTAATTCATATCGTAAGCGATGTCTATGGTAAGTGCGCCAAAGGGCTTGATCTTTTTGATGTCTTAGCTAGTATTTTCCCAGCTGGCACGCTTAGCGGTGCGCCAAAGATCAGAGCGATGCAGATCATAAACGAGCTTGAAATTTCTGCGCGAAATATCTATGGCGGTGGCATTGGATTTTTACATTTTAATGGCGATGCTCAGGTTGCTATTCTTATTCGATCAGCCATATTTGTGCCAGGTGAAAATGGATTTAATGATGTATTTGTGGGGGCTGGAGCTGGTATAGTTTATGACTCAAAGAGTGAAAGAGAATACGCTGAAATTTGTCATAAGCGAGCAAGCGTGCTAAATGTATTTAAAAATAACGCAAAAGAGTTTTAGGCGTTAAACTTAATAAATTCATAAGAGCTTTTAGCGTAGCTAGTACCCATAGAATCGATTTGCTCTCTTACGGTAGCTGAAAGCTCTGCTTTTGTGATATTTTTAGCTAGCACTTTTACAAAAGGAAATTCACTTCTTTCTTGTGCGCCAAATATCAGCACTCTTGTATCAACCTTTTGGCTTTGTCTTATCTTATCAACAACTCTTGTTAGCTCTTCGTAGTTGAAGCCTTTTACGCTTTCATCTATAAGAACGATACCGTAAGTTTTGGTTTTTATCTTTGTTAATAGCTCATCAAAGCTATTTGTGGTTTCAAGTGTGTTGTAAAATTCTCCTAAAGCTGAGCTAAATATTTTATTTTCCATTGGCGATTTCTTAAATAAAATAATATTTTCGCTTTTTACTAGATAGCTTTCGTTTATTGCAATCTCGCCAAAATTTGGCAAAAATTTTCTAAAAATTTGAGCCAGTTCGTCGCTATTTATTGGCGTTTTTATATAAGCATTGAAGTATTCTTTGACACTCTCTCCATCTATATTTGAAGTATTTGAAAGCATTAGTATAATTGGAATTTTCGCATTTTGTATGGCTGCTTTTATAAGATCAATATTTTTTTGAAGGCTATTTTTTTCAGCTTCGAAAAATTTCGAGCCAACAAATATAAGGTCAAAATCGCCTTGCTTTATGGCTTGTTTTAAATCTTTTTTATTACAAACTCCCACAACTTCGCAGTTAAATTTACTAAAACCACTTGCTGTTATATCTATGTAAATTTCATTAGTATCGCAGATTAAAATTTTTGGTTTATCGTTTAAATTTTTATTCATAATATCAGCTTCGCCTAAGCAAAGTAGCCTTGTGATGCTTAATGGAGTTAGCGGATCTTTTAAAATGAGCGGATTTTTAATATCTTGACCTTGCTTATTGGTGTTTCTTAAAAATATAGCATCATAATTTTTTGTAATAGATGGACTAGTGCTTGTTAGCATATCCACTTTGAGCCCAAGGTCTTTTGTGGTTTGCTCAAAAGCTTCGTTGTAAGCGATATTTACATCTTGCAAGAATGCTAATTTATGATTGCATTTTATATCAAAGTCTTTATAGTTTGATGTTGTTTTAAAAATGACTACAAATTTAAACTCATTGCCAATACTTGAAAACGAGTTAATCTCTAGCTTGCTTTCTAAATTTTTTAAATAAATTTGAGCAATTTTTAGATAAAACTCGCTCTCATCATTATTTAAGCTATTCTCATCATCTGAAAATATATCTGAAATTTGCTTTTCACTCATGGCAGCTGAGCTATTTTTTATGCTAAAGCTTACAGAACAAAGCCCGCTTCTATCAAACTCTTTTTGAACTTTTTTGATAGCGATGATAATGTTTTGATATCTTAAAGACATTGATAAAGACGCCAAAAAGATAGAGTTAAATGCGGTTTTTAATGAATTTAGATTTCCTTCTAGTTCATTTGTAAGGCTTGGATCAAGGTAGCTTATAAAATTTATCTTTTTGCTTTGCGAATAGACAATATTTGCTTGCAAAATTTCTTCAAAGCTTTTTTGAGGATCAAATATCTCGGTTTTATTGCATTCGCTATATTTTTTAACATTTGAGATATTTTTAGCATTGTTATAAAGCGAAGTCATAATATTTGCATTTTTTTCTATCGTGTCTATAAATACTTGCTTTTTGCTATTATTTGTTTCTATTTTTAAAGCCGCGGTCGATGTAAAAATTTCTTTATTGATAGACTCTAGCTTCTTGCTAACTGATAAAATATATCTATCTTTTATCTGAAAAAAGCTGCTATCTTTTATATAAGTTTCTTTTAGATCTTCATAAGTTTTTATGAGTTTTGATATCGCATTATCCGCACTTGTCTCTTTTGATGATAGGATATAGTTTGATATGTATTTTGACTTATCGATAAGCACCTTTAAAAATTTCAACCTAGCAGAAATACCAAGCAAAGATAAAATGAGCAAGCCACAAAGCAAAAACTCAAAAAAGGTCTTTATACCATAGCTTATTTTCTCGCTCTCGGTAAGTTCTAGTAGCTCATTTTTTATGTTTATGGCACTATTTAATAAAAGTATAAATTTATCATCTTCATACTGTTTGATTAAGATAATATCTTCGATATTTAGCTTTTCAGAAAATGCGATCTTGGCTTTAGCTTCTCTTATCTTTTTAGCTTGATAGTTGGCTTCAAACTGGCTAAAGTCTTTGTAAATATTCTCTTTTAACTTACTTTTTGGAAGCATATCAAGATTTGGCGTGTTGTCTTTTACGGAATATATATTTTCCCTCACATTACTGTTTATTGAAAATAAAGGGCCATTTATAAAGATGTTTTTTACGTAGTATTTAGTGTTGTTTGCTAAAGAGAGTTGGTTGTAAATTTTACTTAAAGTTGCGGCATAAGCTTTTATTATAAGCGGAAAGTCTCGGTCTAAATCTTGTTTAAAATCGCTATCTATTTCTCCATTTATATTTTGGAAAAATTCGTAAAAAAGTTCATCAAATTTATCATTTTGGTTTATATTTGCTAGCAATTCTTTTAATTTATTTATATTTCGTATCTCGATACGATCGTCTTTTCTTATAGAATTTATAAATTTTTGTGTATTTTTTAAGGTGCTATCTTGCAACTTTTTTATATCTTCTTGGCTTTTGCCTATTAGCGTATCGTGCTCTTGTATTACAGATCTTATAGTTTGAAATACTAAGGATTGTTTATATAGTTTTTCATTTAGATCTTTTAGATCTGTGAATTTTTTATAGCTTTCATTTCCGCTATATGCACAAAAGATCGCTGAAATTATTATTGGCGCTAACAATATATAAAATTTATTATTTTTCATTGATACTCTTTTTGCTATATTTTTTGACGATATTTTCTATCTCGATTAGTCTTTTGGTAAAAAGAGACATCTCTTTCATTTTTCCATTTTGATTGTTATCTAAAAAAGCATTAAGCTCATTTGCAAGGCTATTAAGCTTTAAATTTAATGCAGCTTCCCTTATCTCATCTACGTATTTTTTGAGCATTATCTCGTCTTTTGCGATTATGGCTGATTGGATCTGGATAAGAATTTCTCTTGCGTTACGCAAAAATATATTTAAATAGGATGCAAAATCTTTTTTATTTAAATTTAGTATTTTAAGCGATGTTTCAAACCAAGAATCATCGATAAGTGATTGTGTCTGTGTATCAAAAAGATACCATGCGTTTAGTTTAAAAACAGGCAGTCTTAATGTAGGTTTTACTTTTACTGCTGCTATTAGATTTTGGTTGTTTATTATGTCTTGCTTCTCTAAAAGCACGATAAAAAATTTTTCGCCATTTTTTAAAATAGCATTTTGCAATCTCGCTTCTAGTAAGATCGCACCACCATCTTTCCTTTTTAAATTTACTCTAGCACTATTATCTTTCGTATTTTGTAAAAATTCTAAGAAGCTGTAGTTTGTACTTTCCTGGCTTGTTATGACTAGCTCACTTATATCTTTGTATTGCAACAAAAAGTCATCCAAACTATCAAAACCCAATAGCTCAAGTGAATCTTGCGTTATCGCAGATATTTTTAAATTTTCATCATATATTATCACTTCAAATTTCCTTCTTTGAGCACTGCAAGCTTTTCTGCTACGCTTTTGTTTGTTATTTTTGCCACTTCGTCTAAATTCGCTTCGCTGATTTTATCAAAACTTCCGTAAAAGCTGATTAATTTCGCGATACTTCCCTCAGATACGCCAGCTTGCTTTAGAATTGATCTTTGCATATCGTTTTTCTGTCTTGTTTTTCTGTGAAAGCTGATGACAAATCTATGGCTCTCATCACGCATTTTTTGGAAAAACTGAAGCTTTTTATCGCTCGTGCTTAGGCTAAAGCTGCCATTTTTTGTGTAAATTTTATCTTTCGCCTCGCCTTTTGCACGGTGAGCTTTGGCATCGATCTTCTCTTTTGAAATGGCTATCACATCTACGTTTGCGCCACTGCTTGCTAAAATTTCACAGGCTAAGTTTAAAAGCACTTCGCCCCCGTCAATCACCCAAAGATCAGGCGGGCTAAGCTTGTCAAACCTAAGCGCTCTAGCAGTGAGGCTCTCTTTCATCTGATCGTAGTCGTTTTTGGAGCTTAGGTGCATGTGGCGGTAGTTTTGCTTCGCCCACTCGCCGTGTTCATAGCGCACCATCGCTCCGACACTTGCCTCACCAAAAAGGTGTGAGTTATCGTAAGCCTCGACCACGTAAGGCGTGTGAGCTAGATCAAAGTACTCTTTTATCTCGTTTAGTAGCTCGTTATCATGCGTTTTTAGGTATTTTTCGATGCTAACTTCAGCGTTTTTTGTAGCGATTTCACAAATTTTACGCTTATCGCCTATTTTTGGGCAGGTGATACTAAATTTGCGTCCAAATCTCTCGTTTAAAATTTCCTCTACCAGCTCACTATCTTCAAAGCTCTCATGCACATAAATTTTGGTGCTAATTATCGGCTGTCCAGCTATGAAGCTTTTTAAAATAGCCTGCTTATAAGCTTCGTTTATCTCGTCTTTTTGAGCGTTTTTAGCCTGCGTGATGTCAGTTTTTACGCCAGTTATCTTGCCACTTTGCACGCTAAATCTCACCGCACAGATCATATCGTGCACGCAAGCGACCGAGTAGGCCTCAAAGTCTTCAAGCTTGGCTAGATCAACTTCAACCTTTGTTTGCATATTTTTAAGTGTTTGTATCTTATCTCTAGTCGCGGCTGCTTGCTCGTAGTCTTCGGCCTTGGCGTAGTTTAGCATGAGCTCTTCAAGGCGAGTGATGAGTAAATTTGGATTTTGTAAGGCCGCGATAGCTTCGTTTACGATCTTAGCGTAGCTCTCTTTTGAAATTTTGCCCTCACACGGGGCATAGCAGCGTTTTAGCTGATAAAAAAGGCAGGCTTTTTTGCCTTTGATGCAGGACTTTTTCTGAACGAGATTGTAATTTAGATAAAGCGCCTCAAGTAGCTCGCTAGCTCCACTAAAATATGGCCCGAAGTAGCGGATATTCGAGCCTTTTACCACCTTTCTAGTGATCTCAAATCTTGGAAAATCATCATTTAAATTTATAAAGATATAAGGGTAGGTCTTGTCGTCACGAAGCAAGATGTTGTATTTTGGTTTTAGCTGCTTGATGAATGAATTTTCAAGTATGAGCGCGTCTGCCTCGCTTGGCGTGACGATGTATTCAAGGTGTACGGCCTCACTTATCATCTTAGAAATTCTTGGGCTTAGTTTTTCAGCCGGAGCTAGACTTGGGGTAAATTTAAAGTAGCTTTTGACCCTGTTTTTTAAAATTTTGGCCTTGCCAACGTATAAGAGTCTATTTTGCGCGTCAAAATACTGATATACGCCAGGCTCGTTTGGAAGCGTTCTTATCTCGTCTATTAGCATCTTGCCTGCTCATTTTTCTTGAGCAAAATTTCTCTTAGCTCTTCAAATTTTTGATGTATTTGCTCGTCTTTTGCTAAATTTTTAAACTCGCCTTTGCTGGCTGGCGCATAAAAGATGGCACTTTGCTCTTTTTGATTAAAAAATTTTAAAAATTTGCTCACGACAAATCTTATATTTTCTTCTTTCTTGTTTTTTGCATAATTGATTTCGTTAATAGGTTTTGGAGTAAGAATGCTGTTAAAAACGCTATTTTTATTAAATTTGCAAAAGGTTTTTAATAACCTTTTTATATCATTTATACTACTATCACGCCTAAGCTCTAAAAGCCCAGTGGGATGAGTAAGAACAAAGGTTAAAACACCTTCTCTAACGTAGCAAAAAGCTATATAAAATCGTTTTGCTTTCCCCATAAGCTCTAAAAGCTGTTGGCACTCATTTGCCATGCTTAATTTTTCTTTATACAAAGGATTTTCATGAATAGTATTTATCAAAAATTTAGCGTTTTTCATGGGCTTATCTTATCATCTTTTATTTTAATTTTTACTCTTTTTGCATTTAGCGGTTGTGGCTACAAAGATGATCCATTTTATGGAAATGCTCCCGTAAAAGAAAAGAAAACTGACAAGATAAACAAAATCTAGTAAAATTTTCGTATTTAAATAAAAATGTAATGTAAGCTTAATAATTTTAACTAACCTAATTTTTAGGCTCATTTAAGTAATATACCAAGATTTTTTATTCTACAAGGAGAGTATAATGAGGTTTTTTGGACTTCTAGGCTTGTTTTTCGCGATGGCTTTTGGTGCTGATGGAGAAACCGCAGCTATTGACTTAACTACTACATGGGCAGGAATTTTATCGCTTATAATTTTTGTTGTTGGATATTTTTTCATAGCAGCAGAAGAAAATTTCCATATCGATAAGGCAAAACCTGCTATCTTTATCGGTACGTTTATGTTCCTACTTATCGGCGTTTATATGCTTATAAATGGCATGGATGTGCATTCGCTTGAACATGAGGTAAATCACCTGATTTTAGAGATCGCTCAGATCGTATTTTTCTTGATGGTGGCGATGACTTTTATCGAAGCACTTATCGAAAGAGACGTATTTAATGCACTTAAATATAATCTCGTATCAAAAGGCTATACTTATAGAAAGCTGTTTTGGCTAACTGGTATTTTGGCATTTTTTATAAGCCCAGTAGCTGATAACCTAACAACAGCGCTTATTCTTTCAACCGTTCTTCTAACAATAGATAGAAATAATACAAATTTCCTAGTAGCCGGTGCGATAAATATCGTCGTAGCCGCAAATGCGGGTGGAGCATGGAGTCCATTTGGCGATATCACTACGCTTATGGCTTGGGCTGCTGGAAAAGCACCATTTGTCGACTTTTTCGCACTTTTTCCAGCATCTATCACTGGCTGGTTTGTAACGGCATTTTTACTTTCTCGCGTGGTGCCAAGTACTGCACCGCATTTTGACGTAGCAAACGAGCCAAAAGTGGTTATGAAAAAGGGCGGTAAAGCGGTTATCTTTATAGGCGCATTTACTATCTTTTGTGCAGTTATGATGCATCAGCTTTTCCACTTGCCAGCGATGTGGGGAATGATGTTTGGTTTCTCACTACTTAGTCTTTATACTTACTATTTCAAAAAAGCTCACAAAAATGAAGAGCCAATGCATGTATTTCACTATATGTCAAAGATCGAAAACAACACACTATTTTTCTTCTTTGGAATTTTAGCTGCAGTTGGCGCTCTTCATTTTGCTGGATTTTTAAATTACGCTGTATCACTTTATGATAAATTTGGCTCAACTGCTGTAAATATCGGCGTTGGATTCCTTTCAGCGATCGTTGATAATGTCCCTGTTATGTCAGCTGTCTTAAAAGCAAATCCAGCAATGGGAGCTGATGCAGGCGAGGCGATGAGTCAGTGGCTACTAGTGACACTAACTGCTGGTATCGGTGGTTCGATGATCAGCTTTGGTTCAGCAGCTGGTGTTGGAGTAATGGGTAAATTAAAAGGAATTTATACCTTTGGTGCACATATGAAATACGCTTGGATGGTGGTTCTAGGATATATCGTATCAATCATTGTTTGGTATGTGCAGTTTGAAATTTTTCATATCTATTTTTAAAAGGTTATAAATGAACAATACGATTATAGTTTTGGATTTTGGTTCGCAATACACTCAGCTAATAGCCAGAAGGCTAAGAGAAGAGGGCGTCTACACTGAAATTTTGCCATTTAATGCAAAGCTTAGTGAGATAAAGGCGAAAGAGCCAAAAGGTATCATTTTAAGTGGCGGTCCAGCTAGTGTTTATGCTAAAGATGCTTATTTTTGTGATAGTGGTGTTTTTGAGCTAAACATCCCTATGCTTGGCGTTTGCTACGGCATGCAGCTACTTGCTCACACGCATGGGGCTGAGGTTTTAGCGGCTGATCAAAAAGAGTATGGCAAGGCCGAGCTTAACGTTATTAAAGAGCATGAGCTATTTAAAGATACACCTTCAAAACAAATCGTATGGATGAGCCATAGCGACTATGTAAAGGACTTGCCAGAGGGCTTTGAAGTGATCGCTGTTAGTGAAAATTCGCCTTATTGTGCTTTTGGCGATGATAAACGAAAATTTTATGCGATCCAGTTTCACGCAGAGGTGCAACACAGCGAATACGGCACGCAAATTCTAAAGAATTTCGCTAAATATATCTGCGGCTGCGAGAGCACATGGAATATGGGAAGCTTCGCTAAAAATAAGATAGAAGAGATAAGAAAAACAGTAGGCACTCACAAGGTACTTTGTGCAGTTAGTGGCGGCGTGGATAGCTCTGTGACTGCGGCACTTTTAGCGGCTGCTGTGCCAGAAAATTTGATCCTTGTCTTTGTCGATAACGGACTTCTTAGAACGAATGAAAGAGAGCAAGTTGAAGCTACATTTAGAACAAAGCTTGGCGTTGAGCTAGTTAGCATAGATGCGAGCGAGATCTTCCTTGGCCGCTTAGCTGGTGTGGTTGATCCTGAAAAAAAACGTAAGATCATAGGTGAGACCTTTATAGAAATTTTTGAGCAAGAGGCTAAAAAGCATGGTGATGTGAAATTTCTAGCTCAAGGCACTCTTTATACTGATATCATCGAAAGCTCAGTAGTTGGATCAAGCAAGACGATAAAGAGCCACCATAATGTTGGCGGTTTGCCTGATTGGATGACATTTGAGCTGATCGAACCACTAAGAGAAATTTTTAAAGATGAGGTTAGAAAGCTTGGTCTTGAGCTTGGACTAAGCCGTGATCTAGTATTCCGTCATCCTTTCCCAGGACCGGGCCTTGCTATTCGCATCATGGGTGAGGTAAATAAGCCAAGCTTAGAGCTACTTCGAAAAGCTGATGTGATCTTGCGAGATGAGCTAAAGAGCACTGGCTGGTATAACAAAACTTGGCAGGCATTCTGCGTGCTCTTAAATGTAAATTCTGTCGGCGTAATGGGTGATAACCGCACTTATGAAAACGCTGTTTGTGTGCGTGTGGTCGATGCGAGTGATGGCATGACTGCTAGCTTCTCACGCCTGCCGTACGATCTGCTAGAAAACGTCTCTCGCCGCATCATAAACGAAGTAGATGGCATTAACCGCGTAGTTTACGATATCTCAAGCAAGCCACCTGCAACTATCGAGTGGGAGTAAAATAGTTTTTTATTAGAAGATAGCTTAAAATAAAAATTTGTAGTCTTTGGAAATGAGAAGCGGTTACAAAATGGATAAGGATTTTAAAAAGAACATATTAAACAATAACTCGTAGTAGTTTTATAGGCTAATACAAAAACCATAGCATACAAGATATGGTTTTTGATTCTTTAAATTATACAAGAACTATTTAGAAAGATTGGATTTGCATACGACTATTCATCCAACAATATACTTTAAAAATTATACGATACAAAATTAGCGAAAGATGATAAAATACTTTTAATATAATAAGTTATCATTAGAAGCTAATATTATTGTTAAAATAACTCTTGCAGATGGAAATAATCAAAGAAGA
>NZ_CABPUT010000004.1:162607-164801 GCF_902460625.1 Campylobacter concisus
TCTCTATACAAGCAATGATGTAAATACCATCAGCTCTGTGACATCAATCAATATAGGTTTTATAAGTGAAGATAATAGCTTGATTGCAGAGGTTGACGATATTGACTATTTAGTAAATTTTAAAATAATACACTCATTATATTTTACAAACTTTCATACCTATAATAAATTTTGAAAACTATGAGTTTGTGACTATAAAAAACATGACACTGTTTTAAGCTATTACAATGAATATATGAAAAACCACCAAAGTCTGAGCAAATAGGAAACCGGCCACGAATAAGGTATAAAAATTTTACTTATATGTCTAGCATATTTATTTTATTATTCCAATGGTCTCAGCGAATTTAAGCTCTTTGTTTTCAAAGAGATTATATTCGATCGCATCTTTTTCACTAAGTATCACGATAGTTGAGCCAAGCTCGAAATTCCCAAGGCGCTCGCCCTTTTTGATATGTAAATTTTCATACTCGTAAATTTGTGTAAAATTTGCCATCGCATTTGTCTGTATACGCTCATCAAAGCAAAATTTCATCTTTCCGACATTTAGTGCACCTACAAAAACAAGCCAAAGCTTCTTACCATTTTTCGTCTCACAAGATAGCGCTACGCGTTCGTTCTTTGTATAAAGGCTGTCTACTTTTGCAAGCCATTTTGTAGCCACGCTGTAGAGTTTACCCGGAATATATATGGCTTTTTTAATGACAATATCGCAAGGTGCATGATAATGATGATAATCTTTTGGACTAAGATAGATATTTGCAAAGTCATATTCGCTCTCAAGCTCACTCTGCCCCAATAGCTCACTTACATTATACTCCATGCCTTTTATGCTAAAGGCCCTTAGCTCCTTTGTGCTGCCAAAACTAAGACAAGTACCATCAACTGGGCTTATAAATATCTCATCTGCTGCATCAAAATCTCTTGGTTTTATGAGCCTTCTAGTAAAAAGCTCATTTAAATTTTTATATTCATTTGCTAATTTAAACTCGCTCATGTCTATCTTAAACAGCTTTATGTAAAAAGAATTTATGGCTTCTTGAAGTGGTTTGAAAAAGTTAATCTTTGCAACCTTTCCAAAAATTTGAGAAAACAGATTGTTTTTATTCATTTTATTCCTTACTTAAGTTTAATATTGCAATCTCACTTGGAGCAAAAATTCTAACAGGAGGCCCCCAAAATCCAGCGCCGCTACTAACATAAGCTTGCATTTTATCATTAATCTTATAAAGGCCATGTAAAAATCCCTGATCAAGTAAAACCAAAAGACCAAAAGGGAAAATTTGACCAGCGTGTGTATGTCCGCAAAGCACTAGATCAACGTCTTGTTGCATTGATTTTATAAATTTTGGCTGATGAGAGAGCAAGATAGTAGGTAGCGATGGATCACATCCTATCAATGCTTCATCCAAATTTGGCTCTAAATGTTTAAACCTAATACCAGCCAAATCGTAAACGCCTGCTAAATTTATACTTGCAATTTTTTTGTTTTTATTACCTAAAATTTCTATGCCAAGAGAACTGATCTTTTCTAAAATACCATCTATCCCGTGATAATACTCATGATTGCCAGGGACATAAAAAGTCCCATAAGTGCTTTTAAGACTTTTTAATGGCTCCAAAAAATCTCCTATAAAAGCAGCATTTACATCAACTAAGTCGCCCACTATCACTACGATGTCAGGATTCGCCAAATTTATGTCATTGACGAGTTTTTTCATAAAATCTTTCTGCAGAAATTCTCCTATATGCACGTCCGTTATCATGGCTATTTTTATGGTGCTTTGTAAATTTTTTATTTTTATATCTACTTGTCTGATCTTTGGTGGTGTTAAAGCATTGAAAATACCTTTTAAAAAACAAGCAATTACAAAAATGACAAATGTAATATCAAAACAAAATTTTATAAATTTTCGTCTTGTTGGACTAAAATTACTTTTAGAAAAAATACTACGTAAAATATCGTAAAATAGACTAACAGCAAACAAAAATAGTGAAAAACCTATGAGCATACCAGCGATCAAATAAAGCTCAATACTTAGGAATGAAAACCTGATCTGAAGAACAAATATAAACTCAAAGATACAAATAACATATAAAAGTATTCTAATTTTTGCAAGATATGGTATAAAAAATGAGACCTTTTTTATGAAACGATTATACGAATAAAAATTTATAAGAAAACTAAATACGA
>NZ_CABPUT010000004.1:165001-167231 GCF_902460625.1 Campylobacter concisus
TATAAAAAATGATTTAAGTTGAGTAAATCTAATAGTTATTTAAGAAAGTAAGGTGGGAGAAAACCCACCTTATAAAGAATTATTTAACTTTACCAGTCTCAATTCTTTGTTTATAGATCTCACGAAGTTTTCTAATGTCGTTCTTAACTTCAAATACTCCATGCCAGTGTGAATAGTCAGGACCACCCATTAGAGCGCCTTGTCTCATACGGCGACCTTCGTGGTGCCACATATGATAGTAAACATCTTGGAATTCATCTTCCCAAGCGTCTGCGAGTAGTAAGTTTTTAGCTTTCAACTCTTCAAGCATCTTAGTTGCTTCAGCATTGTAAACGTTATAAAGCTCTACTTGCTTATCACCCATAATGAAGAAGTTATCTGTATGAGTTGATGTATGGCAAGCTTTACAAACTAGCTTCATCTCAGCTCTTGCTGCTTCTGGTCCATTTGGATGACCTGCA
Organism: Campylobacter concisus; assembly: GCF_902460625.1. GTDB lineage: Bacteria > Campylobacterota > Campylobacteria > Campylobacterales > Campylobacteraceae > Campylobacter_A > Campylobacter_A concisus_AD. The sequence continues at coordinate 165,463 of NZ_CABPUT010000004.1, forward strand.
AGTGGCGTTCCTATGGTTAGTTTGCCAGTTTTTTCGTAAACAACAGCAGCTTGTTCATCACCAGCTGTTCTTAGCTTACTGCTGACGCCCCATAGGTTCCATTTTAGTCTTCTTGAAACATTGTGAGTTGTTGTTGTTTCACCAACACCACTCATGTGGCAAGCTGCACAAGTTGGAGCTCTAAAGTCTGGTACATCCCATGTATCAGGAGCAGCATCAAAATTCCATTTGTGAGCTTCGCTATTATAGATATGTCCGTGCATTGAGTTGTTAAAGATCTCAATATCTGGGTGATCAGGTCCAAGGTGGCAAGATGCACAAGCAGCTGGTTTTCTAGCTTCAGCTATGCTAAATGTGTGTGCGCTGTGGCATGATTTACATCCGCCTACGCCACCATCAGGATAAACATTACCTATACCGTAGTTTGGCCAAGTCTCTTTTGTAGGTTTGTGATCAGCGTCTAGTTTGATGACGGTTCCGTGGCACTGTGTACAACCAGTAGCGTCTGGAGCCATTTTGTATTCTGGATGATCCATACCTTCATAGTGATACATTAGTTTTACCATCGCAGGGTTAGCATACATTTGCATAGCACCTCTTGCGTGACCACTCTTAACAAATTCTTCAACCTCATTCTCGTGGCACTTAGCACAAGTTTTTGGGCTAACTAGCATTGATACGTGGTTGTTAGAATCTTTTGGATGCACCTTAACTGAAGCCATAGGATTATCTGCATTTACAGAGTGGCAATCCATACAACTTACGCCAACGTGAGCGTGGCGACTATTTTTCCAATCGGCAACTATGCCGGGTGTCTCTTTAGCGTGGCACTCAACACAGCTTTTTGATAAGTCTGACATTTTGTGAGCAACTTTAATGTTTTTTACAACATTAAGGTTTAAAGCATCAGATTTATTTGCATCCATGTTTGCGGCAAAGCCAAAAGACATTAGACAGGCTAATAACATTAGCGACTTTTTAAACATCTCTCCTCCTTACTTGGTTTTATTGTTTTCTTGTTTTTTAATTGCTTCAAATTTATCTATATGAAGTCCTAAATTTTTGTGGCCTACGTGATTATGACAATCTACGCACGATTTTTTATTAGGATTTCCAAGAACGAAATAGTCTCTATGCGGTAAGAATGATTTACCAGCTTGAATAACATTTTTTAAATTTGAGTGACAAGTCAAACATCCACTATCATAGACGAAATGAGATGCATGCTCACGTTTTTTTCGCCAGTCGATCTTGTCAGTATCTGTAAAAAATGTCTTATAACCATCGTTTATTGATACTTTAAGTTTTGTAAGCACATAAGTATAGGCACTTGTATGATTTAGATGACAGGCTGAACATTCAGCTTTTATGCCAAGTTTGTTATTGCCACCGTGTACATCTTCATGATATGCAGCATTCATAGGATCCATCGTGTGACAAATGGTACAGATGTAGCCACTGCCAGTCGCATGAAGCGCATCTGCTATACCCATAGATGCTATAAGTCCAATCACGATACCAATTATCACAGATGACCAAACAAAAAATTTCTTCTTAACTTCAGCCAAAACTTCCTCCTGAATTTATCAATATATCGTAAATTTTTACGAAAATTTTAAGTGAATACTATCAAAAAATATATAAATTTTTTCTTTAAGTAAATAAAAATATTTATTTGATATTAACTTTCAATAAGAATAAATTTCTTGCAGTCCACCCACATCTTTTTCCAAAATTTGGTTCTTTTCGTCAAGTTTAACTAAACCATT
>NZ_CABPUT010000004.1:167386-193964 GCF_902460625.1 Campylobacter concisus
GTTAAATAAATCTTCATGATCTAAAATAAACTTAGCCACTTTTTCTTCTGAGCTTAAAATTAACTCTTGATGAAGTAGATTTGTTGTGATTCTTATCTTTTCAGACATTGATTTTAAAAATTTCATACAAATTTCTGGTTTTATTAAAAATTCTGCCGCAAATTTTTCATAATTTATCTTTAACACCTCGCCAGATATTGTAAAAATGGCACTAGCTGGGTAGACAATATTTTCAAAATTTACGACTTCAGCTACAAAATTCATAGGTGCTAACTGATGAATAAAAATTTCTTTTCCATTTGCTGTGGTTTTATAAAGCTTAACAGAGCCGCTTATTAAAAATATTAACCATTTTGGCTCCTCGCCTTCTATAAATAAAAATTCACCCTTTTTATACTTTTTTACGACACTTATGGCTTCAAGTTTGGCTAAATCTTCTTCGTTTAAGTCTTGAAAAAACGGGATTTTTTCTATCATATTTTCACTCGCCTTTTTTAAAATAAAAAACATTTTAGCATATAAAAATAAGATAAATTTTAATAGATTTTCAAAGGGAATTTTCCCTTCGAATTTAGAAATTATTTTTTAAGTAGATCTCTAATCTCAGTTAGAAGTGCAATATCGGCTGGAGTTTCAGGCTCTACTGGAGCTGGCTCCTCTTTTGGTAATTTATTTTTAAGTGTATTTAAAGCTTTGATAACGCAGAAAATACAAAATGCGATTATTAAAAAATCAACCATTGTTTGTATAAATGAGCCATAGTTTATCGTAACAGCAGGCGCACTATCAACCGCTTCTTTTAGCGTTAGCTTAAGATCAGTAAAATTTACACCGCCAGTTAAAACGCCAACAACTGGCATGATAACATCACCAACTAGTGATGAAACGATCTTTCCAAACGCACCGCCTATAACAACGCCTACAGCCATATCTATGACATTTCCACGCATAGCAAATTCTTTAAATTCGCTTATAAAACTCATTGTTTCTCCTAAAAATGTTAAATTTTTGTTCGGATTTTATTCAAGAAATGCTTTGCTTCGGCTAAAAAAATCAAATTACATAACTTTAAATTTATCAAGCTGGTGTTATAATCCAAACTCAAAATTTAACGTAAGGAATGAGCTTATGTATCGTTTTGCACCCTCTCCAACAGGAGATATGCACATAGGAAATTTACGTGCCGCTATTTTTAATTATATTTGTTCTTTACAAGATAAAAGTGGCTTTATTTTACGTATAGAAGATACCGACAAAGAGCGAAATATTAAAGGAAAAGAGAAAGATATCTTAGAAATTTTAAGCAAATTTGGCATAAAACCAAAGCAAATTTACATCCAAAGTGAAAATTTAAAATTCCACAGACAGCTAGCTTCAAAGCTCCTCATCGACAAAAAAGCTTTTGCTTGCTTTTGCACCGAAGAAGAACTTGAGGCAAAAAAACAAAAAGCAAAAGAACAAGGCGTGGCATATAGATATGACGGTACCTGCGAGAGATTAAGTGACGCCGAAGTTTTAAACTGCGAGAAGCCATTTGTCATCCGCATGAAAAAGCCGACACGCACGATGAGCTTTACAGACGCGATCAAAGGCGAGCTAAGCTTCGAGCCAGACGCTGTTGATAGCTTTGTCATCATGAGAGCGGACAAAACTCCAACTTATAACTTCGCCTGCGCAGTCGATGATATGCTTGAGGGCGTGACCTTTGTCATACGCGGCGAGGATCACGTGAGCAATACACCAAAGCAAGACCTCATACGAGAGGGGCTTGGCTACACTGGCAAGATGAATTACGCGCATTTGCCTATACTTTTAAATATTGAAGGTAAAAAAATGAGCAAACGTGAGAACGAATCAAGCGTAAAATGGCTCTTTGAGCGGGGATTTTTACCTGAAGCGATCGCAAACTATTTGATACTTCTTGGTAACAAAACTCCAACTGAAATTTTTACGATCGAAGATGCGGTAAAGTGGTTTGATATAACCAAAATTTCGCGCTCACCCGCTAGATTTGATGTGAAAAAACTTGAGCAGATAAACAGAGAACACATCAAGCTTGCTTCAAAAGAGCGTATAAAAGAAATTTTTGGCGTAGATGAAAATTTGGCTGAGTTAGTTAAATTTTACACTCAAGAAAGCTCATTAGTGCCTGAGATAAAGGCAAAAGTTGAGGATATATATTCACCAAAGATAGCTCCAGATGAGTACAAAAACGAATTTGATATCATCAAAAAAGCAGCTCGTAATTTAAAAGAGTGCGAGAGCTTTGATGAGTTTAAAAAAGAGCTTATGAGCGCTACAAATTTAAAAGGTAAAAACTTTTTCATGCCACTACGTGCGCTTCTTACGAACGACCTTCACGGCCCTGAGCTAAGCGAGCTCTATCCGCTCATCAAAGATGATCTGGCTAAAATTTTAATCTAGGAGCAAAAATGATACTTTCTACCCTATTTTCAGCGATTGCAAACATTTTGCACCTTATTATCACGGTCTATACTTGGGTTATCATCGCAGCAGCACTCATTAGCTGGGTCAGACCTGATCCTGGCTCACCGGTCGTGCAGCTACTTTATAGACTAACTGAGCCAGTTTATAGCTTTATTAGACGCTATATAAAAACAAATTTTAGTGGTATCGACTTTACTCCGCTTATTGTGCTTTTAGCACTTCAATTTTTAGATCAATTTTTAATAAGGCTTTTATTTGGTTTTGCTGCGTCACTTTAGTATTCTCTCTCTTGTCTGTGTTACTCTTTTAGCTAAAATTTATACCTACGAAGAGCTAAAAAATGAGCCAAAAAGCCTAGCAAAAGACTACTACATCAACCGCCTTATCAACGAGGGCAGTTACACAAAAGAGCAGATAGCAGATCTTTCGCGTGATGTATTTAGAAAAGCGGGCCTTGTTCAAAAATCAATCGATAAAATTTTACCTCCAAAAGCGGCTCCTAGCAAATGCCCTGGTGTAAATGCAAAAAATATCACCCAAGCAAATCTAACCTGCCAAAATTTTCTAACATCTATTGCTTTTAGCTTAAAGCTTGATAATCACACTCGTGAAATTTTAGCAGCCAATCTTGCAAAGACAAATCCAGAAAAATCAAAAATTTTACTCGCATTAAATGAAGCAAATCCGGCTAAAGCTTTTGCAAATTTAAACGATACAAAGAGCTTTTTAGAGCTATTTAACGCCTCTAGCCCGCAAAATAAAAGTATACTTTTTAGCGAAAGCTTTGATGCAAATTTCATGACCAAGCTATACTCTCAAAAGGGCTTTACAAATTTATTAAACGATATTGTTTTTAATAAAAGATATGAAGGTTTTAGAAGAAATTTGCTAAGCATTGATCCAGCTGTCACCGAAAAAAGTGATGCTTTTACGCTTGGATTAAATGCCATTTTACTAGGACAAGACGATATCGCTTTTAGTCTTTTTGCAAGAGCCAAGAGCACATTTGAAAGAGCTTGGCAAAGAGACAATGCGACCTTTTGGCAGTACCAGATAAGCAAAAACGAAAGCTTTTTAAAAGAGCTAAGTGCCAGCAAGGATGCAAATATCTACTCGCTTTACGCAAGAGATTTGATTGGTGGCGAACCACTTGAAGTCATCGTGCCAAGACCTAGTAAGCAAAATATCGAAAATTTTGATGTGAGCGATCCGTTTTTATGGAACAAAACTGCAGCCCTTGCAAAAGATATGAATGCCACGCAAGCAAGCGAATTTGCGAAGAAATTTTATACAAACGAAAGCATCGGCGCCTATGCATACTTCATGCAAAAGGCGAATGGCTGGGGGAAGCAATACTTCTTGATGCCAAGTTCTCCTGAGCTTGATGGCATCAGCAACGAGAGAAAATCGATGATCTATGCTCTAGCTAGACAAGAGAGTCTCTTTATCCCAAGCGTAGTTTCTACTTCATACGCCCTTGGTATGATGCAGTTTATGCCATTTCTCGCAAATGCGATCGGTAAAAAAGAGCTAAAAATCCCAAATTTTGACCAAGACGATCTTTTTAAAACAGATATTGCATTTAAATTTGCAAATCACCACCTAAACTATCTTGATAAATTTCTCTACCATCCTCTCTTTACCGCATACGCATATAATGGCGGTATCGGCTTTACTAAAAAGCTTATCACAAGAGATGATATGTTTAAAGAGGGGAAATTTGAGCCGTTTTTATCGATCGAGCTTGTCCCAGTCGCAGAGACTAGAAACTACGGCAAAAAGGTGCTTGCCAACTACGTGATCTATATGGCGCTTACTGGTTCCAATATAAAGATTTCGCAACTTTTCGAAAATTTAACAAAACCGGCTTTGACTGATAAATTTCGAAACTAAGAGCGAGATCATCGCTTTGCTTGCTTGGTGCGGTCACTTCATAATAGAGCGCCCAAGGCATCGAAAATCCAGCAAATTTAAGCATCTCATCATTTTCATCAAGTAGCCTTGCGTTTGTGGCATTTGAGTCGTTATTTACTTTTATGTTCTTTAAATTTTGTGCATGTTCTTTTGGATTTATGGCTACCAAAAAGTACTCTTTGCTTGCATCTAAATCTGAGTTATAAATAGGATTTAGATAAGTTGCTACAATTAGTGTTCTATCAGTGCCGTCAATGATCTCGCTCTTACTTGTGTAAGCCAAAAGCTCGTTTTTTAAGGGCTCATGTACGATTACTTTTTCACCAGCACAGCCAAATATCATCAAAATAAATACAAAAAACGATATAAATTTACTCATAAAAACTCTTAGATTTCTAAAATTTCTGCCATTTTAGCATTTTAATTTTTAAATTTCACTCATAAATTTTAAAGCCAACATAAGTTATAATCGCGAGAAATTTTAACAAAAAAGGTTCTTATGAAAAGACTTGCTATCGCTTTTTCTGGCCCTTCAAATAGCGGGAAAACGACTCTTATTTTAAAGGTAGCAAAAAAATTTATAGATGATGGTTTGAAAGTCGCGATAGTAAAACATGATCCAGGCGACAAGGCCAAATTTGATGTTGAAGGCAAGGATAGCTTTAAATTTTCTCAAACTGGAGCAGATGTGGTGGTGATGAGTCCGACTAGAACAACTTATTTTTCACAAAATCCACAAGAAATTAGCGATGTCATTAAAATGCTAGGCGAGTTTGATATGCTCTTAGTCGAGGGTTTAAAGACACTTCCACTACCAAGATTAAGTGTTTTTAAAGATGAAATAGATGAAAAATATCTTAGCTTTTCAAATGCGATCGCAACATATAAAAAACAAATTCCTTACGAGATAAAAAATATAAATTTAGACGATATAGACGCCATTTGTGCGTGGATAATTAAAAATGCAAAGGCTGTATAATGCAAGAATTAAATCAAATTTTTAACACCATAAAAGAGATCGCAAAAGAGATAAGCGAAGTAATAAAATACGCCGATCTTGGCTACACAACTCACGAAAACGCAACCGGCGACACACAGCTAAAGCTTGACGTCAAAAGCGACGAGATCATCACAGCTAAATTTAAGGAGCTTGCCTGCGTAAAAGCGCTAATTAGCGAAGAAAAAGAGGACGAGCTTGAGATAAATAAAAATGCTAAATTTATAATCGCTTATGATCCGCTTGATGGCTCAAGCCTAGTTGATGTAAATTTTGCCGTTGGCTCGATCTTTGGTATCTATGAAAACGAAGTAAAACCAGAAAATTTAATAGCCGCAGCTTATAGTATCTATGGTCCAAGGCTTGAGCTTGTAATTGCTGAGAAAAAGGGCGCTTTGCCTAAATTTTATAGACTTGGCAAAGATGGCGAGTTTAAATTTGTAAAAGAGCTTGAGCTAAAAGAAAAAGGTAAGCTAAATGCCACGGGAGCTACGCAAAAAGGCTGGAGCCAAACGCATAGAAATTTTATAAATGAGCTATTTAACGAGGGCTATAGGCTAAGATACTCAGGTGCTATGGTGAGCGACCTACATCAAATTTTACTAAAAGGTGGCGGCCTTTTTAGCTATCCAGCAACGAGCGATCATCCAAATGGTAAGCTAAGAGTAGTCTTTGAAGTGTTACCATTTGCCTTCATATATGAAAACGCAAAGGGCGCAACCTCAAACGGCAAAAACCAAACGCTTTTTGATGTAAAAATAGAAAAAATTCACCAAACAACGCCATGTTTTTTTGGCTCACGTGATGAAATTTCTCTTTTGCATAAATTTTACGAGCAAAAATAATGCAAGAAGCACAAGTAAACGAGTCACTTGACGCATTTGAGCTAGCCTTAAAGCAAAAAGCAAAAATTTTGCAAGAGTGCCAAAGCCAAAAAGGGCAAAAAAGCTGCTTTAACTGCGAAGTATTTTTTGACTGCGAGACAAGAAAAGAGTACGTAAATAGCTGCTACAACTCGATGTCAAAAGGCAATACTGGCAGCGATGGCGGATTTGATTTTTAAAATTAAAGGAAAAATATGAAAGAAAAAGCTTATATAACGACCCCAATATACTATGTAAACGACGTGCCACACATCGGCCATGCCTACACGACTATCATCGCTGATACACTTGCTAGATTTAACCGCCTGCAAGGCAAAGAAACATACTTTATGACAGGCACAGACGAGCATGGTCAAAAGATCGAGCAAGCAGCACGTGCTAGAGGCAAGACTCCAAAAGAGTATGCTGACGAGATTAGCGCTAAATTTAGATCACTTTGGGATGAGTTTGAAATAAGCTACGACCATTTTATAAGAACGACTGACGAAGAGCACAAGCAAACCGTACAAAATGTCTTTGAAAAGATGCAAACAAATGGCGATATTTACAAAGGCGAATATGAGGGATTTTATTGCGTTAGTTGCGAGACATTTTTTAATCAAAGAGATCTACTAGAAGACAATCACTGTCCAGACTGCGGCCGAGCTACATCTTTAGTTAAAGAAGAGAGCTACTTTTTTAAGCTTTCAAAATATGAAGATGCGCTTTTAAAATGGTACGAAAACGACGAGCTTTGCGTCATCCCAAAGGGTAAGAAAAACGAGGTCGTAAGCTTTGTAAAAGGCGGATTAAAAGATCTCTCTGTGACAAGAACGAGCTTTGACTGGGGCATAAAGCTACCAAAGAGCGCAAACGATGAAAAGCACGTTATGTACGTCTGGCTTGACGCGCTTATAAACTACCTAACAACACTAGGATATTCAAGAGATGACGCTAGAATGGATCTTTGGCCATACACTACTCACATCGTTGGCAAAGATATTTTACGCTTTCACGCAGTTTACTGGCCAGCATTTTTGATGAGCCTTGACTTGCCACTACCAAAACACGTAGCAGCGCACGGCTGGTGGACCATAAATGGCGAAAAGATGAGCAAAAGCAAGGGCAATGTCATAAACCCAAGAGAGGTCGCAAATGCTTACGGACTTGAAAATTTCAGATACTTTTTGCTTAGAGAGGTACCATTTGGTCAAGATGGCGATTACAGCCAAAAGGCTTTGATCGAGCGCATAAACTCAGAACTTGGCAACGGTCTTGGTAACTTGCTAAGCCGCATTGTTGGCATGAGTGCAAAGTATAGCGACTATAAAATTGGCTCAAAAGACGTGATCAAATTTCACAAAGCTGAGATTGATGAAGCAAAAGGCTACCTCAATGAGGCTATAAAAAATTTAGAAAATTTAGCTACAAACCGCTACTTAGAGGATCTTTGGAAGGTCGTAACGCTTGCAAATGCAGCCGTTGCGAAGTATGAGCCATGGTCACTTGTAAAAGCTGGCAAAACTGACGAGGCAAACGCACTTGTGGCACTTTGTGCAAATTTACTTGCAAAAGTGGCGATACTACTTAGTCCAGCCATGCCAAAAACTTGTGCTAAGATAGCTGACACGCTTGGCTTTAGCATAGACACAGCTTCTTACGAGAATCTTGTCTTAAAAAATGAAATTTCAAATTTTATAGCAAAAGCTACCGAGCCGCTATTTCCAAGGATAGAAAAAGAGCTAATGAGTGAGGCAAATGAGCCAAAGGTTGAGGCGAAAGCTGAGCCAAAAGAGGAGAAAAAAGAGGACGAAATTATTAGCATTGACGACTTTGCCAAGGTAGTGATAAAAGTAGGCGAAGTGCTCGAGTGTGAGAGGGTTGAGGGTAGTGAGAAACTGCTTAAATTTAAGATAGATCTTGGCGAGGAGCAACCACGTCAAATTCTTTCTGGTATCGCCAAATACTACGAGCCTAGCTCGCTTGTGGGCAAGCAAGTTTGCGTTTTATCAAATTTAAAAGAGCGAACGATGATGAAAAAATATGTCTCTCAAGGTATGATCCTAAGCGCATCTGATGGCTCATTAACACTTCTTGGTACGCAGGGCAAGGTCAAAAATGGTGCGATCGTTGGCTAAATGACAATAGAAAATTTAACTCGTCTAATAAATGCCGAGGCTCTAAACGCACCGACGATAACTAGCGTAAGCGAGTTTGTTTTCGAGCTAAAACATGTAAGACGTGGCTTTGCGTATATTTGCTTAAACGCAAACGATAGCGACATAGAAACAGCGATTAAACAAGGCGCATACGCCATAATTAGCGAAGATAATGTGCCAATTATCGACAAAGAGATCGCCTTTTTAAAAGTTAGTAGCTTACAGACCGCCATGATAAAACTCATGAGATTTGAGGCTACTCACAAAGATCTAAAATTTTGCGCCGTAAATCCTTTTATAAATGACTTTTTAGAAAAATCAAAGCTTGGCTCTAACGCACACGTCATGTCAAAAAATATTACTGAGCTTTTTAATCAAATTTTTCACGCAAAAGTCTTTGATATCTTTTTTGGCGATGATACAAGAACACTTCAGCGAATATCGCCTCTTTTTGAGACCATTTACACAGATACAACTATGCACGAGATAAATCCAAGCTCGATCTTTTTTACAAACACAGTCTTTAAACAAACATACTATCAAAACTTAAACATACCACGAGTTTTTGCTGGGATGTTTTATGGGCTTTTAAAATTTCTTGATAGCAATAAAATTTCATTTAAGCCTTATGAAGGTAGGATTCACGGGCATTTTGACCCGATTTTTATAGATAAAAATTTTATTCCTACTAGTTTTGGAAATAGCTTTAGAGCCATAATTACTGAAAGCGATGAAGATTTATTCATAAGTCAAAGTATATTTTTAAATAAAAAATTTAGCCCTGATGAGATAAAAATTTGCTTGCCAGAAGGCTCGTTATTAAAAGTACAAAATGCAATCTATTTTAAAAATTTAAGCGAGGTAAAAAAGCTTAAAAATTTTATCTATATATTGATTTTATGCCAAAAAGAGGAGCTTTTAGAAGAGCTTCACAAAACATCTGAAGAAAATCTACTCTTTTAAGTTTTTATTATTTATAAGATCAATTAGCCTAACATCCTCGCTTCTTACGATTAGACTTTTAGGCAGCTCAAATTTCTTGATAACCTCGCACTCTTTTTCTCTCATTTCGCCATCATCTTTTTCATGATCAAATCCTAATATATGAAGCAATCCATGTGTAAAAAGTAGTGCGGTTTCGGCCTCTTCACTATGATTTAGCTCAGTGGCTTTCTCTTTTACCATATCTTTGTTTATAACGATTGAGCCAAGTGGGGCATGAATGACAAGCTCAAGCGGAAAACTTAAAACATCTGTAGTTTTATCAATGCCCCGCTCAGTTTTATTCAGTTCTCTCATCTCTTCTTTATCAACAAAAACTAGCTCGATTTCTCCTAGCGTCAAATATTCACAAATTTCATCTAAAATTTTTGGATAGCTCTCTTCGCAAAGTATCATTTTAGGCTCTTTCCTTAGTAACTTTTTGTATAATTCTAGCAAAAATAAAAGGCAAAATATGAAAAAAGCAGTTTGTATAATGAGCGGCGGTATGGATAGCACGCTTTGTGCTGTAATGGCAAAGAAGGCTGGATATGATATCGTAGCGCTTCATTTTGACTATGGCCAAAGAACGATGAAACGTGAAAAACGTGCATTTAACGAAATTTGCGAAAGACTAGGCATTGCAAAAAAGATGAGTTTGGATGTTAGCTTTATTGCCCAAATAGGCGGAAATTCTTTAACCGATGAAAGCTTGCAAATAAGAAAAGACGGAGTGGAAAAAGATGTGCCAAATACTTACGTACCTTTTCGAAATGGTATTTTTATCTCGGTCGCTGCCGCACTTGCTGAAAAAGAAAATGCACAAGCTATCTATATCGGAGTCGTAGAAGAAGATAGTTCAGGCTATCCTGACTGCAAAGAAAGCTTCATAAAAAGCATAAACGAGGCTATAAATTTAGGCACATCACCTAGTTTTTCGTGTGAGATAATTACTCCACTTGTAAATTTGAGCAAGGCTGACATCGTAGCAAAGTCGCTTGAGCTTGGCTCGCCATTAGAGCTTACTTGGAGCTGCTACGAGAGCGAGGACGAGGCATGCGGACTTTGCGATAGCTGCAGGCTAAGGCTAAATGGCTTTAAAAAGGCAAACGCCACTGATAAAATCGCATATAAAAATCAAAAATTTTCCTTATGAGTCTCTAAAACAAGGGCATTTAGCAAATTTAAAGATATATCAACGTTTAGACTCTTGCTACCTATCAAAAACATAAATTCTCGGTCAACCTTGCCAAAATTTAATAAAGAAGATTAAAAAGTAGTTGATAAATTTAGTCAAGGGTACAGTAAAAATTTCTAAGTAAGTGGTCGCGTCCACGGCTTTTTAGTGATCTTTATTTTTTCTTATTGTCTTGTTTCTTGTTTTGATCGCTTTGGATTTTTTCTAAATTTATATATCCCATTTCAACGAGTTTATTATAAATTTGAGCGATTTTTGGTCCAGCCGCACTTCCACCATGGCCACCATGCTCGATAACCATTGTGATGACGTATTGCGGATCTTCATAAGGCGCATATGTAGTCATCCACGCATGGGATCTTTGCAAATACGCCATATCCTCTTCTTTCATACGTTTCTTTTCAGTTTGAGAAATTCCAACGACCTGAGCAGTACCGGTCTTTGCAGCAACTTTAACTAGGCTTCCAATAAAATGCCTATTTGCCGTGCCTCTTGGATGATTTGCCACTTCATACATTGCGTGTCTAATAGCTGGTAGCTGTGACTTTTCAAACGGCGTAAAAGCATCATCTGTTGGTGTAAAATCAACATCCTTGCCATCAATGCTCTTTAAAAAATGTGGAGTCACATTTAACCCAGTTGCAAGGCCTGCTGTATATTTTGCCACTTGCATAGGCGTGACCAAGAAATTTCCCTGTCCGATAGAGGTGATGAGGGTCTCACCTTGAAACCACGCTTTGCCATACTTCCTCATCTTCCACTCTCTACTTGGCAAAGTTCCTACAAACTCATTTGGCAAATCAACCTCTGTTTTTCTACCAAATCCCATACGCTCAAGTATCGGTACAATAGCATCTATGCCGATCTTTTGACTACCTTTATAAAAATAATCATCACAGCTCTCTCTAATTGCCGTATTCATATTAACATTTCCATGTCCGTGAGAGTTCCAGCAGCGAAATTTACGTCCTCCAAGCTCATACGAGCCACTACAAAAAAAGCTATCGTATTTACTCATGCCATTATCCAAAAACGCTAGCGCCATACCCATTTTTACGACCGAACCTGGCGGATAAAGGCCGTTTATTAGCTTGTTTGTAAAAGGATGATCGACGTTTTTTACAAGCTCTTCCCATTCAGGTTGAGAAATTCCAAGCACAAATGGGTTTAGATCATACTCTGGAAAGCTACCAGCAGCTATGATAGCACCGTCTTTTAGACTCATAACGATAACGCTTCCTGCATCCTTACCAAAGACATCAGCCACAAACTGCTGAAGCTCAAGATCGACTGCAAGCTTGATATTTTGACTTTGTGGTGCTTGATAGTTTATCTGCTCGATCTCTTCATTTAAAGCATTTACCTTTATCTTTTTAAATCCTTGAATTCCTTGCAAGATTGGATTATAAAACCGCTCCACGCCACTTCTTCCAATATAATTTGTAAGCTTTGTCAAAGGATCATTATCCATATCTTTTTGATTTGCCCTACCAACGTAGCCGATGATGTGAGAAGCTAGATCGTTATACGGATAGTGGCGTTTTGAAGCGGGCCTTATCTCTAAATTTTCACGCAAAGAAAGTGATGCAAAAAATGGTAAAAATTTATCATAATCAATAAATTCAACCACATTTATAAAATCTTGGTTATAAGCTGAGTCATTTTTTATGTATTCATTTTTAAGCTTTGTGACATTTAGATCGCTAAATAGTGAGCCAATGTAAGCTAGCTCATCATCTAAAATTTTTAGCTTTTTATTAGCACTTAAGTGAGGTCTAATGGATACTGAAAAGCCAAGACGATTAACAGCCATTGGCTTATCATGTGCGTCAAAAATAATACCCCTAACTGGCGGAATATAAATAGTCTTTATCGCGTTTTGTTCTGCGATCTCATTGTAGTAGGTATTTGAGTTTATGCTTAGGTGATAAATTCGTCCCAAAAGTATAATCCAAAAAAGAGCGATCACACTAAAGACGATGCGCATCCTCATAGCACTTTATCCCTAAAAAGAACGATAGCAAGGATACTTTCAAATGCTATAAAAAATAGATATTCAGACGAAAATGTTAAATTTTGCTCATTCAAAACGTAAGCAAATAGGTTATTTACAAGAAATGTTAAAGTATATCCAGCTGCTACAAAGATGATAAGTAGGCAGTTTCGCCACTTCATCGTGGTATATAGCCAGTCTAAAATAAAATTATAAAAAAGCAAAAATGCAATAATTGTTGAAAAAAGATGAAATCCATGAATTTGCTCAGCAAATATTATAAAAATTATCGCAAAGTACCAATTATGCTTAAACTCGTCGTATTGCTTTTGTTTTCTTGAATACTCCAAAATCATATAAGTAAAAAAAATGCCAATGAGTGGTGGCAAAAAGCCAAATTGCGTAGTTACGATCTCGTATGAGAATAAAAAAACAGCCCACCAAAATTCTTTAAAAATTTTAATATCTAAGCTGCTTATGGTTTGCATTTTATCTACCAAGAACGTTATTTATGATAGCTTCTCTAGCCTTTTCGATACCGCTTTTATTAAGAGTTGAGACCAAGATGCCGCTTGGATCAAATTTCATTACCGCACTCTTTTGGCTTTGATTTAGCTTATCACTTTTTGTATATAAATTTAAAATTTTCTGGTCAGCTCTTAAAAAGCTTTTTAGATAAGCATCTACATTTACGTCTATGTCTAAATCAAAATGTCTAGCGTCAATTAGATGTATAAAAAGTCTAATGTCGCTTCTAAATTTCAAAAACTCATCTAAATTTTTACGCCATTCATCATGCTTTGACTTTGCCACTTTTGCATAGCCAAAGCCTGGCAAATCAACCAAAATGAGCTTAAATTTATCTTTTTCGCCCTCTTCTTTTTGCTCACAAAACTCGGCCTCAAAAAAATTTATAAGCTGAGTTTTACCAGGAGTCGATGAGCTTTTGGCTAGATTTTTTTGATTTACAAGTGTATTTATGAGGTTACTTTTACCAACATTTGATCTGCCCAAAAAGACGACTTCGCTTGTTACGAAGCTTGGAGCCTCTTTTATACTTGGACTTGATGTGATAAATTTAGCACCTAGTGGCCTTATCACTTATCTTTTTCCTCTACCTGAAAGATAAATTTAACAGGCTTTTTCTCATCACTATTTACGCTATATGTGCCATCTTTTTGATTGACAACGATCTTTTCGCCATAAACATTTTTATCAGTTTCTACCTCATGCAAATAGCCATTTCCACTAACAGTATAGATCTGTTTTGCTGGCTCGTATGTAAGAGTATTGCCTTTACCGTCGTAGTGCTTATCTTTTATAAAAATTTTTGCTCTAGCATTGCCAGTGGCCACATATTTTATAGGCTGGCGTTTTTTGTCAAAATAGACAACCACCTTATCTGCCTTAAGCTCATCAAATGAACCCTTTTTGATATTTACATTACCTATAAATTCACTAGTTTGCTTATTTTCATCTGCAAAAAAATCATTTGATGTGATTTCAACTTGCTCTGCATTTAAAAATGTAAAACCCAATATCACCGCTAAAATCGCTGATTTTCTTCTACCCATGCCCTTAACCCTTTTACCTGCGTTTGTTTTTTGCCAAGATCATAGCTTCCACTCTCACCCAGCGCCTTATCATTATTTCTTATGAGTGTGAAATTTGCTTCAGATCTTACTATTTTTGTTTTTGTTCCATATATCACTTCCTCACTTATAAATCTCAAACTATCGTTGTTTTCATAGTTTGCATTCTTTTGAAAGATGATTTCGTCATTTTGTGAGATTGCTTTGTCTGAGCTTAGAAAATGTTTTAAATTTCCTCTTAAAATTTTTGCTTTAAAACTCAAAAATTCATCTTTATCGTTGTATCTATTTAGCTCATCAGCCTCGTAGACTCCGCTTATTTTCGTGGAATTTATCTCATAATCTATCACGTCATTTATCTGCATATTTGATATCTTTGTGTCGATCTTTAAAACATTTGCAAGGTATGGATCTTGAGCTGCCAAAAATATCATCACGACACTAAAAATGGCCACGACGAAGTAGAAAATTTTTACAACCAACGCTTAGACCACTCGTCATATAAATTTTCTGATTTTATAATAAGCTCGATCATCTCTCTAACCGCGCCATTGCCACCTTTGTGTTTTAGCTTTGTCTTTACTTCAAGCTCTTTTATCGCATCTTTTGGTTTAAAGCTCCAAGCAACTGCATTTAAAATCTTATAGTCATTGTAGTCATCGCCGATAGCTGCTGCGTTTTTAAAGCTAAGCCCTTCAAATTTTAATATCTCACTCGCCACTTCAAATTTATCACCAACACCTTGATAGACGTGATTTATCTTTAGATCTTCAGCTCTTCGCTCAACAATAGCTGACTTTCTGCCAGTTATGATAGCTACTTTTTTGCCAAGTTTTAGCCAGCTCTCTATCGCGTAGCCATCTTTTACATCAAAAAATTTAAGCTCTTCGCCGTTTGCATTATAGATGATCTTGCCATCAGTGAGGCAGCCATCAACATCTAAAAATATAATCTCTATCATAAAACGCCTTTTGTACTTGGAGTGCCGATCCTTGCGTTTTTAGCAAGTGCTCTACGAAGTGCGACGGCGAATGATTTAAATGTTGCTTCGATGATGTGGTGAGTGTTTTTACCACGAATTTGATTTAGATGAAGCGTGATAGCTGAATTTATAGCAACTGCCCTAAAAAATTCCTCCGCAAGCTCAGTGTCAAACTCCCCTACTTTGGCATTTTCATTAAAATTTTCATAGACAAGGTAGGCTCTATTGCTAAGATCTAGCGCACAAAAAACAGCAGCTTCGTCCATAACGACGCTTGCCTCACCAAATCTCTCAACGCCACTTAAAGGATACAAGGCCTCTTTTAAAAGCTGACCCAAAACTATGCCAACATCCTCAACGCTGTGGTGAAAATCCACATGCGTGTCGCCCTTGCATGAAATTTCAAGATCAAGCAAAGAATGCTTTGTAAAAGCTTCAAGCATATGGTCAAAAAAGCCAATGCCAGTATCTATCTTTGCAACCCCAGAGCCATAAATTTTAAGCTTCATTGAGATTTGTGTCTCTTTTGTATTTCTAGCTAGTTCTAAAATTTCTTCTCTCACGCCCTAACCTCTTACTATAAATGCACCTTGGAATTTACCGCTTCTTGCATAATCCCTGGCCTCGTCCTCACTTCTAAAGCCATTTAAAAATACTCTATAAATGGTAGATCCATCTATAGTAAATGTCTTAACTACCGACTTATAGCCATCTATGCTTTGATGTTCTCTTTGATATCTGTTTGCGCCCTCAAGGTTTTTAAATGAGCCAATTTGCACCATAAAATCTCCACCTACAACCCGTTGCTCTGACGAAATAATAATGCCTCCAGTTGGAGCTGTCGGAGAGACTGGATTTGGCACTTTTATACCGGTACTTGTCGGTTTTGCTTGAGTGTTAATGCTTGCAATAGCATTAACATCTTCATTAAAGCCTATGACTTCCATACTGACTGGAGCTGTGCCTGTACCGATAATATCAAGTTTAGTTGCAGCCGCCTTTGAAAGGTCTAAAACCCTATCAGCCACAAAAGGTCCGCGATCGTTTACACGAACAATGACGCTTTTTTGATTTCTTAAATTTGTTACTTTAAGGATCGTATTCATCGGCAAAGTTTTGTGTGCTGCGGTCATGTTGTACATATTATAAATTTCGCCGTTTGAGGTTGTTTTACCATGAAAATTTGGACCATACCAGCTTGCTGTGCCACTTGCCTTATCGCCCACACTTACAACGGTTGGGTAGTATGTTTTGCCATTTATCGTGTAAGGCCTCATTGTTGCTTTTTGAATAGAAGCTGAATTGTTGCCCTTTACATTAGTTGGGCCACTTGGTGTAAATGGTGCCCCACTCCAAGAGCAACCAGTAACTAGAAGAGTAAAACTTAGTCCTATATAAAATTTTAGGCTCTTATGGTATGACAATATTTGCTCCAACATTTAAATTTGAACTAGCAAAAGAATTTGCATCTTTTAAATCTTTTTCACTCACATTAAATTTTTTAGATAAAGAAGCTATCGTGTCACCAGTTTGGACTATATAGTTTTGAGATTTATTTTGGGCGGAAAATGGAATAATTAGTTTTTGATTATAGCTTACGGCATTTGTGTTAAGCTCGTTGTAGTCCTTGATCGCTCTATGACTAACACCTGTTTTTTTAGAGATAGAAAGTAGTGTTTCGCCTTTTTTTACAACGTAGGTATAAAAATTATTTTTACCGTTAAATGGCTTGAAATTTTCTGCAAAAAGTTGTTTTTTATTTTCAGGGATATAAACATAATAATCTTTTAGAGTTGGTGGAGTAAATACAAATTTTAAGTGCGGATTGTTGTTTTTCATTTTTTTTGTACTAAGGCCGATACTATCGCCTATTTGAGCTAAATTTGTACCGCCAGGTACTTTTACTTTTACAAGCTTTAGTCCTCCGTTTATGTTCAATAAAGATGAATCTTTAGACATCAAGAAGTCTGCGTCTTTTGCGGTATATGCTGCTCTTAAAATTTTAATAACAAAATTTCTAGTTTCGGCTGGAAGGTATTTTTTCTCTGCGTCAAGAAGTGTTACAAGATCATCTGTGCCAGCTTTTTGTATGGCTCTTTTTAAGGCACCATCACCGCAGTTATAGGCCATAGCTGCTAGATACCACTTGCCAAATTGATTTTTAAGTGACTTTAGATAATTTGTAGCTGCAATAGTAGACTCTACTGGATCTTTTCTCTCATCGACATACTGTCCTACCTTTAGACCATGCAGTCTAGCCGTTTGCTCCATAAACTGCCACATGCCAGTAGCTTTTGCGTTTGAGACTGTGTGATTTGAAAAGCCTGATTCTATCATGGCTAGATAAAAGAATGACTCAGGTACGCCAGATTTTTTGATCTGCTCTTTTACCATCGGTATATACATATAACCATTTTTTAGAGCTTCTGTAAATGTTTCAAGTTGTGATTGTTTGATACCTTGTCTCATCTTTACATAGTGAGAAGTCTTCATAAAGCTAGCATCAATGTCTAGCTCTTTTAAAATTTTTACCTGAGTGTCGTATGAGCTCTTTTCAGGTGTATTTGCCAGTAGCAAGGTACTACATGCAAACATTAAAAATATTTTAAGCATTGCTTTCATTTCTATCCTTTTTCGTGTCAAAACTTAAGATGCTAGCATCTTAAACAAGTGCAATGCTCAAAATTTAAGCAAAGCACTTAAACAACCTTTTGGCATTATTTGAAGTTTTTTCGCAAACAACTTCAAACTCAAGGTTTAAAATTTCAGCTATCTTTTTAGCAACAAATGTCGTAAACGCCGGCTCATTTCTCTTGCCACGATTTGGTTCTGGTGTGAGATAAGGAGCGTCAGTTTCAATAACTATCCTATCAAATGGGATTTTTGGCAAAATTTCGACTAAATTTTTAGCATTTTTAAATGTTAAAACACCGCCTATGCCAAAGTAAAAATTCCCAAATTTACAAAGCTCTAAAAGAAGTGGCGAAGCATTATAACAGTGCAAAATCGCCCCAGCTTCAAGCTTTGGTGCATACTCTTTTAAGATATTAAAAGAGTCCTCATTAGCCTCCCTAATGTGAAGAATAACGGGTTTTTTTAACTCAACAGCTAAATCAAGTTGAGCTAAAAAAATACGTTTTTGATCCTCTTTTTCTTTTATCTTTTCATTTTCATCTTTTGGTAAGCGAAAGTAGTCAAGACCGCATTCACCAATCGCCACACACTTTTCATCTTTAGCAAAATTTCTTAAAATTTCAATATCAAAACTCTCTTTATCATATGGATGAACTCCTGCGGCAAAGAAAATGTCAGAATTTTCATGCGCTATTTTAGCCGCTTTTGGTAAATCATTGATATCAGCTCCCGGGATAATAAAGCCTTTTAGCCCTAAATTTCTAGCTTCATCTAAAATTTTATCAAGGTCAGGATCATAAACTTTACTATCCAAATGACAATGCGTATCTATAATCATAAAGCTATTTCTACTCTGTTTCTACCATTTTCTTTTGCGGTGTAAAGTGCTGAATCGCAAGCCTCAAGCATATCGTCTATCTCGCAATGCCCATTGCCAAAAGATATACCTATTGATATAGTAACTTTTACTTTTTCCTTTTTTATAGTTACTTCATTTTCAGCCACTTTAGCTCGTAAATTTACAAAAAATTTAACAGCTTCTTCTTTATTTATCTTTTTAAGGACAACGCAAAATTCTTCGCCGCCAAATCTAGCAACTATATCACTTCCTTTTGTATTGTCATTTAAAATTTTTGCAATTGATTTTAGTACCCTATCTCCACCATCGTGGCCATATTTATCGTTGATCTTTTTGAAATAATCAACATCAATCATTGCAAAAGCGTAAGGCTCATTAGTCTCTTCAGCTACTTGAACATACTCTTCTACATCAGAATAAAAAAATCTTCTATTATAAACTCCTGTTAAGAAGTCGCGATTTGCAAAATTTGCTATCTTGTTTATATTTTCCATCGCTTCAATCGTATTATTAACACGACATATTAGCTCTTCTTTTGAAAATGGTTTTGCTATAAAATCGCTCGCACCATTTTTTAAAAATATTGATGCGTCAGTCTTTTCGCTAGGAGATGTCATAACGATTACGCCAAGACTATTTTTATCTTTTTCTTTTCTAACCTCTTTTAAAACTTCAAGACCATCTTTTACCGGCATTCTATAATCAGTTATTATAAGATTTATATCAGGATTATCTGCAAAATAACTCATTGCCTCTTCGCCGTGAGCTGCAGCCAAAACTTTAAACTGAAGGCTAGTTAATATCTTTTTTATCATATTTCTAAAAGGGAGCGAGTCTTCAACAACCAAAACCTTGTATTGTCTATTTTTGCTCAGTCTATTTATCATTTGAAAGATATAGTTGATATCATCCATATTTCCTTTATAAACATAATCAACGATATCTTTATTTATAAAATTTTGCCTTGTTTCATCATCAATGCTGCCTGTTAAAACAATAGCTGAAAGTCCTTTGGAAAGTGCATAATCAACGATCTCGCCATTTGGAGCATCTGGCAAATTTAAATCCAAAATAGTCATAAAATAATCTTTGTCATGCTCATTAATTAGCATTTGAGCCTCGGCAAAACTATATGCGACATCAATTGCCATCTCATCAATGGTCTTTTCCATTTGCATAACAATCAGCTTTGCTAACGCCTTATTATCATCAACTACAAGGATTCTTTCCATATTATTCCTACAAAAATTTTTATCAAATTAGTGGCGATTTTATCAAATAAATTTATTTATAAAGCTTAAATTAATAATTTAAATTAAGCTACTTTAAAAGCCCTTTCGCAAAATTTATTGCCTCTTCACTTATGTGCTCACCGCTTATCATACGTGCTAATTCGCTCACTCGTTCATCTTTATCAAGCTCTCTTACGACCGAGTTTTCTCCATGACGCTCTACTAAAAAGTGTGAATTTGCCTTTGAGCTAAGCTGCGGCTGATGTGAAATGGCAAAAATTTGATAGAAATTTGCAAGCTTAAGCAAAACATTTGCGATACTCATCGCCTCTTTTCCGCTTAAATTTGCATCTATTTCATCAAGTATGATGACATCACCGCCCGTTTTTGTGATCTCACTAGATGCGGCTATAAAAGCCAGTCTTAGGCGGTTTAGCTCGCCTGAACTTAAATTTTTAAGCGAAGTCTCATTTAAATTTAGACAAACCTCATCAAGCCCTAAAATATCAAGTCTTTTTTCTTCTATTTTTAGCGTGATATCTGGCATATAAAGCTCTTTTAAATATAAATTTATCATTGCTTCAAGCTCTTTTAAATTTGCCCCCCTTGCCTTGCTTAAAGTGTTGGCTAACTCATTTGCTTTTTTACTTAAAATTTCAAATTTCTTCTCAAGCTCGCTCTTTTCAAAGCTTAAATTTTCATATCTGGCAAGCTCTTTTTCCTTTTTAACAAGCGCTTCTAACGCCTCTCCTTCACTGCCATATCGCCTAATGATGGCATTAAGAGCTTCTATTCTATCAAGCACGCTCTCGACATCGATATCGTCAAGCTCCTCCATATTTAGGCTATCTCTTACAACCCTTAGCTCGTTCATCGCATCTTCAAAAAAGCCGTTGTCAAGGTCACTGATGCTTAGCGCCTCATTTACGCTGTGCTCTAGCTCAAATATCCGCTCAGCTCTAGCCCACGCCTCATTTATCTTATCTTTTTTACTAAGCCTCTTTTTAGTCTCCATAAGCTCTTCAAACTCGCCTTTTTTAGGCCCAACACTTCTTATCTTCTCGATCTCAAAGCTAGCAAGCTCTTTTAGCTCCTCAACCTTTTTCTCTTCCTCTTTTATAGTGGCTAGCTCTTTTGAAATTTTAGAAAATTCCAAAAACACTTCTTCAAATTCCTGTTTTATTTCTTTAAATTTCTCATTTTTTGAAATTTCCAGCCTATCAAGCAAATTTAGAAATTTCTCGTTTTCAAACTCGTTTGCCTCTTTTGCTGAGAGGTATTTGATGTGCTCGCGCGCCACTTGGGCTAAATTTTTCTTTGAGATGGCTTGCTGGTTTATAAAATACCTCGTACTCTTATCTTTTAAAAGCTTGAAAATATTAACCTCTTCGTTTTCTATGCCAAACTCATTAAGCTCAAATTTATGCTCCACGTCAGCTTCTATCAGCCTTGCCTCGCTATCTTTTAGCCCAAAAACAGCCATTATCGCGCTCATTAGCACAGACTTACCAGCGCCGCTAACGCCCGTAAATACACTAAGACCCTCTTTAAAATTTAGCTCGACATTTTTAAAATTTAGATAATCTTTAATCAAAATTCGATCAATCATTATAACCCCAGTGAAGTTTCTCTTTTAAAATTTGAAAATAATCCCTGCCAATATGGCGTATCAGCCTCGCTTTTTTGTTGCTAAGGCTCATGCTAACGGCTGAAATTTTACTCATATCAAAGCGGTCTTGGCCGTCTATTACTAAAATGGCGTCACTATTTGTTCTAAATTTGACCGTATGATTTTTGGTAAGCACGACTGGACGCTGTGTAAGTGAGTGCGAGCAGATAGGAGTTACTGTAAAAACTTCGCTTAATGGATAAATAATAGGGCCATTTGCGCTCATGTTATATGCCGTTGTTCCAGCAGGTGTCGCTACTATAACGCCGTCTCCAAAATATGAATTAAAATATTTTTCATTTAAAAGTGCCTCGATATGTGTCATCGAACCGCCATTTTTACTAACGATGACTGCATCATTAAATGCTATTTTTTGCTCAGTTTTGCCATCATTTTTGTGAAGCGTGACATCGAGCATAAAAGGCATTTCTACCTCAAATTTACCATCAAAAAAGTCTTTAAAAAATTTCTCACTCTCATTAATCATTATGTCGGTTAGAAATCCAAGTCTACCAGCGTGTATGCCAAGGACTAGCGGCGAAATGTGAGCTAGCTTTCTACAAGTTGAAATGATCGTGCCATCTCCGCCAAGAGTGATCAAAAATTCGCACTCTTTAGCTAATTTTATAAGCTCAAAACCACTTTTTTCTATACGCTTAGCACAATTTTTTTCAAGCAAAATTTCTGCGTTATACTTTTTTAAAATTTTTTCTAATTTTTCTAAATCTTGCCTAAATAATGGATAATCTTTAGCAATAAGTCCTACTTTTTTTGTGCAAAAAGTATTAAATTTTTGTTCATTTTTCATGTAAATGATTGTAACATATTTTATTTTAACAAAGCTTTTCAAAAGAAAAAAGCGATTATAATTGCCTAAAAAACATTGCAAAGGAGCATTTTATGCGAAGTCATTATTGCACCGATCTTAGCAAAGCTGACATCGGCAAAGAAGTAATACTTTGTGGCTGGGCAAATACATATAGAGACCATGGTGGCGTTGTTTTCATCGACTTAAGAGACGTTAGCGGGCTTATACAATTAGTTTGCGATCCGGCTGATAGCAAAGAAGCACATGACGTGGCTGCAAAAGTAAGAGATGAATATGTCTTAAAAGCAAAAGGAAAAGTAAGAGCTAGAGGCGAAGGACTAACCAATCCAAAGCTAAAAACTGGTGAGATAGAAGTAATAGTAAGTGAGCTGATCATCGAAAATCCAAGCGAGCCGCTACCATTTATGATAGGCGATGAGAGCGTAAATGAGGATATCAGGCTAAAATACCGCTTTTTAGACCTTAGAAGTGAGCGCTTGCAAAATATCTTTAAAATGCGTTCTCGTGCTGCGATCGCAGCTAGAAACAGCCTAGATAAAATGGGCTTTATCGAGTTTGAAACTCCTG
Source organism: Campylobacter concisus (assembly GCF_902460625.1). Classification (GTDB taxonomy): domain Bacteria; phylum Campylobacterota; class Campylobacteria; order Campylobacterales; family Campylobacteraceae; genus Campylobacter_A; species Campylobacter_A concisus_AD. The sequence goes on from NZ_CABPUT010000004.1 coordinate 190,304, forward strand.
TTTTGACACGCGCAACTCCAGAAGGAGCGAGAGACTATCTAGTGCCAAGCCGTGTATATCCGGGTCAATTTTATGCGCTCCCACAAAGCCCACAGCTATTTAAACAGCTTTTGATGTGTTCTGGCTTTGATAAATATTTCCAAATCGCAAAATGCTTCCGCGACGAAGACTTAAGAGCTGATCGACAACCAGAATTTACCCAAATAGATATCGAAATGAGCTTTGTCGAGCAAGAAGATATCATAAATATGGCTGAAACGATGCTAAAAGATATATTTAAAGCCTGCGGATACGATATCAAAACGCCATTTAGACGCATGAGTTACAAAGAGGCGACCGAGACTTATGGCTCAGACAAGCCTGATCTTAGATACGATCTAAAAATGATCGATGTTATCGATATTTTCGAGCGCTCAAGCAATGAAATTTTTAGCTCTATCGCAAAAGATAAGAAGAAAAACCGCATCAAAGCGCTAAAAGTACCAAATGGCGACAATATCTTTAGTAAGCGCGAGATGAATAGATTTGAGGAATTTGTACGTAAATTTGGCGCACAAGGGCTTGGCTACTTCCAAATGAAAGAAGAAGGACTAAAAGGCCCACTTTGCAAATTTTTTGAACAAAGCGATCTTGACGAGATCGTCTCAAGATGTGAGCTAAAAGTTGGCGACGTAGTATTTTTTGGCGCTGGCAAGAAAAAAATCGTGCTTGATTATATGGGAAGATTTAGAATTTTTCTAGCTGAACAAATGGGTATCATCGATCAAGACAAGCTTGAGTTTTTATGGGTGCTTGACTTCCCAATGTTTGAGCAAAATGATGATGGCAGCTACTCTGCGATGCACCATCCATTTACTATGCCAAAAAATATAGACGAGCCTGATCTTGAGGACATCCTCTCTATCGCTCACGATGTCGTACTAAACGGCTTTGAACTTGGTGGCGGAAGTATAAGAATTCACAAAAACGATATCCAACAAAAAGTATTTAAACTTCTTGGCATAGACGAAGAAGAGCAACGTGAGAAATTTGGCTTCTTGCTTGATGCCTTGACATTTGGTGCGCCTCCACATGGTGGTATCGCGATCGGCTTTGACAGGCTAAATATGCTCGTAAATAAAGCAAGCTCGATCCGTGACGTCATAGCCTTCCCTAAAACACAACGTGCTCAGTGCCCACTAACAAAGGCACCAAGTCACGCTAGTAACGAACAGCTTAGGGAGCTAGGACTAAGGATAAGAGAAAAAGAGCAAAAGGCTTAAAATTTTTGCAATAAATTTAGACTTTTAGATGTCTAAATTTGAGTTATTTTATTTAAAGATTAAATTTTTGAGATGATTTTGGATGTTGTGCAGAAAATTTCATCCCAAAGCTAGACATATAGTCTGCTGCAGGGTGAAATTTTCAAACTCATTCAAAGGCGCTCAAAAAATATAAAAAGGGAAAGAATGAAAAATTTATTTTTAATCATCGGCGCTCCAGGCAGCGGCAAAACAACAGATGCATCGATCATCGCACAGCAAGATGAGAAATTTGCGCACTTTTCAACTGGCGATCTTTTAAGAACTGAGGTTGCTAGCGGTAGCGAGCTTGGCAAACTTATAGATGGCTTTATTTCAAAAGGAAATTTAGTTCCGCTTGACGTTGTCGTAAATGCGATTGTATCAGCCATTAAAAGCTCAAATAAATCAAACATCATAATAGACGGCTACCCAAGAAGTGTTGAGCAAATGACTGAACTTGATAAGGTTCTAAGCGAACAAGATGAAATTTCTCTAAAAGGTGTCATCGAAGTAGATGTTAGTGAAGATGTGGCAAGAGCAAGAGTGCTTGGCCGTGCAAGAGGCGCTGACGATAATAACGAAGTATTTAACAACCGCATGAAAGTATATCTTGATCCGATCGTACCTATCCGTGAATTTTACAGCAAAAAAGAGTTACTTCATGTGGTAAACGGTGAGCGCGGTATAGACGAGATCGTAGCTGATATCAAAAATTTACTAGCTAAACTTATATAAATTATAGACCTTGCATCAAAAGGTGCAAGGTTCCGATCTATAATCCTAAGCTTATTTTTATAAAAATATAAACAAAGATGAAATTATGCATAAATTTAAATTTACAATACTACTTACGATCATAGCCATTTTTGCTTTTACAGGATGTGCCAAAAAGCATATAGAGATGGTTGAAAAAGACACCACGTATAAGTACAGTAGCGCTAAAGCGGTTTGCGGAGAAACCGAGCTTGATAAAAAGCTAGAAAAATACATAAACGCCTTTTTAAAAAAGAGAGACCAGTACGGCGACGATCTAATCATAAAATGCGATATACAAAGAACAAAAAATGGAGTTAGAATCCTTAGACACTTAACCCTAGGCATAGGTGGTGCTGGCAAATCTGAGACTCTCGCAGTCGTAAATTTAGTCGATCAAAGTGGCAAAGACGTAGCCAAATTTAATGTTACGGTCGAGATCAGATATGGCTTTCTTGGCGGCAATGCAGACAGAGCACTACCAATCACCGCCAAAAACATCTATAACATTGTTACAAAAGACTTTATGTAAAAACTTACTTTTCATTAACATCAAAAATGTAATATCCTTTTAAATTTTTACAACAAATTCTAAAAGGATAAAAATGAAAAAAATTATAGTCGCTTCACTAGCTGCTAGCATCGCAATGGCTGGAGGCTTCACATCAAAATACCAAAGTGAGACGATAAGCGTAAAAGAGGCTTTGAAACTGCAAGACGACGCTAAAGTCGTACTTGAGGGCAAAATAAAATCGCATATAAAATCAGACAAATATGAATTTGTTGATAAAAATGGCGACGTTATCGTTATTGAGATCGATAACAAAAAATGGGGCAACATAACAGCCAACGAAGATACACCTTTAAGAATAAGAGGCGAAGTGGATAAAGACCTTATGAAAACAGAGATCGATGTCGATAGCGTAGAGGTTATAAAGTAGTTAAATTTTACGCGTATTTAATGCAAAAAATACTAAAATCACAAAAATTTCTAATAAAAAGGACGAATATATGGACGTTTCAAAGATCAAAGCTGGTTCAAACCCAGAAAAAATCAATGCTGTAATCGAAATACCTTATGGCTCAAATATAAAATACGAGATCGACAAAGATAGCGGTGCGGTTGTAGTTGATCGTGTGCTTTACTCAGCGATGTTTTACCCAGCAAACTACGGCTTTGTGCCAAACACACTTGCGGCTGATGGCGATCCAGCTGATATTTTGGTACTAAACGAATATCCGCTCCAAGCTGGCAGTGTCATCCCTTGCCGTTTAATAGGCGTTTTGGTAATGGAAGATGAAGCAGGTATGGATGAGAAGCTTTTAGCTGTGCCAGTTACAAAGATCGATCCAAGATATGACGCGATAAAAAGCTATGAAGATCTGCCAGTTGCAACACTAAATAAGATCAAAAATTTCTTTGAAACTTATAAAATTCTTGAGCCAAACAAATGGGTTAAAGTGAAAGAATTTAAAGATGCAAATGCTGCAAAAGAGATTTTAGATAGCGCAATAAAAAACTATAAATGATTTTAAGCCCTATTTTTAGGGCTTTTACTTTAAAAATTTCTCAGTTTTATATGCTAGAAAAAAAGAATTATTTTTATATTTAGATAAGCTTTTTC
>NZ_CABPUT010000004.1:193988-195933 GCF_902460625.1 Campylobacter concisus
TGTATAATACGATTTCATTTCAACTGTGGGTTCATAGCTCAGTTGGTTAGAGCATCCGGCTCATAACCGGATGGTCCCAGGTTCGAGTCCTGGTGAACCCACCACCTACTTTAACAACACTAGAAAATCAAAAATTTTTCATCACTTTTCCTTAGATTTTAAAATATTTTTAAAATACAAAAAATGCTTAATAGTCCAAAATTTAAGCCAAATTTTCTAAACTATTTCTAAAATTTCCTTGCGTTTTTGCCAATCAGGCATATAAAGCGTTAGATAGTCATAAAATTTCTTTGAGTGATTTGGATACAGCAGGTGAACAAGCTCGTGAAATACGACATACTCGATGCACGATTTTGGCTTTTTGATAAGCTCTATGTTTAAATTTATATATTATTTATATGGATTACAACTTCCCCATCTTGTTTTCATCTGCCTTATTTTTACGCTTTTGATATCTTGTTTTACTATCTTGTTAAATTCTTGCAAGATAGTAAAAAAGTATAACGTCGCCTTTTCATGATACCACTCATATACTAAATTTTCTTTTCGCTCTAGGTCGCTTTTATCTTTCACAAAGAGCTCAAGATAGCCCCTTTGAAGCTTTACGTGCTCCTCTTTAGACTGCACCACTTTAAGCCGGTAGCTTCGCCCAAGATATTTAAAGTCCTCGCCACTTACATACTCTTTTTGGCTCGTCTTAAATGCTGCAAAAAAAGCGCGCTTTTGCGCTATCCATTTAGCTCTTTTTTTTATGATAAATTTTATATGCTCATCGCTTGCCGACTTTGGCGCGGTTAGGATAGCTTCGCCATTTGGTCTAACTTTTAAGGTGATATTTTTCACCTCTTTTTTGATGATTTTCACCTCATTTGACATAAAAGCTTATCCCTATTCCACGGATAGTTTGGTAAATTTTCTCCTTCTCATCGATAGAAACGTCATATTCGTCCTCTATCTCCCAAAGAGCGTCTTCCATAGCGCTTGTTATCTCATTTTCTACGTCTTTATTTTTGTGCCATTCTGGTTTTTTTGAGGCCTCTTCGTAAATTTCATAAAATTTCATGCTCAAATTTTTAGCGACCGTTTCAACATCCATAAGCTCCACATCTGCCAAAATGTCAAGCAAATTATCATAAATGGCAAATAAAATTTTCTTACCATTAAATTCTTTTGGATACCTGTCTTCATTTGGCTTTAAAGCACCAGTTATAAGGTCTTTTAGCAGTTTTGCTTTGGCAAGTTTTTCTTCCTCACTTAGCCTTTTTGCTTTATACTCGTCGATGATATCTTGTATCTGCTGCGCTATTGATTTATAAAAGGCTGGATTTGAGTCCATTTTCTCTTTTACCACCGCGCTTACGGCGCTAATGATCGTAAATGACGGACTATTTGAGATACATATAAAGTCGGATGAAGGAATAGCTAGAAGCATATATTGTTATGAAATCGGCAAAAAAATAATAATCCTACTAACTTTTGTTAAAAAAACGCAAAAAACGCCAAAAAGCATACTAAATTTGGCGGAACAAAGATTAAAGGAGTTTAAAGATGGAAACCGTTAATTTTAGAGAAGTTTTAAAAGAAGAGCTAAAAAATCCGGAATTTAAAGCGCAATACGATGCGTTAGAGGACGAATATAAAGCCATAGAAGCTTTAATAGACGCCAGAAGCGAAGCCGGGCTAACTCAAAGCGAGGTAGCTAAAAGGATGGGCATAACCCAATCAGCCGTAGCTAGGATAGAAAGCGGAGCGTATAATATCAAGTATAAAACATTCTTTAACTACATAAAAGCTTGCGGTAAAAGAGTGGCGATAGTTTGAGTGAGATTAATTATCTAGCAAATACTCAAGTCAATACAGAAGAAAATATTAAGCTTTGTTGATTATCAAATCGGGGCTTTTTGCAAATACGACTGTTAGTAATTTGGAAAAAATAAGATCGTTA
>NZ_CABPUT010000004.1:201461-204383 GCF_902460625.1 Campylobacter concisus
TTACCTATGTGCATTATCTCTTTATAGTTTTCTTCTAGTTTTTCATATGAGGTTTTATAAAGTTCTATTAGACCAGTTACCATATAGATGCCTATGTCTTTGATTGTAGTGGCTTAATATATTTATATTTGGCTCCGTTTGGAGCCATAGATATTAAATTTATTATCTAATCCTTTATATTATGCTCTTTGGCATAGCTTAATATCTTTTGCCTAAGATCTTCCGGAAAACTTTCTCTATACATTACTGGTATTAAAGGATTTAGCTTTTTATCTAATTTACCAGCCTCATATAGTCTTGTTAGCTCTTCTGGCGTGTTATAGTATGGTGCATTAGGATAGCCCTCTGGTGGGGTTAGGGACATTATTTTGGATTCTAGGAGAGCAGAATCAATATAAAGAGAAAGATCTTTTTCACTCCATCTATTAGGAAAAGCACCTTTGCCATACTCTTCTTGAAATTCGCTCATGTGGCTTTTAATATAATTTACAAATTCCTCCCTCGTAGTCTCATTAGCATCAAAGTCTCTAGGATCTAATAGTTCACCTTTATCTTCTACTAATCTTCTTAAGCGTTTATGAAGAGAGCCGTCAGCATTATTAATGAGTCCATCTCTATTAAAATCTATCACAAAGTAATTACCTACTATTTCATCTAGATAAGGCATCATACCATATTCATCTAGTGGAGGATTTTTATATAGTTTAAGAATTTTCGTGTAGGTATCTAAATTTTTATTTACTCCAACTGTGTATGTATAATATTTAAAGCAATCTGCTAGTACATGTAGTGCTTCAACTTCTCCTAGTTGAGCTGCTAGAAATACTGCTTGAAATTCTCTTGCTTTAAATCCACCTTCATTTCCATTGCCTAGTGATTCACTATCTCCTAATACTCCAGCGCAAATTCCCCACTCTCCTATAAAGAGTTCTGATTTTAATGTATTTTTATTTCTATCTACTTCATCATAAATTTCAGCATATTCTGGTTTAGTTAGTTTGCCTTTATTATCTACTCTGGCTATTGCATCTTCTGGGATATCTATCATAGTGCATTTTAGATTACTTCTTTTTACTAGATAAATATATCTATCTCTTTTATCTTTTAAGCTTTCATAGTAAGCTTTTTCTGATTTAGTCCAAGGAGATAGTTTAGTCGAACTTGGTTTATAGCTAATATCTAGCCATGGTTTAAATGATAGATAGTCTGTTTGACCTAGAGAATTTGGTTTAGGGTTATAGTATAGTGGTTTATAGTTTTTATATGGAGATGAATCTAGGATGGAGCGGGAGTCAAGGACTAGTTTGGCTGCAAGATCTGGGGCTAACTGCATATTAGGATTTTTTTCAGCAACTATCAAATTCGTATTTTTATCAAATGGTATTTCCATTCCATTCGGAGCTATTACTATATATGTATTATTGTTATCCATTAAATTTCCTTTATTCATTCTTTTATTTACTGCTATTAGTGATATAGCTATTACTAAGATAGCTAAAGCTGTAAATACAATCTTTTTCATCTGTTATCCTATGTAAAGACCATCTTCCATTACTATGGTGGTAGCTAGACGACCTACTAGGCGAGGAGGGATAGTTTTTTCCTCTAAATTTTCATTTTCTTTCCAACTTTCCCTACACCCCACATACATACCCTTTACATTGTTGTTGCCTATTACATCTAATGCTTTTAATAGTCTTCTTGATTTATTATCAACTTCTGATCCATTAGTGTTTAAATTTCCATTTTTAAAGTCTTCTAGTATCTCCATAGCTTCGTTGTATTTGTCTATTGGCAAGGCTTGTTTTGAAGTGCTTTTACTTGTCTTATACATATCATAAATTTCCTCTCTTTGTTTTATATCTATTGAGTTTGATGGGCTTATATCTAGTTCTCTTTTAACCCCTTGCAGCATAAGCTCTTTTGGTGTATATGCTAGTTTCTTGTTTCTTTTGTTTAGGTTGTTAAAGAACTCTTCATCAGTTTTATTGTCTGTTCTTAGCTCATCTAGACATAGATAAGATATCATAGTATCTAGACTTATATCTTTTGATAGATTAGAGTCTAGTTTGTTTGTAGTGGTGTTTATGTCATAGTAGAAGAAGTTATGATAGTCTAGTCCTCCACTAGATAGTCTTCCTCCTATGATAGTTCTTTTTAGATCTATATTTATAAAAGATGAGTATATCTCTATAGGGTAGTAGGTATATTCACTTGTTTTATTTGAATAAGGTTCATAAGATATATTCTTAACAGCATAAGTTTCATCAAATTTATTTGTGAAATACTTATGAAGTATTAGTTCATAAGATCTTTTTTGGTGTTCGTAAGATGAGCTATAGGCACTATCTACTAAAAATTTAAGTCCAGCTCTTGTTATATTAGATACTGTTGCCTTTCCAGCATTTTTTACAAATTCTGTACCTATTCTTAATGTTATAAGTTTTTTTGTGATATCTTTATAGTCTTTTGCTAATTTTTCTTGATGTTTTAATTGATCTCTACCTTTTGCTTTTGCCTTTCGATCAAAATATGAAAAAAGGTAATCATTGCTTATTAGCTTTTGCATCCTAAAAAATTCACGTCTACTTAGAAGGTTAAAATTTTTTTTATCACTTGCACTAATTAACTTAAAAATAGGCTTTTCTTTTATTAGCGTGGCCAATCTAAGCTCTCCACCTGTTGCCATAAATATACCTTTGGCAACATTAAGAGGAGTAGCGTCTTTGCCTACATAAAACATTGTCCTTATGACGCTTTTCCATACAGTCTCACCGCATTTATCTATAAAAAAACCATAAAATGGAAATATATCGGATAATATATCGTTCATTATAGACTTTAATGAAAAATCTATCATATCCTTATACTCATCGTCATTTATCTGCTTTATATATTTTTTAAATTTCTCATCCTCTATAC
>NZ_CABPUT010000005.1:0-12315 GCF_902460625.1 Campylobacter concisus
CCATGAAGCTCGAAATATAGAGTTGTGATTGATTTAAAATTTCTCTCAAATAGCTGTTTGAAAAAATCTAAACACTAAATAAAAATTTTGATTTTTGAATAATTTTTAGAAAAAAAAAGGGGGGGGGCGAATGCCCCTGGGATTATGCAGCTGGATAAACAGATACTTTTTTTCTGTTTTTATCAAGTCTTTCAAATTTTACAAAGCCATCGACTAAAGCAAAAATAGTGTGATCTTTGCCAAGACCTACGTTATTTCCAGCGTGAGTTGCTGTTCCTCTTTGGCGGATTATTATATTTCCAGCACGAACGAACTCACCACCAAATTTTTTAACACCTAATCGGCGTCCGATACTATCACGGTTATTTTGGGTTGAACCCTGACCTTTTTTGTGTGCCATATCTTATCTCCTTAAGCTGCGATACTTACGACTTTTACACGTGTAAATTGTCTTCTAAAGCCGCGTTTTAGTTTTGAGTCTTTACGTCTGCGTTTTTTGTAGATAACTACTTTTTTGTCTTTGCCTTCATTAACGACCTCAAGAACAACTTTTGCACCCTTAACAAATGGCGCACCTACCTTTACTTCGCCGTCATTTACAGCTAAAACTTCTGTAATCTCAACGGTTGATTTAGCTTCAGCGCTAAAGTGATCTAGCTTAAGGAACTCGCCCTCGCTAACACGATATTGCTTACCGCCATGCTTAAATATAGCGTATTTTGACATACTCTACCTTTCTAAAATTTGGTAAGACCAAAAAGCACTTTTTTGCAAAAGATTTATGGAGCTTTATTGGTTGTAAGGTGTGAATGTTAGCCAAAAGTTTATAAATTCTACTTTAATGCCCCTGATTTTATGATCTCGTCGGCCAAATTTTTAATCATCGCATCGTGATCCAGAAAAAATGTTTTGTCATTTGGCAAATATGGCTGATATATCAGAGTTTTAGCTACTGGCGCATTTAAAATCACATTTATCAGTTCAAGCTCAGGCAGAAAAGTAAAATAAAGTTTTGGCTTGGGAATTTCATTTTGAAAGAGCCTTTTTGCGTAAAATTTACTGAAATTTTCGTTCTTTGGTAGCTTGATCTCTTTAAAGAGCTCAAACGGTAAAAAGTAGCGTGCCAAAGCGTGAAGTCCGTGTGCGAAAATATAAAGCCTTTTTTCAAATTTAGGCGCATCTGTCCTGTCAAATGTGGAGCAAAATTTCTGCAAATGCTCACTCATGGCAGCCACATCTTTTTTATGCAGGGCAAGCACAAATTTAATCGCCCCTCTTTCATTTGCTGGCTTTTTGGACTCTGCAAAAGTGCGTGCTTTTTCTAAGGCAGGGGCAAGTAAATTTTCATCTTGCCAAAGTATCGCCGTGAGCAGATCATGCATAACACATAGAAATTTATAGCCGTTTTTGCTAGGCGGCAAGCCTTTTGGAAAGATCCTTGCCATACTCTGCGTGTCACCGCAAGCGATAGCAAAAAATGCCGGTATGAGCCTCTCACACTGATCGTATCCACCACTACATCCTGGGAGTAAATTTAGCTTAGCGTATTGAAAAATGAGATCATTTAGTGCCTCAGCGTCGCCCTCAGCTAGGCACTTTTCAAGGTAAATGTCGTAGCATCTAGCTCTTGAAAAAGAGAGTAATCGTATGAGCTCACATAAAAAGTCGTATTCGTTTAAATTTTTCTCTTTTATTTGGTCGTAAATGCTTGCATACTCGTCTAAAAGTAGCTCTTCATCGCTTTTTGGTAGTTTTTTGGTTTTGAAAATATTAGGCAAGCCTTCTAAAAATGACATTTTGTGTTTCCTTATTTTTGCTAATTTTAGCCAAAAACACCTAATTTTCCACGTGCAAAAAGTGGCTTTAGCGGATAGTTTAACCGCATTTTGGCTATAATCGCCCCAAATTTAAGCAAGCTTAGGATAAAGATGGCAGGCGAAGATCAGGAAAAAACCGAAGAAGCGACCCCCAAAAAGATAGAAGATGCCAAAAAAGACGGCAACGTTCCCAAAAGTCAGGACCTGGCTGGGTTCGTGACCCTTGTCATCGCTATTGGCGTATTACTTGCAATGCTAAATTTTATGAAAGAACAGATCATCTCACTTTATATCTATTACTCAAAATTTATCGGTCAGCCACTTACCTTGCCAACTGTAAAAATGATCGTCGTAAATACCTTTGCAAGGTCGCTTCTTATGATACTTCCGGTTTGTATCTGTGTGGCGATCGCTGGTGTCATCGCAAATGTAATGCAGTTTGGATTTATCTTTACCACAAAGCCTATAATGCCAAATTTTGGTAAGATAAACCCGCTAAAAGGGCTAAAAAATTTATTCTCGATGAAAAAAGTGATAGATAGCATTAAGATCGTGCTAAAAGTTAGCATCGTCTTTGGTGTTGGATTTTATTTTTTCTTGCAGTTTATAAAGGAGCTGCCGCACACGCTCTTTTTTTCTATGTTTGATCAGCTTACTTGGCTAAAAGAAAAGCTCATCATTCTTGTTAGTGTCATGCTTTTTATACTTTTTGTGATCGGCCTTATCGACCTTCTCATCGTACGTTTTCAATACTTTAAAGACCTTCGTATGAGCAAGCAAGAGATAAAAGATGAGTATAAGCAAATGGAAGGAGATCCGCAAGTGAAGGGCAGAATTCGTCAAGCACAAATGCGTGCAGCCAAGCGTAGAATGATGCAAAATATCCCACAAGCTGACGTAGTCATCACAAACCCTACTCACTACGCCGTAGCGATAAGATATGATAAAAGTCGTGACGAAGCGCCGATAATACTTGCAAAAGGTGTTGATTTTTTAGCACTGCAAATCAAAAAAATAGCCGTTGAAAATGGTGTGCAAATTTATGAAAATCCACCACTCGCAAGAGAGCTTTATAAAATTTGTGAAGTCGATGATACGATACCAGCACATCTTTTTAGGGCCGTAGCCGAAGTGCTAAGCTTCGTTTATATGAGCAATAAACAAAAATTTAAAGATAAGCTTTGATAAATTCTACTCTTGCCACTAGAAATTACTAGCAGCAAGAGAATTTATCTACTATAGATATCCAAAAGCAGTTGCAAAAATATAGCCAAATATACAAGAGGATATAACACCAATAAGACCCGGAATGATAAAGCTGTGATTGATAACAAATTTACCAATATGTGTCGTACCGCTTCTATCAAACTGAATAGCTGCAAGGTCGCTTGGATATGTTGGTAGGATGTAATATCCGTAGCAAGCTGGCGCAAAAGCTAGAATGATAGCAGGATTAACATCGATATTTAATGCTAATGGCACAAAAGCAACCAAGGCTGCAGCTTGAGAATTTACAAATTTTGAGATAATCAAAAGCATAACCGCATAAGTCCAAGGGTGCTCTTTTACGATGCTTCCTAGCGCCTCTTTCATCATCGGAGTGTGTACTGCAAACATAGTCTCAGCCATCCAAGAGATACCAAAAACTGCAACAAGAGCGATCATACCTGATCTAAATATCTCGTTTTTGCCGATCTTGCTAGCATCTGTTGGTGTAAAGATTAAGATGATAGCGCCAGTTAAAAGCATGAAAATTTGGATAACATGAACCATACTTAAGCTCTTTGAAGATGCTTGTTTGTTGCTTATATTGATGTAAGCACCTTGAAATTCTTCTTTTGCGCCTTTTTCATTTATATATGTTACTGCGCCATCAGCTGTGCGAGTAAGAGTTTGATTTGCATCTTTGCCAATGATTTTGACTGATTGAGCTTTTTGATTGGCATTTAGCTTATCGTTTGCTACTTTTAGCTCAGCCGCCTCTGTTTGGATGCTAGCATCTTTTATTTTTAAGGTTTTTAAGACTTTTTGTTCAGTTGGAAGGTTAGCTATTACTTGAACAACCGTTGCGTCTTTGTAAGTAGTCCAGCTTGGACGAAGATCTTTAAAATATCCAAGAAGCGCAACTACAAGGATAGAGCCTAAAAATATCCACATTGCAGCCCATTGATAGCCAGGAAGCTTTTTGCCTAAAAGCGTCGCACTATCACCATAAACATATTTTTTAAACTCAGGATCTTGAAGCTTTGCTTGAAATACCTCGTCTTTGTCAAGATCTTTGCCTCTAAACCAGCTAAAAATACCTACCGCTAAAACGCCACAAAATGTTGATGGAATCGTAATCTTTAAAAGATCTAAATACCCATCAAAGCCAGCTAGGTGAGTTTTAGCGTTAATAAGAAAGCTTGTAAGGGTTACAACAGCAACAGAAACTGGGCTAGCGATGATACCCATTTGTGAAGCTATTGAGCTTGCAGCCATAGGACGCTCTGGACGGATGCCGTTTTTGATAGCGATATCATAAACGATAGGAAGCACGGTATAAACAACGTGTCCAGTTCCGCATAAAATAGTAAGCGTACATGTTACAAATGGAGCTAAGATACTTACATATTTTGGATTTTTTCTAAGTATGGTTTCTGCTATTTGAAGCATAACATCAAGACCACCACTAGCTTGAAGTGTAGCACTTGCCACAACAACAGCAAGGATAGTTAGCATAACATCAATTGCTGGCTTACCAGGCTCGATGTTAAATCCAAAAACAAGAACTATAAGGCCGATACCTCCTAGCATACCAAGTGCGATACCGCCTTTTTTAGCTCCGTAGAACAAACAGATAAGGACGATGAGAAGCTGAATAGCAAACTGCATGCCTTCACTTAAATTCATGAGAAAATCCATGAAACCTCCTAAGTTAATATAAATTTAACCAAGATTATATCTCTTATGGATTTAGATTAAACTTATATTTTAAGGATAACTTGATATAAATATAATATTTTGATTAAAAAGCTTATTTAGGATAAATTTTTACAAGATTGTCTTTTGCAAAAATTTTTTGATCTTGAAGATTTTATTTGTCTTAGAATATATAAGATAAAAATAGCATTGTTATATTTTAAATTTATTAATAATAAAAATTTATTTAAATTTTATAAACAATCTAGAAAAATATCATAAAAGCCTTATAAATACGAAGTTCAACAGAGATAAAAGAAAAAGGATTAATATTTAAGAAAAGTTTAAATGGTGGTTAGAGGCAGAATCGAACTGCCGACACGCAGATTTTCAGTCTGCTGCTCTACCGACTGAGCTATCCAACCACCCGTTAAAGAAAGTTAGATTATACATGTTTAATATTTAAAGCAAGTTTAAAATACACACTTTTTTAAATAAAATAAGTTATGTTTTTCTATTTTGACTTGAAATATAAAAGAAATTCTAAAAAACAGATAATAAATTACAAGCTTAAATAAGCTTGTAATTTATTTTAGTGTATATGAAATAGGAAAGCGCAGATAACGATCTTGCTTAGGCTTTGGAAACTCAGAACTTGCTCTTTGAATATTTTCTAAAGCACCATTATCAAGCGACTCAAAACCAGAGCTTTTACTAACTTTAAGTTCATCTATGCTGCCGTCTTGCTTAAGTAAAAACCTAACTTCTACAACACCTTGATGCTTCATGCGTCTAGCATTATTTGGGTAACTTTTATGCCTCTTAACTGCGATTATAACCTTCGTAAAATCTTCATCACCTTGCGAATTTGATAAATTTAGCTCAGGTGTTACATTTTGAACTGGAGCTGCAGCGATAGACTTGTTATTGGCTGGCAAATTTGTATTTACACTAGCTGGCGGTACAATAGGCTGCACTGGCTGAGCAATTACCGGTTCAGGCTTAGGCTCTATTTTTTTCTCTTTTTTAGGCTCTATTTTTTTTATTTCACGCTTTGGTTTCTCCACCTTTTTAGGTTCAGGTTTTGGTTCTGGCTTTGGCTCAGGTTTTGGTGGCTCTGGTGGTGGCGGTGGAGCTGGTGGAGTTGGCTCTGGGATAAGAATTTGCTCCGCTATTTGAGGTGCTGAGACTTGTGGCACTGGAGTAAATGAATTAAGAGCTATTTTTATCGGTTTTTGCTCACCTATTTTTATCTCATCAAAATTATGTGAAAGCAAAAAATATACTGCTGCTCCATGCACTATAAGCGAAACAGCTAAGCCGCTGTAATTTGAAATTTTATTCAGAGATTGTTTGGATTGCAAAATTTTCGTGGCCCTTCTCTTTTAATATATCAATTACTTTGACAAAGCTATCAAATTTCGAATTTTTATCGCTTTTTAGTTCGATCAATGTCTTTATATCAACAGCATTTAGCTTATCTTTGAGTTCGTTCTCAGAAATTTCTACATCATCTATAAAAAATTTATTATCCTTATCAATTACTACGCTTACCTTTTTATCGTCCTCTTTACTTTGCTCGGCACTGTTTGCGCTTGGAAGATCAATAGCTATCTTACCTTGAGCAATAAAAGTCGAAATGCTAAGCACGATAGCAAGCAAAACAAGCATAATATCAATAAATGGGACAATATTTAACCCATCTTTTTTATTTAGACGCATTTTCAGCCTTGTATCTATTTAGCATTACATCTACTTTCCTAACAAAACCATTGTAAATCATCAAAGTTGGTATCGCTACAAGTAATCCAAAAGCAGTTGCTTTTAGTGCAAGAGAGAGGCCGACCATTATGCTTTTAGTATCGATTCCGCCTGCCATACCCATATCATAAAATGTGATCATAATTCCAGCAACTGTACCAAGAAGTCCTACATATGGTGCATTTGAGTAGATAATGTAAAGTGTGGTTAAATTTTTGGTTAGTGCTTCTTCAAGCGATTCGATACTTTTGTAGCCTTTTATATCAACGCGTGAATAAAAAATAATACGCTCAATCGTATACCAAAGTACAAAAAAACTCATAATGCCTAAAATCGCAATAATTACATGATCAATGTGATGTTTAATTAGCTCCATAATACCTTCTTAGTAAAAATTTTTGCGTGATTATAGCTATATTGATAACCAATGTCAAATGTTTAGTAAAAATGTAATCAAATAAAAACTAAAATTTTTAATTTTGTATGTATATATTTAATTATGTTTAGAATTTCAAAAATTTATTTTTTTTCTTAGTAGCTCTATTTCAGTGATAACCATTTTTGGTGTAAGCTCCTTCATGCAGGCATGTGTCTTTATAGGACATACTCGCTTCATGCATGGCATACACTCTAAATTTAAATGCACTATCTTTGCACTTTCATCTTGCCATGGGCTAGTCTCTTTAAATTTAGTCGGTCCAAAAAGAGCCACAAGTGGCACTTTATAAGCAGCTGCGATATGCATAGGACCACTATCGTTTGTCAAAAAGATGCCATTTTTTATAGAACCTATGACCTCGCAAAGCTCTTTTATGCTCGTTTTTCCAGCCAAATTTTCACATTTCATACCATTTTGTAAGAGCATTTGCTCGATTTCATTGCAAATCTCAAGCTCAACTTTTGAGCCAGTGATCTTTACATCAAATTCATCCTTAAAGTGCAGTGCAACCTCTGCAAAATAGTGCGGATACCACCTTTTGGCACTTCCGTAGCTAGCACCTGGATTTAGCACGAGGAGCTTTTGCTCGCTTTTTTTAGCTTCATAGTAAATCTTTAGTTCGTTTGAAATTTCTTTTAAATTTAGGCTTTGCTTTATGAAATTTAGATATTTTTGCACCTGATGCAAGCTCTCGCTACCCTTTTTAAAGCAAAATTTTTGCGTTGCTTTTAGAAAAAATAGCAAAAATTTACTAGCGAATGAGCTTCTAAAGCTAATAGCGATATCAAATTTTCCAAGCTTGCTGGCTGTTTTTATAAGACTTAAATATCTTGAGTTTTGCTTTTTACTATCGTCAATGACTACTTTTTCGCACTTTGGATGTGATTTATAAAGCTCACAGGCCACGTAAGAGCCAAAAAATACAATATTTTTAGCATTTTTACTTAAATTTTCTATCGCTGCGCTCGCCATCACAGCATCACCAAGCCAAGTTGGAAGCTCTATAAACACTCTCACTTTTGCTCCAAATTTAGCACTTCGTTTATGATTTCAAGAGTTTTGCTTGCATTTTCTTCTATACTAAATTTTTGCGAAAGTAAAAATGACTTCTCTTGCAGTTCTCTCATCATGTCATTATCATTAAGCACCTGCTCCACTAGCTCCAGTATACTTTCATCATTTGGTTCACGCATGATAAAACGATTTTCTAAAATTTCAGCTGCCCCATTTTGAGCCGTTGTAAAGACAATATTTTTAAAACTAAGCGCCTCTAAAACGACATTTGAAAATGGCTCATAGTGTGTTGGAAATATAAAAATATCACTTGCTTCATAAAATTTTGCAGTCATTTTTTGCTCACCCGTAAAAAATGCATTTATTTTTAGCTTTTTTGCTAGCTTCTTATATGAATTTAAATTTTTATCTTTGCCTACTATTAGCGCATTTACTGGCGTTTTTAGCTTTGAGACAAGAAGTAAAAAGTCCTTTGCCCCTTTTCTTTTAAAGCCATTTCCGACAAAAAGCACAATTGGTAAATTGTAATCGAGTCCAAATTCTTCGCATACGCTAAGCTTTGCTTCTCCTTTTTCTACCTTTTGTGGCAAATTTATACCGTTGTAAATAGTAACGATCTTTGACTCATCGATGCCGTAAGCTGAAATGATTTGCTCTTTTATGTAGTTTGAATTTGAGATTATCTTTTTAGAATTTTTAAAGCAACGTTTTTCTAGATATGGATAGACAAAATTTAGAGGATTAACCCACCAAAATGGCTTTGTGGCACGGTAAATTTTATGCACGCCGTCCCCTGCTCTATAAATATCTGCGCAGCTCACTCGCTCCAAGCTAAAATATACTTCATCGCTTTGCTTCTGGCGTTTTACCTGTGCGTTATATCTCAAAGCCTTTTTCCATGACGAGATCCTAGCCTCTCCTAGATATGAACGTATAGAAGTGTCTATACCTACGTCTTTTAGGGCTTTAGTAAGCCTTCTTAAATAGCGTTCGGCACCACCGACTGCGTTTGGATTGATACGTAAAAAAACTATTTTTTTCATGACCTCAAAGCTTTTTTGTTTTTGTGATTTTTTATTTGTAATGTCCGCCATAATATCAAAAATTTTTATAAATCAGCCTATTTTTTGCCTAAATTTCATAAAATTACACAAAGGATAAAAATGAAAACACTTACGATTATTGACACTTTTGGTTTCTTTTTTAGGCTCTACTACGCCATGAGCGGACTTAAAAACCGTGAAGGCAAGCCAAGCGGAATGATAAGTGGCTTTGCAAATTTTATAGCAAGCCTAAAGGATGAATACCAAAGCGACTATCTCATCTTCGCTCTTGATAGCAAAGGCAAAACCTTACGTCACGAAATTTTAGGTGATTACAAAGCAAACAGGAGCGAGCCACCAGCTCAGCTAAAAGAACAGCTTCCAGTTTGCATAGATATGATAGAAAAAATGGGACTCTACAGTCTTAGTCGCGAGGGCTACGAGGCCGATGACATCATCGCAAGTGCGGTTAAATTTTGCAAGGATAAAGATATATTTGTGCGAATAGTCACGCATGACAAGGACCTTTACCAGCTCATAGAGGACGGCAAAGTGAGCATCTACAGCCCACAAAGCAAGATCGATCATGATAGTGCAAGCTGCTTTGAAAAGTATGGAGTTTATCCGGCACAGGTAAGGGACTTTCTAGCGATCGCAGGCGATAGCTCGGACAACATCCCAGGTGTAAAAGGCATCGGCGCAGTGGGAGCTAAAAAGCTTTTGGCTGAGTATGGCAGCTTAGAGGGGATTTATGAAAATTTAGCCCTTCTTAGAAACGAGCGCACTAAAAATATGCTTGCCGCAGCAAAAGACGAAGCATTTTTGAGCAAAAAGCTAGCCACTCTATTTGATGACGCAGTTAGTTCATTTGATCTTGAGCACTCTAAATTTCCAGAGCAAAATCCTCTGATAAATATCTCAGAAATTTTAAAAGAGTATGATCTAAATAGGCTCTTAAAAAGTCTACAAAAAGAGGAGAGTGTCGAGTTTAAACTAGGCTTTAGGGCAAATTTACTACTTGATGAAGCAAATATTGAAAAGCTACTTGCTAACATCACACCTGAAACTATCGTCGCATTTGACACCGAAACCACAGGTGTTGATAGCAGGAGCGCAAAGATTGTTGGATTTAGCTTTTGCTTTAACGACGAGGATGCCTACTACGTGCCGATAGCTCACAATTACCTTGGTGTACCGCAGCAAATTAGTCTAAAATTTGCCACTTGGGCGATAGGGCAAATTTACAAAGGCTGCGTGATCGGACAAAATTTAAAGTACGACTTTGAGATAGTTAAAAATAACCTAGGTCTAAATCCCCCAGCAAATTTTAAAGACACAATGATCCTTGCTTGGCTTAGCGATCCAAACTCGAGTGTCGGTATGGATGCACTGGCAAAAAGGCTTTATGACTACGACACGATAAAATTTGAAGATGTTGTCAAAAAGGGGCAAACTTTTGGCGATGTGCCTCTAGAAAATGCAGCCAAATACGCGAGTGAGGACGCTTGGATAACGCTTAAATTTTATAAAACTTTTTTAAACACGCTTGATAAAAATTTGCTCGCTCTTGCTGATACACACGAGTTTCCTTTTATACTCACGCTCTTTGACATGGAGCAAAACGGCATCAAGATAAATGAAGCTAAGATGCAAAAGCTGATCCTTGAAAACGACACCAAACTAAAGGTGCTAACAAGTGAAATCTACGAGCTAAGCGGCGAAAATTTCAACATAAACTCCGTAAAACAGCTTGGCGTCATACTTTTTGAGCATCTAAAGCTTCCAACGAAAAAGAAGACAAAAACAGGATATAGCACCGATGAGAGCGTGCTAGCTGAGCTTACGGACGCTCATCCAGTGATTGAGAAAATTTTAGCTTACAGAGAGCTATATAAACTGCAAAGCACCTACTGCGAGCCACTTTTAGCACTTGCGAAAAAGGATGAGGGCTCACGAATTTACACGAGCTTTTTGCAAACTGGCACGAGTACTGGCAGGCTTTCAAGTAAAAATCCAAATTTACAAAATATCCCAGCTCGTGGCAGTCTCGCAAAGGATGTTAGAGAGTGCTTTGAGGCGCGCGAAGGCTATAGCTTTGTGGGGCTTGACTACAGCCAGATCGAGCTTAGACTGCTAGCTCACTTCAGCCGTGATCCTGCGCTGCTTGAGGCGTTTAAAAATGACGAGGATATCCACGCAAGGACGGCTATTAGCATATTTGGTAGCAGCGACGGGCAAAATAGAGCCGTGGCAAAGAGTATAAATTTTGGCCTCATTTACGGCATGGGCTCAAGCAAGCTGGCAAATCAAGTAAATATCACAAGAGCCGAGGCAAAAGAGTATATAGAGCGCTATTTTAAGGCGTTTGAGACGATCAAAGAGTTTTTAGAGGGGATAAAAATTTCAGCTAAAAACGACGGCTTTGTGCAGACACTGCTTGGCAGAAGGCGCTACTTTGACTTTAAAAGTGCCACACCTATGCAAATAGCCATGTTTGAGCGCGAGGCGGTAAATACGGTCTTTCAAGGCTCTGCGGCGGATCTAGTCAAGATGGCGATGGTAAAAGTTAGAGCAAATTTAGATGAAAAAGCGAGTATGTTGCTTCAAATCCACGACGAGCTGATCTTTGAAGTAAAAGACGAATTTGCGCAGGAATTTGGCAGGGCAACACAAAAGACGATGGAGGAAATTTACACGCTAAATGTGCCGCTTAAAACATCGTTAAATATCGCTAAAAACTGGGGTGAACTAAAATAGATAGATAAATTTTGCTGGAGCTTTTAAGATGATTAGTTCCTGCTTTATACTTAAAAAATAAAGTTGTAGTTTATCACTATATCTTTGGACTTTTATACTTTTGCAGAAAGCAAATGGCATCAGTCAAATAAGCCAGCAAGCAGCCTAATGCGTAACATACGATGTCGCTAACGTCAAATGTTCCGCCAAAGACTATACGTATTATTAAATTATGAATATCTAAAATTTCAAGCATTTTAAAGTATTGTAAAATTTCTATAAATAGCGAGAAAGCAAATATTTCAAATGCTAAAATTTTTGGTGCAGTTTTAAATATAGCTCGTCCAAATGCGTAAAGCATCATCGTAACTAGCACATCACCCAAATAATGACGCACGAAGCCACCTTTGACAAAAACTGCGATAAAAATTTCGATTGTCAAAATCACGATTGCCACGACTAAAAAGAACAATCTAGCTCGCAAGCTATGTCTCATTTTCTCGTATTGAAAAGATTTGTATATTTTTCGTTTTACTTGCATTTTTTACTTATTTGAAAATTTTACTTTTTTATAAATTAGAAATGATATCCATACCATCTTTAA
>NZ_CABPUT010000005.1:15644-71315 GCF_902460625.1 Campylobacter concisus
ACTCTATATTTCGAGCTTCATGGTGCTTATATTTGCTTTATTTTAATCAAGATATCACGATTTAATTTCAGTAAAGTTGGATATAATCCAAATAAAAAATTTAAGGTAAAAAATGTTTATAGATAGTGCAAGATTGACTTTAAGTTCGGGACATGGTGGAGCTGGAGCTGTGAGTTTTCGCCGTGAAAAACACGTCATTTTAGGTGGTCCTGATGGCGGAGATGGCGGAGATGGCGGAGATGTTTATTTTGTTTGTGACAACAATACCCATACTTTAGCAAACTATAAGGGTAAAAGAGCCATGAAGGCTGGCAATGGTGAAGCTGGCATGGGTAAGCGAATGACTGGCAAAAAGGGCGAAAATTTAGAACTCATAGTCCCTCCTGGCACAGCTGTTTATGATGCACAGACAAATGAGCTGCTCTGCGATATAGTTAGCGAGGGTCAAAAGACACTATTTTTAAAGGGCGGTAAAGGCGGACTCGGAAATTTCCACTTTAAAAGCTCTATCAATCAAGCTCCAGAATACGCACAAAAAGGCATGCCTGAAGAGAGCATTGAAGTAAGGCTCGAGTTAAAGCTCATTGCTGATGTTGGTTTGGTGGGCTTTCCAAATGTTGGTAAATCAACGCTTATTTCAACAGTATCAAATGCCAAACCGCAGATCGCAAACTACGAATTTACAACGCTTACGCCAAAGCTTGGACTTGTTGAGGTCGATGAGTTTAGTGGCTTTGTCATGGCTGACATCCCTGGTATTATCGAGGGAGCGAGCGATGGACGCGGTTTGGGTGTTAAATTTCTAAAACATATCGAGCGAAATAAAATTTTACTTTTCATGATAGACGGAGCAAACTATAGAAGTATGAGCGAGCAGTTTAGTGTGCTAAAAGAGGAGGTCGCTAAATTTTCAAGCGTGCTTGCTAGCAGAGACTATGCTATCGCTATCACCAGAGTCGATGCGGCGGAAAATTTAGATGAAAACATAAAAGAATTTATAAAATTTTTAAAGCTAAATCCAGAGCAAAACGGTAAATTTATCTACAAACAAGATTTACTCAGCTTTGATCATTCAAAACCATATTTTATTTTGCCGATCTCATCAGCGACAAACGAAAACATTGACGAGCTTAAATTTGCACTGCTTGAGCTGCTAAAAAATGAGCTTTGAGTTGCGACTTTTTAGTGCTTTGGGCATAGAAATTTGAGAGTATAAAATGAAGAAAATTTTTTGCTTTATGCTATTTTGTCTTGGTGTATATAGCTGTGATCCAGCGGATCCGGCATATATGTTTTTGGATTACAATGACATAGATCGTGACGGCATGCTAAATTTAGATGAGTGGACATCTTGCAAAGTGCCATCAGTGCTAAAAATAGCACCAGATCTATGCGCTAGTGAGGAATTTAAGAGGCTGGATCTTGATCGTAGTGGCAAAGTTAGCATTAATGAGCTAGGAAGTTTGATATTTCAAAAGATTGACTGGCAAGAAGATCCATGCGCCTCTTGGCCGCCAAGCAGTCAAAAAGCAGATCAAAATAAAAGTCGTTGAAATTTAAAGGAAAGTGATGAATGTAGTTTTCATGGGGACGCCTGATTATGCCGTTAGGATACTCAGGCACCTAAAAGAAGCTGGCTTTAATATAAAAGCGGTCTTTACCCAGCCTGATAAGCCAGTTGGCAGAAAGCAAATTTTAACCCCAAGTGAGGTCAAAATTTACGCACAAAACGAGCTAGCAGGCGTGTCAGTCTTTACCCCAAATACGCTAAAAGATGAGGCGGTAGTTAGCGAGCTAAAGGCATTTGAGCCTAAATTTATCGTGGTGGCAGCTTATGGCAAAATTTTGCCCCAAAGCGTTTTAGACGTCGCCACCTGTATAAATTTACACGCTTCTATCTTACCAAAATATAGAGGTGCGAGCCCTATACAAAGTGCGATCCTATCAGGCGAGAAGCAAACTGGCGTGACTGCAATGCTAATGGACGCTGGCCTTGATACTGGCGATATGCTGGACTTCATCTACACGCCTTGTGAGACGAAGATGTCAAGCGAGCTTTTTAGTGAGCTAGGCGAGCTTGGCGGTGAGCTAATAGTAAAAGTACTTAAGAATTTTGAAAATTTAAAACCACAAAAGCAAGATGACGCACAAGCTACGCACTGCAAAAAAATAAGTAAAAGCGACGGGCTTTTTAGCTTTGATGAAGATGCGGGGCAAATTTATAATAAATT
Organism: Campylobacter concisus; assembly: GCF_902460625.1. Taxonomy (GTDB): domain Bacteria; phylum Campylobacterota; class Campylobacteria; order Campylobacterales; family Campylobacteraceae; genus Campylobacter_A; species Campylobacter_A concisus_AD. The sequence continues at coordinate 17,876 of NZ_CABPUT010000005.1, forward strand.
TCGTGCGCTTACACCTTGGCCAGGGATTTATTTAGAGAGTGGGCTAAAAATTTTATCGCTTGAGCTAAGTGAAAAAAATGGCAAAAGCGGAGAAATTTTAAGCGTAGAAAAAGACCACGTTGTGGTTGCTTGCAAGGTCGGGGCGGTCAAAATTTACGAGCTTCAAGAGCCAAGCAAAAAGCCAACAAACGCAAAAGCATATATAAATGGCAAGCGTCTTAGCGTTGGCGACAAGATAGAGTAATAATCAAATTTAATAGGAGAAAATATGAAAAATGCGCTAAGTATAGCAGGTGTTGATCCAAGCGGTGGAGCTGGAGTTTTAGCTGATATAAAGGTATTTATAGCACACGGCGTCTATGCGATGGGGGCGATTACGGCGGTCACTGCTCAAAACACAAAGGGCATATTTGGCATGCAGCTAGTTGAAACTAAGCTCATCGAGGATCAGATAAGAGCGATATTTGATGATATAAGAGTTGATGTGATAAAAATAGGCGTCGTCCCAAGCGTGGATATCATAAAATGCGTAGCAAAAACGCTAAGAGAGATCAGAAATTTACCGCCAGTCGTGCTTGACCCAGTTATGAGCTGTAAAAATGGCGATATCTGGCTAGAAGGTGCGGCAAAAGATGCGATCGTGGAGGAGCTTTTCCCACTTGCAAGCGTGATCACGCCAAATATCTTTGAAGCACGTGAAATTTTAAAGCGTGAGCTAGAGGGCGAGAGCGAGCTAAAAGAGGCTTGCAAGGAGCTTTTGAAATTTGGCACAAAGAGCGTTTATCTAAAGTGTGGCGAGCTTGACGGCAAGTCGCTTGATATATTTTATGATGGCAGTGAATATGAAATTTTTAGCGATGAGCGCATAAAAACTACTGCGACTCACGGCTCAGGCTGCTCGCTATCAAGTGCGATTGCTTCAAATTTAGCAAATGGTCAAAGCCTAAAAGAGAGCGTAAAAAATGCGCATGATTATATCTTTAACGCTATCAAAAACGCGGTCATCATCGGTGGCGGACAAAATCCGGTAAATCACTTCTATAAATTTAAGGTGTGATTTGAAAGTAGAGTTTTTTCAAAGTCTGCCTTCGACACAGGAATTTTTGATAGACGCCCTAAAAAACGGCGAGATAAAAGCTCCACATATGGTTGTGGCGTATAATCAAACCAAAGGCATCGGCAGCCGCGGTAACAGCTGGGAGGGGCTTGGCGGAAATTTATTTATGTCATTTTGTATAAGCGAAGATGAGTTGCCAAGCGACATACCACCACCTTCGATCTCGATATATTTTTCTATGTTGATGCGTGAAGTCTTGAGCGAACTTGGCTCAAAGTGCTGGTTAAAATGGCCAAATGACTTTTACGTGGACGAGCGCAAAATAGGCGGCACTTTGACAAATAAAGTCGATGAAATTTATATTTGTGGCATGGGGATAAATTTAACGAGTGCGCCTGAAAATGCGGACATTTTGGATATAAAAACTAGCGTAGATGAGCTAGTTTGGGGCTTTGTTAGCATGCTTGATAAAAAGATTTTATGGAAGCCAATTTTTAGCAAATTTAGGATAGACTTTTGCAAGTCAAAAGGTTTTATTACGCATATTGCAAATAGAGCTGTTTCGCTTCAGGATGCTGAAATCTGCGAGGATGGAGCGATCTTACTAAATGGGGAAAAGGTATATTCTTTAAGATGAGCGAGATAATAACAATAGCTAATCAAAAAGGCGGCGTTGGCAAGACCACAACAGCCGTAAATTTAGCCGCATCACTGGCGGTTGCTGAGAAAAAAGTATTATTGATAGACATCGATCCACAAGCAAACGCGACAACTGGACTTGGCTTTAGTAGAAGTGACTATGAGTTTAACATCTATCACGTCTTAACAGATAGAAAAAAGCTCTCGCAAATCGTCTTAAAAACTGAGATCCCAACACTTTTTTTAGCTCCGTCAAATATAGGGCTTGTCGGTATTGAACAAGAATTTAACGATCAAAATAAGGATTATAAACTGATCCTTAAAAATAAAATTTCAGAAGTTGTAAACGATTATGATTTTATCATCATCGATAGTCCTCCAGCACTTGGAAGCATTACGATAAATGCTCTTAGTGCAAGCGATAGTGTGATCATCCCTATCCAGTGTGAATTTTACGCACTTGAGGGTTTGGCACAGATCCTAAATACAGTTAAGATCATCAAAAAAACGATAAATCCAAAGCTTAACATAAAGGGTTTTTTGCCAACTATGTTTAGTTCGCAAAATAATCTCTCAAAAGAGACAATTGCAAATTTAAAACAGCATTTTGAAAACAAGCTCTTTAAAAGTAAAGACAGCAAGGATGAATTTGTGGTCGTTCCAAGAAATGTGAAACTTGCTGAAAGCCCAAGTTTTGGTAAGCCAGTGATACTTTATGATATAAAATCGCCTGGCTCAATCGCGTATCAAAATTTGGCATATTGTATTTTAAACTAAAAAATAAGGAAAAAAATGGCTAAAAAAGGTGGATTAGGGCGAGGACTTAGCGCGATACTTGAAGATGTAGAGCAAGCCTACAGCAAAGAGATTGCAAATTTAAATGACTCTGAGATAGTCGAAGAGATAAATATAGATGAAATTTTACCAAACCCATACCAGCCAAGAACACATTTTGACGAGGAAGCTTTAAAAGAGCTAAGTGCCAGTATTAAAAGGCACGGACTGATCCAGCCAATAATCGTCATCAAAAAAGATGATGGCTATATGTTAATAGCTGGCGAGCGCAGATACCGCGCTACAAAGATGCTTGGAGCAAGCAAGATAAAGGCAATCATCGCTGATATCAAGTCTCAAAATTTAAGAGAGCTTGCGCTTATCGAAAATATCCAACGTGAAAATTTAAATCCAATCGAACTTGCAAAGTCGTATAAAGAGCTCATAAATGAGTATAAGATCACACAAGATGGCTTGGCAAATATCATTCATAAAAGTAGAACTCAAATAACAAATACGATGAGGCTTTTACTTCTTAGCGACTACACACAAAAACTTTTACAAGAAGATAAGCTAACGCAAGGTCACGCTAAAGTTATAGTTGGACTTAGTACTGAAGAAGAAAAGATGGTTGTTGATACGATTATTGGTCAAAAGCTAAGCGTTAGAGACACAGAAATTTTAGTAAAAAAGATAAAAAATAAGGAAGAGATAAAAGACAAAAAGCCAAAAATTTCTGAGGAAATGAGTAAAAAACTATCAAATTTACAAGAAATTTTTAAAAATTTAAAGATAAAGACAAAAGTAAAATCTAGCAATCTAGTTTTAGAATTTAATAATATTTCACAGGTGGAAGAATTTATTGCTAGGCTAAAATAGAATTACAAATTTATTTTTATTTTTAGTAATTTATTGTAAAATCAGACTTTAATTTGAATATTAAATAAAACTTAATGATAAAATAAGGAGAGTGGATGTTAGAAATAGATGTGCCATTGATGCTTTTAACGGCTGTCGTTTTCTTGGTATTGATCGCTATTTTGAATTCCTTGCTGTATAAGCCAATGCTCAAATTCATAGATGACAGAAATGCCTCTATAAAAAATGATGAAGAGAGTACTAGTAAAAATGCAAGTGATCTAAGTGTTCATGAAAAAGAGATTGAAGAGATTATATTAAACGCAAGGACTGAAGCCAATAAAATAAGGCAAGAAGCCTTAAATTTGGCAAAAGAAGAGTCTTTAAAAGAAGTAAATGCTGTAAAAACTAGTTTAGAGGCTGATTACAATGAATTTTTAAATGCTCTAAACTCCCAGAAAGATAACTTAAAGGCAGATCTATCAGCTAAACTACCTGAACTTAGAGCGGCTTTAAATGCCAAGCTCTCTAAAATTTAAAGGAATTTTATGAAGATAAAAATTTTATTTTTTCTAGCACTTCCATTTCTAGCTTATGCTAGTGGGCATGGCGGAACAAATTACGATATAGTAGAGAGAACGCTAAACTTCTTACTTTTCTTTGCTATTTTGGTATATTTTGTAGCTAAGCCACTAAAAGCTCTTTATCAAAGCAGAATTGACAGGATCGCAAATAAGCTTGAAAGTATCCAAGAGAAGCTACGCGATTCTAAAGCCAAAAAAGATGATGCTCTAAAACGTGTTGAGGAAGCTAAACAAAATGCAAATTCCCTAATCGAAACTGCTAAAAAAGAGGCTTTAAATTTAGCTGCTAAGGTTAAAAGCGACGCTCAAAATGATATAGCAAATCTTCAAAAGAGCTACAAAGAGCAAAAAGAATTTGAAGAGCGCAAGATGACAAAAGGCGTTGTAAATGAAATTTTGAGCGACATTTTCTCAAGCGATAGCCTAAAAGTCGATCAAAAAGAGCTTGTAAATATTATACTTAAAAAGGTTAGCTAATGAATGAAGTAGTAGCTAAAAAATACGTAAAAGCGATCTTAAGCGATGTAAAATCCAATGAACTTAATGCATTTGTTGAAAATTTATCAGAGCTAGCTGTTGCTTTTGCTGGCGATAAATTTAAAAGCATTATAAGTTTGCCTACTTTAAAGGCTTCACAAAAGGTTGATTTTGTACTATCTTTGGTTAAAAGTCAAGATGTCAAATTTGCAAATTTTATTAAGCTTCTTGGCGCAAATAAAAGACTGGAGCTTATCCCAGCGATCTTAAACGAGATGAAGATAGAGCAATCTTTGCTTGAAAATACATATCGTGGCGAGGTTATTGGAAATTTTGACCTAAGCGCTGAGCAGCTGAAAGCTTTGGAAGAGAATTTCTCTAAGAAATTTAACTCTAAGATTAAGCTTGATGGCTCAAAGAGCGATTACAACGGCGTAAAAGTTGAGTTAGACGATTTAGGTGTCGAGGTAAATTTCTCTATCGACAGACTAAAAAGTCAAATGAGTGAATATATATTAAAAGCAATTTAAAAAGGAGTGAAAGCGTGAGTGTAAAAATTAAAGCTGACGAAATTAGCACGATAATCAAAGAGCGTATCGAAAATTTTGATTTAAGTGTTGATGTAGAAGAGACCGGTAAAGTCATCTCAGTCGCTGATGGCGTTGCTAACGTTTATGGTTTGAAAAACGTTATGGCTGGCGAAATGGTTGAGTTTGAAAGCGGCGAAAAGGGTATGGCTCTTAACCTTGAAGAGAGCAGTGTTGGTATAGTTATCCTTGGAAAAACTAGCGGTATCACAGAAGGAAGTTCTGTAAAAAGACTTAAAAAACTTCTACGCGTTCCAGTTGGCGATGCATTGATCGGCCGTGTTGTTAATTCACTAGGTGAGCCAATCGACGCAAAAGGCCCAATTGAAGCTACCGAATCTCGCTTTGTTGAAGAAAAAGCAAAAGGTATCATGGCTAGAAAGAGTGTTCATGAGCCACTTCAAACAGGTATTAAAGCGATCGATGCACTTGTGCCAATCGGTAGAGGACAAAGAGAACTAATCATCGGTGACCGCCAAACTGGAAAAACAACAGTTGCTATCGATACTATCATCAACCAAAAGGGTCAAGATGTTATTTGTATCTATGTAGCTATCGGTCAAAAACAATCAACCGTTGCTCAAGTCGTTAAAAAACTTGAAGAATATGGCGCTATGGACTACACGATAGTTGTAAATGCTGGTGCTAGTGACGCAGCTGCGCTTCAATACCTTGCTCCTTATGCTGGTGTAACAATGGGTGAATATTTTAGAGATAGCTCTCGCCACGCATTAATCATCTATGATGACTTGTCAAAACATGCGGTTGCTTACCGCGAGATGTCTTTGATCTTAAGAAGACCACCAGGTCGTGAAGCTTACCCAGGCGACGTTTTCTACCTTCACTCAAGACTTCTTGAAAGAGCAAGTAAGCTAAATGACGCACTAGGTGCGGGATCTTTAACAGCTCTACCTATTATTGAGACTCAAGCAGGCGACGTTTCAGCTTATATCCCAACAAACGTTATTTCTATTACAGATGGTCAAATTTTCCTTGAGAGTGACCTATTTAACTCAGGTATCCGCCCAGCGATCAACGTTGGTCTTTCTGTATCTCGTGTCGGTGGTGCAGCTCAGATCAAAGCTATTAAACAAGTTTCTGGTACACTAAGACTAGACCTTGCACAGTACCGCGAGCTACAAGCGTTTGCTCAATTTGCAAGTGACCTTGATGAGAGCTCAAGAAAACAACTAGAGCGCGGTCAAAAGATGGTTGAAGTACTAAAGCAGCCTCCATATTCTCCGCTTCCAGTTGAGAATCAAGTGGTTATAATATTTGCTGGTGCTAAGGGTTATTTAGATGATGTTGCAACTGCAAATGTAACAAAATTTGAGGCTGAGCTATATCCATATATTGAGGCAAAATACCCTGAAATTTTTGAGCAAATCAGAACTAAAAAGGTTCTTGATAAAGAAGTAGAAGAAATTTTACATAAAGCGTTGAAAGATTTTAAAGCGACTTTTGCCGCTAACTAGGGCTAAGATATGTCAAATTTAAAAGATATAAAACGAAAGATCAAGAGCGTCCAGAACACTCAAAAGACGACGCGTGCGATGAAGCTTGTCTCAACAGCAAAGCTTCGCAAAGCCGAAGAGGCTGCTCGCTACTCTAGAGTTTACGCTCTTAAGATCAATGAGGTTTTATCAGAGATAGCTTATAAGATCAATCAATATGCTTCAGTTATGACTGAGAGTAAATTTTTTAACACAACAAAGAGTGTAGAAAAGGTTGATATTATATTTGTTACCGCTGATAAAGGGCTTTGCGGTGGCTTTAATGTCCAAACTATAAAGACAGTTAGGCGCATGATTGATGAGCTAAAAGCCAAAAAGATCAAGGTCAGACTAAGAGCTGTTGGTAAAAAAGGTATAGAATTTTTCAATTTTCAAGGCCTTGAGCTACTCGAGACTTACGTCGGAGCTAGCTCTTCTCCTACATATGAAAAAGCTCAAAAAATCATAAAAGATGCCATCGATGACTTTACAAATGGCATAACTGATAAAGTCGTGCTAATACACAATGGTTATAAAAATATGATTTCTCAAGAGATTAGAGTAAATGATATTGTGCCTATTGAGCCGTCTAAGATAGTTGCTGTTGAGACAAATTCTTTGATGGAATTTGAGCCAGAAGATAACTATACTAAGATTATGGATGAATTGCTCAATAAATATTTTGAGTATAGTATGTATTATGCCTTGGTTGACTCTTTGGCGGCTGAGCACAGCGCTAGAATGCAAGCTATGGATAATGCAACAAACAATGCTAAACAACGCGTCAAACAGTTAAATCTTGCTTACAATAAAGCAAGACAAGAGTCTATTACCACTGAGCTTATTGAGATCATCAGTGGTGTTGAATCAATGAAATAAAAGGAGTATGAATGAAGGGTGTTATTAGTCAAGTTATGGGCCCTGTGGTCGATGTTGACTTTAATGACTACTTGCCGAAGATCAATGAAGCTATCGAAGTTTTCTTTGAGGTTGAGGGCAAGAAACATAAACTAATATTAGAAGTTGCTGCTCACCTAGGTGATAATAGAGTTAGAACGATCGCTATGGATATGAGTGAGGGCTTGACTCGTGGCTTAGAGGCTAAAGCACTTGGTGCACCTATTAGCGTCCCGGTCGGCGAAAAAGTTTTGGGAAGAATTTTTAACGTCGTCGGTGATTTGATCGACGAGGGCGAGGGAGTAAATTTTGATAAGCATTGGTCTATCCATCGCGATCCTCCTCCATTTGAAGAGCAAAGCACAAAGAGTGAAATTTTTGAAACTGGTATCAAGGTAGTCGACCTTCTAGCTCCTTACGCAAAGGGCGGTAAAGTAGGCCTATTTGGTGGTGCTGGTGTTGGTAAAACGGTTATTATTATGGAGCTTATCCACAACGTTGCGTTTAAACATAGCGGTTACTCTGTATTTGCAGGCGTTGGTGAGAGAACTCGTGAAGGAAATGACCTTTATCACGAAATGAAAGAAAGTAACGTTTTGGATAAAGTTGCCTTGTGCTATGGCCAAATGAACGAGCCACCAGGAGCAAGAAATCGTATCGCACTAACTGGTCTTACAATGGCTGAGTACTTCCGTGACGAGATGGGACTTGACGTTTTGATGTTTATCGATAACATCTTCCGTTTCTCTCAGTCTGGTGCAGAGATGTCAGCTCTACTTGGACGTATTCCATCAGCTGTTGGTTACCAGCCAACTCTTGCAAGTGAGATGGGTAAATTCCAAGAGAGAATCACGTCAACTAAAAAAGGTTCGATTACATCTGTTCAGGCTGTTTACGTTCCTGCGGACGACCTTACTGACCCAGCACCTGCTACTGTTTTTGCTCACCTTGATGCTACGACAGTTCTTAACAGATCGATCGCAGAGAAAGGTATCTATCCGGCTGTTGATCCGCTTGATTCAACATCAAGAATGCTTGATCCTCAAATTTTAGGAGCAGATCACTATAAGGTAGCTCGCGGCGTTCAAGCTGTGCTCCAAAAATATAAAGATCTTCAAGATATCATCGCTATCCTTGGTATGGATGAGCTTAGCGAAGAAGATAAGTTAACAGTTGATAGAGCAAGAAAGATCGAGAGATTTTTATCTCAGCCATTCTTTGTTGCTGAAGTATTTACAGGTAGCCCTGGTAAATATGTAAGTCTTGACGAAAATATAGCTGGCTTTAAGGGAATTTTAGAGGGTAAATATGATCACTTACCAGAAGCAGCATTTTATATGGTTGGAAATATAGATGAGGCTTTAGCTAAAGCTGAGAAACTTAAGGCTTAAATTTAAAAAGGAAGCGTAATGGATAAATTACATTTAGAGATCGTAACTCCTCAAGGTCAGATATTTAATGATGACGTGAGTAGTGTAGTGCTTCCAGGTAGCGAGGGTGAGTTTGGTGTTTTGCCAAACCATGCCTCATTAATATCTCTTTTAAAAGCAGGTATTATAGATATAGAACATAAAAATAAAAAACATGATGTTGTTGCAATTAACTGGGGCTATGCAAAGATTGACGAAGGCAAGGTAGTAATACTTGCTGACGGTGCGATTTATGTCTCTGGCGATAGTGAAAGTGAGCTTGCAAATTCATTGGAAGCTGCTAGAAATTTGATAGAGAGCATGAGTAGTGATACAAATGCTTTTGCAGCAACTATATCTAAAATGGAAAATGTAGTGAGAACTAGATAAGTGGGCGGTATAGATTTATTTTTAAATTACATTCAAAGAAGTAGTTTTATTACAATTATTGTTTTAACTTGGCTGTCAATATATTTTATAGTTAGTTTTACAATTCTTTTTTCAAGAATGGCTGGTATTGGAGCTTGGCAAAAACGTGAGCAAAATGCACTTGAAGCACTGCTTATGGGTGCTAAAAATATTCCAAATGATTCGTCTTTGAGAAAATGTGCAAATGGAAGAATCTCAAGAGAAAAGCTAAATGTATGTATAAGCATAGCCGAGAAAAATGCTACAAGTGGACTAACGTGGCTAAGTGTAATAGCATCTACTTCGCCTTTTATCGGTCTTTTTGGAACCGTTGTTTCTATTTTAGAGACATTTTCACAGCTTGGAAATGGCGGAGGTTCATCACTTGGTATTATCGCTCCAGCTATTTCAGAGGCACTTGTTGCAACTGGTTGCGGAATTTTTGTTGCCATCCCAGCATATACATTTAACTTACTCATAAAAAGAAAAGCTTATGAATTAATGAGTGTTATTGAGCGTCAGGCTGATGTAATGATAGCACTTAAAAAAGATGATGAGATACTATAAATGGCCGTTAAATTTACCGATGAGACACCAGAGCTAAATATAACTCCTCTTGTTGATATTATGCTTGTTTTACTAGCCATTTTGATGGTTACTATGCCAACCATAACATATCAAGAGGATATTACTCTTCCGGATGGTTCAAAGGCAAAAACTTCAACATCTAAGCAAAAAGACCTTATAGTATCTATAAATTCGCAAGGACAAGTTAGAGTTGATCAGAGTACTATGAGCCTTGCTGAGTTTCCTGATAATATCGCATTAATGAGTACAAAATATGATAAAACCTCGCCTATCTATATAAAAGCTGACAAAAATTTAAAATACGATGATGTTATGTTTGTATTAAAGACTTTGAAAGGTGCTGGTTTTAATAAAGTAGCTTTAGAGACAAACGGTTAAAATGTCAAATAAAGTTAAATTTCCAACGCTTAGTTCGTTTCTTGTAGCATCTTGTATTTACGTTATTATTATACTTGTTTTGTTTATAAAGCTTACTTTTTTTGCAGAACCTCCTAAAAAATATACCGATGATAAAGATGCTATTATGGATGTGGTTATGGTTGATAGAGAAGTTGATCAAACCATTAAAGCTCCAAAACAAGCAGATGAAGTAGTTAAGGAGACAAAGCCTGAACCTAAAAAGGAATCTGAAGAAGATAAACAAGAGACTACAAATAAGCCTGTTGTACCAGATGAACCATTGCCTACCCCAAGCTTACCAACTCCTCCAAAAGAGGAACCAAAACCTGAGCCTAAAAAACCAGAACCAAAACCAGAAATTTTAAAACCAAGTGAAGAACCCAAAGAAGATATTAAGCCAGAGCCAAAACCTGAGCCTAAGCCTACACCAAAGCCAGTTGAAAAGCCAAAACTAAAAGAGCCAAATATAAAAGACCTCTTTAGTGACATAGACCCTACAAAACTCAAAAAAGATGATGGTATAAAAAAGGCCGAAAATAAAGTGCAAAGCCGTAAAAAAAGCGAAGCTTCTAGTTCAAAAGCCGCAAAAGAAGCTAGTGATATAATAAAGAGTTTAAAGATAGATCAAAATCCAACTGCTCCAAAATCACAATCTACTGGTACTTACGATCCACTAATGGGTGCGATAACAAAACAAATTCAAAGAAGATGGCAAAGCTATAAGGCTGATTCTGCAAATTTGGCTAAAGTTAAAGTTATGATAGATCAGAGCGGAAATTTTAGCTATGAAATTTTAGAGCTATCATATAATGAAGAATTTAACGCAAAAGTAAGAGAGTGCTTAGAAAAACTTACAATGGAGAAATTTCCATTCAATCCAGACAAAAGCACTACTTTTAATTTAAATTTAGAAGATAAAATAAACTAAAATTTATAAAATTATGGAGTAGAGATGAAGAAAATTTTTCTTTTTTTATGTGTTGCTCTAGGGCTTTATGCTGCTGATGCGACCATATCTGTTGTAAATCAAGGTATTGCCTTGCCAAAGATAGCTTTGCAAGATGCAACAACTGCTGTTAGCGATATGGCTTTTAAAGATAAATTCTTTAAAGTCATGCTAGGAGATCTAAAGGTTAGTTCCGATTTTGAAGTAATCGAAGATCATGTGCCTTCTACCTATGAAGGGGATGCGACTACTAATACAATGAGCGATAAAGGCGTCGAGCTTATCTTTAGATATGCTCTTGAAGGCTCTATGGGCTCACCTCTTACTTTGAGAGTAAAACTGATAAATGCTAAAACAGCAACTACAAGATATGAGAAGGTTTATACTATGCCAGATGGCGCAAAGTATCCGTTTTTGGCGCATAAAAGTATAGTTGAGCTTACTAATGAGCTCAATTTACCACCAGTTGGCTGGATGGAAAAATTTATTATTCTTTCAAAATATACTTCAGCTCGCCAAAGCTCTATCATAGTTGCAGATTATACACTTACATATCAAAAGACCATAGTAAGTGGCGGACTAAATATTTTTCCTAAATGGGCTGGAGCTGATCAAAGTAAATTTTACTATACATCTTATGTAAATAATAAACCAACTTTATTTAGATATGATCTAAATTCTGGCACAAAAACAAAGATAATTGATAGCATTGGCATGCTCATAGCCTCAGATGTTAGTAAAGATGGAAGTAAAATTTTATTAACTATGGCACCAAAAGATCAACCAGATATATTTATCTATAATACAAATAGCAAAAATTTGACGCAGATTACTAATTATCCAGGTATAGATGTAAATGGAAATTTTGTAGATAATGATAGTAAGATAGTTTTTGTATCAGATAGGCTTGGTTATCCTAATGTTTTTGCAACTCCTGCGATTTCTGGCGGAAGCGTTGAACAAATGGTATTTCATGGTAAGAATAATAACTCTGTAAGCACATTTGAAAATTATGTTGTTTATTCAAGCAGGGAAGCAAGCGGTAGTTTTAATATATATCTAATTTCAACTCAAACGGATTTTATACGACAGCTTACAGCAAATGGCAAAAATAACTATCCAAGATTCTCAAGCGATGGGCAAAGTGTTGTCTTTATAAAAGAGCTTGGCGGTCAAAGTTCACTAGGTGTTGTTAGGCTAAATGAAAACAGAAGTTTTCAGTTTCCTTTAAAAGTAGGAAAAATTCAATCTATAGATTGGTAATATTCTGATAAAATTTAAAATTTTTGTGATATAATTCGACCAAATTTCTAAAAAAGGATAAGGAATGAAAAAAGTAGTTCTAGCAAGTGTTGCAGTTGCAACTTTATTGTTGAGCGGTTGTAGCTCAAAAAACCCTGAAGTTGATATGAATTCAAATTCAAATCAATCTGCAGACAATTCAGGTAGCATGAGCGATGCTGATAGATTAGCAGCTCTTATTGCTAATATCGAGAGTCAAGTTAAAAGTGTATACTTTGACTTTGATAAATTTAATATAAAAGCTGATCAACAAGGTGTTGTTAGCTCAAATGCATCAGTATTCAACCAAGCTGACGCTCAAGCTCTTTCTATAAAAGTAGAAGGTAACTGCGATGAGTGGGGTACAGATGAGTATAACTATGCTCTTGGTTTAAAACGTGCTAAAAGTGCTAAAGATGCTCTTGTAAGAAATGGCGTTAGTGCTGATAGAATCGCTGTAGTTAGTTTTGGAGAAAGCAATCCAGTTTGTACAGACAAGACAAAAGCTTGCGATGCTCAAAATAGACGTGCAGATTTCAAAGTACTTCCATAATTTATAATTAAATAATAATGAACAAAAAAATAATTGTAGTGGCTCTGATTGGAGCCACTATCTCCATTACCTCTGGCCAAGAGATTTCAGCTTTTGATGCAGGCAATATGGATAGTGCGAATCCATATGGTCTAACTGATAATGAAAAAGTTACCTTAAATAATAAGCGAAGCGTTCAAAATATTGAAGAGAATATGAATAATGTTTTAGAACAACTTCAAGGTTTGCAAAGCTTGATTGAGAGCATGAGTGCTAGAATGAATAAGCTTGAGCAAAGAATAAATGATATAGAGACGAAGGTAAATGGTGGCATAAGTGATTCTGGTGTAAGTTTGACATCACTGAAGGCTTATGTCGATGAAACTAGAGATATACAAGACAAAAACTACAAAAATATTACTGCTGCCTTAAATAAATTAGGTGCAATAATGGATAAAAATGCTGCCCAACCAAAGCAAAATGCAAATCCAAAACAACAAAGTAAGCCAACTTCAAATTTTAGTGGAAAAAGCGATAAAGATATTTTGGCTGATGGCATTAAACTTCTAAATTCTGGCAATAGCACAGAAGCAGCTGGATATTTTGAATATTTAAATAAAAAAGGCTATAAAACTGGTGCAACAAATTATTATTTAGGTGAAGTTGCTTACAGTCAAAAATCATACAGCACAGCTATACAATACTACAAAAAAAGTATACAGGACGAAGATAAGGCTGACTATACACCAAAACTTCTATATCACACAGCTATAAGCTTTGATAAGATAGGTGATACGCAAAGTGCAAATAGATTTTATAAGGCTCTAAAAGTCGGTTATCCAGATAGCAAAGAAGCCAAAGCCTCTCCCAATAGAAACTAAATTTTAATCTTTTTTAGATATAATCTCACATTAATCAAAAAATCAAATCTAAGGAGATTATTGTGAGTAAAGATCAAGTTATAACTATGTTTTACGAACTAAAAGATGCCAACACTGGTGAAATTCTAGAGTCAAACATGCAAGAAGGTGGACAAATTTCATTTATAACAGGGCATGGTCATATTATAGAAAAGCTTGAAGAAGAAGTAAGCAAATTAAAATCAGGTGAAAGAGCAACTATAAGTGTAAAGGCGGCAGAGGGTTGTGGTGAATATAATAATGAAGCCATTCAGTCGTTACCAAAAGAGCAGTTTGCTGGTATAGATTTACATGAAGGAATGGAGCTCTTTGGTCAAAATGAGGATGGCTCAAGCGTTCGTGTTATTGTTAAAGAGATCAAAGATGACGAAGTAACAGTTGATTTTAATCACCCATATGCTGGTAAAGATTTACTATTTAATGTTGAAGTTTTAGAAGTTAGAGATGCAACAGAAGATGAAAAAGCAACAGGCATGGTGGCTGGGGCTCATACTTGCGGTTGCGGTGGTCACGATCATGAACATGAGCATGAGTGCTGCGGGGGTCATGGACACGGGCATGGACACGGACACGAGGATGGTGGTTGCGGTTGCGGTGGACACGGACATCACCATCACTAAGAAGCTAAAATGAAAAAATTTGCTTTTGTTTTTGCGGGCCAAGGCTCGCAAAGTATTGGTATGGGAAAAGACTTTTACGAAAATTTTTCTACTGCTAAGTTACTTTTAAATGATGCTTGTAATGATACTGGCATTGATTATAAAGAGCTTTTATTCACACAAAACGATAAGTTAGATAAAACAGAATTTACTCAGCCAGCTATTGTTTTAAACTCGTTAATGACTTATTTGGCTTTTTCAAATTTTATTAAAGAAAAATCAGAATTTAGTCTTGGGCACTCACTTGGAGAATTTACCGCTCTTGCAGTTAGTGGAGCATTTAATTTTATTGATGCGATTAGGCTTGTAAATTTACGTGGTAAATTTATGCAAGAAGCCTGCGTCGGCAAAGATGCTGGCATGATGGTAGTTCTTGGACTTAGTGATGAAGTGGTTGAAGAAATTTGTAAAAAAGCAAGAGAAGAAGGTTTGCAAATTTATGCTGCAAACTATAACTGCGATGGACAAATCGTTGTCGCTGGCGTAAGAGCCGATCTTGCTAGCTATGAAGCAAAATTTAAAGAAGCTGGCGCAAAAAGAGCAATGCTTTTAAATATGTCAGTAGCAAGCCATTGTCCGATACTTGAGCCAGCTAGTGTTAGGTTGGCAAGTGAGCTTGAGAGTACTTTGGCTGCCAAATTTTCTCCAGTTGTCTCAAACGTAAATGCTAAAATTTATACCGATAAAAGTGAAGCACTAGTTCTGCTAAAAGAGCAGCTAATAAAACCAGTTTGCTATAAACAAAGCATTAAAAACTATGAAAATAATGTTGATTGTTTTATCGAGCTTGGTGCTGCGACGTTAAAGGGCATCAATAAAAAAATTACTGAAAAGCCAACTTATAGTATTACTGATATGGCAAGTCTTGAAGAAGTTGTGAAAATTTTGGAGGAGAGATGATAGCGATACTAGGAGCTATGCAAGAGGAGATAACACCGATCCTTGAAATGGTTGGTGAATATAAAACTGTTCAATATGCAAATAATAAATTTTACTTAGCAAACTACAAAGGAAAAGAGCTAGTTATTGCCTATTCAAAGATAGGCAAAGTAAATGCAGCTATAACAGCAACTTTGATGATAGAAAAATTTAAGGCCTCAAAATTGCTCTTTACCGGCGTAGCTGGCTCACTTGATGAGAGTTTAAAAATAGGCGATATGCTTTATGCTACTAGCTTAGTGCAACATGATCTTGATATTACGGCTTTTGGCCATCCTTATGGCTATGTGCCAGGCACAAGTATCTTTGTCGAAAGTGATGTAGGGTTAAATGAACTGGCAAAAAAGATAGCTGATAAAAAAGATATGAGCTTAAGTGCTGGTATTATTGCGACTGGAGATCAGTTTATCTGCGATAATGAAAAGAAAACTTGGATTAAAAAGATATTTAATGCGAGCGCAACAGAGATGGAAGGTGCTAGCGTTGCACTAGTTTGCGAAACACTTGGTGTGCCATTTTTTATACTAAGAGCTATCAGCGATGGAGCTGGTGATGCAGCAGAGTTTGACTTTGATAAATTTTTGCAAGATTCAGCAAATGTTAGTGCAAAATTTATACTTGAAATGGTAGAAAGCTTATGATAGAGCTTAGTAAAAGGCTTCTTAGGCAAGTTGGTCAGACAAATGCTAGATACAAGATGATAGAGGGCGGAGATAAGATATTGCTTGGCCTTAGTGGCGGTAAGGATAGCCTTGCACTAGCTCACGTACTAAAGCATATCCAAAACGTTACACCTGAAAAATTTGAGTTTAAAGCAGTAACGCTAAGCTACGGCATGGGTGAGGACTACGCTTATCTTACGAAGCATTGCAATGAGCACGGAATAGAGCACGAAGTAATAGATAGCTCAATCTTTGAAATTTCAAAAGAGAAAATCCGTAAGAATTCTAGCTTTTGTAGTTTCTTTTCTCGTATGAGAAGAGGTTATCTTTATACTTACGCTTTAAAGCATGGTTTTAATAAACTCGCGATTGCTCATCATTTAGACGATGCAGCGGAGAGCTTTTTTATGAATTTTACCTATAATGGTGCACTAAGGACGCTTGCTCCAAAATATACTGCAAAAAATGGCATCACGGTTATTAGGCCATTTATCTTTGTTCGCGAGAGACAGCTTCGCGAAAATGCTATCAAAAATGAATTAAGAGTCATTGGCGATGAAGCATGCCCTGCAATGAGATTTGACGTAAAGATGCCGCATGCTAGGTATGAAACCAAACAGCTTTTAGCAACCTTAGAAAAAGAAAATCCAAAGCTTTTTACTTCGCTAAAAGCATCATTTGAAAATATCCATACTGATACTTTTTTTGCTCTCAATGAAGGCAGTGAAGAGTAAAATTTTACTCGCTTTTTGGGACTAATCCCAAGAAGCAAGCTATAAATATCTCTATTTTAATTAGCTCGTATCAAAATAAATAAAAAATGTATGAATAGATGAAATTCTTGTACTTGTGCATAAATCAAAACTATCATATACAACAAATACAAAAGCATTTAGTGCGAAAAAGCTACTGGTTAGAATTTTATAACTTAGAAAATTGGAGCTTAAAAAATAGTCATATGCTTTAAGAAGTAATATAAAAAATGTTTAAAATAGCAAGTATAGCTCTTAAAGGCCGTCAAGTAAAATTTTATAAAGGCGGTTTATCTCATCGTCATTTAGCTCAATCGTACTTTTTGTATCAAACAAATTTTTTATCTTACCAGCGTCAAATTCGCTCCTATCAAGGCAGTGCTTGTGAGAGGGCAAAAAGCCACGAGTTAGGCAAAGCTCGTTTTCTATCTCCTCGTCGCAGATGAAGCACTCAAGCTCGCTGTGAAGCCTACCTTCATATTCTAAAATTTTAACGTAGCTTTCGATGATAAGGCGTTTTGGATTTTGTAGCTGCATCTGTTTGGCACAGCGATCAAGCTCGTTAAAGTAAATTTCATCGAGCTGCTCGACCTCTTTTAGATGATCATAAAGTAGGCGCATGAACTGCTGCCAAATGATGAGTTTATCACGCTCTAACAGCCATTTAAAGCCAAGATGAAGTATGCTTCTAAGCTTTGGTAGAAATTTTGCCTCTTGCTCTAGCTCAAAGTCGATCTTGTAGCCAGTCATGATATTTGAGTGGCGTGCACCAAAAAATCTATACGACTTTACGAGCAAATTTGGCGTTAGCACAAAGACTAAAAGGTCCTCGTCTCTGACCTTTTGCACACGCAGGATGTAGCCTTGCATCTAGGCAAAAAACTCCCTTATGCGCTCTCTCATCGCTGTCACGTCTTTGATAAAATTTATATCATTTCTAAAGGTTGTTGCGCCGTCGATGCCTTTGCTGTATTGATGCAAGTGCTTTCTAAATATGCAAAGTCCATGCTCTCCGTAGTGCTCGATCATCGCATCAAAGTGAGCTAGGATGATCTTTTGTTTTAGTGCCTTATCTACGCTAGTTTTGGTCTTTATCTCGTGAAATATCCAAGGATTACCAATACTTGCTCTACCAATCATTAGGGCGTCGCACTTTGTAAGGTTTAAAATTTCATCTGCATTTTGCGCATTTATATCGCCATTTGCGATGACTGGAATTTTTACACTCGCCTTTACTCTAGCGATCGCTTCGTAATCAACCTTTGCACTATATCCGCCAGCTCTTGTGCGTCCATGTACTGCGATGTAGTCTGCGCCGGCTTCTTCGCAAGCTT
Organism: Campylobacter concisus; assembly: GCF_902460625.1. Lineage (GTDB taxonomy): Bacteria > Campylobacterota > Campylobacteria > Campylobacterales > Campylobacteraceae > Campylobacter_A > Campylobacter_A concisus_AD. The sequence continues at coordinate 36,071 of NZ_CABPUT010000005.1, forward strand.
TCGCGATTTTTTCTTCATTTTTATCGTTAAAGCCAAGTCTAAATTTAACGCTTAGGCTTTCCTTGTTTGAAGTGCTTTTTATGGCTGAGATTATACTTTGAAGCTTATCAAGATCGTTTAGTAAAGCAGAACCCGCTCCTTGTCTAACGACCTTTGGCACAGGGCAGCCGCAGTTTAGATCAAGCCCATAAATTCCATCAAATTTATTGATGATCTGCACAGCTTTTTTTATATTTTCTATGTCATTACCAGCTATTTGAACGACATAAGGCTCTTCGTTTGGGGATTTTTTAAGCATTTCAAGAGTTTTGTCACTGCTCTCATAGACCAAGGCATTTGCGCTGATCATCTCGCTAACAGTGACATCGCAGCCAAATTTCTTAACTACGCTTCGTAATGGTAAGTCAGAAAAGCCAGCAAGAGGTGCTAAGAAAAGTGGCTTTTTGCTAAAGTCTATCATTTAAAAAATAACGAGCTAGGCACCATTTTGCCGTTATCTCGTAAAAACAGTAAGACCTTTATCTCTTTAAACTCATCTGGATCGCTACCTTCGATAGCCTCTCTTACTTTATCAAGCATCTGAAGCTCAAATAGCGCATATACGTAGGCTTCATCAGCGTCAGCATGGATGCTTTTTAGTTTTTCAAAGATGCCGATAAATGCATCTGGTTTTAGTTTATTTTTAAGCATTACGGCTGCTTTATCGTATTGAGCTTTTGTTATTTTGGCATTGTTTAAAAGATCAAAAATTTCATCACTGCTTAGATCGATCTCGTCATTTACAAATCGGGTAATAATAAGCATTATATCTTCACTTGCTAGCTCAAAATTTAATCTTTTGATCTCGCTAAAAGAAGCTACTTTTATGAGTTTATCAAATGCAGCTTTTTTAAGGCTCTCGTTTTGATCTTGATTTTTAAGTATGTCAAGATAGTAAGTAGGTAGTTGCTCGATTTTATTTAGCTCATTTAGGATATTTAACTTGCTATCTTTTGCTAATCTAAATTTCTTTAGATCGACGATTTCTTTATTTTTTATACTTTTTATAGTTTGTAAGATATTGTTTATCTCAGCATCATCTACACCGACATCTTTAAACTCGCCTACTGGTGAGATAGAACGAGTAAGCTGTGAGGCGATCTTGTAAGTGTCGGTTTTGAAGTCTTTGTTGCTCTCAAAGCCAAGAAGCGTCTCTTTAGCTAAGTCTTTATAAAGCTGGCTATCTTTTTTGATCCATTTTTTATATCTATAAAAAGCATATCCATGATAAGCGATATGAAGTAGGGCAAGAAGTGCTAAAACAGCTACTGGAAGAGCGACCCAAATAGCAATTGGCAAAGTTATAGTTTGGCCTAAAAGCTCAAATGTGTAATCAGAACTATTAAGAGAATAAGTAAGTCCTGCAACAACTACTATGTAGATTATGCAATAGACGAGAAATTTTCTAGTTTTCATGTTTTCTCCTTAGTTTTTTGCTGTTTTTTCGATTATTTCACGGCAAGTTATGCAGTATTTTGCATGTGGTTTTACCTTTAGTCGCGGTATACTGATCTCCTCTTCACACATATCACAAATTCCATAAGTTTTGTTTGCTATCTTCTCTAGTGCTTCATCTATTTCTGATAGCTCCGCTCTTTGTTGCGTCGAGATCGAATGCTCGATTAGCTGGTCTGTATTCACTGAGGCTATATCAAACTCATCGCTTACACCACTATCTCTTAAACCATTTACTTCAACAGATGAATCATAGATATTTTTTTTGATCTGTAATTTTCTTTCTTCAAGTAATTTTTTAAAAAAATTTAGCTCAGTTTGTGTCATTTATATTCCTTTATTTGTGGTATGGGTGGTTTGCATTTATGCAAAGTGCTCTAAAAATTTGTTCAAAAAGTACAAGCTTGGCAACCTTATGCGCCATAGTCATCTTGCTCAAACTTACGATTTTTTGTGCTTTATTCTTTAAATTTTGGCTAAGGCCATAAGCTCCACCTATGAAAAAGTTAATTTGTGAATTTGAGTTTAAAATTTGTGCGAATTCTTGGCTGTCAAGTTGCAAGCCATTTTCATCAAGCATTACGCAAAAGCCTTTTAAATTTGGCTCGTAAATTTCATCATAAGCTCTTAATGCTTCGCTTTTTCCAGTACTTTGAGCTTTTGCTATTTTTTCATTGAAAAAGACTTTATCGTTTATCTTGGCAAATTTTGCACTCATTTTTATATATTCTTGTATTTCGTTTTCAAAGTTGTCACGTGATGATTTTTGAATGCTAAAAACTGAAATTTCCAAATTTAGCCTTTGGTTTTTAGCTTTAGTTCAAAGTTGTTTTCACTCTCGTCTTGTTTATCTTTTTGATGCATTGTCTTGTTATTTGTGAGAAATTTAACCATATCGCTTATATATTTTTTATGTTCGCTTCTTGGCACGATAGCATCGATTAAGCCATGCTCTAATAAAAACTCAGCTCTTTGAAATCCCTCTGGTAAATCAGCACCAATGGTTTGTTTGATAACTCTTTGACCAGCAAAGCCTATTAAAGCGCCAGGTTCAGCGATTATTAGATCTCCAAGCCAAGCAAAAGAGGCACTAACACCACCCATCGTCGGATCAGTAAGTACAGAAATATATGGTAGCTTCGCCTCATCAAGCAGTTTTAAAGCCGCTGAAGTCTTTGACATCTGCATCAAAGAAAATGTGCTCTCTTGCATTCTAGCTCCACCTGAAGCACTCACTATGACTAAAGCTTGGCGTTTTTCTATTGCTCGTTTTATCGCTCTTACGATCTTTTCACCCTCAACTGAAGCCAATGAACCACCCATGAAGCCAAAATCAAAAACAACTAGCTGGATCTCTTGTCCGTCGCATTTACCTTCGCCGCATATCACTGAGCTTGTGCGTCCTGTTTTTTCTTTATTCTCTGTAATTCTTTTTTTGTATGATTTTTTATCAACAAAATTTAATGGATCTACCGGTTTTAAATTCGCGTCAAATTCTACAAAGCTATCTTCATCACAGATCAAATTTATGCGATCAGTAGCTTTTAATCTCATATGATAGCCACATTTCGGGCATACATTAAAACAAGCTTCAACTTCTTTGTAGTACATCAGTGAGTGACAGTTATCGCATTTTACCCAGTGTGTAGGTGCCTCTTCTGGACGAGGTTGAGCTTTTCTTATCTTTGAAAAAATATCTGAGAAATTCATATTTTTACCCACTTATATTAAAAATTGTGGGATTATATCTAATGTTTGCCTTGCTTTTTCTTATATGACTTAAAGTTTGTTTATTTGTGGAGATTTAAGGGGCAAGCTAGCCCCTTTAAAAAGTATCTTCTTAGAAGCGTCTTCCAATGGTAAATTCAAATGTATTTGTATCATCGCCCTCTTTAGGTTTAAGAGCTTTTGCAAAGATTAGTTGAAGTGGTCCAATAGGAGTTATCCACTCGATGCCAGTACCGACTGATGATCTTTTTATCTCATTTAGGCTATTCTCACCGATCATGCCATAGTCGTAAAATACAACGCCACGCATTTTGACACGATCTATTATAGGGAAGCTTACTTCAGCTGAATTATTAAATGAAGTTTCGCCGCCATATTCGTAGTAGTCGCCATTATATTTTACCTTTGGAGATACAGTTCTGCTCTCGTAACCACGTAAGCTTCTTATACCACCAAGGTAAAGTCTTTCGTTGATTGGAGTATATCCTCTTTCCCAAATTTTGCCAAAGCTTGCTTTGTATCTTAAGATAAGATCGTAGTCGATGTACTCTCTAAGGCCTAGGTAGTAGTTAAAATTTGTGCGATTTTTGATAAAGTCTATATCGCCACCAAGCCCAGCTATCTCAAATGATGTGCTAGCTATGATGCCACGTCTTGGTAAGTAATAATCATCAGTGCTGTTATATGTTAAAGCCGGAGTTATAGCGCTTTTTATAGCTTTACCTTCTCTATAAATTTCTTTTTTGGTTTTTGTGTTGATATCTCTTAGTTCATCATCTTTTAAAGTAATTTTACTTTGCTCAATGTTGTAAGTAAGTGATGCGCTTAAATTTCTAGTTAGTTTTCTACCTAGTGTTGTGCTGAAACCATAGCTTCTCTCTTTATATGTTCTCCAGTCATAGTCATTTGCGTAAAGTGTTCCACCAAGGCTATACTCTGAGTCGAAAATTCTTGGGTTTGTAAGACTTATCTGACCTGAAAGCTCTCTGTCGCTCTTATCTACGCTTACTTGTCCTTGAAGACCAGAGCCAAAGATATTTGTATCAGAAAGTGCTGCGTTTAGTAGTAGTCCGTCACTGCTGCCGTATCCGATACCACCGCTTATTGAGCCAGTTGAAGCCTCTTTTACTTTTACTTTTAGATCGACAGTATTTTTATCAACTGGATCTTCTTCTATCTCAACATCATCAAAGTAGCTTGTTCTTTTTAGCGCATCTTTTGAGTCTTGAAGGTCAGTTCTACTATATAAATTTCCTTCAGTTAGATAAAGTTCACGTCTTACAACGCGGTCAACAGTTCTATCATTTCCTGAAATTTGAACATTTCTTATATATACTTTCTCGCCAGGATCGACTTCATAATCAATATCGACAGTTTTATTTTCATCAAATTTATCAGTCTTTGGATAGACTTTTACAAATGCATAACCTTTGTCAGCAACCATATCATCGAGCTTTTTCATATCTTGGCGAAGTCTTGCTGAGTTCATCGTATCGCCAGCCTCAAGCCTAAAGTCATCTATAATCTTTTTGGTATCAAGCTCTAGCTCTTCAGGTGCTGTAATACTTACATTTGAAACCTTATAAGGCTCACCCTCATGAACATAATAAGTAAGATCAGCTGTGTAGTTATCAAACGATGAATTTAAATAAGGTGACGAAATAGTCGCGTCTAAATAGCCTTTTTGGAAATATTTGTCTTGTATTCTTGCTGGATCATTTTCAAGCTCAAAAAGTTTAACTTTACCGTCATTTCTGCCCCAAAGCCAACCCATAAATTCTCTACTTTTATTTGCAACTACTGGCTCAATGTCGTCATAATCAAACTCTTTTGCACCGACTAAATTTACATTTTTGATTATCATATTTTCGCCGCGGTTTATGTTGAGTGTTATAAAAAGTGAGCTGTCGTTATCTGCAACTGGTTGTTTTTCTACGTCTACAACGGTATCAAAATAACCCTTTGACTCATAATACTGACGAATTCTCTCTTTAGTTTTTTCTATTGTAAGCTCATCATACATATTGCCTGGTTTGATGTTGATTAGCGACTCGATCGCAGTTTTATCATTTGTTACAACACCTTTTAGATCAACTCTCGCAACACTTGGCTTCTCTTTTACAGCTACTAAAAGATTACCATTGCCTGTATCTTCTATGTAGATATCGTCGAAATAATTTTGTTTGTATAAATTTGTGATCGCCTTATCGCTAAGCTTTGGAGTCAAATCCTGACCGACTTTTAGGCCCATTATTTGGCTTGCTACTTCAGGCGAAAGGTGAATTAGGCCTTTAAAATTTATTGACTGGATTGTTTGTGCGCTTAGGCCACTGAAAGCTAATGCTAATAAAAATAATTTCTTTTTCATTAAATTTAACCTAGAGTTTTAGTATGAATGCGTATAATATCATATTTTATTTTTAATAAATTTAAATTTTATAATTTTGAAGGTTTTTTATGAAAATAGGTATCATCGGACTTGGTCTTATGGGTGGCTCACTTGGGCTAGCATTAAAAGATGAAAAACTGATCTCTTGTGTCAGCGGATATGACAAAGACGAAAATCATAGCAAAAAGGCCTTAGAGCTTGGCTTGGTGCATGAAATTTTAAGCATTGACGAGATGAAAAAGAAGTGTGACATCATCTTTTTGGCTGTGCCAGTCGAGGCTATCGTGAGCATCGTGCAAAATTTAACCGATATTAGCGAAGATACAACTATCATTGATTTTGGATCAACCAAACAAAAGATCATCGAGGCTGTTCCAGAAAAAATTCGTAAGAATTTCATCCCAGCTCATCCAATGGCAGGTACCGAGTATTCTGGTCCAGAGGCTGCTTTCAAATCACTTTACACAGGGGCAACTGTTATCGTTTGTGACTTTGCAGAAAGCGCAGAAAAACATGTAAAAAGAAGCGTTGAACTATTTTCTTGCCTTGGTATGAAGATTATTTTTATGAGTGCAAAAGAACATGATCATCACGTGGGTCTTATTTCGCATTTGCCTCATGCGATTGCATTTTCTCTAGCGAGTGGAATTTTAAAAGAAGAGGATAAAAGGCACATCGTAGCACTTGGCGGACCTACATTTAAGGGCATGATACGTGTTGCAAAGAGTTCGCCTTTTATGTGGAGCGATATCTTTAAGCAGAATAAAAATAATGTTGTTGAAGCTATAAATATGTTTGAAAAAGAGCTAAATTTGTGCAAAGATCTCATCAAAGATGAACGCTGGGACGAACTTTTTGCCTGGATGAGCGACGCTAGGGCTGTAAGAGAAATTTTGTAATTAACTAAAAATTTATTGATTTACGTGTAAAATTTTGCAAATTAAATTTAAGGTAAAAATATATGTATAGACGTGGGATAGGCGGTTTTGGTATTGTTGTGCTTTTGCTAATTTTAATTTTAGCCGGTGGTTTTGGCTATGCTTTGATGTCAAAAGATTTTGAGCGAAATGAGCCGATAATCGGTGTTGCTGATAAAGTTTATTGGAATCTTAGAACCCCAATGAATATCAAATTTAAAGATGATAGTGGTATAAAATTTGTACGAATTAGTATGAATGATGGGAAAAATGATCTAAATTTATTAAATCAAATCATACAAAATCCAAGTACCGAGCTTGATGTAAATTTAACCTTTCCAAAGACTGGCTTTTTTGCTCAAAAAGATACTTATGAGATGAATATTGAAGCTGTAGATACTAGTAAATGGAGCTTTTTTACTGGCAATAAAGCTAGCAAAAAGGTTGAGGTAGTGCTTGATACTTCAAAACCTGATCTTTACGTACTTTCGCAGTCATATTCTATCTCAAAAGGCGGTAGCGCGGTTGTTGTCTTTAGAGCGACTGATAATCAGCTAAAAGAGGTCTATGTTCAGACAAATTTTGGTAAAAAATTTAAGGCTGTACCATTTTATAAAGAGGGCTTTTATGCAGCACTTGTTGCTTGGCCAGTTCAGGTTGAAAATTTTAGTGCTGAGGTCATTGCAAGAGACTTTGCAGGCAACGAAAGTAAGTCACATGTTAGGTATTTTTACGAAAATGTAAAGTATAAAACTTCAACTATTGCATTAAATGATAGATTTTTAGATGGTAAGATAGTTGATCTAACTGATCAATATGCAAAAGATCCAAGCGCACTTTCAAGACTTGAGAAAATGAGATTTGTCAATGAAACGCTTAGAAATTCAAACGAAGAAAAAATAACAGCACTTACTACAAATCCTGGCGATGAGATGTTAACTGGCTTTAGTGTGACACCATTTTATCCACTAAGAAATGGTAAAAAAGTGGCTGACTTCGCCGATCACCGATACTATACATATAATAACGAGCAAGTAAGCGAATCTTGGCATATGGGAATAGACTTTGCAAGTGTGGCTGCAGCTCCTATAATAGCTAGTAATGCCGGCCGTGTCGTACTTGCATCTGAAAATGGAATTTATGGATTAAATATTGTGATCGATCATGGATTTGGGCTTTATTCGCTTTATGGACACTGCTCAAGCACTAGAGTAAAAGAGGGCGATATGGTCGCTGCTGGTGATCAGATAGGTACAACTGGAACGAGCGGCCTTGCACTTGGAGATCACCTTCACTTTGGAATTTTGGTCCAAGGCGAAGAGGTAAGACCTCAACAATGGATGGACAAAAAGTGGATAAAAGACAATATCACAAGTGTTTTAGATGCTGCAAAAGCGATGATAGACAAGAACTAAAAAATTTGCAAAATTGATTTTTTAGTGCTATCATAAGCGGATTAAAAATATAAGGAAAATTCTTGAAACAAACTACTATCGCAAGACGCGTTGAGACCGTTGGTATAGGGCTTCATAAAGGTGAGCCGATAAGACTTATACTAGAACCTCTTGATGCAAATTCTGGTATTATTTTGCACCGCGAAGATCTTGGTATTAGTTTTAAAGCCGAACCTAAAAATGTGATAAATACGCAGATGGCAACCGTTGTTGGTAACGAAAAGGGCTTTATTAGTACGATCGAACACCTGATGTCAGCCATAAATGGTTATGGCATTGATAATATTAGAATCTCTGTTGATGCAAATGAAATTCCAGTCATGGATGGCAGTGCAATAAGCTTTTGCATGCTACTTGATGAAGCTGGCATAAGATATCTTGATGCTGGCAAAAAAGTAATTCTTGTTAGGCGCGAAGTTGAAGTCGTTGAGGGTTCTAAATTTGTACGAACTTCACCTTCAAGAAGTCCAAAATTTGACTATACGATAAAATTTGATCATCCAGTTATTGGTGAACAAAGATATGTTTTTGATTTTAGCAAAAGCTCTTTTATAAAAAATATAGCTCGTGCTAGAACTTTTGGCTTTTTGAAAGATTTACAACGTTTACAAGCTCAAAATTTAGCCCTTGGTGCATCACTTGATAATGCCGTGGCAATCGATGATACGCATATCCTAAATCCAGAAGGCTTGAGATTTGAAAATGAGTTTGTAAGGCACAAAATTTTAGATGCGATTGGTGATTTGAGCTTGCTTGGAGCGCCTTTGTTGGGCGATTATACAGCATTTGCTGGAAGCCATGACCTAAATCACAAATTAACTCTTGCTTTGATGTCCGATGAGAAAAACTACGAGATCGCAACTCTAAATGGCGAACTTCTAAAAGAGTATCAAAAGGTATTTGCATAGAAAATATTGAAATTTTAGTTGTCTCTTTATCGACTCCGCTCTTGGTTGGAGTTTATAAAGACGGCGTAAAATTTGATGAAATTACGACTGATGAACATGTCAGTGAAGCTTTGATAAAAATCTTAGAAAATTTATCCTCTAAATTTAATATCACAAAAATTATCTATGCAAATACGCCTGGAAGCTTCATGGGGCTAAAGGTGGCCTATGTAATATTAAAAACATTTTCTTTGGCTAAAGGCTGCAAATTTTACGCCGTTAGTGGCTTTAGTTTAAATGGTCACCAAGCTATAAGAGCAAATAAAAATTTAAGTTTTGTTTTAAAAGATGGCAAAATTTCACTTGAAAAAGTGGAGCCAGTAGGATTTAGGTTGCCTTTAAATTTAGATGAATTAAAACTAAATTCAGATACACTTCCAGATTATATCATCCAAGCAGTTTAGGAGAAATTTTGAACATCTTAGTGCCTGCAACAAGTGCAAATTTGGGTCCTGGTTTTGATGCTTTGGGGCTTAGTTTGAAGCTTTTTAATAGTGTGAAAATCGAGTCAGCAAAATTTAGCTCAGTGTCGATAAACGGCGAAGGCAGTGGAAGTGTAAATTTAAAGAGAAACAATATATTCTTAAGTATTTTTAATGAAATTTTTTTTGAGCTAACTGGTAAAAATGAAAATTTTAGAGTCGTTTTTGAAAATAATATCCCATTTTCAAGGGGGCTTGGCAGTAGCTCTGCTGTTATCGTTGGGGCCATTGCTTCAGCGTACGAAATGGCTGGCTTTAAGGCAAGCAAAGAGACAGTTTTAAATAAAGCTATCATCTACGAAACCCATCCTGATAATATCTCACCAGCAGTTCACGGTGGATTTATTAGCGCGATCGTAAAAAATGGCAATGTTTACGCAAATAAAATAAGTTTAAGCGACGAGATAAAGGCGGTAGTTGTTATCCCAAATAAACCAATGAGTACATCCTCGTCAAGACAAATTTTACCAAAGAACTATACAATGAAAGAGTGTGTGAATAACTTATCTCATGCCGCTTTTTTAACGTCTTGTTTTTATGAAAAAAAGTATGATCTCTTAAAAATAGCAAGCAAAGATTTGATGCACGAAGAGCGTAGAATGCACGCTTTAGAAGAGCTTTTTGAAGTTAGAAAAGTAGCTTATGAAAATGGCGCTTTAATGAGCACGCTTTCAGGCTCAGGTTCAAGTTTTTTAAATATCGCTTACAAAGATGACGCTAAAAATTTACAAGATATTTTAAAGAGTAAATTTAGTGATTTTAGGGTTGAGGTTTTTTCATTTGATAACGATGGATACGAAATTACGCAAAGCTAAAAACAAGTTTAAAAAGATATAATGAACAAAAATAATCCTGTAAGGACATGTGTCGCTTGTAAAATTAAAATTTCTCAGAGCTTGCTAAAAAGATACCGCTTGGTAGGTAAAAATTTAGAGCATGGCAAAGGAAATGGTCGTAGCTTTTATCTGTGCGACAAATGTATACAAAAAGATATAAAAATTTTAAAAAAAATAATTGATAAACAAACTAAAGGTGCTTTTATTTGTGATGCACCGAAGTTAAAGGAGATACTCTTAAATGAGCAATGTTAGGATTTCAGAGATCGCAAACGAGCTTGGCTATCCAAGTAAAGAGATAGTAGAAAAAGCTCAAGAGCTAGGATTAAAAGTCAAAACTCACTCAAATGCAGTTAGCCTTGAAGAGGCCGAAGCTATATATGAATATGTTCAAACTGGCGTGATACCAGATAAATTTAAAAAGAAAAAGAGTGAACCTAAACCAAAAAAAGAGCCTAAAAAAGAAGTAGAAAAAGAGTCAGTAAAAAAAGAAGAAAAACAAAAAAGTGAACCTAAAAAAGCTACTACTAAAACTGAGTCAAAGTCGGTAAAAGCTGAGCCTAAGAAAGAGGCACAAATTTTAGAAGAAAAACAAAAAATTGAGCCTAAAAAAGAAGAAATCAAAGTAGAGCAAAAACAAGTCGAAACTCCAAGGCCAAAAGAGAGCTTGGCCGATGTGACTCAAAAAAGACGTGGTCTTGTGATAGTAAAAAAGAAAAAAGATTATGAAGCGCCAATTGCTACAAAAGAAGAGAAAAAGCCTGAACCAAGCATAGCTAATATAAGCGATTTTAAAAGTATGTTTTCAGCAAATGATGAAAATTTAGCTAAGAAAAAGAAAAAAGATAAAAAAGTAGTTGTTGCAAGTAAAAAAGATAGTACTCAGAAGATGGACCTACTTGGCGGAAGTGACTTTGGTGATATCGTGTTAGAAGATGAAGATGTGGTTGTTCTTCCTGATTTTAGTTTTAAAACCCCAGCACCAGTACCTGCACAAAAGACAAAACAGCCAAATGTTATGAGAACTACGGTCAACAATACGATAAATTCATTTGGCGAAGGCGGCATTCAAAGAAGAGCTAGAAAAAAACACAAAAAGCCTGAAAATAAACAAAATAATGAAGCTGTGACGTCTATAAATATTCCAAAAGAAATTCGTGTTTATGAATTTGCTGAAAAGCTAAATAAGCAGCCAAGTGAGATTATTGGTAAGCTTTTCATGCTTGGTATGATGACAACAAAAAATGACTTTTTGGATGAAGATGCAATAGAAATTTTAGCTGATGAGTTTAATGTAGAGGTTAATATCATCGATGATCAAAAAGAATTTGACTACGTAGCAGCCTATGAGGAAGAGATAAAAGACGATGAAAATCTCCAGCCAAGAGCACCAGTCATAACTATCATGGGCCACGTTGATCATGGTAAAACTTCATTACTTGATTACATAAGAAAATCACGTGTAGCAGCAGGAGAGGCTGGTGGTATCACTCAGCATGTCGGTGCTTATATGGTAAATAAAAACGGCAAAAATATCACATTTATCGACACTCCAGGTCACGAAGCGTTTACTGCTATGCGTGCAAGAGGTGCTGGCGTGACTGACATAGTTATCATCGTAGTTGCAGCAGATGATGGCGTAAAACCACAAACAAAAGAGGCGGTCAGCCACGCAAAAGCCGCAGGCGTACCGATAATCATCGCTATAAACAAAATGGATAAAGAGTCAGCAAATCCTGACCTGGTAAAGACTGGTCTTGCTGAGCTTGATATCATGCCAACAGAGTGGGGCGGAAAGTATGAATTTGTGCCAATCTCTGCAAAAACAGGTATGGGTATAGATGATCTTTTAGAGATCGTGCTTTTACAAGCTGAGCTTTTAGAACTAAAAGCAAATCCAAAGGCAAACGCAAAAGCAACTGTTATCGAGAGCTCACTTCAAAAAGGTCGTGGTCCAGTCGCTACTATCATCGTTGAAAATGGTACGCTTCATGTTGGAGATACTGTCGTAGCTGGTGTTGCATATGGAAAGATAAGAAGCTTGCTTAATGACCAAGGTAAGCCTTTGCAAGATATAAAACCAGGCGAATGCGGTGTGATAGTAGGTCTTAGCGAGATAGCAGAGGCAGGCGAGACATTAATAGGTGTAAAAACTGATAAAGAGGCTCGTGAATACGCGCAGAAAAAGGCTGAATATATCCGCCAAAAAGAGCTTAGTAAGAGTACAAAAGTTAGTATTGACGAGCTTAGTGCTAAGATTGCTGAGGGCGAGTTAAAGACACTTCCAGTTATTATTAAAGCTGATGTTGGTGGTTCACTTGAGGCACTAAAAGCAAGCCTAGAAAAACTAGCAAATGATGAGATCAGAGTAAATGTAATCCACTCAGGCGTTGGCGGCATCACACAAAGCGATGTGGCACTTGCTAGTGCGAGCGAAGACTGCGTAATCCTTGGCTTTAACATAAGACCAACTGGCGAGATAAAAGAAAAGGCAAAAGAGAGTGGTGTTGAGATTAAAACATACAACGTTATTTATAATCTAATCGACGACGTGAAGGCGATTTTAGGCGGACTAATGTCACCTATCATCAGAGAAGAGCAGCTTGGTCAAGCTCAGGTTCGCCAAGTGATCCATGTGCCAAAAGTGGGTACTATTGCTGGATGTATCGTCACTGAAGGCACGATAAACAGAGGGGCAAAAATTCGCCTTATTAGAGAAGGGGTGGTTGTTTATGAGGGCTTGGTAAGTTCGCTAAAACGCTTCAAAGATGATGTCAAAGAGGTCGCTAAAGGTTATGAGTGTGGCGTTGGTATTGAAAATTTCAACGACATCAGAGAAAACGACTATATCGAAAGCTTTAAAGAAGTCAAGGAGAAAGCTACTCTATGAACGCTAACGAAATAAAGCGTATGAGAACTGAGAGTGTGCTAAAAGAGCTCATCCCAGAGGCTCTAGCTACTCTTGAAGATAGCATTTTAAAAGGACTTTGTGTCACTGATGTCGAGTGTAAAAAGGGTAGATATGACGCCTTTGTTTATCTTGATAAGATGGCTTTTGGTGAGCGTGAACAAGAGTATATTTTGGGACATTTAAAGCGAGTTTGTAGGCATTTGCAAAACCACTGTATGGCAGCTGAGGGCTGGTATAGATGCCCAAATTTTCACTTTAAATTTGATGATAGATTAGAGTATCAAAACCATATGGATAAGTTGTTTGATAAAATTTCAAAGGATTTAAACAAAAATGGATAATTTAGACAAACTAGTACGCGAATGCGGTGTCGAGCTTTACGATAGCGAGATCGCAAATGAAAATGGTAGGGCTATTTTTAGAGTTTATATTACAAAACATGGCGGAGTGAGCCTTGATGACTGCGAAAAAGTGAGCCGTCTGCTCTCGCCTATCTTTGACGTGACACCACCAGTTAGTGGGAACTATAACCTTGAAGTTAGTTCGCCTGGCCTTGAGAGAAAGCTTAGTAAGCCGTCTCACTTTAAAGCGAGCGTTGGTGAGCTTGTAAAAGTTCAAACCGAGGCTGAGAAATTTGCAGGAAGGCTCGTAAAAGCGGACGAAGAAAGTATCGCAGTTGAAAACGAAGAGGGAATTTATGAGATCAACATTAGTGAGATAAAAAAAGCAAAAACATATTTGGAGTGGTAAAATGCTAAGCGACATCGAGATAACTCACCAAACAAAATTAGAACACATCAGTAAAGTTGCCGAAAGACTAGGCTTAAATGAAGACGAGCTTGAGCTTTACGGTAAATTTAAGGCTAAAATTTCTCCAAGGCTTGAGCCATCAAAATCAAAGCTCATCTTAGTGACCGCGACTAATCCAACCCCATATGGCGAGGGCAAAACGACTATGTCGATCGGTCTAGCTGACGCACTAAATTCACTTGGTAAAAAGGTTTGCCTAGCGCTTCGTGAGCCATCTTTGGGGCCAGTTTTTGGTATAAAGGGTGGAGCAGCAGGTGGTGGCTACTCACAGCTTGCTCCGATGGAGGATCTAAATTTACACTTCACTGGTGATTTTCACGCGATAACATCAGCAAATAACCTGATTTCAGCGATGATAGATAATAGCCTCTATCAAGAAAACCCACTAAAAATAGAGAAAATTTTATGGAAGCGCTGTATGGATATGAACGACCGCGCGCTTAGATTTATCACTGTGGGTCAGGGCGGTAGAACGGATGGCGTGCCAAGAGAAGATGGCTTTAATATCACCGCCGCAAGCGAGATTATGGCTGTGCTTTGCCTGGCTACGAGCCTCTCTGATCTAAAAGAGCGCGTGGCAAATATCATGGTTGCCTACGATAGCGATAAAAAGCCTATCTACGTGCGTGATCTAGGCTGCCAGGACGCTGTTTGCATACTTTTAAAAGATGCGATCAAGCCAAATTTATTTCAAACACTAGAGCACACACCTACACTCGTGCATGGTGGCCCATTTGCAAACATCGCACACGGCTGCAACTCCGTTATCGCAACAAAAACGGCTCTAAATTTAGCCGACTACGTCATCACTGAAGCTGGCTTTGGCTCAGAGCTTGGTGCGGAGAAATTTTTAGATATAAAATGCAGGGTTGCTGAGATTAAACCAAGCGCTGTGGTGCTTGTAAGTACGATTAGATCACTAAAATATAATGGCGAAGCAAATAAAGACGAGATAACAAAACCAGATATGAACGCTCTTAAAAAAGGTATCGAAAACCTTGGCGGACATATCGAAAATTTAAAAGGTAAATTTGGTCAAAACGTAGTTGTGGCGCTTAATAAATTTGGATTTGACACCGATGAAGAGATAAATTTCGTAAAAGAGTATTGCCGTGAGCTTGGTGTAGAAGTGGCAGTTTGTGAGAATTTCTTAAAAGGTGGTAAAGGTGCGATTGAGCTTGCTGAGCTAGTTTTAAAGGCGTGTGACAAGCCAAGCAAGATAAATTTCACCTACGAGATGAGCGACGATACGAAAACTAAAATAGAAAAAGTCGCTACAGAAATTTATGGAGCTGGCGAGGTGGTCTTTGAGGAGGCTGCTCTTAAAAAGCTTGAGATGATAAAAGAGCTAAATTTGAGCCATTTGCCAGTTTGTATCGCAAAAACGCAGTACTCATTTAGTGACGATGCGAAGCTTTTGGGCAGAGCAAAGGGCTTTATATTTAGTGTAAAAGACATTGATATTAGAACCGGGGCGGGCTTTATCGTCGCAGTTTGCGGTAAGATCATGCTAATGCCAGGGCTTCCAAAAGTGCCAGCTGCTGTCAATATGAAGATAGATGCAGACGGCAAGATCGACGGCTTATCGTAAATTTAGAAAATATGAAATTTGTAAAAATACTCTTTTTAATAGTTTTAAGTGTTTTTTTCGTTGGATGTGGGGGAAGATATAAATATAATGTTGAGCCAATGCCGATACAAAAAGGCGTGGCTAAATACATTGTTAGTGATTTTAACGTAACATTGACGAATCAACCAACTAGATATGAGCACAACACTAACTATAAAAATGAAAGCGAACTTCGTGATGAGTTTGTGGAATTTATAAACAAACATCTAAAAGAGCAGGGAATTTTAGGGGACGAAAATAGTTTCAAGATAAAAATACAAATGGACTATGAAAGATGGTTTAACTGGGGTGGCAAGGCGTTAAACAAGCCACACTTTCGCTATAGCGTGAAAATTTATGATAACGATGATAGGCTTTTGGTCTCTTACTCTATACCAGTTTCTACAACGAAATATAGCTATTTTAAAGAGATCGCGGTTTTGGCAGAGATCGCTGCTTTTAGGTGGGACGCAGAGGATGAGCCGACCGATATCGACTTGATCTCAAAAACTCTTGTTGATGAAATAAAAGATATAGGAAAATAAAAATAGTCTGTTAAGATGAACGACGAATTTTACATGGATCTTGCTTTAAGTGAGGCTTGGAAATTTCAGATATTAACCTATCCAAATCCAGCTGTTGGATGCCTTATCCTTGATGAAAATGGTCAAATTTTATCTTGCAAGGCTCATGAAAAAGCTGGATATTTACACGCTGAACCAACGGCGATATTCTTTGCGCTTTGCAAAAAAAGTGAAAAATTTAAAGATGATTTTATAAAAGTGTATAACGATAAATTTAGCTCTAATATAAAAGAGGGCGAATTTGGCCTTTTAGAGCCAAAATTTACCTACGAATTTATACTAAACAACCACTCAAATTTACTAAAAAATGCAAAAGCTTACGTCACACTTGAGCCCTGCTCTCATCATGGTAAAACGCCACCTTGTACAAATTTACTAAAAGAACTTGGCTTTAGTGAGGTGATAATAGGCAGCCACGATGAAAATAAAATAGCAAGTGGCGGTGGTGATTTGCTTCAAAGTGTTGGCATAAAAGTTAAATTTAGCGTTTTAAAAGAGCGTTGTGATAAGCTACTTGAGCCATTTTTGGCCTATCAAAATGGTGGCTTTAGCTTTTTAAAAATCGCAATTAGTAAAAATGGCGTGGCAAGCGGTGGCATCATCACAAATGAACTTAGTCGCACGCATGTCCATAAACTAAGAAGCGTCATAGATATGCTAGTGATCGGCGGCAACACAGTGCGAGTTGATCGCCCAAAGCTTGATAGTAGGCTAGTAAGTGGCGGCAAAAATCCAGATGTCATAATCTATTCAAGAAGTGATAAATTTGATAAGACAATACCACTTTTTAGCGTGTCAGGGCGCAAAGTTAGCATTCAAAAAAAGCTTAGCTTAAAAGGACTTAGCATGTTTGAAGGCGCTGGTGAGTTTTTAAAACTTGCAAAAGATAGCAAACTAGCAAACGTAAAGTGGCTACTTATCTATCAAAGCTCAAATTTTAAGGATGGTAAAAATTTAAGCCTCGATCTAAATTTAAAACCACTATTTAGTGGGAATTTTGGAGACGATAGCTACACCTGGTATGAAATTTTGGATTAAATATCTAAGCCAAAATAGTGCTTGACTAAAAAGCCAATACCAAACGAAATGATCGCAACACCAAAAGTTATCACGCACATCTCAATCACTCTTGGTAAAAATTTAAGCTCTTTTGCCACGCTTATGTAAAAGTTGTAAGTGATAATGGCAATAAAGGCAAAGAAAAACATCGATAAGACAGCGTAAAGACCACTTGAAAAGATGAAAAATGGAAGTATCAAAAACGCCGTTGTTATGATGTATGAACCACCTGTGTAGAGCGAATAGGTAAGCGGTTTGATCTCGTCACTTGGATTTTCTTTTGACTCAAGATATGCTGAGCCAGCCATAGAAAGAGCAGCTGCAATACCCATGATAAGGCCCGTCGCACCAACTGATTTTGTATTTGAAAAAGCTAGAGCGATGCCACTTAGCGTGCCAGTTAGCTCAACTAATGCGTCATTCATACCAAGAACAATACCGCCGGCATTTACGAGCTTTGTGTCTTTTAGCATAGAGATTAAATTGTTTTCATGATTTACTTCTTCTTCATAAATATCTTTAGCTTCAGGATACTCATCAACGATACCAAGATAAAATTGCTCTGCATCTTCTTCACGTGACTCCATAAATTTTAAAGTAAAAGAGGTTCCAAAAATTTTAACAAGTATCGTATAGAAGATGACTTTGAATAAATTTGCAGTTCTACTCTCACCTGTTATCTTTTGGCAAAAAGCATAGTGTCGTTTTTCTTCAGTGATTAATTTACGAAGTATTTTTTTATTTTCTTCATTTTTTTCACTAGCTTCGAGTAACGTATAGATAGCGGTATCATCTGCTTCATTTTGTAGCTGTTTTAAAGCACGCTTTTTATCTAGCATAAATTCCCCTTTTTTTTAATTTTGTAAGATTTTGGATTTTGAAGTGTAAGATTAGATGGTGCGATCAGCGAGACTCGAACTCGCACACCTAGCGGCACTACCCCCTCAAGATAGCGTGTCTACCAATTCCACCATGATCGCAAAAAGAGTAAAAGCCCCAAAAAGGGGCTAAATTTAAGCTTTACGCTTAGCCAAGCATTGGGTTTGCGTAAAGAACGATAAGCGTAATAACAAGTGCATAGATAACTTGTGCTTCAATCATCGCAAGAGCGATAAACATTGTAGTCATAAGTTTGCTACCAACACCTGGGTTTCTAGCTGTTCCACTAATTGTTGCAGCAGCTGTATTACCCATACCAATGGCACCACCAAGAGCTGCAAGGCCAAGGCCAATACCGCCAGCGATAACTGAATATGATCTAATCATCTCGCCATCAGCGCCAAATGCAAATGCAGCAAGACCAAGAATTAAAAACACGATTTTTTTCATCGTTGCTCCTTTAAAATTTTAAAGCTCTTTCGGATCTGTCCCCTACTTAAACTTTATGAGCCGTAATATTACAAAAACAAAACTTTGTTTCAAATAAAAACACTAAAAATTTAAATTGCCCATAAAAAATTCTTGGCTTAGAAAAATAAAAGTTTTTTTATGTTATCTTTGAAAAAATTAATTTATTCTTAATCTCAGGTAATCAATGATAAATGAAAAATTTTCAAAAATAGGCTTTGTTCTTGCGATGGCTGGTTCTGCTGTTGGACTTGGTAATGCATGGAAATTTCCAACAATGGTGGGAAACAACGGCGGTTCAGCGTTTATAGTTTTATATTTGCTTCTTACGTTTGCTATCGCTTTTGTAGCGTTTTTAGCAGAGCTTAGCATTGGTAAGCTTGGTGAGAGTGACGTTGTAAGCTCCATTTATAAACTTGCTCCAAAACACAAAAAAATATGGTCTTTTTCAGGCTTTTTTATGATAGGAGCGATACTTATTGCTTCGTTTTATATGGTTGTCATTGGCTGGATATTAAAGTATATTTATCTTGGCTTTTCGCCACTTTTAAGCAATCAAGAAGAGGCAGCCCAGCAGTTTAATACGCTTTTATCAAATGATTTAAGTAGCGCTATTGTTTGCTTTAGCTTGGTCTTTTTGATGGTATTTTTTGCTGTTTCAAAAGGTGTGAAAAGTGGCATTGAAAAGCTAAATATCTGGATGATGCCGGGTCTTTTTATACTGCTTGTTTGTATACTTTTTTATGCAATTAGCATGGGTGATGGCTTTGTTAAGGCGGCTAAATTTTTATTTGTACCAAATTTTAGCGCGATCACGCCAGATGTTGTTTTGCAAGCTCTTGGACTTGCATTCTTCTCGCTATCTATGGGTGTTGGTGTAATACCAACATACGCTGCAAATTTACCAGAGCAGACAAATCTTATAAAATCAACGCTTTCTATCATCTTTATAAACATATTAATAGGCGTTATGATGGGACTTGTGGTCTTTACATTTATATTTGCTTATGGAGCTGATAGTACGGCAAGTGGACCAGGGCTTATTTTTATCTCACTTGTTACGCTTTTTGCAAAGCTTGGGATAGTTGGCAATGTTATGGCTATCGCATTTTTTGTTTCACTTTTATTTGCTGGTGTTACAAGTGCTGTTTCGATGATAGAACCATTTGCTTATTATTTGGTTAGAAAATTTGAAATTTCACGAAAAATGGCTCTTGTTTATATTGGAATTTTTGTCTATATTTTAGGCCTTTTTTGTATTTTTTCATATTATGCACAGACGGCTAATATCTTTAGTATTTTTGGTAAGCCAGTCTTTGATGCACTTGATTTTCTTACTTCAAATATAATGATGCCAATAGGTGCCATAATTTTTAGTTTTTTTGTTGGCTATAAACTTAAAAAAGAGAGCCTATATCTACTCTTTGGCGAATTTATGGGAAAAGTATTTTTTAAAATTTGGTATTTTGCTTTAAGATACATCGTACCAATCGCAATTTGCGCCATCATGATCTATCAAATAGCAGGTAAATGATGGATAGATTTAGTAAAGTTGGTTTTGTTCTTTCTATCATTGGAGCGGCTATTGGCCTTGGTAATGCATGGAAATTTCCATATATGGTCGGTAGTAACGGCGGTTCAGCATTTATTCTTATATATCTATTTTTTGCTTTTGTTGTTGGGCTTAGTATATTTTTTGCTGAGATGGCAATGGGCAAAATTTCACGCCTTGATACGGTTGGAGCGTTTAAAAGTCTAGCTACAAAAGATGAAAATTCTTGGAAATTTGCTGGTGTTGTGATGGTGACAGGGTTATTCATCGCATCTTTTTATACGCTCATTATCGGCTGGGTTTTAAAATACGTTATCTTAAGTCTTGGTGAGCTTCCAAAAGATATGGCAAGCTCAGAGACGCTTTTTGTAAATTTTACTTCAAAGGGCATAGAGGAGCAAATTTTATATTTTAGCATCGCTTTTTTTGCCTACTTTTTTATACTTACAAAAGGTATAAAAAGTGGAATAGAGCGTATAAATGTATTTCTTATTCCAGCACTTTTTATTTTACTTTTGCTCATGCTTGGCTACTCTTTTGGCATGAATGGATTTGATGAGGCGGCTAAATTTTTACTTGTGCCTGATTTTTCAAAGATAGATCAAGGCGCTATCTTAAATGCTCTTGGGTTAGCTTTTTTTACGATGTGTATTGGCATTGGCTGCATTTTAACTTACTCATCAAGCCTAGGCAATGATACAAATTTGTTCACTTCATCGCTTTATGTAGTCTTTGCAAATATAATTATTAGCGTAATTATAGGGCTTATAGTTTTTACATTCACCTATGAATTTGGCTCAGAGCCATCAAAGGGTGCAGGGTTAGCATTTATCTCGCTTCCAACGCTTTTTGCAAAGCTTGGTTTGCTTGGAAATTTCTTAGCTTTTGCATTTTTTACATCTTTATTTTTTGCTGGTATAACATCGGTTATTTCACTAGTTGAACCATTTATATTTTTCTTAAATAAAAGCTTGGGATTTAGTAGAAATAGATCAATTATCATTGTCGGTGCCGTAGTTTATCTTTTGGGAATTTTATGTGCGTTAAGCGGCATTGGCGATTTTAAGGAGTCACTTATATTTTTTGGTAAGAGTTTTTTTGATTTGCTTGATTATCTTAGCTCAAACATTATGCTCCCACTTGGTGGCATTATATTTGCCATTTTTGTTGGGTACTTTATGAAATTTGAGCTTTTAAAAGAACTATTTTTGCCTTATATGGGTGAGATTGTTTTTAAAATTTGGTATTTTTTAATAAGGTTTGTAGCACCAATTCTAGTTTTTGTGGTGCTAGTAAGGGAGATTGCATAATGGCAAAAGAACAGTTTTCTAAAATAGGTTATGTTTTAGCAGTTGCAGGGTCAGCTGTTGGACTTGGCAATGCATGGAAATTTCCATATATGGTTGGTGAAAATGGTGGATCGGCATTTGTTATTTTATATCTTTTGATAACGTTTTTAGTTGGCATACCTATCTTTATGGCAGAGCTAAGTATCGGCAAACTTAGTGAGAGCGATAGTGTAAATGCCTTTAGAAAGTTGGCGAATAAAAATAAAAATTTATGGCAACTAGTTGGAATTTTAGCTATGGTAACCGCAGCTATAATCTCATCTTATTATATTGTGATCATCGGCTGGGTCTTTAAGTATTTCACACTATCTTTTGCCGGTCTTCCAAACGATATAGAAAGTTCAAAAGTAATATTTAACGAGCTTCTTACGCATGGTCTTGGCGAGCAGACGCTTTATTTTGTTATAGCATTTGTAGCTTGCTTTTTTATCCTTTCAAAAGGAGTGAAAAGTGGCATTGAAAAGCTAAATGTTTGGATGATGCCAAGCCTATTTATTATGGTTTTAATCATGCTTATCTTTTCTATGACAATGAATGGCTTTACAAAATCTGCTGAGTTTTTACTTGTTCCCGACTTTAGTAAAATTTCATTTAACTCGCTCTTGCTTGCTCTTGGGCTTGCTTTTTGGACACTATCTCTTGGTATGGCAGCGATCATTACATATTCAGCTAGCCTAAGCGATGATACAAATTTAGCCACTTCTACACTAAGTATCGTTTTTATAAACATCGTCTTAGCCATCATGATGGGTCTTGTTATCTTTACATTTATATTTGAATTTGGCGCAGAGCCGTCTCAAGGACCAGGACTTGTCTTTATCTCGCTTCCAACGCTCTTTGCTAAGCTTGGCGTGATAGGTCAAATTTTAGCTGTAGCATTTTTTGCTGCACTTATCTTTGCTGGCATTACTTCAGCCATCTCTATCGTAGAGCCGTTTGTATTTTTCTTGATCAGAGAGTATGGCATTAGCAGGATAAAAGCTCTTAGTATAGTTGGAGCTGGTGTTTTTGTTTTAGGATTTTTATGTCTTTTATCAAATATAGAAAATGTTGGCGACAAATTTATGCTCTTTGGTAAAAATTTCTTTGATTTTCTTGACTTTACCGCTTCAAATGTTCTGCTTCCAATTAGTGGTATTGGTGGAGCGATATTTGTTGGATATTTTATGAAAAGAGAGGCACTTTATGTGCTATTTAGTCCATATATGAGCGACTTTGTATTTAGTGCATGGTATTTTTTATTAAGATATGTGGCGCCAGTTTGCGTCTTTATCATTATGATAAATAAATTGTTTTTTTAAGGGTTGTTTATGCAAAAAGTTGAGAAATTTTTTGATAAGGTTGGCGATATAGTCGGCTATATTTGCATGTTTGTTATGGCTTTGATGATAATAGACGTCTTTTTTAACGTTGTGGCAAGATATTTTTTCTCTTATGGAAACGTTGCATTTCAGGAGCTTGAGTGGCATTTTTTTGCTGTAATATTTTTGCTTGGCATGAGCTATGCATTAAAAGAAGATGCACACGTTAGAGTTGATATCTTTTATGCTAAATTTTTACCAAAAAATAAAGCTCTTGTAAATATGATAGGAACTGTTATTTTTGTAATCCCATTTGCACTTTTGGTTTCAAATTTATCGTTTGAATTTGTGAGTGATGCTTATACTTCAGCTGAAGCTAGTGCAGATCCAGGCGGTCTTACTCACAGATGGATCATAAAAGCACTTATTCCTTTTTCTTTTTATCTACTTGTATTTTTTGCGATTGGCTTTTTTATAAGAAATTTTAATCTTTACAAAAAAGCTAAAAAGGGGGAATAATGGCTGGCTTGATAATGTTTATAGCTGCACTTTTGATGCTAGGTATTGGCTTTCCGGTAGCCTTTACCTTTGGTGCGGTTTCGATGATATTTGGCATGATTGGCAGTATTGTTGAGAGCATTGGAGACGGAGATGGTCTGCTTGGAAGTATCGAAGTTTTCAAAGATATGTTTAACTTCATGCCTTATAGAATTTTCTCTATCATGGAGAGTAGAATTTTTATAGCAGTTCCACTTTTTGTCTTTATGGGTGTTGTTCTTCAAAAGTCAAAACTAGCTGAGAGATTACTTGAGAGCATGGGTATGCTTTTTGGAGAAATTCGCGGAGGTATTGCTATTAGCACTATCTTGGTTGGAGCACTTCTTGCAGCTTCAACTGGTGTTGTTGGTGCAAGTGTCGTTGCAATGGGTGTTATAAGCTTGCCTGTTATGTTAAAGTATAAATACGACCAAGCGCTAGGTTGTGGCACTATATGTGCTGCTGGTACGCTTGGACAGATCATTCCACCTTCTATCGTGCTGATTATCTTGGGTGATATATTTTCAGTGCCAGTTGGTGAGCTTTTTCATCAAGCCATCATCCCAGGACTCACGCTAGTAGCAGTTTATATCATTTATATTTTGATTGTTGCTTATTTGAAACCAGATACAGCACCTGTAGTAAAAGATGAGAGCGGTGTTAGTAAATTTAAGCAGATCATGAGAGCACTAATCGCTATCTTTCCACCGCTTTTACTTGTTATTTGCGTATTGGGCTCTATATTTGCAGGTATCGCTACACCAACTGAAAGTTCAGCTTTTGGCTGCGTAGGAGCCATTATTTTAGCTATTTTTTATAGGACATTTTCATTTTCTATGATAAAAGAGGCATTGGCTGAAAGCGTAAAAACCACAGCACTTGTCTTTGCCATACTTGTTGGTGCGACAGCCTTTTCTATGGTATTTAGTTACACTGGTGGCGATGAGATTGTTGAAAAATTTATGACAAATTTGCCAGGCGAGAAGTGGGGCTTTATCATTTTTAGTATGGTTGTCATCTTTGTGCTTGGCTTTTTTATCGACTTTGTTGAAATTTCATACATTGTGCTTCCTATCTTGGTGCCAATAGCCGCAAAGCTTGGTATAAATCCAATTTATCTAGCAATCTTAGTTGCGATGAATTTGCAAACTTCATTCCTAACGCCGCCATTTGGTTTTAGCTTATTTTTCCTAAGATCAGTCGCACCAGCTGAGATAAAAACGACTGCTATTTATAAAGGCGTTGTGCCTTATATTTTTATTCAGCTTGCTGTACTTGTATTTTTCTGCGTCTTTCTAATGGAATTAAAGCCAATGCTTGATGCGAGCCACGGCGGATTATTAAACTTCTTACTCTCACTTTTTAAATGATATAAAAGTTTTTGGTTGTAAAATACCAAAAAACAAGCAAAATGGCTAATTTGAGTTTCTAACCAATTTAGCCATTTTCTATGAATTCTTTAAATAAATTTATAAAATTAATGAGGTGGGTGATGGCGAAGAAATTTATCGATGTTATGGATACGACCTTTAGAGATGGCTTTCAGTCGGTTTATGGCGCTAGAGTGCTTATGAACGACTTTTTGCCCGCGCTTGAAGCAGCCAAAGAGGCTGGCATAGAGCATTTTGAATTTGGCGGAGGAGCGAGATTTCAAAGCCTTTATTTTTACCTAAATGAAGACGCTTTTGCGATGATGGATAAATTTAGAAGCATCGTAGGACCAAAAGCTAACCTTCAAACCCTAAGCAGGGGCGTAAATACCGTCACACTTGACACCGGTAGCCGCGAGCTTATCGACCTTCACGCAAAACTTTTCAAAAAACATGGAACGACTACTATTAGAAATTTTGACGCACTAAATGATGTTGAAAATTTAAAATATTCAGGCGAGAGGATCGCTCATCACGGGCTAAAACACGAAGTCGTCGTTACTATGATGGACTTGCCTAGTGGCTGTGTGGGAGCACATGATGTTAAATTTTATGAGAAAATTTTAAGAGAAATTTTAGATGCAAATATCCCTTATCACAGTGTTTGCTTTAAAGATGCAAGTGGCACAAGCAGCCCACAAAAGGTCTATGAAACCATAAAAATGGCTAGAAAGCTGCTTCCAGAAAAAACTCATATCAGACTTCACACGCATGAAACCGCAGGCGTAAGTGTAGCTTGCTATCTTGCAGCGCTTGAAGCTGGCGTCGATGGCATAGATCTAGCTGCAAGCCCAGTAAGTGGTGGCACAAGTCAGCCAGATATCCTAACCATGCTTCACGCAGTAAAAGGCAAAAACTACGATCTTGGCGGCCTTGATGTGGAGAAAATTTTAAAATACGAAAGCGTTTTGAATGATTGTTTAAAAGAGTATTTCTTACCGCCTGAAGCTGTACAAGTAAGCCCGCTCATACCATTTTCACCTATGCCTGGTGGCGCACTCACTGCAAATACTCAGATGATGAGAGATAACAATATATTAGATAAATTCCCAGAGGTCATCCTTGCTATGCGCGAAGTGGTGCAAAAGGGTGGATACGGCACTTCAGTGACTCCTGTTAGCCAGTTTTACTTTCAACAAGCCTTTAACAACGTAATGTTTGGCAAGTGGAAAAAGATCGCTGAGGGATACGGCAAAATGGTGCTTGGCTACTTTGGCAAGACCCCAGTTACGCCTGATAAAGAGATCATTAAGCTTGCTAGCGAGCAGTTAGGACTAAAACCAACTACAAAACACGCTGTTGATATAGCTGATAAAGATGAGAGCAAGTCACTTGCGCATGTTAAAGAAATTTTAAAACAAAACAAGATCAAAGTTACCGAAGAAAATGTCTTTATAGCAGCAGCTTGTAAAGAAAAAGGTATTGCATTCTTAAAAGGCGAAGCCAAAGTAAATGTAAGAAAAATCGATCCAAATGCTAAAGCAAACGAGGGCAGACAAACTCAAAGTGGCAGATATAGCGTCGTCGTAAATGGTAGCCGCTACAATGTCGAAGTAAGCGAAGGTTTTAACGACAGCATCCAAGTAAAATCAATCACCGAAGTTGAAGGCAAGAGCGTAAAAAATGCCAAAAGTGCAGCAGCAGGCGCAACAGAAAATGACATCGTTGCAAGCTTGCCAGGCGCTGTGCATAAAATTTTAGTAAGCGTAGGAGATCATGTCAAAAAAGGTCAGGCCATAGTCGTGCTTGAAGCGATGAAGATGGAGATAGATGTCAAAGCCCCAAAAGACGGCATCATAGGCTCTATCGAGGTTAGCAAAGGTCAAAGTGTCGCGAACAATCAAGTGGTGGCTAAATTTAAATAAATTTGCCCATTTTAAAAAGATAGTGTTAAGCGAAATTTGATTAACATTTTGATGACTTTTAGGTCAAATTTATAAAGAAACGAAAATTTAAAAGGAAACAACATGATAAATAAGCTAGACGAGCTAGGTCTAAAAGAGATCAAAAAGATAAATCATAATCTAAGCTACGACGAGCTTTTTGAGCTTGAAAAGGCAAACAACGAGGGCAGAGTCTCAAGTAACGGCACATTTATGGTTGATACTGGAATTTTTACTGGTAGAAGCCCAAAAGACAAGTATTTTGTCAAGCAAGATCCAAGCCAAAAATACATCGCTTGGGGCAAGATAAATCAGCCTATCACAAAAGAGCTTTTTGACAAGCTTCTTAAAAAAGCAAAAGATCAGCTAAGTGGTAAAGAAATTTTTATCCAAGATGCATTTTGTGGAGCTAGCAAAAAGAGCCAAAAATCAGTCCGCTTTGTCACTGAAGTAGCGTGGCAAGCGCACTTTGTAAAAAATATGTTCATCCGTCCAAGTGAAGCAGAGCTGGCTAAATTTGAGCCTGATTTTGTAGTATATAACGCTTGCAAGACAAAAAATGAGGACTACAAGGCTGATGGGCTACATTCAGAGGTCTTTGTTATCTTTAACGTCGAGGAAAATGTCGCAGTGATCGGCGGCACATGGTATGGCGGCGAGATGAAAAAGGGCATTTTTTCTATGATGAACTACTGGTTGCCACTTGAGGGCAAACTAAGTATGCACTGCTCTGCAAACGTAGGTGAAAAAGGTGATACAGCGCTGTTTTTTGGCCTATCAGGTACTGGTAAAACTACGCTTTCAACCGATCCAAAACGCAAGTTAATAGGCGATGATGAGCACGGCTGGGACGATGATGGCGTGTTTAACTTCGAGGGTGGCTGCTATGCAAAATGTATCAACCTTGATCCAAGTAGTGAGCCAGAAATTTATGCAGCGATCAGGCGTGATGCGCTACTTGAAAATGTTGTGGCTGACGAAAATGGCGTGGTTGATTACAAAGATGGCTCAAAGACTGAAAATACGCGTGTAAGCTATCCGATCTATCACATCGACAACTACGAGCCAAGCTCAAGCGCAGGACATCCAAAAAATATCATCTTTTTAAGTGCTGATGCTTTTGGCGTGCTTCCTCCAGTCGCAAAGCTCACAAAAGAGCAGGCGATGTATTATTTCTTAAGTGGCTACACAGCAAAAGTTGCTGGCACAGAGCGCGGTATCACCGAGCCAGTCGCTACTTTTAGTGCTTGCTTTGGCGAGCCATTTATGCCACTTCACCCAACTGTCTATGCAAAACTGCTTGGCGAGAAGATCGATAAGCACGGCGTTAATGTCTATCTTGTAAATACAGGCTGGAGCGGCGGTGCTTACGGCGTTGGCAAGCGTATGAGCATAAAAGCAACACGTGCTTGCATAAATGCGATCCTTGATGGCAGCATCACAAAATGTGAGTTTGAAAATTTTGATAAATTTAACTTCGCTATCCCAAAAGAGCTTGATGGTGTCGAGACAAAACTGCTAAATCCTATAAACACATGGGCAAATCCTGCTGAGTACAACGCTTCACGCGACAAGCTCGCTAAAATGTTTGTTGAAAATTTCAAACGCTACGAAGATGTAAAAGAGGGCGTTGAGTACGCCAAAGCTGGTCCAAAAGCTTAATTTATATGGCCTTGCAAAGCTTCTTGCAAGGCTGTTCCTAATATCTTACAAGAATTTTTAGTTGATATTTTTTATATGACTAAATTTAAAGTACTTTTTTCTTTTTAAATCTAAGACTAAGCATTGCATTTATAAATATGTTGTTATCAAACTAAGCCTAGTTTTTTCTGTGTTTGAACTAGTACTAAATATCATTTATTGTGTTGCTATTTTTTAAAATTTTTATATTTTTATTTGATTTTTTTGTAGGTCTAGCTTTATAAGATTCTTAATAAAAATTTGAAATAAAAAAGAGAAAAAAAGGGCAAAGTTGCCCTTATGGTTATAAAGTTATATTATGAGTGGAAGTGAAATTCCTCTGGATGATCTAGTGCGTATCTAAATTTATCCATATCGACTTTTTTATCCCAGATAGAAACTATCATGCAACCAACGGCATTGCCGCAGAGATTACCAACTGCACGCATCTCTGACATAAATTTATCAACGCCAAGTAGCACAGCCACGGTGACGACTGGTATGCCAGTGCTCGGAAGTGCGCTTAGTGTTCCAGCAAGGACGACAAAGCCTGATCCTGTCACGCCAACAGCGCCTTTGCTCGTGATCATTAGTACGATTAGTATACTTATTAGATGCTCAAAACTTAGCGGGATATTAAATGCTTGAGCTAGGAAAATAACGCTTAGGCTTAGATAGATGTTGGTGCAGTCGAGGTTAAATGAGTAGCCAGTTGGAATGATAAGGCCAACAGCACCTCTATTTATACCAGCTGATTCTAGCTTTTGCATAAGTGGCGCAAGAGCTGTTTCGCTCGAGCTTGTCGCAAAGACTACCAATACCTCTTTTGAGATAAAGCGCATAAATTTAAAGACATTGATTTTTGCAAAATAGCAAATAACGCCAAGCACGACAAAGATAAAAAAGCAGCTTGCAAGTGCCATAACAACCAAAAGCTCCATCATGCCAAGAAGCGTTCCGATACCAAATTTGCCGATTAGATAAGCCATAGCCGAAAATGCAGCCACTGGGCTAAAGAGCATAAGCCAGCTAAGAAGTTTTAAGACATAGTGCTGAATAAATTCAAGTGGCTTTAGGCAAGCTTGTTTTTTATCATGAGCTAGCAGCGAAAGTACGATGGCAACGATAATAGCCATGAAAAGTACTTGAAGTGTGTTTGATTTTATAAATGGATCAAGTATATGCACGTAAGGAAAAATGTCATCTACTGGCACAGCACCTCTTAAAAGATGAAGTGTATGTGCTACAAATCCGCTATTTGCGTCCATATTTGCAGCTTGAGATGTAAATTTAGCTACACTTGAGGCATCAAGCTGAGTGTAGTCAAGATTCATGCCATGTCCTGGACGAAGTGTCTCGCCAAAGATGATACCGACAGCAAGTGCAAGTGTGCTAACTATCTCAAAATAGATAAATGCCTTTAATCCAATAGACCCAAGATCTTTTAGACTCTCGAGCCCAACGATACCTGAAACGATCGTTAAAAAGATAATAGGGCCGATTAAAATTTTAAGTGCTTTTATAAAATAATCAATGCCTGGCTTGCTTGCTATACCAAGCTCAGGCGCGACCATGCCAACAACAACACCACCAACAATACCGATCACAACCCAAAAGGCAAGATTGGTAAATAATCTTACAGCAAGATTTCCTTGCTTTTTAGTATTATTCATAAAATTCCCCTTTACAGGCTTTCTCTGATCTTAGCAGAGATGATCTTATCGCCTTGTCTTATAGCGTCAAGCACCTTTAGGCTCTCTTCATCAACGCACTTTCCAAAGACTGTATGCACGCCATCAAGATGAGGTTGTTTGCTATGACAGATGAAAAACTGTGATCCACCAGTATCACGCCCTGCGTGAGCCATGCTAAGGCTACCGCGCTCATGTTTTACCTTTTGGTTGCCACATTCACATTTTATTCTCCAGCCAGGACCGCCCGTGCCCGTGCCATTTGGGCAGCCACCTTGGATTACGAAATTTGGTATAACTCTGTGAAAATTTAGACCATTATAAAAGCCTGATTTTATCAAATGGATAAAATTTGCGACAGCTTGTGGAGCTTCTTCTGCAAAAAGTTCAAGTCTGATCTCGCCTTTGTCTGTCTCTAAAACTGCAAATTTATCTTTTTTAAGCTCGTCTAAATTTATATCATAAACTTTTAATTCATCAAAACGCATGTATTTCCTTTTTATTCGATATTTGTATAAACTGCTTGGACGTCATCATCGTCTTCTAGCTTATCAAGAAGCCTCTCAACCTCAAGCATTTGCTCTTCGCTTAGATTCACGGTTTGATTTGGTAAGTATTGAAGTGAAGCTTTTTTAACTACTAAATTTAGCTTTTCGATACCTTCATGAAGTGTGCCAAAATTCGCATAATCACCATATACAAATAGCGTCTCATCGTCAGCCTCGATATCGCTTAGACCATAATCAATCAGCTCAAGCTCGATCTCTTCGATGTCTGCGCTTGGCTTTTCAAGCTCAAAAACGCTCTTTCTTGTAAACATAAAGCTAAGGCTACCACTTGGCAAAATTTCTCCGCCGTTTTTGCTAAATATCGCTTTAACATTGGCAACTGTTCTCGTTGGATTGTCAGTCGCACACTCAACGATGATCTGCACGCCGTGAGCTGCTTTGCCGTCATAAAAAATAGTCTTGATATCGGCGCTATCTTTGCCATTTGCTCTTTTTATAGCTGCGTCGATGTTGTCTTTTGGCATATTTTCAGCTTTTGCTGCTGCGATAGCTGCACGAAGTTTTGGGTTCATATCTGGATCACAACCACCATCTTTTGCGGCTACTGTTATAGCTTTTGCAAGTTTTGGAAATACCTTGCTCATCTTATCCCATCTAGCTTCTTTTGCGGCTCTTCGGTACTCAAATGCTCGTCCCATAAATATCCTTAAATAAATTTTTTACGGATTATAACTAAAAAAATTTTATACTTTTTTAAAACATTTTTAGTTTGCATATTGCGGGTTATTAATTTGTAAATCGCAGATTGATATTTGGTAAAAATTTAAGCTAGAGTTTTATAATGACGCACATGATACAAAATGCTCAAAAACAAGATGCAAAAAGCTGCATAAAGCTACTAAATCTAGCAATGGAGGATATCGCCTACAAGCTAAGTGGCTATGACGATCCTATTAAAAGTGATGAAATTTTAGAAATTTTTTTCAAAAGTGAGATAAATAGACTAAGCTATAAAAATATCTTTGTTTATAAAAACAACGAGGAAATTATCGCAGCGATGTGTGCTTACTTTGGTGGCGACGCGGAGCAGCTTGATAGAGAAATTTCACAGCATCTAAAGGCTCTTGGCAAAGACACTCAAGTAGAAAAAGAGTGTTTTGACGATGAGTTTTATATAGATAGTATCGCTGTTGATGAAAATTTTAGAGGCCAAGGGCTTGCAAAAGAGCTCATAAGGCATTCATTTGTCAAGGCAAAAGAGCTAGGGCATAAAAAGGTTTCATTAATAGTAGATACAAATAAGCCAAAAGTTCGTAAATTTTACGAGAGTTTGGGCTTTAAATTTAATGTCAAGAAAATTGTAAATTTACATGAATACGACCATATGATAAAGGAGATAATATGAAAACATTTGAAGTAAACAATATCCACTGCCAAAACTGCGCAAACACTATAAAAAACGCACTTGAAGATGACTTTGGCAAGATAGAAGTTGATCTTAGCAAAGAGCCAAGACAAGTTAGTCTTGATATAAAAGATAGCGATGTTGAGAAATTTAAGTCTGAAATGGCTGATTTGGGATTTGACATAATAAAAGAGCTCTGATATGTCTTTAAAAGTCAAACTAAATATAGCAGGAATGAGCTGCGTAAACTGCTCAAATGCTATCGAGAAGGTTTCTAAAAAGATAGATGGAGTACTTGAAGCAAATGTAAATTTTGCAAACGCAAGCGGCGAGTTTATCTTAAAAGACGCGAGTGTGCGTGAAATTTTAGAGCAAAAGATAAAGAAGCTTGGCTACTTTGTAGCAACTGATATTGATGAGTTTGAAGCAAAAAGAAAAGCTCACATTAGAAATATTAGAAATAAATTTATATTTGCATTTATCGCAAGTATCGTAATAATGGTACTTGAGATGTTTGCACCTCACAGCATGCTAGTAAATTTAGCTATGCTAGCTTTAGCTTTTTTAGTTCTTATTTTTAGTGGCAAAGGCTTTTTTACTCATGCCTACGAAGCGGTAAAAAATAGAAATTACGATATGAATGTGCTTGTCGCTCTTGGAAGCGGTAGTGCGTTTTTATACTCGCTTTTTGTAGTGCTTTTTGAAAAATTTCTACCAAATGATCTAAAAAATATCTATGTTTCAGGCGTAGCGATGATAATAGCTTTTGTGCTTCTTGGCAAGTATCTTGAAGAGCGTTCAAAGGCAAAAGCAGGGGATTATCTAAAGAGACTACTTAAAATTTCTCCAAAAACCGCATTTTTACTTATGCCAGATGGAAGAAGTAAAGAAGTGCCAGTAAATGAGCTAAAAATAGGTGATATCGTCGTTGTAAAGAATGGCTACAATGTTCCATGTGATGGTGTGATAGTCCAAGGTGGAGCCGAAATCGATGCTTCGATGCTAACGGGCGAGAGCCTGCCAGTTTATAAAGAAGTGGGCGACAATGTATTTGCAGGCACGCTAAATACAAATGGCTACATAAGCGTCAAGATGACAAAAAGCTCGTTTGAAAGCTTGTTGTCTCAAATTTTAAGCTTACTAAATGACGCTAGTACGAAAAAAATGCCAATAGGCAGGCTCGCTGATAAGATAGCAAATATCTTTGTGCCAAGCGTGGTGGCAATATCAGTGCTTACGTTTTTGGCTTGGATCATTTTTGATGGAAATTTTGCTTATGCGATCTCTTGTGCGATTTGTGTTCTTATCATATCATGCCCATGCGCTCTTGGACTTGCTACGCCAATAGCAATCGTAAGCTCGCTTGCACGTGGTGCAAAAGCTGGAATTTTAGTAAAAAATCCAGAAGTTTTAGAGCTAATAAAAGATGCTAAATTTGTAGCATTTGACAAAACTGGCACACTTAGCAAAGGGCAAATCAGCGTCAAAAGCTCAAATTTAAGTGAGCAAGATTTAGCGCTTATCGCTTCTGCTGAAAATTTAAGTGAGCATCTCATCTCAAAAGCTATCGTGAGATATGCAAAGCAAAAATGTATAGATTTACAAAAGCTAAATGGCAAATTCCAAAATGTCGTCGGGCAAGGCATCATCTATGAAGATGAGAATAATCAGATAATAATCGGAAACGAAAAGCTGCTTTTGGCAAATGAAGTTAGTTTAAATCCGGATGAAAGTAACGCTGTAAAAGATGCTACAAATGATGGAAGTGGCGTCATACTTTGTGCTATAAATAAAAAATTTGTTGGTTTTTTAACGCTTAGTGATGAGCTAAAAGACGAAGCAAGTGATGTTATAAATGAGCTTACACATCTAAATTTACAAAGCGTGATCCTCTCAGGCGATGACGAGAAAGTAGTTGCAAGCATCGCTAAAAAGCTAAATGTAAGCAAATATCACGCAAATATGTTGCCTGAAGATAAATTTAATGAGATAAAAGAGCTTGCAAGCCACGGTGGCGTTATCTTTGTTGGAGATGGCGTAAATGACTCACCATCGCTTAAAGAGGCAAGTGTTGGTATCGCTATGAACTCAGGCTCAGATATAGCAAAAGGTGCTGGAGATATCGTGCTTGTTAAAAATGATTTGCGTGGCGTGACCGGACTAGTTAGACTAGCAAATGCTACCATGGCAAACATAAAAGAAAATTTATTTTGGGCGTTTATGTATAACGCGATTTGTATTCCAGTGGCTGCAGGCGCGCTCTACCCTGTCTTTGGGCTACTTTTAAGCCCAGTTTATGGCTCAATGGCGATGTGTTTTAGCTCTGTTACTGTCGTTTTAAATGCACTTAGACTTAGATATCTACGACTTAAGGATTAAAATTTGAAACTTGGAGAACTTTATAGCGTTGTAGCGGCTGCGCTTGCTACAAATTTTAGTGGCATTTTAGATGTTTCATCTTTTATGCGTATCAAAAAGACAAATGCGTGGATAACGCAGACAAATAGCGAAGCAAATAAAAAAGGTAACGAGCTTTATGCCAAATTTATCAAAGATGAAAGTAGTGCTGCTTTATGTGACGATTTTGTCATTTTAAAGTCAAAATTTGAGGCAGGCTACTATTTTTCGTCTGCAAAAGATGATCTAGCTCAATTTTATAAGGCTATAAATTTTCAGCCAAAAATGGGCGAGGTTGATAGCATCTCAAATCAGCTAATTTTAATAGCAAATATTTTAAAAAGTGAAGCATCTAAGGAGTCTATGAAGCTTCTTGCAGCTTTTAGTGTCTCATTTTTCTTGCCTTATACTAAACAGCTTTCAAAAGATATCCAAAAAGACGCGACTAGCAATTTTTATAAATCAATGGGATATTTTTTAGAGGATTTTTGCTTGGTTTTAGAAACTATTATTGGTAAGGCTTAGTTTTAAGCCTGTGCCATTTCTATCATTTGAGTTTTAATGCTTAAAATGTTATTTTGGATAGCTGACTGCTCTAAATTTAAGTAATGAAGCATTTGCATAGAATTACGATCTTTTAGGCTTTGGATGCTTGAAATTTTATGTGAAATATCTAGCTTTTGATCTTGTAATTTTTCTAAGTCTTTTTGTAACTGTATGGCACTCGCTTTATTAATAATTATAGGGGAAATTTTAGCATCTTCTCTTTGTTCTACATGTACTTCATTGCTTCTAACAATATCTTTCTTATCATAGCCAGAAGATACTAACAAGCTTGTTTTTGAGCTATTTGAAGAGATAGATGTATAGCCGTCATGATAGAAAATGTTTGAGTTCATATTCGCATCTATTTGCATATCATCTTTCCTCTTATAGATTATTTT
>NZ_CABPUT010000005.1:71481-84641 GCF_902460625.1 Campylobacter concisus
AATAGAAAATTAAAATAGTTTTTAAAAAGTTATATTTTGAATTATATTTCTATATCCTTAAAGATAAATTATATTTATAACTTTTTTGCAACTTTATAGTTAAAATACCCAGTTAAGTGCTATTTTGTTAAAATCACGCAAAATTAATTAAAGGCAAAGCTATGAAAAAAGAGAAAAACGCACACAAAAAGATGTGGGAGGGTAGATTTAGCGAGGCTAGCTCGAAGTTACTTGAGGAATTTAATGCCTCTATAAATTTTGATAAAAATCTTTTTGAAGAAGATATCGCTGGAAGTAAGGCTCATGCAAAGATGCTTGGGGTTTGTGGAATTTTAAAAAAAGATGAGTCAGAGGCGATCATAAAGGGGCTTGGTGAGGTTTTATCTGAGATAAGAGCAGGTAAATTTGAGTTTAAGTTAGAAGATGAAGATATACATATGGCAGTTGAGAAGCGACTTAGCCAGATCATCGGCGCCGAGCTTGGAGGCAGACTGCACACAGCTAGAAGTAGAAATGACCAAGTCGCGCTTGATTTTAAATTTTACGTATTGAAGAAAAATTTAGAAATTTCTTCATGTATAAAAGAGCTCATCGCCACGCTTACAAATTTGGCAAAAAACCACAAAGATACGCTAATGCCAGGCTACACACACCTTCAACACGCTCAGCCAGTAAGCCTTAGCTATCACTTGCTAGCATATGCATTTATGTTTAAAAGAGATTTCGAGCGTTTTATTAGCTCATATGAGCGAAACAACCTAAGCCCACTTGGTTCAGCAGCCCTTGCAGGCACTCCTCATAAGATAGATAGAACTATCGTTGCAAGTGAGCTTGGCTTTGCAGCTTGCACGCAAAATGCGATGGATAGCGTGAGCGACCGTGACTTTGCGCTGGAAATTTTATTTAACATTAGCGTTTTTATGACGCACGCTTCTAGACTTTGTGAGGAGCTTATACTTTGGAGCTCGCAAGAATTTGGCTTTGTAAGCATCAGTGACGCTTATAGTACAGGCAGCTCTATCATGCCACAGAAAAAAAACCCTGATGTCGCCGAGCTTATACGAGGCAAAACTGGACGCGTAAATGGAAATTTAGTAGCGCTACTAACTACGATGAAAGGTCTGCCACTTGCTTATAATAAAGATATGCAAGAAGATAAAGAGGGTGTGTTTGATAGCGTCTCAACCATTTTAAGCTCGACTACCATCCTAAATGAGATGATAAAAACGGCTAAATTTAATGAAAAAAACATGTTAAAAGCGACAAAAACTGGGCATCTAAGTGCCACTGATCTGGCTGATTATCTAGTGCGTGAAAAAAACATCCCGTTTAGAACAGCACATTTTATCACAGGCAAAGTCGTCGCAAAAGCTGAAAGTTTAGGACTTGATTTAAGTGAATTAAATGAAGAGCAGCTAAAAAGTGTGGATGAAAATTTAGATGCAAATGCTATTAAATTTTTAGATCTTCACGCTTCAAAAGAGGCGCGTTGTTCGCAGGGCGGTACGGCAAATAAAAGCGTTGATGAGCAGATAGAAATTTTAGACTACTGGCTTAAGAAAAAAGAGTTATAATTACGCAAAATCTACAAATTTTAAAGGATGAAAAATGTTTTTTGATGGCAAGAATAAAGAGCTTTCTAGTAAAAATGAAGCTTTACAAAGAGAAAATGAAGCTTTAAAGGCTGAAATTTTAGCACTTAAAGAGGAGCTAAAAAACGTTAAAACTTGTGAGCCAAAAGAGCAAGCTAAGGATAAGCAAGAGGCTGTAAATTTATTACTTTCAAGTTATCAAGATGGTATAAATTTCTTGCAATTAACAATGGAAGAAAATCTAAAAATGCTTGAAAGTATAAATGGACTAAATGAAAAGACTTTCAAAGAGACGGGCGAACTCAAGTCGCAAACGGCTGAAATTTTAAACTCGATCGAGCAAGTAAGTCAGATGAGTAATGACCTTTCAAATGACGCTTCTTCGCTTAATGGAAGCGTAAATTCTATCGTTGAGATCATAAATCTCATAAAAGACATCTCAGATCAGACAAATTTACTAGCGCTAAATGCTGCTATCGAGGCAGCTCGTGCGGGTGAGCACGGACGAGGTTTTGCTGTCGTGGCAGATGAGGTTAGAAAGCTTGCTGAGCGCACGCAAAAGGCAACACTTGAGGTTGAAGTAAATATAAATGGACTTAAGCAAAGTGCGAATACAATGATCGAAATGAGTGAGAATTTTTCAAAAATTTCTGCAAATGCTATGAAAATTTTAGGTGGATTTGAAGGAAATATCTCAAGTGTAAATGCAAATACGCAAAATATCCTAAATCAGGCTCTAAATGTTACAAATGAAGTCTATGTAAGCAATGGAAAAATAGATCATATAAATATGAAGCTAAATGGATATAGAGGCGTACTTTTAAATGAGTTTAATAAGATTCAAGATGTTCATGAGTGTAGATTTGGCAAATGGTATGAAAAAGATGTGAAAAATACTCTTGTAAAAGATGCCAAAATTCTCTCAAGTATCGCAGCTCATCATGAAAATGTTCATCATGGACTAGAAAAAGCGATGGTTATTTTTGCTGATAAAGATAAAGGAAATCTACCTGGCGTTGAAATATTAAAAGATGTTGAAAACTCAAGTAAAGTAGGTTTTGAAGAGTTGCTTGAAGCTATTAAGTCTGCAAGAAAATAAAATTTTAGACTCAAGATTTGAGTCTAAAATTTATAAGCTATTAAAATGTGCTTTGTGGATCAGCTACGCCTTCGCTCCAGCCAAGCTTAGCTCCGCCAAGCAGGTGAAAATGTAGATGCATAACTTCTTGACCGCCGTTTTCACCGCAGTTTGTTATAAGGCGGTATCCGCTCTTATCAACGCCCATTAAGGTCGCCACTTCTTGGATAAATTTTGTCATCTCTCCCATTAAAATTGGATCCATCTCTTGGAAATTTTTATAGTGTTTTTTGGGGATGATTAGGATGTGGATCGGTGCTTTTGGATTTATGTCGTTAAAAGCTAGAAATTTCTCGCTTTCAAGCACTTTGTTGCAAGGGATTTCACCAGCTACGATCTTTTCAAATATGGTCATTTTAGCTCCTTTGAAATTTTGCAAAATTATATCAAAGTGTGCTTAAATTTCGTGCTCTTTATCTTGATTTTAACTCTTTTTCTATAAAATCGACTCAAAAATTTATAAAGGCAAAAAATTGCAAGATTTCGTTAATAAAATCAAAAATGAAATTTCAACGCTTGATGATTTGGAAAAAGTCAGGGTAGAAATTTTTGGCAAAAAGGGCATCTTGGCGCAAGGTTTTGCAAAGCTAAAAGAGCTTGGCGAAGATGAGAAAAAGGAATTTGCAGCAAATTTAAACAAGCAAAGAGATGAGCTTGGCGCGCTAATAGAAGCTAAAAAGTCTGAGCTTAGCGAGCAAGAGATAGATAACAAGATGAAAAAAGAGGCCGCTGATATCACGCTATTTAACGAGCCTGTTGCTAGTGGAGCGCTTCACCCTGTGATGGCCACGATGGATAAGATAATTGAATACTTTTTAGCTCTAAATTTCTCGCTCGAGACCGGACCACTAATAGAAGATGATTTTCACAACTTTGAGGCGCTAAATTTACCAAAATATCACCCAGCAAGAGATATGCAAGATACATTTTATCTAGATGATTTTAGACTTTTAAGGACGCATACGAGCCCAGTTCAGGTGCGAACTATGCTAAATCAAAAGCCACCTATTCGCATGATAGCGCCAGGCACCGTCTTTAGACGTGATATGGATTTAACGCATACACCGATGTTTCACCAGGTTGAGGGCCTTGTGGTGGAGGATGCTGAGAAAGTTAGCTTTGCAAATTTAAAATCAATGCTTGAGGGCTTTTTAAAGCATATGTTTGGCGATGTTGAAGTGCGTTTTCGCCCTAGTTTCTTTCCATTTACGGAGCCTAGCGCAGAGGTTGATATTAGTTGTATATTCTGCCATGGCAAGGGCTGCAGAGTGTGCAAGCAGACTACTTGGCTTGAGGTACTTGGATGTGGTGTCGTCGATCCAAATGTATTTAAGGCAGTTGGCTATAAAAATGTAAGTGGATACGCCTTTGGCCTTGGCGTTGAGAGATTTGCGATGTTGCTTCATAGAGTGCCTGATCTAAGGTCGCTTTTTGAGGGAGATTTAAGATTGTTGGAGCAGTTTAAATGATAATTTCAAAGCATTGGTTAAACGAGTGGATCGACCTTAGCGAGGTTAGCGGCGAGACACTTTCAAAAACATTAAATTCTATAGGGCTAGAGGTTGATAGCTATAAAGAGATAAATTTGCCAAAGAGCATTGTGGTTGGCTACATAAAAAGTAGAGAAAAGCACCCAGATGCCGATAAACTAAGCGTTTGTCAAGTAGATGTTGGTGGAGAGACGCTTCAGATCGTGTGTGGGGCTAAAAATGTTGAAGCTGGCCAGTTTGTGCCAGTTGCACTTATTGGCACGACTATGCCAAATGGTCTTGAGATAAAAAAAGCAAAGCTAAGAGGTATCGAGTCAAGTGGTATGATCTGCTCTTCAAGTGAGCTGGGACTTCCAAAGGTGAACGATGGAATTTTACCGCTTGATGAGAGCATCGGCAAGCTAAAACTTGGTACAAGTCTTAGCGAATTTGAGGTATTTAAAGATACGATAATCGAAGTTGATGTCACAGCAAACAGAGGCGATTGCCAAAATTTACATGGCATCGCAAGAGAAATTTGTGCAGCGCTTGATCTAAATATGAAAGATAGTCACGAAGACGATGAGAGCGAAAATTTACTAGGTATTGGCAGAATAGCTTCTGTGCGAGCAGAGGATAAAGTAAATGGGTCATTTTTGTATAAGGCTTTTGAGCTAAAAGAAGAACTATATGAAAATCTAATAACTCGCATGCGTCTAGCATTAATAGAGTGTCAAAAGACAAATTTAGTAGAGAGACTGCTTGAATATGCGACATTTTGCACGGGTGTTTTATTTAGGGCTTATGATCACGCTAAACTTGTAAGTGAAGGCGAAAAGGCTGTTTTTGATATAAAAAATGGCGAAAATGGCGAATGTGTCGTTTATTGCGGGGATAAAAATTTAGGCATTGCTGGAATTTACCAAAGTGACGTAGCAAGAGTAGATGAGAAGTCAAAAGTGATCCTAGTAGAAGCTAGCTACGTAAAGCCAGATATTGTTTCAAAAGCTATTTTTGAAAATAAAAATTTACCAAAGGGTGATCAAATTTATCGCTCAAGTCGTGGTAGCGAGCCAAATTTAGCTTATGGTGCGGATTATTTATTTAAAAGACTTGCTAATTTTAAAGATGCTCTAAATCTCTTTGCTGGCTCACAGCAGTCGCTTTTAAACACCGAGCCTATAACACTAAGTATCTCTCTTTTTGAGCTTAAAAATATGATCGGTCAAGATATTGCTAGAAATGATGTCGTTAAAATTTTAAAGAAACTTGGCTTTGAGATCGCAGTAAATGTTGAGCAAGAAAGCTTTAACGTAAAAGTGCCGTTATTTCGCCATGATATAGTAAATTCTCACGATGTTTGCGAGGAGATCGTAAGGATAGTAGGCATAGACAATATCGCCTCAAAACCACTAAATTTCTCTGAGAAAAATAGGCTAAATAAGACATATTTTGACTATAAAAACGCCCTAAATTTAAGACGCCGTGCAGCTGATAATGGCTTTTTTGAAAGCGTACACTATGTCTTTGATAGTGAGGATGAGCTTAGTGAGCTAAATTTTAAACCATGCAAAGTCAAGATACTAAATCCTATAAATAACGAGCTAAACACGCTTAGACCGACACTTGTTAATCACCTTCTAAGCTCAAGCGAGAAAAATATCAAAAATTCAAAACGCTCAGTTAGGCTATTTGAGCTTGGAGAAATTTTTGACGAAAATGCAAACCAAGGTTTAAATTTAGGCTTTGTCGTATCAGGTCTCTTAAAAGAGCCAACACTAATAAACGGCGCAAAGGGTGAGGAGGCAAATTTCTATGCATTTGCAGCGATGGTGCAAAACGTCATAGGTAAATTTGAGCTAAAACCTTGCCAGGGTATCTCATATCTTAGCCCATACGAACAAGCATGCATCTATCAAAATGGCGAAAAGATCGGCTATATCGGCAGAGTCGATGCAAGAGTAGAAGCAAAGAGAGATCTACCAAGAACTTACGTCTGCGAGATTGATTTTGCTAAGCTTAAATTTGAGCCAATTTTGGCAGTGCCTTATTCTAAATTTCAAAGCACTACAAGGGATCTTAGCCTCATCGTGCCTAAAAATTTTGAGGCTGGACGAATTTATGAGTGCATAAGAGGGCTAAATTTAAAAGAGCTAAAAGAATTTTTACCAGTTGATATTTATAAAGATGCGAAGCTAAATGGCTCAATTAGTCTTAGCCTCAAATTTACATTCCAAGATATGGAAAAAACGCTTGAAGATGATGATATAAACGCACTTATGGATAAAATTT
The DNA here is from genome assembly GCF_902460625.1 of Campylobacter concisus. GTDB lineage: Bacteria > Campylobacterota > Campylobacteria > Campylobacterales > Campylobacteraceae > Campylobacter_A > Campylobacter_A concisus_AD. The sequence continues at coordinate 77,973 of NZ_CABPUT010000005.1, forward strand.
TAAGCGAGCTAAAAGAGAAACTAAATATCGGAATAAGATGAGAATTTATCCATTAGAAAAAAGTCTAAATTTAACCATCGACGACGTTGCAGCCGATAAGTCTATCTCGCATAGATGCGCGATCTTTTCGCTTTTAAGCGACAAACCATCTCGCGTTAGAAACTATCTAAGAGCAGGCGATACGCTAAATACCTTAAAGATAGTCGAGCTTTTAGGCGCAAAAGTTGAGGACAATGGCTCTGAAATAACGATCACACCGCCGCAAAAGATAAAAGAGCCAAATGAAATTTTAGAGTGTGGCAACTCAGGTACGGCGATGAGGCTTTTTATGGGATTACTAGCCGCACAGGATGGCTTTTTCGTGCTAAGTGGTGATAGATATTTAAACTCACGTCCAATGGCTAGAATAGCAAAACCTCTAAACAATATGGGTGCAAAGATAGATGGCGCAAACAACGCAAACAACGCTCCGCTTTGCATAAGAGGGACGAAATTTGAAAGATTTAGTTTTGAGAGCAAGATCGCCTCAGCTCAGGTAAAAAGTGCACTTTTGCTAGCGGCTCTTTACTCAAATGGCTGCAAATTTAGCGAGCCAGAGCTAAGCAGAGACCACACTGAGCGCATGCTTGCTGGCATGGGAGCTGATATAAAGCGTGACGGCCTAGAGATCACACTGGAGCCGATGAAAGCCCCATTTGCACCACTTGATATAGATGTACCAAATGACCCAAGCTCAGCATTTTTCTTTGCGGTCGCAGCACTTATCATTCCGGGCTCACACATTATTTTAAAAAATATCTTGCTAAATAAAACTCGCATCGAAGCTTATAAAATTCTAGAAAAAATGGGAGCTGAGATAAAATTTTGCAAAACTTCAAGCAAATATGAAGATATCGGCGATATCGAGGTCAAATACTCACCAAACTTAAAAGGCGTGGAAGTTAGTGAAAATATCTCGTGGCTCATCGACGAAGCTCCAGCTTTGGCCATCGCATTTGCCTGCGCCAAAGGTCAAAGCAAGCTCATTAATGCCAAAGAGCTTCGTGTAAAAGAGAGCGATAGGATAGCTGTCACGATAAATGCATTAAAGCAGTGCGGCGTTGATGCTAGCGAGCTTGAAGATGGTTTTATCATAAATGGTTCAGAGGCTAAATTTGCCACGATAGATAGCCGCGGAGATCATAGGATTGCGATGAGTTTTGCTGTGCTTGGACTAAAGTGCGGCATGCAGATAGAAAAGAGCGAATTTATCGCCACTTCATTTCCAAATTTTGCTGAAATTTTAAAGAAAATGGGAGCTAGAGTTGAAGATTGAGCTTGCTAGTAGTTATGGATTTTGCTTTGGTGTAAAAAGGGCGATAAAGATTGCTGAAAATGCAGGAGATGCTGCGACCATTGGGCCACTCATCCATAATAATGAAGAGATAAATAGGCTTGAAAAAAACTACAATGTAAAGACGCTTGAGGGTATAGATGAGCTAAAAGATGAGAAAAAGGCGATCATCCGCACTCATGGCATCACTAAAAACGACCTTGCGGAGCTAAAAAAAACCGATATAAAAGTAATCGATGCAACTTGCCCATTTGTGACAAAGCCGCAGCAAATTTGTGAAAAAATGAGTGAAGAGGGCTATGATGTGGTGATCTATGGTGACGTGCACCACCCTGAAGTAAAGGGCGTGAAGTCATATGCCAAGGGTAATGTCTATGTCGTGCTTGAAGAGAGCGAGCTAGAGGGCATTAAATTTAAACAAAAAGTCGCACTTGTTAGCCAAACGACTAGAAAAGTTGAGAAATTTATGCAGATCGCAAACTATCTCATGCTTCATGTAAAAGAAGTGCGCGTTTTTAACACCATCTGCAACGCAACATTTGAAAACCAAGAGGCTGCTAAAAATTTAGCAAAGAGGGCTGATGTGATGATAATAATCGGCGGAAAAAATAGCTCAAATACAAAACAACTCTATCTAATATCTAAAAATTTCTGCGAAGATAGCTACCTGATAGAAAGCGAAGAAGAGCTTGAAAAATCATGGTTTGATGGCAAAAATTTGTGTGGCATAAGTGCAGGTGCAAGCACGCCTGACTGGATCATACAAAAAGTCGTTGATAGAATCAAAAAAGTATAAAATTTATCCTAGCTAAAGCCACAATTAACTATAATAAGCCAATTTGCCTCTACTGGCATAATAAAATTTAAAGGATCAAGATGGCTGTGAACAAAAGTGTTCAATTAGGAAAAGCAAAAGACGAAGATATCGAAGATATCGATTTTGCTGCGATGTTAGAGGAGTCTTTTAAAAAGACTGAAGAAGATAGTGACGCAAAGATCGTCAGTATCAATGGCGATGAGGTTTTAATCGACGTTGGCAAGAAATCAGAGGGCATTTTAAATGTTTCTGAGATCACTGATGCAAACGGCAACCTGACGCATAAAGTTGGCGATACGATCAAAGTTGTAATAACTGGATCAAGAAATGGAAGACCTATAGTGTCGCATAAAAAAGCACTTAGAAAAGAGAAAGTTAAAGCTTTCATCGAAGCTTACGATCCTGAAAATTCTGGCGAAATCGACATAAAAGTAGTTGGAAAAAATAAAGGTGGTTTTATCACTCAAGACGCAAATGGTGTAGAATTTTTCTTACCAAAAACTCACAGCGGCTTTAAAAATGCTGAAGGAGTAATTGGTAAAACATATAAAGTAAGAGTTATAAAAATTGATAAAGAAGAAAATAGCATAGTTGTCTCTAGAAAGAAAATTTTAGATGATGATCGCAAAAAACGTAAAGAAGCTCTATCAAATATAGTAGAAAACGATAGCGTTATAGAGGGCACAGTTAAAAAAATCACAACTTATGGCATGTTTGTTGATGTTGGCGGTGTCGATGGGCTTGTGCATTACAGTGAGATAAGTTATAAAGGCCCAGTAAATCCTAGCTCACTATATAAAGAAGGCGATAAAGTTTTAGTTAAAGTTATCAGCTATGACAACGAAAAACGCCACTTGTCTTTATCTATCAAGGCAGCTATTCCAGATCCTTGGGAAGAGATCATAAATGATGGACTAGAGGTTGGTGACACTATCAAAGTTACAGTTAGTAATATCGAGCCTTATGGCGCATTTGTTGATCTTGGAAATGATATTGAAGGATTTTTACATATATCTGAAATTTCATGGGACAAAAATATCAAAAATCCAAAAGATCACATCAATGAAGGTCAAGAGATTGATGTTGAGGTTATTGAGATAGATGCAAAAGGACACCGCCTAAGAGTAAGCCTTAAAAATTTACTTCCAAAGCCTTTTGATGAGTTTAAGGCAAAACACAAAGAAGGTGACGTAGTAAAAGGCGTTGTGACAACTGTCACAAGTTTTGGTGCATTTGTTAGAGTAGGCTGCGTTGAAGGTTTGTTGCATAACGAAGACGCATCTTGGGATAGAAACGATAAATGCAAAGACATGTTTAAAGCTGGTGACGAGCTTGAAGTAAAAATCATCAAAATCGATAGCGCTGAACAAAAAGTTTCACTCAGCCTAAAAGATCTAAAACAAAGTCCAGTTCAAGCATTTGCTGATAAATTTAATGTAGGCGATATCGTAAAAGGAACAATTCGCGATATTAAAGACTTTGGCGTGTTTGTAGAGCTTGGTGATAACGTTGATGCGCTGATCCGTAAAGAAGATCTAGGTAGTGTAGACGTTAGTATACTTAAGATCGGTGATGAGATCGAAGCAGCTATCGCATTTATCGATGAGAAGAAAAATAGAATTCGCCTTAGCATACGCCGTTTAGCAAAACAAAAAGAGCGTGAAGTGTTAAATGAGATCAATGATAACGATGATAAAGTAACACTTGGCGATATTATAAAAGAACAATTACTTTAGTTTAAATGGGCAGACGCGTACTTTTATTAGTAGTTGTCCTGCTATTTGTAATATTGGGTTTGGTTGGAATTTCTCTTGTTAAATTTGCAAGTGTAAATTTCAGCCAAATACATGAAGAAAATATCACAAATGAGCAAAATTTAACCAAAAGCACGACCAGCAATATTAACTGGATGAGTGAGCTAGCAACTATTAGAAAAAGAGATTATGTGCTGCCTGTAAATGAAATTTTTATAGAATACAACCGACCCAAAATAGAAAAACCAAAGATTACTGCATATGAGCTTTTGATAGATAAAAATGATATCTATTCAATGTTTTGTTTGATGCAGACTTTAAGAAAAAGCGAGGTCGATTTTACTGTTGTAAAAGATGGTGCAAAAAGCCAGATATTTTTAAATACTCAAGACTCTAAACTTCTACAAAATATCATTTTAGAACTAAGAGTTTATGATATCCACTCAAGTGTGAGAGAGGTAAAATTATGAAAACTATCATTGTTTGCGATGCAATACATCCAGTAGGTTTTGAACTTTTAAAAAAAGAGCAAGATATAAACGTAATAGACGCAGTTAATACTCCCAAAGATGAACTTTTAAAAATTTTAGGCGAGGCTGATGTTGCTATAACAAGAAGCTCAACTGAAGTAAACGAGGCCTTTTTAAACGCTGGTAAAAAACTAAAAGCTATCGTTAGAGCTGGTGTTGGTGTAGATAATGTCGATATAGAAGGATGCTCAAGGCGTGGCATAATAGCTATGAACGTTCCAACTGCAAACACTATTGCCGCGGTCGAGCTGACAATGGCGCATATGCTAGCTTCAGCTAGATCTCTTGAATACGCTCATAATGATCTAAAGCTAGATAGAATTTGGAAGCGTGAGAAATGGTATGGGGTTGAGCTTTTTAAGAAAAAGCTTGGCGTGATTGGCTTTGGAAATATTGGCTCAAGGGTAGCTGTTCGTGCAAAAGCTTTTGGTATGGAGATCATCGCTTATGATCCATATATTGATCCATCTAAAGTTATCGATATGGGCGGTACTTATACTAAAAATTTTGATGATATTTTAGCATGTGATTTTATCACGATCCACACGCCAAAGACCAAAGAGACAACCGATATGATAGGCGCTAAAGAGATCGCAAAAATGAAAGATGGCGTAAGACTTATAAACTGTGCTAGAGGCGGTCTTTATAACGAAGAAGCGCTTTATGAAGGACTAAAAAGTGGCAAGATAGCATTTGCTGGTATTGATGTTTTCACAAGAGAGCCAGCAACTGATCATCCACTTCTTGATCTAAACAATGTAAGCGTCACCCCACACCTTGGAGCAAATACGCTTGAATCGCAGCGAAATATCGCAGTTGAGGCAGTCGAGCAAGCTATTTTAGCGGCTCGCGGTATAAGCTATCCAAATGCGTTAAATTTACCTATAAAAACAGAAGATCTACCGCCATTTGTTGAGCCTTATATCGATCTTACAAGCAAGATGGCATTTCTTGCTGCACAGATAAATAAAAGCGTTATCAAGGCCATTCGTATCGAGACTCACGGCCAGATTAGCGAATATGCAAATTCAATGCTAACATTTGCTATAGTTGGTGCATTAAAAGAGAGTCTTGGTGATGCGATAAATTACGTAAATGCTAAATTTTTATGCGATGAAAAAGGTATAGTGACCGAAACTAGTCTTGGCGGAGATAGTATTTTTAAAAATAAAATTACCGTTCGCTTAACTACCGAAAATGGCATTGTAACCGTAGGTGGAACAGTATTTGGTGAAAATCAGCAACGTATCGTAACGATAAATGGCTTTAAGACCGATTTTAAGCCAAAAGGTAAGATGATCATCTTTAAAAATCATGACGTGCCAGGCGTTATCGCTCAGATTAGTAAAATTTTAGCTGACGAGAAGATAAATATCGCAGACTTCCGCCTTGGTAGAGATGATCACAATATGGCACTTGCTGTTATTTTGGTTGATGAACATATAAAAGCAGAAACGTTAGAGAGACTAAACGCACTTGAAGCTTGTGTTTGGGCTCAATACGCAGTTATATAAAATTTTGAAAGGATAAAAAATGGCTTCATATTCAATGGGCGATCTAAAAAAAGGGCTAAAGATCGAGATCGATGGCGTTCCTTATAAAATCGTAGAATATCAACACGTTAAACCAGGCAAAGGTGCAGCTTTTGTTCGTGCAAAAATCAAATCTTTTATCGACGGAAAAGTGCTTGAAAAGACTTTTCATGCAGGCGATAAATGCGAGCAACCACATCTTGAAGAAAAAGAGATGCAGTATCTTTATGATGATGGTGAGTATTGTCAATTTATGGATACGGTTACTTATGAGCAAGTTGCTATTAGCGATGAGGACGTGGGTGATGTTAAAAAATGGATGATCGATGGCATGATGGTTGAAATTTTATTTCACAATGGCAATGCGATCGGCGTTGAAGTACCACAAGTAGTTGAGCTAAAGATAGTTGAGACTCCACCAAATTTCAAGGGTGATACGCAAGGCGGTAAAAAGCCAGCTACTCTTGAGAGTGGTGCGGTAGTTCAGATACCATTTCACGTACTTGAGGGCGAAGTTATCCGTGTTGATACCGTTCGCGGCGAGTATATCGAGCGTGCAAATAAATAAAGCAGCTTAATCTTTTTACTAAATTTACGTTTAGTAATCCTAATACTTAGCTAAAGTCACTATTTAAAAAGTATTGGCTTTAGCAAAAAACTTCATTTCATATATTGTAAAATTTTAAGTAGCACTAGTATAGAA
>NZ_CABPUT010000006.1:0-26854 GCF_902460625.1 Campylobacter concisus
AATCGAAAGTGTCTCATAAAAGTGAGATATCTTGTTTTGAAATTTTCTAATCTCGTATTTTAAAAAGTGGTGTCTTTTAATAAATTGATTAAAGTTTTTTCGACTAGCATAAATTTTTTCATACTCATTTAGCTCATCTTGATGCTCTAAAATTTTATTTGCATATTCATTACATAGTTTTTTAAGGGCCGCTTCAAACTCGTTTTTATAGCATTCGTGATCAAGATCTTCTTTATAAATCTTGCCATTTTTAAATAAAAATTTATAGCTTTGCTTTTGTGTGAAAGAAACAAGCAAAATATAGTCGTATTCATCGCCATAAAAATATCCACAAACTGAACTTTTATAGCTCATTTTTTACCCTTTTAGCATAAAAATTTTTCTTAAATTTGGCAAATTCGCCTCTTTCTATCGCCTCTCTCATCTCTTTCATCAAATTTAGATAGTAGTGCAGGTTGTGAAGGCTTGCTAGCCTAAAAAATGTGAGCTCCCTTGCCTTAAAAAGGTGATTTAGATAGCCTCTGGAGTAGCGTTTGCAGGTATAGCACTGACACTGCGGGTCAATTGGCGCGTAGTCGTTTATAAATTTGGCTGATTTTATATTTATCTTGCCAAAGCTAGTAAAGAGTGTGCCGTTTCTTGCATTTCTCGTTGGCATGACGCAGTCAAACATATCAACGCCTCGCTCTACGTTTTCCACGAGATCTTCAGGTGTGCCAACGCCCATTAGATAACGCGGTCTTAGCTCATCCATAAATGGCATAACCGCCTCAACAGTGTCATACATCGCCTCATTACTCTCGCCAACGCTAAGACCTCCTATCGCAAGGCCATCAAATGGCAACTCATTTAGCGCCTCGGCGCAAAATTTACGCGCATCATAATCAGTACCTCCTTGAACGATGCCAAAGATATTTTGCTCTAAGCCAATACCCTTGCTTTGCATAAATTTATGGTAATCAATCGCCTCTTTTGCCCATTTTATCGTTCGTTTTATGCTTAGATCGATCCTCTTTGGCTCAGCAGGTAAGGCGACTAGATCATCAAGTATCATCATGATGTCGCTACCTAGATCGTACTGCGTATCAAGGACGGATCTTGGCGTAAAATAGTGCGTGCTGCCGTCGATATGGCTTTTAAATTTTATCCCTCCATCGTCGTTTTTGGTATTTGATCTAAGTGAAAATGCCTGAAAACCACCGCTATCTGTTAAAAAAGAGCGATCAAATTTAGAAAATCCATGAAGCCCACCAAATTCACGCACGACCTTGCTGCCAGGGCGCAGATACATGTGGTAAGTGTTTGCTAAGATTATCTTTGCGTCTAAAATTTCACTCATATCAAAGGCGTCTAGGCTTTTAACTGCGCCAACCGTACCAACTGGCATAAAAACTGGCGTTTGTATAACGCTATGGGCAGTTGTTAGGATACCACGCCTTGCGTTTCCATCTTTTTTTATAACTTCAAATTTCATTGTTATCCCTTATTTTTTGATTTTTTATTTTAACAAAATTTATAATATAATCCAGAAATTTTAAGGCAAAGGAACTTTTTGCAAAATAAAAATGACGTCATTTTTGTAGTGGCAAATGGCGCTCAGACTATAAAATTTATAGGTGAGTTTAGCTATAAAGACGCAAAAAATTTACAAAGCATTTTTAAAAAAATTCAAAAACTTAGCGGCAGTGTTAAATTTGATTTTAGTGAGCTAAAAAGCATTGATTATGCTATTTTAATCCTTTTAAGAAATGCATTAAATGGTAAGAAATTTGAGATCATTACAAATGATGAGAAGATAAAGGCAATGGGCGATCTTTTAAATGATGAAAAGATTGATTTTAACTACATGCCACCACACAATAGTCTAAATTTCTTCTCACGACTCGGTGAAAAAATTTGTGAAGGTTTTGTGAATTTAGCTGAGTTTGGTACGTTTTTGGGCGAATTTTTGATAAAAAGCGTAAAAATTTTATTTAATCCAGCCAGTCTTAGATTTAGAGAATTTAGTAACTACATAAAAGATGGCGGCGTAAATGCCGTTTTTATCGTCTCGCTCACCGCTTTTTTGATAGGCGTTGTGCTTGCCTATCTTGGTAGTGCGATGCTTGCAAGCTTTGGAGCAAGTATATTTATAGTCGAGATCATGGGTATGCTAACGCTTAGAGAAGTAGCTCCGCTCATTGCAGCTATTGTTATCGCAGGTAGGTCAGCTTCTAGCTTTACCGCGCAAATTGGCGCTATGAAGCTAACTGAAGAGATAGATGCGATGAAGACAATGGGCTTTGAGCCATTTAACTTCTTGGTCTTGCCACGCATTATCGCGATGGTTCTTTGTGTGCCTGTCATTATCTTTATAGCTGACGCGATAAGCATCTTAGGACAGATGATCATTTGCCAAACGATACTTGATATCAGCTTTAGCGACTATCTCAATAGATTTCGCGAGATGGTCGAGCTTAGACACTTTGCTGTTGGTATGATAAAGGCTCCATTTTTTGGCGCAGTAATTGCGATCATTGGCTGCATGAGAGGATTTGGCGTGAGTCAAAATGCTCAAAGTCTTGGAGCAATGACAACAGTTAGCGTCGTAAATGCGATATTTTGGGTTATCGCGCTTGACGCGTTTTTCGCGATAATTTTTATGTGGCTAAAGATATGAACGAGATAATAGTTGGAAAAAACATAACAACAAGTTATGGCGATAAGATAATGCACGATAATGTGAGCTGGAGCGTCAAAGAGGCTGAAATTTATGGCTTTTTAGGTGGTAGTGGCGCTGGCAAAACGACGCTTATGAAGACGATGATATATCTAAAAAAGCCAAGCGAGGGCGATATATTTTTTGATGGCGTCAATATGTGGAAAAGCAGCTCTGAGGAGCAGCAAGAGATAAAGCTAAAAAGTGGAACGATGTTTCAGTTTGGCGCACTTTATAGCTCGATGACGATCCTTGATAACGTGGGCGTTTTGCTCCATGAGTACTCTAAATTTAACAAGCGTCAGATCGATGAGATCGCGATGTTTTGGATACAAAAAGTTGGACTTAAAAAAGAGGTATCAATGCTCTATCCAAGTGAGCTAAGTGGCGGTATGAAAAAGCGTGCTGCGCTAGCAAGGGCTTTGGTGCTAAGTCCGAGGGTGCTATTTTTAGATGAGCCAAACAGCGGCCTTGATCCTGTTAGCTCACGCCAGATGGACGCACTCATAAAAGAGCTTCGTGATAGCATTGGCGTGACCGTCGTCATGGTGACACATGATGCTGATAGTATTTTTGATATTTTGGATAGATTTTTGATAATAGATAATAAAAAAATAGCCTTTGAGGGAAATATAAAAGAGCTTGAATATCTTAAAAACAACCCACTTGAAGAACTATTTAAAATGAGGAAAAAGTAGATGGAAAATAGAAATTCTTATACTATTGTTGGCATGTTTTTTATGGCTTGCCTTACAGCATTTGCGATATTTATTTGGTGGATGACTAGTAAAAATAATACAAAGGTTGATTTTAAAGAGTACTACATTCACACAACCGAGCTACCAAGTGGATTAAAGGTTGATTCTACAGTTAAATTTATCGGTGTGCCAGCAGGAAGTGTTAGCGATATAAATTTTGTCGATGACAAAAACGCTCTTATAAACATCACGATGAAAATTAGAGAAGACCTGCCTATCAAGGCTGATAGCGTGGCAAGTATAGAAGTTCAGGCCATCAGCGGTGTGGCTAGTATAAATATAAGCCGTGGCACAAAAGACTTTGCGTCAGGTCAAAAGCCTATCTTGCAGCTTGAAGAGAGCCTCTTTTCAAAGCTTGGAAACAACGCCGAGAACATCACTTTAAAGATAAATCAAACCCTTGATAAAGTCGATAACTTTTTTTCGCCTGAAAATATCGCTCACGTAGAGTCAGTCCTTAAAAATATTGATAAATTTACACAAGTTTTAACAGATGAGGAGGGATTAAGTGAGGTTGATAGTATCGTTAAAAATGTAAAAAATTTTACAGATACTCTAAACAAAACCGATACAAAAGAATTGGTTAAAAATTTAAATAGACTAATTTCAAATGCAAACCAAGTTTTTGTATCGGCAAATTCGGCTATCACCGGATATAATTCGCTGCAAGAGCTCATCACAAAAAAAGCTAAAGATGGTGAATACGACCTTAGAAATACGGTTGGACCGTTATTAAGAGAAGCGAGTGATTTTTTAAATGGATTTGATAAGACGCTTCGCGAATTTAGAGGCGCGCTTCAAAGGCTTGAAGATAATCCTTACGAGTTTTTCTTTACAAATCCAGTGCCAAATGACAAAGGAGATAAAAAATGAGAAATTTAATCTTTCTAACGGCTACGCTTTTATTTCTTGGCTGCTCGCTAAAGACAGATGTGCCAGTTGCAACGATGTATGAAATTCACTATTCAAATAAGGCTTGCTCAGCTGAAAATAAGCAAAAAGAGCTAAAGAATGTCTTCATCGAAAATGTAAGCGCTCTTGATATGGTCGATACTAGAAAAATTTTGATCGTAGCTGAAAATAATAAAATTAGATATCTAAGCGACGCTAAATTTGTATCTGAACCAAGCGAAATGGTCTATAAATCGCTTGTAAAAGGGCTTTATTCAAACTGTGCTGCAAAGCCGATATTTTCACCAAATGCAAAGGATCTTAGACTAAAAGTTAGCATTATCTCACTTCAGATAAGAGGCGACAAAGCCGAAGTCTCGCTAGCTTATGAGCTGTTTAATGCAAACACTTCGCTAAAATCAGGCATGATTACAAAAGAAATTTTTTGTCCAGATCCAAGCTCAAGTACTATTTTTGATACGATAAATAAGGCTACAAATTTAGCAATCGATACGCTAATCTCTGAAATAATCTCTTAAATTTTCTTGGCTGTAAATTTTTAAATTTATAGCCAAAATAGCTTATTTTAAAGACCTTTTGTTATAATGTGAGCTTTAAAATACGGAGAATTGATGAAGAAAATTTTAATAATCGCAGATGGAACTTTCGCAAGAAATTTTTTAAACAGACTACTTGAAACAAAATCAAATTTACATCACTATATTGTTGTTTCAAGTGAGGATTACAGCCAGAAATCAAATTATGAAAATTTTACATTTTACCAGTTTGATCCAACTAGTCTTTCAAAGCTAAAAAGCATAAGCGATGGCTATTTTAGCCAGTTTTGTATAGTTTGCGATGATAAAAATGAGGCCATTGCAGTCTATGAAAATTTAAGACAGATCAGCACAAAGACTGAGACTGTTTTTATGAGCTCATGGGAGCTTGATGAAAAATGTAAAGAAATATTTGCAAGCGATAAACACTTAAGCGTGGTTGATATCAGAGATATTGCAGCATCAAGGCTTATGGACTATTTACCAGATTTGCCGGTTTTAGCTGATAATATCGGGCTTAGTGAGGGCGAGATCATGGAAGTTAAGGTGCCAATAGGTAGCTCTTATATGTATCGTCACATCAGCTCAGTAGCTCAAAAAAAATGGCGAATAGCCCTCATATATCGAGGCAGCGAGATCATCTTGCCAAAGCCAAATGTAATGATACAGCCAAGCGATATATTACTAATCGTTGGTGATCCAAATGTGCTTCAAAATGTTTATCGCTCGATCAAGCGTGAAAGTGGGCAGTTTCCAAGTCCATTTGGTAGCAACATCTATGTGCTGATCGATATGATCTCAATGGATAAAGAACGTGTTAGCAAGCTCATAAAGGATAGCTTGTATTTGCATTCAAAGCTAAATAATAAACGCCTTTTTTTTAGAGTGATAAATCCAACTTTAGGTGAAAATTTAGATACTTTAAAAGCGATAAAAGAGAAAAATATCATTGTTTTGATGGATTATTTTAATAGCGATAACAAATCTATAAAATATGATGTGTTAAAGCACGATATCGGCCTAATCTTAAGCGATGATAAATACTTTTTTAAATTTAAAAAGCTATTTTATGAGCTAAAACTTCCAGTGCTAAAAACAGGCAAAATTTTGCTCTCAAATATAAAAGAGGGCGTGATACTAGGCGATCAAAGTCAAGAAGTGGAGAATCAATCAGCTGTGATAACAGACTGCTGTGCACAGCTTGATTTGGAGATGAAATTTTACTATTTTGACAATAAACACAGCGATGATGAAGCGTTAAGAGAGCATTTTGAGAGCATTAGCGCGCTATTTTCTAAGCGTATAAAGATAGAAAATCACAATCTTAAAAATCCACTTGTAAAACTAAAAAATACAAAAGATTTGCTTCATTTTGTAATGTTTACTAAAAGCGTGGCAAATGGTGGGGCATTTGCCTTTTTATCGACAAATTTAAATAGGCTTTATAAAAAACTAAGCCAAAATGCACAGCTTTTTGTGCCAGTAAGTGAGTAAAAATGCAGATAAACTTAAACCTTAAAGAAAAGGCATCAAGCTATAAAATTTATATAAACGAGCTTGAGAGACTAGAGCTAAAAGGCAAGGTTGGCATCGTTACAAACGCTAAAGTAGCGGGGCTTCATCTTGAAAAGCTACTTAGTGTTTTAAAATGCGATGAGAAATTTATCATAAGTGTGCCTGATGGCGAAGAGTATAAAAATTTAAAGACGTTAGAGCAAATTTTAGAGCAGCTTTTTGTGAGCAAATTTGATCGCTCATCTACGCTAATCGCCTTTGGTGGTGGCGTCATAAGCGATATGACTGGCTTTGCGGCAAGCATCTATGAAAGAGGGATAAATTTCATAAATATCCCAACTACGCTTCTAGCGCAAGTCGATGCGAGTGTGGGCGGAAAGACCGGTGTAAATAATAAATTTGGTAAAAATTTAATAGGCTCTTTTTATCAGCCAAAGGCGGTTTTTTGTGAGATAAATTTCTTAAGGACATTGCCAAAGAGAGAATTTGCAGCTGGTGTGGCTGAGGCTTTAAAAATGGCAATAACCTTTGATAAAGAGATGTTTGATTGGCTAAAAAGCATAAATTTAGACGATGAAAATTTAGCTAAGCTGGTTGAAAAGTCGGTAATTTTAAAAGCAAAAGTGGTTGAGCAAGATGAGAAGGAAAAGGGGCTAAGAGCTATCCTAAACTACGGACATACCTTTGCTCACGTTATAGAAAATGAGACAAATTATAAAGAATTTTTACACGGCGAAGCGGTGGCAATAGGCATGAATATGGCAAATCGTTTAAGCGTAAGACTAGGGCTCATGAGCGAGGCAGAAGCAGAGAATATCAAACAGGTTTTAATAAAATTTGGCCTTCCAGTAAGCTACAAAATAGAAAATGAATATGCATTTTACGAGGCATTTTTTATGGATAAAAAGACAAAAGATGATAAGATAAATTTCATCATTGCAGATAAAATCGGCAGTGCGATCATAAAAAATGACGTCAAAAAAGAAGATGTTTTAAAAATTTTAAGAGAATTTAAATGAAAAAGATCATAGCTTTAATACTTTTTTGCTTTGCCCTTTATGCTGAGGAGAACGTTACGCTTGAGCAAAATGGCTCGCAAAATTTACAAAATAACGAGCTTATAAAAGATATTTCAAATCTAGATAACTCCCTAAAAAACAATATCTGGATCACAAGATATGCTAACTATAACACTTATCAAAGGCTTATTGATGAGCTTGAAAAAAATGAAAATGAACTAAAAAAGCTAGACAAAAGCTCAAGAAGAGGCAGCGATATCATAAAGAGAATCCAAACTCTAAAAGAGCAGATAAATTTACTAAAAGAGTATGAAAAAACGCCATTTTCAAATATGCTGGCAGCTCCTGAAATGGATACTCCACCAAGGATAACAAGTCCTGTTGCACTTATATCTGGCTTTTCGTATATCAAAAAGATAAAGAGCGATAAGATCGAGTATCAAAGGCATATAAAAGAGCTTGATACGCTTTTGGAAAAGCTTGAAACAAAAGAAAATTTACTAAATAGACTAAATTTGATAGAAGAAAATGAGCAAAATAGGGAAAGCCTAAACTTGGTAAAACAAGAAATAGGTGACTTCAAAGCGGCAAAACAGATCGCTGATACAACTTATAATGTCTATGAAAAAAGAGCTGATGAGGCTATAAATTTAACCACCTCTGACATAAAAGCTCAGTTTTTAAGTATGGGCTATACAGCTATCATCATCCTTTTGACGATCGGACTAACATTTATCGCTAAATTTATCGTTAAAAGAACGATTACCGATAATGAGAGATTTTACACAGTCAATAAATTTTTAAACGTTTTAAATATCACTGTTATCATCATAATCCTACTCTTTTCATATATCGAAAACGTCACATATCTAGTAACCGTGCTAGGTTTTGCTTCAGCTGGTATCGCCATTGCGATGAAAGATATGTTTATGAGTATGCTTGGCTGGATGGTGATCATGTTTGGCGGCTCTATACATGTGGGTGACAGGATCAGAGTACTTCATGATGGTAGTGAATTTGTAGGCGATGTGATCGATATCTCTTTGCTTAGGCTGACCGTTTTTGAGGATGTTAGTTACTCGACTTATAAGACGAATCGCCGTGCAGGTAGAATTATCTTTGTGCCAAATAACTATATCTTTACCGACCTCATCGCAAACTATGCTCATTATGGTATGAAGACTGTTTGGGATGGTATAGATATCGTTATTAGCTTTGATAGTAATCATAAAAAAGCTGTGTATCTAGCAAGAAATGTCGTTAAAAAATACTCAAAAGGCTATACTGATATTGCAAAACGCCAGATGAATAAACTAAGAAGCCAATACAGCATCAAAAATCCAAATGTCGAGCCAAGAATTTATACATTTTTTGAGCCTTATGGTATAAATGTCTCATGCTGGTATATGGCAAATTCTTATGCGACTTTGGCTCTTAGAAGCACTATTAGCGCTGAGATTATAGAAGCATTTTTAGCTCAAGATGATATAAAGATCGCTTATCCAACACAAACTATGTTTATAGGTAAAAAAGAAAATCCAAGCGATCACACCGCTCACAGCGAGCAAGAGAGTGAAAATTCTTAATGCAAAAGATATTTTTTAAAACATTTGGATGTCGCACAAATATCTATGATACTGAGCTTTTAAAAAGCTACATCAAGGACTACGAGATCACAAATGATGAAGAGAGCGCTGATATCGTGGTCATAAACTCGTGCACAGTTACAAATTCTGCTGATAGTGGTGTTAGAAACTACATAAACGGCGTAAAAAGGCGCGGGGCAAAGGTGGTACTGACTGGATGTGGAGCGGTTAGCAAGGGCAAAGAGCTTTTTAATAGCGGTATATTTGGCGTACTTGGAGCTAGTAAAAAGAGCGATCTAAATGAGCTTTTAAAGCAAGAAAAGCCGTTTTTTGAGCTTGGAAATTTAAACTCAGTCGATAAAAATATAGTTACAAATTATGAAAATCACACAAAGGCTTTTATAAAGATTCAAGAAGGCTGCAACTTTAGTTGCAGTTACTGCATCATCCCTTCAGTTCGCGGCAAGGCTAGAAGCATGGATGAGGCTATGATATTAAAAGAGGCAAGAATTTTAGCTCAAAACGGCTATAATGAGCTCGTACTAACTGGCACAAATATAGGCAGTTATGGCAAAGATACAAATAGCTCTCTTGGTAAGCTTTTGGCAAACTTAGGTAAAATTTCTGGCATTAGACGCATTCGGCTCGGAAGTATTGAACCAAGCCAGATAGATGAGAGCTTTAGAGAAATTTTAAAAGAAGAGTGGCTGGAGCGACATCTGCACATTGCACTTCAGCACACGAGTCAGGCGATGTTAAAGATCATGCGAAGACGAAATAACGCATTTAGTGATCTGGGGCTTTTTAATGAGCTTAGCTCTCTTGGCTTTGCCCTTGGCACGGACTATATCGTGGGTCATCCTGGTGAGAGTGAGGAAATTTGGGTAGAGGCTGTGGAAAATTTTAAGAAATTTCCTATTACACATCTGCACGCTTTTGTCTATTCGCCAAGGCGTGATACGCATTCAGCTACGCTAAAAAGCGATGTTAGCGGTGATGTGGCAAAAAGTAGGCTAAAAATTTTACAAGGCATTGCTTTGCAAAATAATGAAAATTTTAGGAAAAAGCATAACGGGGCTTTGAAAATTTTAGTAGAGCAAAAAAATGGTGAGTTTTACGAGGGCTTTGATCAGTTTTACAACAAAGCTAAAATTTTAAGCCAAAAAGATATAACAAAAGAGTGGGTGGAGGTAAGCGAATATGAAGTTAAGCCAGATGCCAATTATGCAAAAATTTAAATTTAATAAAAAAAATATCCTAATAATCGCAGCTGTCGCACTAATCAGTGTGCTGTTATTTGCCGTTAGTAAAGAGCCACGAAATATCACATATTCGCAATATATGCAGCTAATGGATGGAAATTTTATAGACCGCGCTGTAATCGATGACGATGAAGTCGTGCTTTATGCACAAAACAATCGTTTTTCTATTATAAAAGATGGTATCGATCTAAAAGAGCTTATTAAAAAAGTGCCTGTTGAAAAGACTAAGCAATACATCACTCCTGGCATGATCTGGGGATTTATCATCTTTGTCTGCTTCGTGCTTTGGTATGCTTATATCTTTAGAAGTATCAGGAAAAAAGAGGAGAGCTTGCTTAGCAAAAAAGATGGCGCATTTGAGATAGAAAGCGTGCTAAATCAAAACACAATGCCAGTCATCTCAAATGTGAGATTTAGCGATGTGGCAGGCATTAGTGAGGTCAAAAGCGAGCTTAGTGAGATAGTTGATTTTCTAAAAAATCCACAAAAATATAGAAATTTTGGTATCAAAATGCCAAAAGGCGTGCTAATGATCGGCCCTCCAGGCGTTGGTAAGACGCTTGTGGCAAAGGCAGTTGCTGGCGAGGCAAATGTGCCATTTTTTTACCAAAATGGTGCGAGTTTTGTGCAAATTTATGTTGGCATGGGTGCAAAAAGAGTACGAGAACTTTTTAGCAGAGCCAAGTCCTATGCGCCCTCAATCATCTTTATCGACGAGATAGACGCTGTTGGTAAGAGTAGGGGTGGGACTAGAAACGACGAGCGAGAAGCCACGCTAAATCAGCTACTAACCGAGATGGATGGCTTTGAAGATAACTCAGGTGTCATCGTCATAGCTGCCACAAATAGGATCGAGATGATCGATGAGGCGCTACTTAGATCAGGGCGTTTTGATAGGAGAATTTTTCTTTCTATGCCTGATTTTAACGACAGAGTAGCGATCTTAAACACATATCTAAAAGATAAAAACTGCGAAGTGGCGGCTGAGGATATCGCTAAAATGAGTGTTGGCTTTTCAGGCGCAGCACTTAGTACGCTTGTAAATGAAGCTGCGATAAATGCCCTAAGAAACGGCGAGAGCGTGCTTAAAATGAGAGACTTTGAGGCTGTTTTAAACAAGGTCTTGCTCGGCAAGAAAAAGGTGCTAAGTTATAGCGAAAACGAAAAGAAAATTCAAGCCATTTATCAAGGAGCAAAGGCGCTAAGTGCTTACTGGTTTGATGTGAAATTTGAAAAAATTTCTCTTATAGAAGATAGATTTATGGCAACAGAGCAAGAGATCGAGTCAAAGTCGCAGATGATATCTCGTATCAAGGTGCTCATCGCTGGCATGTGCAAGCTTGAGATAGATGAAAATGACATCTTTTCAAACTCGAGCAGTGATCTAAATTTAGCCAAAGAGATCGCATCAAAGATGGTTTATGAATACGGCATGGGAAGTTCATTTGTCCCTAATCCAAATGATGTAGAAGAAATTTTAAAACAAGCAAAAGAAGAGATAATGTCCTTTTTAAAGGGTACAAACGAGCAGATCGCAAAGATCAGCTCTTATCTGCTTGCTTATGAGAGCGTAGATAAAGAGACGCTGGCAAAAATTTTAAATGAAAACTACTAAAGGAGAAAAAGTGAAAGCAAAAATAGGTATATTAACCCTTTCTGACCGTGCAAGCGAAGGCACATACGAGGACAAATCAGGTCCAGCGATCAAAGAGGTGCTTGACAGCTGGATAGTGAGCGAGCGTGAGTACTTTTACGAGGTTATACCAGATGAGTTTGAGCTGATAAAAGAGAGGCTTGTGTACATGGTGGACGTGCTTGGCTGCGACCTTGTGCTCACTACCGGTGGCACAGGACCGGCAGTGAGAGACGTTACGCCAGAGGCTACTGAGGTGGTTTGCGAGAAGATGATGCCAGGCTTTGGCGAGCTAATGAGAGCTGCAAGCCTACAATACGTCCCAACAGCGATCCTATCACGCCAAACAGCAGGCATCAGAGGCCATGCACTCATCATAAATTTACCAGGTCAGCCAAAGGCTATAAAAGAGTGCTTAGAGCCGGTATTCCCAGCGGTGCCATACTGCATCGATCTTATAGAGGGTGCGTTTATCGAGACTGATGAAAACGTGATGAAAGTTTTCCGCCCAAAACAAAAGAAAATCTCGTAAATGAGTTTGACAGATAGCCTAAATTTAAAAGCCACTGCCTTTGCAAATAGGTGGCGACTTGTTATTAAAATTTGGCTTGTTTTTTCTTTTTTATCCTATGCGCTGGCCTACTATCTTGGGTTAGAGGTTTTTGGCTTTATCTCTGTCATTTCTATCTTTGGCTGTGTTTGCCTGCTAGCCTTTAGCTCACTTCTTTGGTTTATCGCTAGCCTTGTATTTTTGCAACCTTTGGTATTTTTACTACTTGAAAAATTTGATGAAAGCATTACTGTTTATGCTTTAGCCTGCTCAATTTGGCTGCTTGGCTGGATCACTTTGTCGCTTGTGGTCGATGATAAATTTGCAAGACTGGGAAATGACATCTTGCTAAAGATCTCTCGTATAGTTCTTGTTGGCGAGTTTGCCTTGCTATATTTTTTTAACTACAACAGCAGCCTTGACATAGAGACTTTAATAAAGTCAAATTTGACAAAGTCGCTGCTTTTAGTGCTAAACTCCTATATGCTGCCATCGCTTGTGACGCTACTTATATTTGATATAAAAACATATATCGCTAGCAAAAATGAGTAAAATTTTACGTATTATTTTATGTAATTTATACTAAATTTAGCCGTTTTTGCTCTCTGTTATCTTTTTTATAAGCCCCATATCGCCGTTCATTGCTAGGCTCATAAAGCAAATGCCGTTTGCGCCAGCTTTTATGGTCTCTTTGTAGTTCTCGCTGTCTAGTCCGCCAAGTGCGAAAATTTCTTTATCAAAGCTCTTTAGCTCGCTTATAAATTTTAACCCTTTTGGCTCTAAACCCGCCTTGCAAGAGGTGGCAAATATATGAGAAGCTACGAGGACATCAGCGATAGTGGCTGAAATTTTAGCCTGCTCTAGGTCGTGAGCTGGGGCGTAAATTTTAGCTGTTTTTCTAAATTCATCTAAAAAAACGCCGTAATTTTTAAAAGATTCAAGCTGCGCTGAAGTGAGCCAAAAGTCGCTCTTTAGCTTGCAAGCTACGTCAAAAAATTGATTAATGATAAATTTCTTGCGGTAGTTTTCACAAATTTGAGCCACAACCCTAGCAAGATCGTAAAAATCAGTCTCGTTTAGCCCCTTTGCACGAAGCAAAATTTCATCCACACCAGTCTTGCAAAGCAGCTGAATTCTCTTTAAAAAATCATCGCCCCCATAGCTTTCAAAGTCGGCAATGCAGAGAATTTTAAACATAGACATACTCGCTCATTAGTGGTTCTAAACCATTTGCTTTTATCATAGCTTTGATCTCGTCTACGCTTCTGCTATCACTTATCTCAAACTGCTCGTCGCCCTTTTTCTCTTCGCCGTGAGCGCCGATGCTCACTTTTACGCCAGCACTTATCTTATTTGCAGCGATCTTTACGGCGTTGTCGCGAAATTTCGCCTTTTCTCTGGTTGAGATCGTTATGCTAGCTGTTGGCATGAAAATTCTATAAGCGCAGATCACTTGCAAAAGCTCGCGCTCGCCCACGTCACGCGGGTTGATGCGGTCGTTGTTAATGATAGGGCGAAGCCTTGGGCATGAAAATGCGATCTCGGCGTGTGGATACTTTTTTTGAACTAAGCTTGCGTGAAATGCTGTCGCGAAGGCATCAAGCCTAAAGTCATCTATGCCAAGAAGTGCGGCAAAGCCAACCCCTCTCATGCCTCCAAGAAGCGCTCGCTCTTGCGCATTTAAGCGGTATGGGAAGATCCTTTTATTGCCACCAAGATGGATTTTTTCGTATTTTGTGGGATTGTAGGTCTCTTGAAAGACGGTCACGTAGTCTGCGCCACTTTTGTGAAGTAGGGCGTAGCCCTCAGAGTTTAGCGGGTAAATTTCAACCCCAACGACTTTAAAAAATTTCTTCGCCAAAGCGCAGGCGTTTGCGATGTAAGCGACACTTGAGTTTGTCTCGCTCTCGCCAGTTAGGATCAAAATTTCTTCTAAACCGCTCTTTGAAATTTCTCTTAGCTCCCTTGTGATCTCCTCGTCGCTTAGCTTTGCCCTTTTTATTTTATTGTTGGCGTTAAAACCGCAATAAACGCAGAGATTATCGCAGTAGTTTGCTATGTAAAGCGGTGTAAAAAGCGTGATGTTTGAGCCAAAATTTGCCCTTGTTTTTGCTTGAGCTAGCTGGGCGATCTGCTCTAAAAATGGCGCTGCAGCAGGCGAGAGTAGGGCTTTTAAATTTTCAAGCGAGCAGTGCTTTGCATTAAGAGCTGCCTTTACGTCCGCTTCGCTGTAAATTTCTGGCTTGTAGCTCGCTCGCTCTTTTAAAATTTCATCCATAATGTCGCTGCCAACATCCTGCATGTGTGGCAGTAGCTGCATATGGTCGGTTCTTGTAAATTTCATCAGTCTAAAAATCCAGTTAGCGGAGATGAGGCATTTGCGCTTTTGCTCTTTGCGCCAAGGCATGCTAGATAGGCGTTGCGACCAGCGATGATGGCCTCTTTAAAGGCTCTTGCCATGAGTGGGATATTTTTAGATGAGGCGATGGCTGTGTTTGCCATGATCGCAGCCGCTCCCATCTCCATCGCTTCGCACGCTTGTGAAGGCCTGCCAATACCTGCATCAACTATGATCTGCGTATCAAGCTCGTTTATCAAAATTTCAATAATATCTTTAAAAATTAGCCCTTGGTTTGAGCCAATGGGCGCAGCCAGAGGCATTATGCAGCTTGCCCCTGCGCTTAACATCGCTCTTGCGGCATTTAGATCTGGAAACATATAAGGCATTGGCATAAAGCCGTCATTTGCCAAGGCTTCGCACGCTTTTATGGTTTCAGCGTTGTCTGGAAAGAGAAATTTAGAGTCAGTTATAATCTCTATCTTAACAAACTCGCCACATCCCAGCTCACGTGCGAGCTGGGCGATGCGAACGGCCTCTTTGGCGTTTCTAGCGCCACTTGTGTTTGGCAAGAGCGTCACGCCTTTTGGGATAAAGTCAAGTATATTTCGCTCTTTGCTCTCGTTTATGCGCCTAAGAGCAAGGGTTAAAATTTGCGCGCCAGCCTCGTTTACGGCTGAGTCGATGAGCTCGTGCGAGTACTTGCCAGAGCCAAGGATAAAGCGGCTTTGAAACTCCTTGCCGCCAAGGATCAAACTATCGCTTTGCACTTACGCCTCCAAGCCCATAAGTAGTCTAATGGCTAAATTTGCTTCGTGGTTTGCGCAGATTGCGACGCGCGGCGCCATGAGCCCTTGACCGATCTTCGCCTCATTTGTGAGGTCGCCACAAAGATAGACATTTTTGGCAAATTTTATTGTTTTTATGATATTTGAGCTAAAGTATCCTGCCATGCCAGAGGCGCCGATGATCTTTTTATCTTTTAGGCTGGCGCCCGCTTCGTTTAGTATCATCGCCTTGCCAGCGACGTTGTCAAAGGCTTCGCATAAAATTTCGCACTCGCCAAAGACGCTAGCTACATTTTTTTCATCTAAAAATATATCGTGAGTTTCGACCTCAACAAAGGGATTGACGTCATTTATCAGCTCTTTAAGCGCCTGCGTCTTTTTTAAGCCGATGTGGCGGACGAAATACTGCTGGCGGTTTAGATTGCTTGGCTCAACGACGTCAAAGTCGGCAAGCACTAGCTTTTTTACGCCAACTCTTGCAAGGCTTAGCGCAATATTTGAGCCAAGGCCACCAAGTCCAGCCACGCCGATCACCGCTTTACTTAGGGCTAAATTTAGCTCAGGGCTGTTTCGTGAGGCTATCATCGCGCGTAAAACTTCACGCTCAGGCATAACGCCACGCCTTATAAATACGACGTTTGAGCCATCTTTTAGCTCGCTATCTTCTTTTATGGCAAAGCCATCGACGATAAAAATATCTGGCTTTGTCGCGTTAAATTTCTCTAAAAATTTATAAATTTCACTCTCTTTATCGCCAAGCGCAAGCTCTTTTAGCTCGCTAAGGCTTTTTACTGGCACCTTAAATTTTGCGCCATTTAGTACTATCTCTATCATTTTCTCCTCATCCACCGCCAACTAAAGTGACGATCTCATAAGCTTTGCCCTCGCTCATGAAGCTTTCACGCCAAAGCTTTTTTGGCAAAATTTCTCCGTCTCGCTCAAGGGCTATAAATTTAAGCTCATAACCATTTTGAGCTAAAAATTCATAAACATTTATATCGTTTTCAAGCTCGAAATTTTTGCCATTTAGTCTAAATTTGATCATTAAATTTTATAGCTTTTTATAAAAATTGCGATCCTCTCGATCGCTTTTTTTATGCTCTCAATATCGGTTGCAAAAGAAATTCTAAAGTATCCCTCCATACCAAAGCCTACACCTGGTACGGTCGCTACGTTTGCCTCTTCAAGCATCTTTTTGCAAAATCTAAGTGAGTCGCCGTCTACTTCTTTGCATTTTACAAATAGATAAAACGCGCCATCAGGCTTAACTACGCTTAGTCCAGGGATAGCATTTATCATCTCAACTGCCACGTCGCGTCTTCTTTCGTACTCTTTTCTCATGTTTTCGATATCTTCGTCAGTTTCGCCAAGAAGCGACGGGATCGCGCCTATTTGCACGATCGAGCTAATGTTGCTTGTGCTTTGGCTCTGAAGCTTTTTGATACCAGCAATTAGCCAGTCCATCGAGCTTGCTATATAGCCAAATCTCCAGCCAGGCATCGCGCCACACTTGCTTAGGCCGTTTATCGTAACCGTTCTTTTAAAGAGATCTTCGCTCACTGAAGCTACTGCGTGAAATTTCTTGCCGTAGATCACTTTTTCATAAATTTCATCGCTTGTAACTATGATATCAGTGCCCTTTAAAACCTCGCCAAATGCCGCGATCTCCTCTTTTGTATATACAGCTCCAGTTGGGTTTGTTGGATGATTTAGCGAAAAGACCTTTGTTTTTGGCGTGATCGCTTTTTTTAGCTGTTCGGCTGTGATTTTAAAATTTGTGCTCTCGTCTGCCTCGATAAATACAGGTACGCCACCACAAAATTTAACGATCTCAGGGTAGCTCACCCAATATGGAGATGGGATGATGACTTCATCGCCTGGGTTGATAAGTGCTTGAAATACATTAAAAAGTGAGTGCTTTGCACCGATGTTTGTGACGATTTGATTTGCTTTATAATCAAGTCCGTTATCTCTTTTTAACTTTGCTCTAATGGCCTCTATCACCTCAGGTAGGCCTGGCACTGGCGTGTATTTGCCACTTTTATTATCGTTATCTAGTGCGTTTTTTACAGTTTCTCTTATCTTTTTTGGAGTCATAAAGTCAGGCTCACCAGCTGAAAGCGAGATCACGTCGATGCCAGCAGCCTTCATCTCTTTGGCCTTTGTGCTGATCGCGATTGTGATTGATTCGCTTAATGTTTGCATTCTGTTTGCTAGTTGCATTTTCGTCCTTTTTAGTTGATTGTCTTTAAATAGCTATTATCATTTAAAAATAGATAAAGTTCGCCCAAAATTTGCTTCTTTTGTGTTTCGTTTATCAGAGTTGATTTCTCTAAGCGCTCATTTAGAGTGTCTTGGATCTCGTAGATATCGTAGTCCATGTCCTCCATAATGTCTAAAATAGACTGGCTCTCTAGTAAATTTGTGATCTTATAGCCATCATTTGAAAGCTCTATCGTGGCTTCTGTCGGGTGGGTAAAGAGGTTGTGTTTCATACCGATCACCTCTTGATATGCGCCAACTAGGAAAAATCCCAAGAAATAATCCTCCTTCTCCACGTCCACGTCGTGCAAAAGCAGCGGGTTTTTCTCGTCATCATAACTAATCTCGCCGTCGCTATCGCATGTGATATCCCAGATCGAAGCCGGCAAAGTAGGGCGTTCATCGAGCCTGTCAAGTGGCATGATAGGAAAATTTTGCTTTAGCCCCCAAAAGTCAGGCAAGCTTTGAAAGATCGAGAAATTTAGCAGGTATCTCTCTTGAACCTCTTTTTGAATTTTAGTTAGATCGCTTGAGTTGCTCTTATTGCCAAGCATCACGACAGCTTTTTTGCTAATTAGCCTTAAAAGCACCTCGGCGTTTGATCTATCTTGAAGATCAACATAGCCAAGGTCAAAAAGTGTTAAAACGCTTTCTGTGTGATGGATGGCGTCGTGTAGGTATTCTAGTGCGTTTGAAGGCTTGATTGATTTATAAAGATCGACTAGCTCGGTTATTAAATTTGGATTGTTTTTCTTTAAATTTAGCTTCTCTTCGGTGTATTCTTGAGAAAATAGCTCAAGCACAGGAGCGACCAAAAGCGCGTGAGAAGCGGCGATATAGCGACCTGACTCTATGAAAATATCTGGTTCGATCTCCTTTTTTTGCTCGCTTATGGTTTTAAGCATATAAACAACGTCGTTTGCATATTCGTTTAGCGTATAGTTTCTGCTGCTTTCTTCTTTAAACTGCGAGTACTCGATCGCAAGTCCGCCACCTAAATTTATAGCTTTTAAATTTGAGGCACCCATTTTTCTAAGCTCAGCGTAGATATTGCCAGCCTCGATGAGTGCTTTTTTGAGCGGATGGATCTCACTTATTTGAGAGCCGATGTGAAAGTGTATCATCGTGAAATTTTCAAGTAAATTTGCTTTTTTTAGCATCTTTACAGCTTCTATTAGCTCTGTTGATGTTAGGCCAAATTTAGAGTGTATGCCGCCACTCTTTGCCCAAAGACCCGATCCTGTAGAGTGTAGTCTTACTCTAAGTCCGATCTTTGGTTTTGGCTTGAAGCGCTCTTTTGCGATGGCGATTATCGCTTCAAGCTCGTTTAAGCCCTCGATCGTTAGCGTAATGTTGTGTCCCATTTCAGCGGCGATGAAGCCTATATTTATCATCTCTTTATCTTTAAAACCATTTACGGTTATGGGAGCTTTTTCGTTATTGTAAGCCATTGTTAAAAGTAGCTCAGCCTTACTGCCAGCTTCAAGGCCGTAGTTATAGGGCTTGCCAAGACGCACTAGGTTTTTTACAAAGCCAGGATATTGATTGACCTTAAGCGGGAAAACGGCATTAAAGCTGCCTTTGTAGGCAAATTCTTTCTTTGCCTTTGCAAAGCTTGCGTGGATCTGTTCGATCTGCTTTTGGATAAGGTGTGGAAAGCGAAGCAGTAGTGGTCCTCTATATCCATCGTCTCTTATCTCTTTTACGATGTCGATGATCGCTGGTTTGCTGGCTGCATTTATACAGACTTTGCCATCTTCTATCACAAAATTTGAATTGCCCCAAATGCTAAGTCCAAAATCATTCATCCCAGCTCCTTTTCAAGCTCATCTAAATTTATCGTTTTTTCATCTTTGCTCTCTAAATTTTTATACCAAATTTTATTCTCTTTCATCTCGTTTTCGCCCACACAAAGGAAAATTTTCGCCTTTTTTGAGTCGGCATTTTGCAGATGTTTTTGAAGTTTTTTAGCTTCATAAGAAATTTCAACCTGATATTTTTTGCGAAGCTTTGAACCAAGCGCATAGACAAAGTCTAAATTTGGCGCATCAAGCGCGCAAAGATAAACTCCGTCTCGCTCATCCTCAGCTTCACCTAAAATTTCCATTATCCTCTCAACACCCATCGCAAAGCCAACGCCATAACTTGCTCTACCGCCAAGGTACTCGACTAGTCTATCGTATCTGCCACCACCGGCAACTGCGCTTTGTGAGCCGATCTCATTGCTGATAAACTCAAACGCTGTCTTGCAGTAATAATCAAGCCCACGAACGAGCTTAGTGTCTATCTCAAATTTAATGCCATTTGCCGTTAAAATTTCTTGCAGTTTTGCAAAATCAGCCTGCGCCTCATCACTTAAGCTATCAGTGATAACTGGGGCGTTTTTGTAAATTTCTTGGCAGCTTTCTATCTTGCAGTCAAGCACGCGGATGGGATTTAAAAGCTTGCGTCTTTTGCAGTCTTCGCAAATTTTATCGTCATTTTCATCTAGAAATTTAACAAGTTTTTCTTTATAAGATTTCATCGAGCTCTCGTCGCCAAGCGAGTTGATTTTTAGGGTTGTTTTGATGTTTAGCCTGTTAAAAATTTCGCTCACCATCAAGATAATGCTCGCATCTTCATAGACGCTGCCCTCGCCAAAGCACTCACAGCCAAACTGGTGAAATTCTCTCAAACGACCTTTTTGTGGGCGCTCGTAGCGAAACATCGAGCCGTGATAAAAGCAGCGTTTTGTCACATTTGCCCTGTCAAGTTTTGCCTCGATAAAGGCTCTAACCACGCCAGCTGTGCCCTCAGGACGCAAGCAAACGTCGTTGCCGCCCTTGTCTTCAAACTGATACATCTCTTTGCCCACAATGTCGCTACTCTCGCCGACACTTCTTTTAAAAAGTGCTGTCTCCTCGAGGTGTGGGGTCAAAATTTGCTCATATCCGTAGTTTTTTGCGACTTCCTCGCATGTTTTTATTATTCGTGCGTAAAGTTTTGCACGAGCTGGGAGCATATCTTTCATGCCACGAAGTGCCGTTATCATCGCATTATCCTTTTTTATTTTTTGTGATTTTACTTAAAATTTATAAAATTTTCTATCTCTTTTGAAATTAGCTCTATGCTTTTAGATGCATCTATAAAAAGTGTATCAAAGTTGTTTTTGATAAGAATTTGCCTCATTAGGCTTTGCACTTTTAAAAGATACTCTAGCCCGCGAGCCTCGATCTTATCGCTTGTGCCTCTATTTTTTAGGCGCGAGCTTATTAGCTCAGCACTTGCTTCAAAAAAGATGATCTTGTCTGCAAATTTATCATTTAGTGCAAATTTATTAAGCTCTAAAAGTACGCTTTCATCTAAGTTTTCATCATTTGCTAAAGCGTAGGCGATACCTGAGATAAAGCCTCTGTCGCTAAGTATTAGCCTACCTAAATTTGGAGCGACTAGCTTTTCAAAATGCTCAGCCCTGTCAGCCAAAAAGAGCAAAATTTCAGCTCTTTTGCCGATTTTTATGTTTGAACTAAGCAAAATTTCTCGCAAATTTTCACCAAGCCGCGTACCGCCTGGCTCTTTTGTGACGATAGCATTACTAAATTTAGAGGCTAAAATTTCTATCTGCGTGCTTTTGCCAACGCCGTCAATGCCTTCAAACAAAACATACATTTTAAGCCTTTAAATTTTTAAGAATTTTTGCTGGCACCAGGTTGCTCACATCGCCGTCGTGGCGCAAGACTGAGCGAACGATGGAGCTTGAGATAAAGGCGTTATTTAAGCTTGGCATAAGATAAACTGTCTCAAATTCGTCCCAGAGTGCAGCGTTTGCGTAGCCGATTTGTAGCTCATACTCAAAGTCGCTGACCGCGCGAAGACCTCTGATGACGGTGTTTATACCGTGTGATTTAGCAAAATCAACAAGCAAGTTATCAAAGCCAAGCACGCTTACGTTTTTTAGCTCGCAAACTGCTTCTTTTGCCATTTCGATGCGTTTTTCGTGTGCAAACATCGGCTGTTTGCTGTCACTTTTTGCAACTGCAACGATTACCTTGTCAAAAATTTTCGTAGCTCTTATGATGACGTCCAAATGGCCGTTTGTGATGGGATCAAATGTCCCTGGATAGATGCAAGATTTTTTCAAATTTGCCACCTTTTGTAAAGATTATTTTCGATTTTTAAGGCATCAAGCCACTTGCCAATGATGAAATTTTCCATATCATCAAGGCTCTTTATATCTGCGTAGTAGCCTAAAACTGGCGGAGCGATTATGGCTCCAAGAGATGAGAGCAGCTGCATCTGAGAAAGCGCGATAGTGGAAAACGGCATCTCTCTAACTCCCAAAACTAGCCTTTGCCTCTCCTTTAGCGTGACACTTGCGGCCCTTGTGATGAGCGTGTCGCTTATGCCGTTTGCAACTTTTGCTAGCGTGTTGGTAGAGCAGGGCGCTATGATCATCGCCTCCGTGCCAAACGAGCCAGAAGCTGGGCCTGCGCCAAGATCCAAATCATCATAAATTTTTACGCCAAGACCATTTAAATTTAGCCTCAAATTCTCCTCAGCCTCTAAAACTTTCATGGCATTTTTACTCACTATGACATGCGCCTCGCAATTATCTTTGGCAGCCTTGACAAGCTTTAAAAAGAGTCCAGCCCCACTTGCTCCAGTGGCTGCAAATACTATCTTTTTCATCTTATCACTGCCTCATCTTTGCCTGAAACTGTGGCCTGTAAAATTTTATTATCTTTTGTTCTTATCTTTATCATATCACCTAAATTTCCATCCTCAAGAGCCTTTACTTCAGCTATTATCTTAACGCCATCCTCGCTTAAAACCGCATTTAGCATTTGACCTTTTTTGACTAAACTTATGGCGTTAAACTGACGCTTGGTTAAAATTTCACCGCTTTTTATCTGTACTTTTGTTATAAGAGCTAAGCTATTTGAGTTAGAAAGTGCATCTTTTGGCCATTTGCCAAACTCAATCATTGTTGGCTGATAGTCAAGTAGGCTTAAAATATGGTTTGTATTCATTGAATTTATTGCTATGAAGGCTGGCATCTTAGCGTTAAAGCTAAATTTAAAATAGATGCTTTTTAGACTCAGATCAATATCCTCAAATGAAGCTCTAAATGTACCTTTTTGACTATTTTGATCACCTAAAAATATATTTTTTAGGACTAGCTCTTTAAAATTTGCTGGAAGTTTATTTTGTGGACTAATACTAAGATTACTTATGCTGATACCAGGATATTCATCACTAATTGATCTTAAAAATTGCATTTGAATCTCATCCATAATAGAGCAGTTTTTTACAAAAGCAACGCTTCCACCGCTTTTGTCATTATATGTTTTAAAATTTGCTGTTAGAATTTCATAGAGCTTTTTGCTATCTATCTTGGCAGCTCTTTTGCCCTCTAAGTTTAAAATTTCATTGTCTTCGCCATCAAAGCCAAAAGTACTAAGTGAAATTTGGTCATTTACAACGCAATACATCGGATAGATGCTGACTTCATTTGCAAAAAGTTTTGTGGAAAATAAAAAAATGAGTATAAAAAAGATGGAGCGGGAAACGAGATTCGAACTCGCGACCCCAACCTTGGCAAGGTTGTGCTCTACCCCTGAGCTATTCCCGCAGTTAAAATGAAGTCCGCATTCTATCAGATTGTTTTTCATTTGTCAAGATTTTATGGAAGTTTTATAAGAGAAATTTCACTATTTTGCAAAATTTCGCTTTGATCTGGGCTAGTTAAAAACATAAAAGTGCTTTTTAAAATATGATCTATCATGCCAGAGCCGTATTTTCCACCATTTGTTGCTATAAATTTATCATTTTCAATATTTCCAAAAATGGCATTGATCCTGCCTGATTTTACCTTTAAATTTTGTGCATTTGTAGCATTTTGCATGACAAAGCAATCCTCTTTTAAAAGAGGCAAAACAATCATCATCATGCAAACATAAGCTGCCATTGGATTTCCAGGAAGGACAAAAATAAGTTTGCCATCTTTTTCATAAGCCTTGCAAGGTCTGCCAGGTCTTATATCAATATGCGAAAAAATTTCATTGTATCGAAGCTCGCTTAGAGCTATTTTCATAAAGTCAGCCTCACCAGCGCTTGCTCCGCCAGAGCAGACAATGATGTCATAGTTTGTAGTATTTAAAAACGCCTGTTTTACGGCGTCTAAATTATCTTTTATGATGCCAAGATATGAGCTATCTTGCCCAATATACCTTAAAAGTGCAGCGATGCCAAAGGCATTTGCATTGTAAATTTCATCCTCACTCGCTCTTTGCCAAGGCTCTATGATCTCATTTCCACTTGAATAAATTCCAACACTAGGCTGTTTTTTTACATTTATAAAACTTATGCCCTGTGCTGCTAGCATCATTATGCCTCTAGTGTTTAAAACATCGCCACTTTTTAGCAAAATTTCACCAATCTTTACCTCTTCACCTTTAAAGCGATACCCATCACCTTTTTTAAGATTGTTTGGTGCTTTTATAAAATTTCCATCAACAACACAATCTTCAATCTTTATGATAGTATCTGCACCATTTGGCATCTTCGCACCAGTCATTATCTTGACGCACTCATTTTTGCCGATGCTTAGCTGCTCTTTATCACCTGCAAAGGCACTTGCAACTATTTTATATGGCTTATCTTTATCTTCAAATTTTACAGCAAAGCCATCAAGCGCAGAGTTATCAAAACATGGTAAGTCTTTTACCGCCACTACATCATTTGCCAATGTTTTACCAAGAGTCATACTGATAGGCAAAATTTCACTATCTATTTTTAATTTAAATTTAGATTTAAGCGCATCTAATGCATCATTTAGTAGCATTTTTACTCCTCAAGCCTAGTAATATTTGCACCAAGACCTTGAAATTTCTCTTCTAAATTTTCATATCCTCTATCAAGGTGATAAATTCTATGTACCAAGCTTTCACCATTTGCTATAAGAGCGGCTAGTATCAGTGCTGAGCTGGCTCGAAGATCTGTCGCCATCACATCGGCTGCATTTAGCTTAGCTGGCGCATAAACACTTGCGATATGCCCATTTAATTTAATATCCGCTCCCATTCTAGCAAGCTCACTAACGTGCATAAAGCGGTTTTCAAAAAGTCTCTCATCTATCGTGCTAACGCCATTTGCTGCAAGGCAAAGTGCCATAAATTGAGCTTGCATATCTGTTGGAAAGCCCGGATACTCAGTGGTTCTTATCTCCACTGGTTTTATCTCTTTTGCTGGCAATATCGTGATCTTGTCGCCATCTATCTCTATACCAAAGCCCATCTCTTCAAATTTATTTAAAATAGCCGTCATATGAGTTGCATTTGCCTTTGTGACCGAAATTTTGCTATTTGTTATAGCTCCAGCACAAAGGTATGTACCAGCTTCGATCCTATCAGGAATGACTTCAATATCGCAAATTTCAAGTAATTTTTGGCCACTTCCAGTTATCTTTAGCTCGCTTGTGCCGATGCCTTCTATTTTAACGCCACTCTTAGCCAAAATTTCACAAATTTGCACCACTTCAGGCTCAAGTGCCACGTTAAAAAGCTCTGTCGTGCCGTGCGCTAGAGCTGCAGCCATGATGATATTTTCGCTGCCAGTTACGGTGATCTTATCAAAAACGATCTTTGCGCCTTTTAGGCCATTTGGCGCTGTTGCAATGACGTAGCCTTGCTTTATTTCTATATTTGCTCCCATTTTTTCAAGCGCATTTAGATGCAGATCAATAGGTCTTTGTCCGATCGCACATCCTCCAGGTAGGCTCACTTCGCAGTGGCCAAAGCGTGCAAGAAGCGGTCCAAGAGTTAAGATAGATGCTCTCATCTTTCTAACGATGTCATAATTTGCAGTAGTTGAGCTTACACTGCTTGTGTCTATGCTTAGTGAGTTTTTATCTTTAAATTCGCACTTTGCTCCTAGGTTAGTTAGCAGTTGGCAAAGCGTTTTTATATCAGCGACATTTGGAATATTTGTTAAATTTACACTTTTTTTTGCAAGTAAGGTTAGGGCGATGATCGGTAGAGCAGCATTTTTGGCACCGCTTATTTTTACTTCGCCACTTAATTTTGCATTTCCTTTTATCTTTAAATAGTGCATCATTGTTTTTTTGCCTTAAGAAAATATATTTTTTGCCGATATTATATTGCTTTTTAACTTAGAATAAAGAAAGCAAAGCACTATTTCCGGTTCATTTACGTTTAAAAGTTAAAATTGCAAACACTAAAATTTTGGATATAAATATGTCAAATTCAATAAATAAAAAAATCTTTTTTATTCTTAGTATTATATTTTTTACAGGTTGTTCTTTTACCTCTAATCAACCGACAACTCCGCAAAATGAAACAAATCAAACCGTAACTTCAAGCGTTGATTTTAGTGAGCAAATGATTGGTGAAATCATAGATGAAGATAATGATAGAGAAGATAAAAAATTTGGTTCTTTTTTTAAAAAATACCTAAATACAAGAGCTGGTGGTGATTGCTCAGGATTTGTTTCTATCGTAAATGCAAAGTATCAAAATATGTATTTTGATGAAAAGATAATAAATCACTACTACGATAATGGCGGTAGAAAGTCAAAAGCGATCTATAATTTTTATGAAAGTAAAAATTTAATTACTCATAAAAATCCAAAAATAGGTGATCTTGTATTTTTCTCAAATACTCTTGGCAAGGGTGTTCAGAAAAATAAAGATAAGAAAAATATTACTCATGTTGGCATAGTTACGGCTGTTCTTGGCGATGAGACAGTAAAATTTATACATAATTCTGGCGGAAAGATAATTCATAGCTATATGAATCTAAAACAAAAAAATGTGCATCTAAAAGGAAATCAAGAGATAAATAGCTACCTTGTAAGGTGCTCAAATTCAAGTTGCTTGGCAGCAAATAGATTTGCTGGATATGGCAAAGCAAAATAAATCAGAAATTTTTACTAAAAACCTTTTAAAACAAATACTAGGCTCAAATTTTAAGCATTATTTATATAAATTTACACTCGTA
>NZ_CABPUT010000006.1:27365-37815 GCF_902460625.1 Campylobacter concisus
AAGAGAAAATATGAATTTTTTTGATGAAATTTGGGGAATTTTAAATGAAGGCGAGATTGGGCTTAAATTTTTAAAATTTGAGCTATTTTATGAGAAATTTAAACGAGATTTTAATATAAATTTTTGTGAAAGCTCTAAACCAAATGAGTTAATAACGCCTAGCTATGCAAAATTTTGTGAAGTAGTTAGCATGAAAGAGCTAAACAAAAAAGTAAAGCCAAAGGATAAAAATTTAAATTTTATCCACTCGGTAGCTCATATTGAATTTAGTGCTATTGACATCGCGCTTGATGCTTGTTATAGATTTAGAAATTTGCCAAGAGAATTTTATGAAGACTGGCTAGAAGTGGCTGAAGATGAGATCAGACACTTTTGCATGATAGAAAATTTGCTCTTAAAGCAGGGCGGTAGATACGGCGAGCTAAGTGTGCATGATGGGCTTTTTATCGCACTTCAAAAGACTTCAGATAGTCTAACTAGCCGTATGGCGCTACTGCCAAGATATATGGAGGCAAATGGGCTTGATGCAAATGCTCATATCATAAAAAGGCTTGAAGGTGAGGGCGGAAATGAAGAGCTCATTGAGTGCCTGAAAGTCATATTAAAGGAGGAAGTCTCTCATGTTTATAAAGGCGATAAGTGGTTTAAGTTTGCTTGTAAAAAAGAGGGTATTGACGAAAATAGTTACTTTGATATTATCTTAAGTTTGTATCCAAATTCATTTAAAAATGTTAGAGAGATCAATGAGCAAGATCGCTTAAAAGCTGGATTTAGCAAAGAAGAGCTTTGCTTGATAAAGAATTTCTCAAAGGAGAGATAGTGAGTAAAATTTATTTCATAAGACATTCAAAAGCGGTTGATGAGAATAAGGACGGAGCTAAAGATGCCTTAAGGGAGCTTAGTCAAAAAGGCAAAGAGGACGCTAAATTTATGGCAAATAGGCTAAAAATGTATGATGTGATGCCAAGAGCCATCTTTTCAAGCAGTGCTAAAAGGTGCGAACAAACAGCAAAGATTATCGCTAAAACTTTAAAATTTAAAGAAGAGATCGATCTTATAGATGAGCTTTATGATATAAGCTTTGAAGATCTTTTAAAATTTGTCAAAAATATAGATGAGAGTTTGGATGAGATTTTTATCATCACGCACAACCCAAGCATAACTGAAATTTGTGAGTATTTGAGCGATTCATCAATAGACAATATCCCAACTTCTGGAATATTTTGTGTTGAGTTTGGATGTAAATTTAGTGAGTTAAAAGAGGGTAGTGCAAAAGCGTTATTTTTTGACCACCCCAAAAAACATCAAAGATAATTTAACACTTTAGTTTTTATCTTTAAAAATTTCGTTATACGAAGCAAAAATTTGCTCGCTTAGATCTTCTATTTTTTTAGACTTATCAACAAAATAATTTAAATTTTGTTCATTATAGCCAGAGGCTGACTTCTCGAGCAAGAGTTTGATTTCATTATTTAGCGACGATGTAAGCTCTTTTGACTTATCAAAATTTTTATTTTGCTTGTGTTCACTTATACTCTCGTTCTCATACCAGTCTAGCAGGTTTTGTGCTAAATTACGTATTTCCTCGCTGTATCCTTGCTCGTTTATAAGATCAGAGTACACTTTAGTTTTGTAAGCGATTTGTGAAATTTTTGCGATTATGGCAAAGGTTTTATTTTCGACATATTTTGATGTTTGAGCAGTATTTTGTGCGTTTGCATTAAACTCGCTCAATACCTTTTTGAAATTTTCTACATTTTGTGTCGTTAGTTTAGAA
Organism: Campylobacter concisus; assembly: GCF_902460625.1. Classification (GTDB taxonomy): domain Bacteria; phylum Campylobacterota; class Campylobacteria; order Campylobacterales; family Campylobacteraceae; genus Campylobacter_A; species Campylobacter_A concisus_AD. The sequence goes on from NZ_CABPUT010000006.1 coordinate 29,143, forward strand.
ATTTCATCGATCTTTTTAGAATTTTCATCGATATCATTCACCTCTTGCTGAAGTGTTTTTATGTTTACTTCGATATCACTTGCAGCTTTTTGTGTATTTTCAGCTAGCTTTCTTACTTCATCAGCGACTACCGCAAAACCACGTCCGTGCTCTCCTGCGCGGGCAGCTTCAATGGCGGCGTTAAGAGCAAGCAGATTCGTTTGATCGGCAATATCTTTTATTAAATTTAAAACAGAGCTTATTTCAGAAGCCCTAGTGCTTAGCATACCAGTAGCATTTGAGCAGCTTTGTACTAGACCATCAAGCTCTCCCATATTTTGACTAAGTTCGACAATGTTTGACATATTTTCTCTTGCTATTTGTGCAGTTTGTTTAGCATCTGTTGCTGTTTGGCTTAAATTTTTGATACTTTCATTTAGATCATCTCTTACATAATTTATGCCATTTATGCCGTTTCCAAGTTTGTCAAGCTCGCTTGATAAAAGACCTCTAACCTTGCTTTTTTGGCCGTCTTTTATACCTGTGACACCCTTGCTCATAGATATGGCATTTCGTTTAAATAAACCCCTAAACCCTTCTACAAATATATTTCTATATGTTTTTGAGTTTTGTGCAGCTTGGACTGAGGTTGAAATTTCACGTTGAAGTGCTTCAACTTGATCTAACAAATCATTTATGCCAAGGGCGACTTCATACATCTCGTCCTTTTCTCCAACATTTACAATGCGAGGCTCTAGTATGCCATTGCTTGCCGATTTGACAACACTTAAAATCTCATTTATTGCATTTGATTTTTTCTTAAACATATCTAGAACCTTTGTAAGTTGTTTATAAATTCATCATAGCTTGTTGATTTTTCTTCCAAAAATTTAAATAAATATTTTTTAGACGCTTCAATACCGCCATCTCGTTCTAGCTCAAGTAGTTTTGCATAAAGTGGTTTTATGATCTCTATTGCTTTTGCATTTGGCTTACGTCTAACAGAATAGTAGCCAACGATATTATCTTGCTGATCAAGCGAGGCTGTGATATTGCCAAATACCCAGTAAAATCCACCATTGAGAGTTTTATTTTTAATAAAGGCAAAAATTTCCTCTTTATTTTGTATGCGTTCCCAAAGTAGCTTGAAAATAACTCTTGGCATATCAGTGTGTCTTATTATATTGTGCGGTTTTCCTAAGAGATCACCTTGTTTTACTCCTACGATATTTAAAAAAGGCTCGTTGCAATAAGTAATCCTTCCTTTTGTATCCGTTTTTGAAACTAAAAATGCGTTCTCATCAACGCCATATTCTCTTTCTATAGGCATTTTACTCCTTTAAATGTTGATTTAATTTTTAACAGCTTTTGCCATATCCCACATTGGCATAAATATACCAAGGGCGAGCAAAAGTACCATAGCTGCGATAAATATTAGTAGTATCGGCTCAATATAGTTTGAAATATTATCAATAATATCATTAAATTTCACTCTATAATAATCAGTAACTTTTTGTGTCATGTCATCTAAGCTACCACTTTGTTCGCCAGCTCCTATCATCTGTATAAGCATACCCTCATAAAGTCCAGTTTGCCTAAAGGCCTCGGTTAAGCTTATGCCACGACCAACTAGTACTTTTACAGCAGTTAGTTTATTTCTTATGTCTTGATTTGAAACAGTTACAACGGCGGTATCTAGTGCATCAGCGATAGGAAGTCCAGCGCGAACAAGCTCTGTAAAGATTAGATTAAATCTACTCATATTTGCAAAAAATATTATCTTGCCCACAAGATAGACTTTTAGTAGATATTTATCGACCTTATCCCTAAAATTTTCATCATTTGAATATTGCCTTTTTAGCAAAAAAGCAAATGCGACAAGAATAACTATTATATATATGCCGTAATTGCTCATTATGTATTCAATGTTTAGTAAAATTTTAGTAGGAAGTGGGAGATCAGCATTAAGCTGGCTAAAAATTTCTCGAAATTGTGGAACAACTGATGTCATGAGCACAATAAAAGCCAAAATTATAGAGCATATTACGGTTATTGGATACCTTATGGCTTTTTTAAATTTTTGTTGGTTATCCCAGACTTCTTGCAAGATAGAAGCTAGCTTTGATAATGCGTCAGCCATATTGCCAGTACTCTCTCCAAGCCTTACCATGGCGACAGTGACATCACCTAGCTCTTCTTGAAAATTTTCTATACTTTGAGTTAAGCTCGCACCTTGATTTAGGTCTTCATCTAATGTTTGAAATATTATTTTTAGCCTTTTATCTTCAGTAGCATTTGCTGTCTCTTTTATGCCATCATGTATTGATATACCAGCATTAGTCATAACGCTAAGTTGCCTTATGGTAGCGACTAGAGCTGGAATTTTTACTTTCGAAGAATAGAAAATTTTGTTAAATTTTTCTTGCAAGTCCAAAAAGTCATTGTTGATACTTGAAACCTGAGTTTCTTTGATCTTTACTATCATGCCTTGAATATTTGCACGATTTTTTACATCATTTTTGCTATTGGCTTTTAGGCTCATCTTTTGGCGTTTGCCATCTTTTATATATTCTATTTCGTAAAATTTCATATCTTGGCAACTCTATATACTTCTTCGATTGTTGTTACACCATTTGCTGCGCGTATAACGCCATCATGGAACATATCTATAAAGCCTTCGTCATAGGCGGCCTTTTTAAGCTCTTCTTTTGAAGCGTTATTTGCTACGATACTTGCTATGTGATCACTGATAGATAATATTTCGCTTATCATTTCACGTCCTAGATATCCGGTTTGTGAGCAGTGTTGACAACCTACGCTTTTATAAAATTGATAATCTTCAGGAAGAAATTTCTTAATCTCATCAAGAGCTTTTTGAGATAGCGTGACTTTTTGTTTGCAATACGGACAAAGCTTTCTTACAAGCCTTTGAGCCTCAATGCAAACTAGTGCACCACTCACTAAATATGGCTCAATACCCATATCAACCATACGAGGCAGAGCGCTAATAGCATCATTTGTATGAAGTGTAGAAAACACCAAGTGTCCAGTTAGCGCTGCTTGAATCGCGATTCTAAGCGTCTCTTGATCTCTGATCTCACCTATCATGATAATATCTGGATCTTGCCTTAAAATAGAGCGAAGAGCTGAGATAAAAGTAAGTCCAGCCTTCTCATTTACATGTACTTGTTGGATCATATTTAGCTGATACTCGACCGGATCTTCAACAGTAATAATCTTAGTTTTTACACTTTTTATATCATTTAATGCACCGTAAAGTGTAGTCGTTTTTCCTGATCCTGTCGGACCAGTAACCAGGATAATGCCATAAGGTGCTTTCATGCTCTTTTTAAATTTAGCAAAGTTATCTGGATGCATACCAAGGTCTTCAATGTTTATGATAACTTTTGATTTGTCCAAAATTCTTAAAACTATGCTTTCGCCGTTTAAAATAGGTAGTGTAGAGATACGGAAATCGTACTCTTTATCTAAAATTTGAGCTGAAAACCTACCATCTTGTGGGCGACGGCGCTCTGCGATATCCATATTTGAAAGTAGCTTCATTCGGCTTACCATCGGAGGATAGATATCTTTATCAAATATAAATGTCTCACTTAGCATACCATCTATCCTGCTTCTTACGATACAGTTTGTCTCAGTTGGCTCGATATGAATATCGCTTGCTCTGCTTTGAATAGATGTTTTTAAAATTATCTCAATTAGCTTTAAAATTCCGGAGCTTTCTGTGCTTTGCCCTTGGCTACTGGAGCTTGAAAGCTCTTTTCTAATCTCTGTAATAACGTCTTTTATACTTTCATTAAGAGCTATTTTGTTTATATATTTTTCTATCTGGGCTGGATCGGCGCAAGCTACTTTTAATAGCTTTCTGTTAAATAAATTTTGAACTTTATCCTGAATGATCACGTCAAAAGGATTTTTAAAAGCTACATAAACACTTATCTCGTCTTCTTTTACTGGGATAGCGTTATATGATTTTAGCTGAGAGGTGCTCAGCTTTTCACTGATACGGTAGTCGATATCTATATCGTCAAGGTCAAAAAATGTGATTTTAAATTTATCGCACACATATTGAATAAAGCGCTTTTGATCTATCTGAAGGTTAGTTGAAATTTCATCAATGTCAGTGTGTCCTCTTCTATAAATATCAGATAGAATTTCAAAAAAAATCTCTTCCTCTAGCATATTTTCTTCAAGCAAAATAGCCAAAAGACTTTTTTCATTTATTTTTTTTATCTCTATAATCTTTAAAATTTGCTCATCATTTAGTTTATTAAGTTGTTCTAATGTTTTTAGCGTTAAATTTTCTAAATTATTCATCTCTTCTCTTTATCTATACTCAATCTGCGAAATAAGATCGTCATTTTTAAAAATTTTTAAAATCATTTTTGCAAAATTTGAGCCAACTATTGCACTAAGCTCATATCTTGTATCTGAATTTGGCTCTTCAAAAATAAATACGCCAAGCTCCTCAACGTATTCTTTTTTGACAAATTTATCAAATATAAATGAAAGAATGTAATCGCTCTTTGGAAGCCTAATATAGCTTATATCAGCCCCATCCAAGATAGCATGAAGCAATAGCTTTTTTTTAAGTAATATATCAGCAAAATATGCTGCATTCTCTCTCGAGCTTTGTGTTTTTGATAGTTTGCTTGCTGGAAGAGCGAGCCTATCTATATCATTTGTTTTTAAGCAAGATATACCAAAGATATTAAGAAATTCTTCATTTTGTGAATCTTTTAATAGATCTTGTATTTTTTGATTACAAATTTTAGGATATTCAGCTTTTTCAAAATAACTTTTAATGTCAGCCATCCCAAGTGCAAAGGCATTTAATGATAAAAATATAACAATCAAAAATTTCACAACGTATCGCTTTTTATCTTATTTATTAGCTCATTTATCTCGGGCTTATTTTTATTTTTATTATATTCTTCTAATGCACGTAATGCGTCATCTTTTTGTTTTAGCATATATTTTGCCTTAGCAAACATGACCCAAGACTCCTCAATGCTACTATCTAAATTATTTGCCGATAGTGCCCATTTTATAGTGTCGATATATCTTTTATCTTGATAGCATTTTCTTGCTATTTTAAGGGCGATTTCTGGATTTTTATTTTTATTAAAATTTTCTTTTAGCATAGAAATTTCATTGTTTTCACTTGAAATTTGAATATCAATTTTTGGCTTTGCCTTTGGTTCTAATTCTATTATCTCTTCATTTGGTAGAGGCTGTTCATTTTGTATATTTTCATTTTCAGTTGGTAAATTTAGCTTTAGCCAACCGCCACCACTTCTTTGTTTTTTATCTGATGCTTGTTCTTTGCTATCTTCATTCAGCTTTATGGATTGTTCTAGCTTTTTAGCTATTTTCTCGGCGAGTTCATCTTGTTTTTTATCTGATTCAAATCTCTCTTTTGCTTGCTCGCTTTTTTGTTTGCCATCTTCTAAAATATTTTTGCTGACATTAGTTTCAGCAAAGGTTATGTTTTTTTCTTTTATATCTGTTTGTATTGTCAAATTTTTCTCAACTAAAGCTGGAGTACTAGTTGTCTCTTTTTTGTTTTTAGCGTTTGAGAAAAATAAAAAAGCACCAAAGATAAAAGCAATTAGCAAGATTGTAATTATTAAAAGACCTAGCTTTTTATGTGATAACAATTTTAAAAGGCTATTTTTATTCTTTTTTTCGTACTCTTCATAGAGCTTTTCTAGCCTTTGAATTTCTTGTAATTCAAGCATGAATTATTCCTGTATCAAGTGCAGACATTGTCAAAATTTTAATATTTGCGTCCTCGCTACTTAATTTTGATGGCTGATTTTGTTCGTAATATTCACAAATTTCATAAAATTTATACATAATTTTATTTAGTGTGCGTAGATTTCCGCAACAAAGCTCATAGGCTTTGTCATAGTCTTTTTTTTGAAAATTTAGGTATTTATCGTAGCCTTTTTGTCCTATTTTTCTTTGCAAATAAACTATGATTTCATTCGTGTTTGCACTTCCAAGCTCTATGCTCTCCCAAATTCTAGTTTGAAAATAGTCCTTTGCCAACACATCTTCATTTTCGGTTTTATGAATAGTAAATAGAAATTTAAATAATCTTGTATCGGCCATCAGCCTTATTTTTTCGATCAATTCAGTAGGATAAAGTTGTGCTTCATCCAGGATGACAACTATTTGGTTTTGTAAAATTTCATCTTTATTTTTAAATTCTTTTGAGTAGTGTGCAACAAAACTTTCAAAATTATTTATATTATCAAGCTTATTTCCGTATATATCTTCACAAAGAGCTTCTATAAATGTAGCCTCGCTAAAAAAAGGATGCGGGAAAAAAATTAATTTTTTATCCTTTTGAAGATCAGAGGCTATCTTGTTTAACAAAAAGGTCTTTCCACTACCAGGCTTACCATAAAAAAGTATAAGCTTTAGTGGCTTTTTTAGAGCCGAGACGATCTTATTGTAACAAGTGATTGAGTTATCTAGATTAACAAAATCAGCTACTTCGTCTTCGTTGATAAAGATATCTTTTATATCTGTATAAATATTCTTGTTATTCATAGATCGTTTTAGAAAAACCTAAGTCTTTTAATGATTGATTAAGTGGCTTTTTTTTGTCAAAATCAACTACATGAGGAGTGATGACAAAGATAAGCTCTGTTGTTTTTATATTGTCTCTTGTGCTTTTAAAGACGCCACCTATAAGTGGAATGTCGGAAAGAAGAGGTACAGAAGTATTATTTTTACCCTTTGTCTGGCCTATTAATCCACCAAGAATAATAGTGTCACCGCTATCAACTTGAACAACAGTTGAAAGCTTCTTTTGCACTGTATCTGGAGCAATCTCCCTTAACGCATTTTGTCTTGTGTCGTCTTCAGCGTATTTAAAGTTACTAAGCGATGGATTGATTCGAAGCATGATTTTGTTATTATCAGAGACTTCTGGTAGTAAATTTAATAATATGCCTATAAAAACAGAGTATTGTTTATAAGTAGTTGTCAGCCTATCGCTATTGCTGTTTCCATTGTCAGTCTTTTGTTGAACACGGTAGTTTATGTTATCACCAACTGAGATTAGAGCTTGTTGATTATTAAGTGTTGTTACTTTTGGGCTTGATATAACCTTTGTCTTTCCATTTGTTTCAAGAAAATTTATCATTCCATCAAGGCTAAAATTTAAATTAGCTGCAATATTTAATGTACGTCCAAATCCATCACTTAGGCTATTTCCCTTATTTGTCCAAGTAGCACTTGAGCTCGGATTATTTCTTGAATTACCAATGTATGTATTAAATCCAAGTTCAAATTTACTCCAATCAACGCCTTGCTTGTATTCATTATTTAACTCAACTGAAATAATAGAAACATCAATAATTACTTGTTTTTTTAGTCTTTTTTGCATTTCATCTATATATTTCTCAACTCGCTTAAGTTGAGAAGGAGTGGCCGTAACAGTGATAAGGCCCGCATTTTGATTTATGATAGGATCAGGCGCTGTGATATGTTCGCTACTATTATTTAAAATAGCTTTAAGCTCAGCATCTAGTTTTTCCCAAAAGTCAAACCTTTCGGTAGTTTTTATAAGGTTGCTTGAGCCTTGAGAACTATCATCTTGGGAATTATCGCTACTACTTGAACCACTAGAAATTTCAGATGGAGTAGCATCCACTGAAGCTTGGGTGACAGCAGTTCCTTCTCTAATAGAAGTTATATAATCTAGTTTAAAAATTTGAGTTTTTAAAGATGAAATTTTTAATACATTATTTGAAAACTCGTAGCTTAAATTTTTCTCACTTAAAAGCAGGTCAAAAACTTCGCTAAGACTCATATTTCTGATATTAACGCCAAAAACTTTATCTTTTAGCTCTGTTTTGCTGTAAGTATCCTTTGCAACAATACTAAAGTTGCACATCTCTGAAAGCTGATTTAACACATCTACTAGTGCAACATCATCTGAAATTTTCATATTAAAATTCTTGCTTAAACAACTACTTTCATTAGCACTAGCATAATTCATATTTAAGCAAAATAGTGCACCTATTATTAATATTTTATTTAATTTTAATCTCAACATTTTTACTTCCATTTTTTAAAATTAGCTCTTGTTTTTCATCGCCTTTTACTAAAAAAACACCATTTTTAGTAATGTTGGTTATTTTGTAACCATCAACAATATCACCGACAGCATACCACTTGGAATCAATATTTGCTTTGCTTAATAAAATTGCTTTTAAACTAAGCCCTTTTGAAGCTTGAGTGATAATTGATAAATTTTGATCTGTTATCGTCTTGATAGGTTCTTGCTTAAAAGGATTTTTTATGCTCGAAAGCTCAATATCGCTAAGACCGCTTCTTTTTTCCTTTATTTTTTCAAAAATTTTATCATAAGAGTCCATTTCCTCTTGAAGCTGATTAGCAAAAGCAATATTTAAAAATAAAAAAGCCAATAAAATTTTTATTTTCATTAGTATTTCATCCCCCAAACAGATATTGAGATCTTAGCGCCAAGCTCTTTTTGGGTAGAATTTACATCCATTTTATGAAGATCCACTACTAGCTTTGATTCTTCAAGGCCATTTATATATGAAAGCATATCTTTAAAACCTCCCAAAAATGTCAAGTCAATATTTAAAATTTGCTCAATCTTTTGGAAATTTGGCTCTTTTATATCAC